>NZ_CP150326.1:4465833-5184166 GCF_051530145.1 Sorangium sp. So ce302 | reverse complement strand
CCGTCGCGGCCTCCCGCGCCGAGCGCCGGTGGTGGTCGGCCACCTTGTGGCGCGCGATCCCGAGGAGCCAGCGCCGGAGCTCCGTCGGGTCGGCCGGGCGCCCCGGCGACGCGAGCGCGTCGCAGAGGACCGTCTGCACCACGTCGTCGACCTCGCCGCTCGGGACGCGCCGCCGCACGAAATCCTCGAGGGCTCGGCGGAGCCCCGGCTCTGCCAGGGGGTTCGTCGCGGGGCTGCGGTCCTCGGTGGTCATCGGCGTGCTCATCGACCCTGCATCGCGCCGCGGCCGCGGAGTGTGACGCGCCCGATCGAGAATACTGCAGGCCTCGACCGGGCGTCACACTCTCCAGCCCGGCGCCGACGGTCGGGCATGCTCCTCAGGCCCCCTCTTGTCCTCGCCGCGGCGTTGCTCGCCGCTTCCCTCACCCACACGGTCCCCTCCCTGACCGCCGCCCAGGGCGGTGCCCCGCCGGTCACCGAGATCCGGATCGACAAGAGCGAGCACACGCTCGATCTCGTCGCGGGCGGCAAGATCGTCCGGTCCTACCGGGTCGCCCTCGGGCCGGGCGGGCCGGGGCCGAAGCGCTACGAGGGCGACAGGCGCACCCCCGTCGGCACGTACCGCGTCGCGGGCCGCATCAACGGCCTGTTCCATCGGTTCCTGATCGTCAGCTACCCGAACGAGGAAGATCGCGCGCGCTTCGCCGAGCTCAAGCGGCGCGGCGAGGTCCCGCCGGGCCGCGGCGTCGGGCACAGCATCGGCATCCACGGCGTAGGGAGCGGCGGTGGGCGACAGCCCGCGGGCGTGCACAAGGAGAGCGACTGGACGCTCGGCTGCATCGCCCTCGACGACGACGAGATTGACGAGATCGCGCGTCGAACGCCGGACGGCGCCAAGATCGTGATCACCGACTGAACGGGCGGTGCTAGGGTAGCCGGTCAAATCGACGGGCTGTCCGTCGAGGATGAGAGCGCGACGGCGAGGCCGGCGCCGCCCTCGCGCCTGCCCTGGAGATCGTGCATGTCTCGCCGTTACTGGCTGATGAAGAGCGAGCCGCAGAAATATTCGTTCGCGCAGCTCGTGCGCGACGGCCAGACGATGTGGGACGGCGTCCGGAACTTCGAGGCCCGCAACAACATGCGGGCCATGAAGCAGGGGGATCTCGTGCTCTTCTATCACTCGAGCGAGGGCAAGGCGGTCGCGGGCGTCGCGCGCGTCAAGCGCGAAGCGTACCCGGATCCGACGGCCGACGCCGACGAGGACTGGAGCGTGGTGGACATCGAGCCGGTCGCGCCGCTCAAGGTGCAGGTGAGCCTCGACACGATCCGCGGCGATGAGTCGCTGGCCGAGATCTCGCTCTTGAAGCGGTCGCGGCTCAGCGTGGTGCCCGTCTCGAAGGAGCACTTCGATCGGGTGCTGAAGCTGGGCAAGACCAAGATCGCTTGACGCGCGGACCCGGGGAAACGACTAATCCCGTCGTGAACCTCCGCCCCGGAGCCCGACCCCTCGCCGTCTTCTTCCTCGGCAGCTTCCTCGCCAGCGCCGCGTGCGGCGGCCCGCCCGTGCCGTCCCCGATCGACGGGGAGCCGATCTGCCCCGATTTCGAGATCGGCGCGACGCGCGCGCACATGCGCGGGAGCCTTCGCTTCCCGGTCACGCTGACGGTGCGCGAGGGCAAGGAGCCGATCACCCGGACGACGCTCACCGGGCGCCGGTCCAAGGACGATCCGCCGAGCCGGATCCTCCTCTCCGACGAGGACGCCGAGTACGAGATCGAGTGGGCCCAGTGCGAGAACCAGCGCGCGCCCCGGACGCGCGTGGTGGCGCGCGAGTCGAAGGACGCCGCGGAGTACGCGTGCGGCAACGCGACCGTGTACAAGACCGACAAGCTCGTCACCCGGAAGGGCGACGCCGCGTCGCGCGCGGTCCACTTCGCGGCGCCCCCGAAGCCGGAGTGCTGGGAGAGCGAGCTCCCGCCCGCGCCCCCGCCGCCCGCGCCCCCCGCGGCACCCGACCAGCCGCCGCCGGACGCGGGCGCCGAGGCCGACGCGGGCGCCGCGCCGGTGGACGCGGGCGCGCCCCGAGACGCGGGCGCCGCGCCGGTGGACGCGGGCGCGCCCCGAGACGCGGGCTCAGGCGGCGCTGCGAAGCCTCGCCGCGCGGGGGCCGCGGACGCCGGCACGACCCCGCCGGGCCCCTAGTCCGCCCGCCAGAGGTCCGGCCCGGGATCCGGAGAGAGTTTTCAACGCAAAGACGCAAAAAAGAACAGATTTTTGTATTTTCGCGTCTTTGCGCTCTTGGCGTCTTTGCGTCGAATCTCTCTTCGTTTGCGAGACAGATCCCTGGCGGGATTTGTGGCACGCGGAACCAGGGCCTGTTCGTATACCTCATGAGGCGATCGATCGGCGGGCCTGGCCGCCGGCGACACCCTAGCTGCCTTGGCCCGTGCGCGACGCGAGCAAGGCTTCACAGGCCCCCTCCGATCGCGCGAGGCCCGCGGGAGAGGCGTCGTAGGGGAGCGGACTCGACACGGGAGGCACGCCGGGCGCCCATCCCTGGAGGCAATGACGTCGAGAGCCGGCCACGAGCTCCCTGTAGTGCCGCTTTTTCGCCCCGCGATGCGGGCGATCTCGTGATCGATCAGGCGGCGCACGAGATCGTCGTTGCGCATCCCGAACACCGCATCATGGTCAGCGGGGCCGTGGGAGCGCCCGCGGGCCCGGCGCGCCTCCGCGGCCACCTGGACCTCGGCGGCGCGCCGTCGCCGCGCCGCACACGACCGCTGTTCTCCGGGGCGCCCGTTCCCTAGAACGTGGTCCACCGGCGCTTTCACCCCGGCGCTTCCACCGTCCTTCCAACGTCCCTTTCCGCCCCGGAACCACACACCGTCTCATGTCCGCTCCGCCCATGCCACCGCCTCCGGCGCCCCGCCCGTTTCCTTCCCCTGATTCCCCTGATTCACACGAAAGCTCCGGTGAAGCTCCCCGCGAGCCCTCTCCCCGCCTCGCGCCGCCCTCGTCGCGCGGCGGCGGGCTCGCGTCGCGCCTCGCCGAGCTCCAGGTGAAGCGGCCGGCGCTGCCGCTGCTCGCGACCGGGATCCTCACCGTCATCGCCCTCTTCCTGGCGACGCGGCTCCATGTGCTGACCGGGTTCGAGTCGCTGCTGCCGGCGTCGCGGCCCAGCGTGCAGGAGCTCGACCGGGTCGCGGCCAAGACGGCCGGCGTCTCCACGCTCTTCGTCGTGCTCCAGGGCGGCGAGGGCACGCCCACCGCCGCGCTCCAGCGGGCCGCGGACGCGCTCGTCCCGGAGATCGAGAAGATCGGCCCCCCGTGGGTCGGCAGCGTCGAGGACGGGGTGCACGAGGCCTACCGCTTCCTCTCGCCGCGCGCCGGGCTCTACGTCGACCGCGACAGGCTCACCAAGCTCAGGGACGACATCGAGGCGCGTTACGCCTACGAGGTCAACAAGGCGACGGGCGCGCTGCTCGACGACGACGAGCCGCCCCCCGAGGTGAGCGCCAGCTCGATCGAGCAGAGCCTCGGCCTCCAGGGGGTCGACACGGGGCGCTACCCCGACGGCTACTACCAGTCGAAGGACGGCAAGACCGTCGTCGTCGCCATCCGCTCGAAGGTGATCGCCAGCGATTTCGCCGCCGGCTCCGAGGCGATCCGGCGCGTGAGCGAGGTCGTCGAGCGCGTGCGCCCCGCCTCGTTCGAGCCCGGGATCACCTACGGCCTCTCCGGCGATCTTCAGACCGGCATCTCCGAGTACGCGGCGATCAACGAGGACCTGACCGACGTCGGCGTCGCGGGCGCGGTGCTCATCGCCGCTGTCGTGTTCCTCTACTACCTGCGCCTGCGCACGCTCGTCGCCATGCTGATCACGATCGGCATCGGCGTCGCCTGGACGTTCGGCGCCACCCAGCTCGCGCTCGGTCACCTCAACATGGCGACCGGGTTCCTCTTCTCGATCGTCGCCGGCAACGGGATCAACTTCGGGATCATCTACATGGCGCGCTACCTCGAGGCGCGCCGCGGCGGCGCGAGCCTGCTCGAGGGCGTGCGCGTCGCCCAGCGCGAGACCTGGCTGCCCACGCTCACGGCCGGCTGCGCGGCCGCGGCCGCCTACGGCTCGCTGGTCGTCACCGAGTTCCGCGGGTTTCACGACTTCGGCCTCATCGGCAGCGCCGGCATGGTGCTCTGCTGGATCGCCACGTTCGTCGCGCTGCCGAGCATCCTCGCGGTGATGGACCGGATCGTCCCCCTCGAGCAGGAGTCGCCGGGCCTGCTCGGCAGGCTGCGCCGGCGCGCCCAGGGCGGCGTCGCGTTCGGCGCGCCGTTCGCGCGGCTCGCGTCGCGGAGCCCCGTCACGCTCACGCTCGCGGGCCTCGCCCTGGCCGCGGCCGGCCTCGTCGCCGCGGTGAGCTACGTGCGCGCCGATCCGATGGAGTACAACCTCCAGAACCTCCGCAACGACGAGGGGGCCCGCGCGGCGCAGATCCGCCTGAGCTCGCTCGCGGAGGAGATCACCGGCTACGTCGGCACCGACGGCATGGCGATCCTCGTGGACCGGCCCGAGCAGGTCGAGCCGCTCCGCGCCGCGCTCTACGCGAGGCGCGACGCGGCGCCCGAGGGCGAGAAGCCGTTCAAGGAGATCTACGCGCTCCAGGATCTGGTCCCGCGGGATCAGGCGGAGAAGCTCCCGCTGCTCCAGGAGATCAAGGATCGCGTCCTCAGGGCGCGGAAGCGCGGCCTCGTGAGCGACGAGGACTGGCGCCGCATCCAGGCGGTCATCCCGCCGGACGATCTCGCGCCGTTCGGGATCGACGATCTGCCGGCGGGCGTGGCGCGCGCCTTCACCGAGACCGACGGGACGCGCGGGCGCATCGTGTACATCAGCCCGATCACGCCCGAGAGCGTGCACGACGCGCACTACCTCTTCCGGTGGGCGGACGCGTACCGCGAGACGCGGCTCCCCGACGGCAGCGTCGTCCGCGGCTCGGGGCGCGCGGTCATCTACGCGGACATGTGGGCGGCGGTCATCGACGACGTGCCGCCGGCGGTGCTCTTCTCGCTGGCCGCGACGGTCCTCGTCGTGCTCGTCGCCTTCCGCGGCGGCCGCCCGGCGTTCGCGGTGCTCGGCGCGCTGCTCGTCGGCGTCTCGTGGATGGCGGGGTTGCTCGTGCTGATGGACGTGAAGCTCAACTTCCTGAACTTCATCGCCTTGCCGCTGACGTTCGGCATCGGCGTCGACTACGCCGTGAACATCGTGCAGCGGTACGCGCGGGAGGGCGCCGGCGGCGCGCTGACCGCGGTGCGCGAGACGGGCGGCGCCGTGATCCTCTGCAGCCTCACGACGACGCTGGGCTACCTCGCCCTGGTCCGCTCGCAGAACTACGCGGTGCGGAGCCTGGGCGTCGCCGCGGTCATCGGCGAGCTCGCGTGCCTCTTCGCGGCCGTGCTGGTCTTGCCCGCGGCGCTCGTCTGGCGCGACCGGCGGCGCCCGAAGGGCGAGGAGGCCTTCCTCGCGG
The DNA here is from genome assembly GCF_051530145.1 of Sorangium sp. So ce302. Classification (GTDB taxonomy): domain Bacteria; phylum Myxococcota_A; class Polyangia; order Polyangiales; family Polyangiaceae; genus Sorangium; species Sorangium cellulosum_B. The sequence continues at coordinate 5,178,635 of NZ_CP150326.1, read as the reverse complement.
TCGGCCGCCCCACGACCTGAGCGCGCCCGGCGTGCAGTGCGCTCGGGCGGCCGCCGTGCCGCGATGTTCGTGGCGCGGCGGCAGGATCACGCAGCGCGGCGGCGCTTCGCGAAGTACGCCTTGATCGCCGCGACCTCCTTCGCGGTGAGCGCGGCGATGGTCGGGACGACCTGCGCGGGATCGTGACCTGCCGCGACCCCGAACTCCCGTGGAAACTCGAGGAAGGTCTTACCCGGCTCGGTCGTGATGCGCCGGAGCCGGTAGGTCCCGGTGTATCGTTCGATGCCGAAGAGTTGACCGTAGAGCCGGTAGGTGACGGTGTGCTGGGTCTCGGAGCGCGCGACCACCTCTTCCAGCGAGCTTTCCCCCGAGACGAGCGTGAATGCGAACCGCGAGGGCACCTTCTCCGCGGAGCCGCCCTCCACGTAGCCGTACTCCTTGACGTTGTCCCCGAAGACGACGGGGATGAGCTTCGTGATATCGCGGACCTCTTGCCAGACCTCCTCGATGGGGGCGTCCAGCACCGCCGAGTCGTAGACGTGATAGCGCGCTTCGATCATGGCTCCTCCCTCCTCCCGATGCCGCGAGCGCGACAACGCCATGTGCGGCGGAGCGATGCTATCAGGGGAGGTCGCAGCCTCTCGAGCGCGCCCTCGTCACAGGGGCGTGCGCACGGGAAGGCGAAGCGCGCCGCGTGGACGGACGGCCCGGGTTGTCGCGCGGCAGCAGGCCCGAGCCCTGGCCGCCCCCAGCGGAGTCGATCCGTTGCAGACCCCCGGCGGCAGGCCCCTCGCGCGCACTCGATCCGTTACAGACCCCCGGCGGCAGGCCCCCCCAACGGTTGCGATCCGTTGCGGCCCCCCGGCGCCGCCCCATCCCAACGGATCGGATCCGTCGCGACCCCTCGGCTCCAGCCCCGCCCCACGGTTGCGATCCGTCACGCTCCCCCGACGCCAGCACTTCCCGACGGACGCGATCCGACGCCGGCCCCTGCTGCCATCCCTCGCCGAACCGTGGGTGCTCCACCCAGGCCCCGCTTGCTCGACCGGGGCTGCCGCGCATCACACGGAGCGGCGGCGCTGCGCGAAGTGCTCCTTGATGGCGACGATCTCCTTCGCGGTGAGGGCCGCGACCGACGGGACGACCTTCTCAGGCTCCTGGCCCGGCGCGACGCCGAACTCCCGGGGCCACTCGAGGAACGTCTTGCCCGGCTCGGTCGTGATGCGGCGGAGCCGGTACGTCGCGATGTACCCCTCGATGCCCAGAACCTGCCCGAGCAGCCGGTACGTGACAGAGTGCTCGGTCTCGGATCGCGCGACCACCTCCTCCACGGCCTTGTCTCCCGACGGGTGGAGCGTGAACTCGAAGCGCGACGGGATCGTCTCCGCCGAGCCGCCGTCCACGTAACGGTAGTCCTTGACGCCGTCACCGAAGACGATCGGCAGGAGCGTGACGATATCGCGGAGCTCTCTCCAGGCCTCCTCGATGGGCGCGTCGAGCACCGCTGAATCGTAGACGTGATATCGGGCTGCGAGCATCGATGGTCCTCCCCGCGGTGTCGCACGAGCGCGACGTCCTTCCGCGCAGCGGTCGATGCTACCAGATCGTCCCGCTCCGCCGCGACCGCGCGCCCGTCACCGCGCCGCGCGCACATCCGCGCAGCAGCGCCGCGCTTGGCCTCACGACGACGCTGGGCCGCCTTCCCCTGGTCCACGCAGGGCCGTGCCGTGCGGAGCCTCGCTGGCTCCAGTGCCCCGGCGGCGCAATTGAACGGCTCGTTCCCCCGCGGCACCGCGCGGTCGGACGAAGCCATGCAGGAGCGCCTTTTCTTGCCTTTTCCCGCGCGACCCAGCAGATCACGCGTTGCCATGGTTACGACGCAGCCGATGGAGCTCCTCTGCAAGAAGGTCTGGCACGTCTTCCGCGCTCATCCGCTCGCGACCCCCATCGGCCACGGCCCGAACGAACCACGGGCGACCGAGAGGGGCCGCGATGCTTGAGAAGCTGGAGCTGCACGACACCGGACCGGCGCCCGCGATGGCGTTCGAGCTCGCGCCGCGGCTCAACCTCTTCGCGGGCGACAACGGACTCGGCAAGACCTTCGTGCTGGATGTCAGCTGGTTCGCGCTGACCGGCACGTGGCCCGGCTATCCCGCGGCGCCGCGACGCGGCCCAGCGGTCAAGCCAGAGATCGTCAGGGAGACGCGTGACGGGGAGGTCGTGCATCGGGTCTCATCGTCGTTCGACTTCGAGGAGCAAAACTGGCACACCGTCTATCCACCCGGGGCCTCCAGGCGCTCCGGCCTCGTCTTCTACGCCCGGGTCGACGGCAGCTTCTCCGTGTGGGACCCGCTTCGACCAGCGGGGCACCTGCAGTTCCCGCTCGGCGTGAAATCGATGGGACCCGTGCCGGGGTTTCACTTCACGCCCGGCCAGATCTGGAACGGGCTCACCGCGGACGACTACGACGGCTCGGTGCTCTGCAACGGCCTGATCCGCGACTGGGCCACATGGCAGCTCCAGCGTGGCAGCACGCTGGAGCTGCTGACGCGTGTGCTGGAGGTCCTGTCGCCGAATCCTGGGGAGACCCTCCGCCCCGGAGCAAGCACGACCCGCGTCTCGCTGCATGACGTCCGCGACATCCCGACCCTTGACATGCCCTATGGCAGTGTCCCGGTGTTGCTCGCATCCGCCGGGATGAAGCGGATCCTCTCGTTCGCCTACCTCCTGGTCTGGATGTGGCGCGAGCACGTCGAGGCGGCGAGGCTCCGGAACACCGCGCCGGAGCGGAGCTTGGTCGTGCTCGTCGACGAGGTGGAGGCTCACCTGCACCCGCAGTGGCAGCGCGTGATCCTGCCCGCGCTGCTCCGGGTGTCCCGTGAGCTCGAGGCGTCCATCGAGACCCAGCTCTTCATCACGACGCACGCGCCGCTGGTCCTCGCGTCCGCCGAGCCGCACTTTGATGAGGCGCGCGACGCGCTCTTCCTGTTCGATCTTGACGGGGCTGAGGTCACCGTGTCGAAGCCCGCATGGAAGGCGCGCGGGGACGCCTCCGCATGGCTCACGTCCGACGTGTTCGATCTGGCGCAGGCGCGCTCCGTCGAGGCAGAGAAGGCGATCCTCGACGCCATGGCCGCGATGCGGCGGCCGAATCTGCCGATTGAGGACGTGAAGCGAATCCACGAAGAGCTGCACGACGTGCTCAAGGACACCGATCCCTTCTGGGCGCGTTGGCTCGTCAGGGCGCGTCAGGCCGGGCTCACGCCGTGATCCACGTACCTCTCCAGCCGGAGCCTGCGCGCTTCGACGCGCTCGTCCGGCAGCCCGGCCTGCGCGCCCTCGCCGCGAACGCGGAGCACCTACCCCCAACCTGGCGGGAGTGCCTGGACGACCTCCGCGATAGCTACCGCAGCATCTGCGCCTATCTGTGCGTGCTCGTTCCGCGAGGCACCGGCGCGCGCTCGGTCGATCACGTCGCGCCGAAGTCGAAGCGCCGCGAGCTCGCGTACGAGTGGAGCAACTTCCGCTTCGTGTGCTCGCTCATGAACGCGCGCAAACGCGATTTCGACGACGCCCTCGATCCGACCGAGATCCCCGACGGATGGTTCGTCCTGGAGCTCTCGTTCCTCCAGGTGCTCCCAGCGGAATGCCTCCACGATGAGGTGCGCGAGCGTGTCCAGGCAACCATCGAGCGACTGAAGCTCAACGACAGGGAGTGCATCGCCGCACGGGAGCTGTACTACACGCCGTACCTGGAGGGACGGCTGCCGCTGGAGCTGCTCCAGGAATGGAGCCCGTTCGTTGCCAGGGAGGTCGTCCGGCAGGGACTGGCCGGGCGGGAGTAAAGCGCGAGGCGCCACGGGCTCTGCGCCTCCCGTCTCACCGGCACCAGCGCCCCTCCGGCTTGCCGGACAGTGGCATCGTCGCCGCCCGTCCGGCAGCCCCCGGCAGCGCGCGCCGTCACAACGGCGCGCGCAGATCCGAGCAGCAGCGGACGCCGGTCGAGTAGTCGAAATACGTGAAGTCGTGCGACGCGACGCGCGCCATGCACCCCTCGCGTGTCGCGCGCGCATAGAACCCGCCGACGAACGTCCCCTCCGGATCGTCGATCCACTCGTCCAGATTGCCCACCATGTCGGCGACCGCATCGTCCTCCCATGCGCTCGCGCACGTCGCGGTCTCGCCCGTCCGCCGCAAGAGCGGCGCCCCGGCGACGCGCACCAGGTTGAGCCGAGGATCGCTGTGCCCGAGCGTCACGTCGCGGTGGAGCACGCCGGCCGGGTGGTGCTCGCGGAACACGTTGCACCGCCCGTCCGCGTAGGTCGGCCCGTACGGGAACTGCTCGTCTCGCTCGCCGCGGCACGCCGTCCGCCACTCGTCGAGCGAGCAGAGCCGCTTGCCCGCGTTCCGGCACGCGAGATCCGCCTGCGCGCCGGTCGTGTAGCCCTGCGGGAGCACGCCCTTGCGCGACACCGCGCGTGGCTCGAACTCGCGCTGCTTCTGCCAGCCGGGCAGGAGCGGCAGCTCCATGCGGCGCGCCTCGTCGTCCCCGAGCTGCAGCCGCATCTTCGACCACACGCGCTCGACGGACGCGGCCGCCTGGCGCGACGGAGGATAGAACGCCGAGATCTCGAGCCCCGTCTCCTTGTCGAGCAGCACCGCCTCGTAGCGATCGACGCAGAACCGGCGCGCGATCCGCACCATCTCCGGCGGACAGCGCGGCTCCGCCGGCGGCGCGAGCGCCCTCGGCCCCGGAGGCGCCCCCACGAGCGGCGGCGCCACGTCCGCCGCGCCAATTCCCGTGTCCGCCGCGCCAGGCCCCGCGTCCGCCGCGCCGCGCTCTGGCTCCGAGCGGCAGCCCGCGAGCCCCGTCCACGCGAGCGCCGCGGCGCTGACGTAGGCGAAAGCCGCGGCCGCGAGGCGGCGGCAGGCGCGGGGCCGCGTGGAGCGCTCGGCGGATCGCGCCGGCGTCGGGTCAGCGGATCGCGCCGGCATACGGGTCGATGGACGCGGGCTCGCGGCAGAAGAAGCGGCGGAGCACGAGGTAGTGATGGATCGGCAGCAGCCGCGTCTCCTCCTTCATCGACAGCCCCATCCGGCTGATCTCGGCGCCCGGGAACGGCGTCTTCGGATAGCAGCGGACGATCCCGGAGAGCGCCTCGTACTCGTCGAGCAGCCCGAGCACGTGCCCCACCTCGTGGGCGAGCACGGGCAGCGACCAGCCGGCCCGCATCGCGCTGAAGTACGGCGTCCTGCCGCACGTCGGCGAGAGCGGCACCGCAAGGTCGACCCGGAGCGCCCGCGCGCGCGCCTCGTCCGCCAGCACGAAGTCGAAGTCGTAGCGCACCGGCAGCCCGAAGGCGCGCGCGTCGCGGTTCCAGTACCCCTCGGCCTCGTCCGACCAGCGCGCGAGCAGCGCGCGGATCGCGGCCGGCGTCGCCCTCGCCGTGAACACGCCGGAGCCCGGGCAGGCGTCCGTCGATCCCGAGCGCGCATACGGCGTCCCGCGGCACGCGATCGCGCCCCCGAGCCGGGCGGAGAGCGCGCAGTCGGGCAGCTCGAGCCAGCCCGCGCCCTCCGGCGGGTCGACCGCGATCCGCACGTCGACCTCCCAGGCGCCGCCGCGCCGCCGCACGAGGTAGCTCATCGGGCCGAAGAAGAGGCCGTAGTGCGGCATCACCCCGGCGATCCGCCGCTCCCCCTCCGGCACGTCGCCGCGCGCCCCGGAGAAGACGCGGCGCGGAGCCGGCCGGCACAGGTACGCGTCCTTCGCGATCGCGTCGGCCAGGATGTCCCGGAACGTCGCTTCCCGCCCTTCGAGGATCGCCCCGCTCATCGCCTCGAGCTCGGCGGCGATCGCCTCGACCGGGAGCTCGCGCCCGGAGGCCGCATCACCCGCCGCGCCGGCCCCCGCGCGCGGAGCCCCCCCGCAGCCGGACGCCCCCAGCGAGAGCGCCGCGAGCACGGGGAGCGCCCCGCGACGCGGGTGGACGAGGACGCGCCACGGCGCCGGCGCGCCGCGCTGGACGCTTTGTCTTGCGCCTGCCGTCCGGAGGGAGTTACGTCGTGCATGGAACGCTGCACGCTGGCCGCGCGCCCCAGCCGCACAGGCTACGCCGCCGGACGCCGTGCACGCAGGGGGGGCTCGCGTGGGCGTGGAGGTCAACCCCGCTCACTTACGGGGAGTTGAATGAAGAATCAACGCGTCCGAAGTGAAACCGTGGAACCAGCCGGGCGTAGTGACGCGTAGCCGATGGGCTCAGCGCGGTCGAGAGGCCGGCGAGCCCCGACGGGCTCCAGCGCGCGGGCGCGCCATGCTGGCGAGGCGCGCGGTGGGCTCGGTGATCGCGACGAAGACGAGCGTGGAGGATCAGATGACGATCGACATGGGCAAGACGTTGGCGTTGACGGCGGTGTCGGGCATGGTGGCGGGCCTCGCGGGCTGCGCCTCGTCGCCTCCGCCCGCGCCCGAGACGGGCGCCGCCCCCGCGGCCGATGCGCCTCCGGCCGCGGCGCCGGAGAACGCCGCGAAGGCGTGCTGTGCCGGCAAGAACGAGTGCAAGGGCAAGGGCGGCTGCAAGAGCGAGAGCCACGCGTGCGCCGGCCAGAACGAGTGCAAGGGCAAGGGCGGCTGCAAGCCGGCCGACTGCTCGTCGTAGGTTCGGCGCGCCCGGCCCGGCGGAATCCGGCGGATCCGCCGGATCCGCTGGGCCGTCGGGCCATGCCACGCGGATCCGCCGGATCCGCTGGGCCGTGAGGCGCCGCGGCGCATCCCTCCACCCCTGAGCAAGGCTCGCGGTGAACCATGGTGAACCCCGAACGGATGCGGCTGGGACTCCCCGACCTCGGCGTCGGCGTCGGGCTGCGCATCCCGCACTACCGGCACATCTTCGAGCACCGGCCCCGGGTCGACTGGTTCGAGATCATCAGCGAGAACTTCATGGTGGACGGCGGCATGCCGATCGCCAACCTCGAGCGCGTCCTCTCGAGCTACCGCCTCGTCCAGCACGGCGTCTCGCTGTCGATCGGCAGCACGGATCCGCTCGATTTCGACTACCTGCGCCGGCTGAAGGCGCTGCTCGCCAGGGTGGGCTCGCCCTGGGTGAGCGATCACCTGTGCTGGACGGGCGCGCACGGGATCAACCTGCACGACCTGCTCCCCTTGCCGTACACCGACGAGGCCGTGCGGCACGTCGCGGCGCGGGCGCGGGTGGTGCAGGACTTCCTCGAGGTCCGGCTCGCGCTCGAGAACGTGTCGAGCTACCTGACCTTCACGGCCAGCCGGATGAGCGAGTGGGAGTTCCTCTCGGCGGTCGCGGAGGAGGCCGACTGCGGCATCCTGCTCGACGTCAACAACGTCTACGTCTCCTCGTACAACCACGGCTTCGATCCGGAGGCCTACATCGACGGCGTGCCGCACCACCGGATCGTGCAGTTCCACCTCGCCGGCCACACGCACCAGGGCGCGTACATCCTCGACACCCACAGCGATCACGTGGTCGACGCCGTGTGGGCGCTCTACCGGCGCGCGGTCGCCCGCGCCGGCGACGTCTCGACGCTGATCGAGTGGGACGACGACATCCCCTCGTTCGAGGTCCTCGCCGCCGAGGCGGAGAAGGCGCGGGCGATCCGGCAGGAGGTGGCGCGTGCGCGCGCCGCCTGACCCCGCGCCCCCGGCCGGCCTCGCCGCCCTGATGGGCCAGCTCACCCGCATGTTCACGGCCGGCGCGCCGCTCCCGGACGACGCCGAGCTCGCCGGCCTGTGCCGCGAGCACGTCGCCGGGAGCGAGCGGCTCGCGCCCGCCGAGCAGGCCGACATCTACCGGCGGCAGTTCTGGCTGCGGCACAGGGACGCGCTCCGCGAGGACTACCCCGCGCTGGCGCACGTCCTCGGCGACGACGGCTTCGACGCGTTCGCGAGGGCCTACCTCGCGGCGCACCCGCCCGCGAGCTTCACGCTGCGCGACCTCGGGCGATACGTCGCCGATTTCGCGGGCGCCCACGAGGGGTTCCCCCCTGCCCTGCGGGATCTCGCGCGCGACGTGGCGCGGTACGAGCACGCCCTCGTCGATCTGTTCGACGGCGCCTCGCCCCCTCCGCTCGATCCGGCGAAGGTGACGGGCATGCCGGCGGACGGCTGGTCCACCGCCAGGATCGTCCTTCACCCGCTGCTCGCGCTGGTGCGGCTCGGCCACCCGGCGCACGTCCTCCGGAGCGAGCTCAAGCAGGGCCGGTCGCCCGCGCTGCCCGCGCCCCGCCCCGTCCGCCTCGCCGTGTTCCGCGGCGCCGATCTCACGATCCGCTTCGAGGAGCTCGAGCCGCCGGCGTTCGCCCTCCTCGAGGCGCTCGGGCGGGGCGTACCGCTCGTCCCGGCGTGTGAGGAGGTGGCGGCCGGAGCCCACGGAGCGGAGGCCTGCGGCGACGAGACGACGGGCGGCGGAGAGGGGGCGGGCGGGGCGCTGGCCGAGCGCGTCGGCGTGTGGTTCCAGCGATGGACGAGCTGGGGGCTCATCGTCGACGTCGTGCCGGGCGCCCGCGCGGAAGGCGGCTAAGATGGCGCGGTGACCACCATCGTCCAGCGCACGCTCGAGATCCGCACGAACGGCCGGGGTTTCGTCGACATCACGCGCGAGGTCGCGGGCGTCGTCGCCGGCGCGGGCGTCGACGTCGGGCTCTGCGCCGTGTTCCTGCAGCACACGTCCGCGAGCCTCATCCTCCAGGAAAACGCCGATCCGGCCGTCCTCCGCGACCTGGAGCGCTGGATGTCCCGCCTCGCCCCGGAAAGCCGCGAGTACGAGCACGACGACGAGGGCCCCGACGACATGCCGGGCCACCTCAGGAGCGCCATCACCCGCTCGAGCGAGGTGATCCCGATCTCCGGCGGCCGCCTCGCGCTCGGGACCTGGCAAGCCCTGTATGTCTGGGAGCACCGTAGTTCTCCCCACGCGCGCCGTGTGGTAGTGACCGTGACCGGCACCACAGCCGGGGGTTGAGTGGTATACTTTGCGGCGTTCGCGTACGGACGCGCAGTGGACGAGTGCTGGATGAGCCCTGGATGAGCTCGGCGCCCCTCGGGGCCCGCTTGCCCGCCGCGTACGGCAGGGCCTGCTCGGTCGTCAGCGCGCCACGCGATCCCCTCACCTTTCAGCGGAACCAGCGGGAAGAGAGCGATGAGCCTTCAGACGACGTTCATGGGAATCTTCGACACTGCCCGGATCTGCTTTCCGACCGTGGTGGACGCGATGATCGGGCGTGTGACCCTCGAGCGCTGCGATGAGCGGCTGGACTGGTGGGCGCGCAAGGTGCTCGAGGACGCGGACGTGGATCTGGTGGTGCGCGGGCGCGAGCACGCCTCGGGCGCGCGGCCGTTCGTCGTGATGTCGAACCACCAGAGCCTCTTCGACATCCCGGTGGTGTTCCGCGCGATCCCCGGGCGGCTCCGGATGATCGCCAAGAAGGAGCTGTTCAACGTGCCGATCTTCGGCCAGGCGATGAAGGCGGCGGGGTTCATCCGGATCAACCGGAGCGATCACGTCCAGGCCAGCGCGAGCCTGCAGGTGGGCGCGTCCATGCTGCAGGACGGGACCCGGGTCTGGATCGCGCCGGAGGGGACGCGGAGCAAGACCGGCGCGCTCCTCCCGTTCAAGAGCGGCGGCTTCCGGATGGCGATCGAGACCAACACGCCCATCCTCCCGGTGGCGATCGACGGCACGCGGCACGTGCTCCGGGCCAAGGATTTCGTGGTGCAGGAGCACCACCGGGTGGTGGTCACGATCATGCCGCCGATCGATCCGGCGCCCTACGGCGCCGGGGGCCGCAACCGGCTGATGCGGGACGTGAGGGCGGCGATCGCAGGGGCGCTCGGCCACGATCCTGGGCTGGTCCACCGCGGCGCGGGCGTCGCGACGTCGGCGGCGTAGGGCACCGGCCGGTGGGGGTACTTGGCCGAAGGTGATGTCTTTGGGCGCCTTGGCGGTCCCATGATTCCGGCAGGGTGGAGGCATTCCCCCGTCAGCCGTTCAGCTCGGATCACTCCGACCGCCGCTCCGACACCTGTTCGCCCGGCTTGGCCGCGCTCTCCGGGGCCTCCGCCCGGGAGCGGTGCTCCTCCGGCGGAGACGGCCGGAGCGCCCAGGGGCCGCGCGCCAGCGCCGCCCCGCCTTGGTCCCCGCCGGCCTGGAGGTGCTCCGCCGTGAGCCAGCTCCAGAAGGCCTCGGCCCAGCGCGCGCCGCCGACCTCGTTCGGGTGGATCTTGTCCTTCTGGCGCGGGAGGGGGCCCGGCACCAGCGCGTCGGAGTCGAAGAAGCGGCACGGGGCCGAGTTCGTCCGGATCACGTCGATGATGCCGGTGTCCTTGCGCCAGAGCGGCGGCGACACCCACACGCACGGACGACCGCCGATCGCCTTGACGATGCGGCGGATCGCGCCGGCGTGGGCCGGCGGGTTGACGTTCTCCACCTCGTTGGCGCCCAGGCTGATGATCACGAGGTCCGGCTGGTAGTTCGCTACCAGGAGCTCCATCCTGGAAGCCCACGTCACCGTGTACGAGCTGGTCTCTGCCTTCACCGCGTAGCGCACGCGGTGCTCCTGCATCCTCGGGCGGAGCGCCTGCGCGAAGCCCGCCACCGCGAACGAGTCGCCGACGTGGAGGACCGCCGTGTTGGGCGGAACCGCAAACTCGGGGGGCGCGGCGGCCAGCGGCGCGGCAGCGGCCTCGACCGGCGCGGAGGCCTCGGGCGGGCGGGCGGCGGCCGGCGCGGAGGCCTCCGACGGCGGCGCGGGCGTCGGCACGGCCCCGGGGGATGGCGCGGGCGCCGGTGCGGCGCCGCACGCCATGCCCGCCGCGGCAACCCCGGCGAGCGCCCATCTCCTGACCCGGATCTCCCTGCCCATGCTCGCTCCCGGCGCCGCGTCCGCGCGGCCGCGTGCGCGGCGCGCACTCTACGGCCGGCCGCGTCCGCACGGCAATCATTGAGCGAACGGCCCGCACGGCTTATTACATGCGCATGAGCTTCCGTCTGTTTGGAGTCTCGGTCGACGTCCAGCTCGGGTTCTGGCTCTCCGCCGCCTTGCTCGGGTACGGAATCCTGGCCAGTCAGCAGTACCAGCTGTTCCTCGTCTGGATCCTCGTGGTCTTCCTGTCGGTCCTGATGCACGAGTTCGGCCACGCGCTCGCCATCAAGCGGCACCGGATCGAGCCGGAGATCACGCTCCACTTCATGGGCGGGACCACGACATGGCGCTCGCTCCTGCCCCTCGGGCGGCTCCAGCACGTGCTGATCAGCCTGGCAGGCCCCTTCGCCGGCTTCCTCGTCGCCGGGGTCCTCCACCTCGTGCTCAGCTATGTGCCGGCGCTCTACGCCCTCCCGACGCTGGTGCTGAACGGGATGGAGATGCTCATCAAGGTCAACGTGTGGTGGGGCGTCCTCAACCTGATCCCCGTGCTCCCGTTCGACGGCGGCCACGTCCTCGAGCACGCGCTCGGCCCGCGGCGAGCCCGGCTGACGGCGGCCATCTCGGGTATCGCCGCCGTGATCCTCGCCATCTTCTTCCTGAGGGCGGGGTTCTTCTTCTTCTCGTTCATCCTCGTCATGTCCGCGTTCCAGAGCCTGCAGCGGTTCCGCAGCGAGCCGGCGGTGCCGTCGCCCTCCGTGAACCGCCGGCGAGCGGAGTTCCAGGAGGAGTCGATGCCGCCCGAGACGGCCGTCCTGCTCCAGCGGTCGCGCCGGGCCGTGGAGGACGAGCGGACGGGCGAGGCGATGGCGCTCTCGGCGGAGGTGCTCGCGCAGTCGCCGGCGCCGCCGAAGCGCGCGCTCCGGGAGGCGCACGAGCTCATCGGCTGGTCGCATCTGCTCCTCGGCGATACGAAGCGCGCGGGGGAAGCGCTCGCGCAGGCGCGCAAGCAGGGCGAGCCCGACCCGGCGCTGGTCGGCGCGATTCACCTCGCGCTCGGGGAGCTGAAGCAGGCGCGGAAGGTGCTCGAGGCGGCCCGGGAGGCCGGCGACGACCGGAAGGAGGTCGCGGGCCCGCTGATCCGGGTGCTCGTGGAGCAGGGCGAGGCGGCGCGGGCCGCGGCCGTGGCGCTGGACATCGTGGAGCAGCTCTCGGAGGACGACGCGCGGAGGATGGCGGAGATCGCGTTCGAGCGCGGCGCGTTCGACTGGTCGGCGCGGCTCTACGAGGCGATCTTCCGCCGCGTGGGCCTCGGCGAGGACGCGTACGGCGCGGCGCGCGCGAGCGCCAAGGACGGGAACCTCGAGGGGGCGCTCGATCTGCTCCGGCGCGCGGTGGAGGCCGGGTTCTCGGATCGGGCGCGGGCGTGGTCGGACTCGGCGCTCGAGGCGCTCCGGGGCTCGGCGCTCGAGGCGGTGCTGCCGCGCCCGTGACCGGCTAGGCTCCGCCGCGTGCGCATCCAGGTGCCTTTCCTCCGCGTGGGGCCGATCGAGGTCCCTCCCCCCGCCTACCAGTCCGAGGGAGCCGTCGGGCTCGATCTCTGCGCGGCCATCGAGGCGCCGGTGACGCTCGCGCCCGGGGAGCGGAAGCTCGTGCCCACGGGCTACGCGGTCGCCCTCCCCGACGGTCACGAGGGGCAGGTGCGGCCGCGCTCGGGGCTCGCGCTTCACCACGGCGTCACCGTGCTGAACAGCCCCGGGACGATCGATCCGGACTACCGCGGGGAGATCAAGGTCGTCCTGATCAACCTCGGCGCAGCGCCGTTCACGGTGCACCGCGGCGATCGGATCGCCCAGCTCGTGATCTGCCCGGTCGCCCTCGCGGACGTGGTCCTGGTCCCCGCGCTCGCGCCGACGGCGCGCGGCGCGGGCGGCTACGGATCGACGGGCGTGCAGCGCGAGGAGTGACAGAGCTCACAGCGACCTGAGCTCGTCGATCAGGAAGCTCCACACCGCAGCGACGCGGGGGACGTCGCGCAGGGCGCGGTGGCCGACGAGCCAGAGATCGTCCGTGGGCCACTCCGCCGCGCTCGGCTCGAGCGCGCTCGCGAACCTCAGCGGCGCGAGGGCATGCACCTCCAGGTACGGCTCGGGGACCAGCAGGGCGCCGAGCCCGATCTCCGCGGCGGTGAGCTGCGAGACGAAGAAGCTCGTGCGCAGGGCGATCTCCGCCCCGGGGGCGTGGCGCGCGAGCCAGCGCGCCGCCGGGAAGCTGGTGAGGTCGCGATCCCAGGCGATCCACGGCACGGCGTCCCACGCCTCGACGGGGCCGGCGTCCTCCACGAGCTGCTCCGAGGCGGCGGCGACCCAGCGGGCCGACGCGAGCTTCGTCACGACGAGGTCGGCGCCCTCCGGCCGGATCGAGCGGAGGGCGAGGTCCGCCTCGTGCCGGGTGAGATCGAGCACGCGGACGGATGCGTCGAGCTCGACGCGGATCTTGGGGTGGAGGGCGCGGAGGCGCGGGAGCCTCCGGACCACGAACGAGTCGGCGAAGCCCGGCGCGACGCTGAGGCGCACGACGCCCTCGGCGTCGGCCTCGGCGCCCGAGGCGTCGCGCGCGAGGCGCCGGTGCGCGGCCTCCATCGCCTCGGCGGCGGGCAGGACGAGCTCGGCGACGCGCGTGGGGACGAGGCCGTCGCGGGTGCGGTCGAAGAGGCGCGCGCCGAGCGACGCCTCGAGCGCCGTCAAGCGGCGGCTGACGGTGGACGTGTCGAGGCCGAGGCGCGCGCCCGCCTGGCCCAGGCTCCCGTGCCGATGGACGGCGAGGAAGACGCGGACGTCGTCCCATCGCGTGTCGCCCAGGTCCTGCGGCTTCGCGGGCATGGGCTGCGCTAGCGGTCCGACGAGAACAGCCGGAACACCGCGATCCCGATGCCCAGGACCACGAGGCCCACCGCGACGTGGAAGAGCCCGATCGGGCCCACGCCGCCGATGGGGCCCACGCCGATGCGCTGGCCGCCGAAGAGCAGCGAGGCGGCCGCGAGATCGAGGAGGGTGATGACGAAGCCCGCGCCGGCGAGCCGCACGGGCAACGCGAACATCGCCATGAGCTCCCCGGTGCTCAGGCTGGGGCGCGCGGGCGCGCGCTCCACCATCGGGGGCGGCATCCTCGACGGCGCATAGGACGGCCGCGCGAAGGGCGCGGGCGCGGGAGGAGACCAGTCGAGCGCGAGCGGCACGACCGGCTCGGTGGGGAGGCTGTGCGGCAGCAAGCGGCCGCCGCCGCGCTCCGGCAGGTGGAGCTCCCGGGCCGTCGCCTCCGCGAACGCCGCCGGCGCCGCGAGGGCGGTGCCCTGGAGGAGATCCTGCGACCGCGTCGATCCCGGCGGCGAGGGCGATGCGGGCAACACCGAGGAGCGGACGCGGGCGGCGGCCGGCGCGTGGCTCCGGCTGGGCACCGCGATCGGCGGAGCGCTCCTCGGCAGCCCGAGCGCCTGCTCGACGTCGTCCCAGAACGCACCGATGTCCCGGAAGCGCTCGCGCGGATCCACGGCCAGCGCCCGCCGGAAGGCGGCCTCCAGCGCGTCGGGCACGAAGATGCCCTCGCTCCTCGGCGTGGGGCGGCGCTTCTCGTCGAGCACCGTGCCCATCATCGCCACGTGATCCCCGCCGATGATCTCGCGGCCGGCGAGCGCCTCGACGACGGTCACGGCGAGCCCCCAGACGTCGGTCCAGGGGCCCGTCTTGCCGAAGCGCTTCGGCGCCCACTGCTCGGGCGCCCCGTAGGCGGGCGTGAACGCCGTCGAGAGGCCGCCCGACGTGGTGGCGGTCTGGCCGGCCATGACCGTCGCGGCGTCGCGGGCGCGGGCGATGCCGAAGTCGAGGATCTTGACGACCTCCGCGCCATGGATCTGGGCGAGGAAGATGTTCGCCGGCTTGAGATCGCGGTGCACCACGCACGTGGGGCCGCTCGGCCCGGGGAAATGGTGCGCCGCCTCGAGCGCGCGCGCGACCGGCGCGAGCAGCCGGATCACCTCCCCCGGCGCGAGCTGCGGCGCTCCCATCGCCGCGCGGGAGGCGATGTGGCTCGCGAGCGTGCGGCCCTCGAGCCACTCCAGCGCGATGAACGGCACGAAGGCGCCGGTCGCGGCCGAGATCACGTCGTGGTGCAGCGGCCTGACGACGGCGGGGATCGCGGCCGACAGGCGGAACAGAAGTTCCGCTTCCTCACGAAATTTTTCAAGAAATTGCACGCGCAGCTGCTCGGGCAGCGTCGCCGGGACCTTGAGGCACTTCAGCGCGACCGGCGCTCGAAACGCCTCGTGGTACGCCCGATAGACGACGCCGAACCCACCTTCGGCGACGACCCGCTCTACCTTGAACGCCCCCTGGGTCGTGCCGACGATCCCGAACACGTCATCGGCCATCCGCCCGAGGGTACACGAGCTCGACGAGGCTTCGAAAGGGCGCGGATGAACGGGCGATGCACGGACCGTGCTCGCACCACCGCCCACCCGCCCAGGTCCCGGCGCGCGCCACCCGCCCAGGCCCCGAGGCGCGCCACCTGCCCCGGCGCCGCCACACCCCCGGCGCCACCGACCGTCCGCCCAGGCCACACTCGGTGGTCCGTTTTACGCCGCATCGCGCTACGCTGGCCGCCATGCCGCCGCGCCGCCGTGAGGTCGATCGACCTCTTCGCAAAGAAGTTCGCCTGCTTGGACGCCTGCTCGGGGAAGTGTTGATCGAGCAGGAGGGAGAAGAGCTCTTCGCCATCGAAGAGCGCATCCGCACGCTCGCCATCCGCCGGCGCCGCGGCCCCAGCGACGGGCGCGCGCACGCGGCCGCGGAGCTCAGCAAGCTGCTCGCGGAGCTGCCCCACGATCGCCTCGAGCCCGTCATCCGCGCGTTCACCGTCTACTTCCGGCTCGTCAACCTCGCGGAGCAGCACCACCGCATCCGCCGCGCGCGCGCGTACGCGACGGATCCCGGAGCGCGGCCGCAGCGCGGCTCGCTCGAGGCCGCGATGCACACGCTCAAGAAGGCCGGCGTCCCCGCGGAGCGCGTGCGCGCCGCGCTCAGGACGCTCGACGTCACGCTCACCTTCACCGCGCACCCGACCGAGGCGGCGCGGCGCACCGTCCTCGAGAAGCTCTACCGCATCGCGAGGAACCTCGAGGAGCGCGATCGCTGCAAGCTGACGCCCGACGAGTCGGCGAGTAAGCTCGCCCAGATCCGCGAGGAGATCACCGCGCTCTGGCAGACCGACGAGGTGCGCCGCGATCGCCCCACCGTCGGCGATGAGGTGAAGAACGTCGCCTGGTACATCGAGGAGATCCTCTGGGATCTGCTCCCCGACCTGCCCGCGGCGATCGGGCGCGCGTTCGAGGCCGCGTACGGCGAGCCGCTGGACGCCGAGATCGTGCCGCTCCGGATCCACTCGTGGGTCGGCGCCGACATGGATGGCAACCCGTTCGTCGTGCCCGCCGTGCTCGAGGACGCGCTGTTCGCCTACCGGACCCGCGGGCTGCGCCGGCTCATCCGGGCGGCGCGCGACCTCGGCGGCGCGCTGTCGCAGTCGGTCCGGCACGTCACGCCGCCGCCCTGGCTGCTCGCCTCGATCGAGGAGGACGCCGCCGCGATGCCCGAGGTGGCCGCGCACTTCGGCCCGCGCACCGAGGGCGAGCCGTGGCGCCGCAAGCTGCACTTCATCGAGGCGCGCCTCACCGCCACGCTCGAGCACGCGGAGCACGGCCGCGCCGAGGCGCGCGCGCGCTCCGGGCAGGGCCCCACGCGCGAGGGGCGCGCCTTCGTGCGCCCGGAGGAGCCGACGCTGGCGGTCCCCTACCGCGAGCCCGCGGAGCTCGAGCGCGACCTCGCGGTCGTCGCGGACAGCCTGCGCGCCGCGCGCTGCGCGAGCTCGGGCGAGCGGCGCGCTCGGGCGCTGCTCTCGCAGGTGCGCGCGCTCGGCTTCGCGCTCGCGGAGCTCGAGATGCGCGCGCCGGCCGAGGACGCGCGCGCCGCGGCGCAGAGCCTCGCGGAGGGCCGCGTCGAGCCGGCGCAGATGACGCCCGAGGGGCGCCGCGTGTTCGAGGCGCTCCAGCGCATCGCCGCGGCGCAGCGCGACGGCGGAGAGTCGTCCTGCCGCACGCTCATCCTGTCGATGACCCAGAGCGAGCACGACGTGCTCGCCGCGCTCGCGAGCGCGAAGGCCGCAGGGCTGTGGGACGAGGCGCGCTCGTGCGCGCGGATCGACGTCGTCCCGCTGTTCGAGTCGCTCGGCGCGCTGAACGACAGCGCGAGGATCCTGCGCGCGCTGCTCGCGCACCCTTCGTATCGGCCGCACGTCCTCGCCCGCGGCGTGCAGGAGGTGATGATCGGATACAGCGACTCCGGCAAGGAGGTCGGCCTGCTCGCGGCGAGCGCGGCGCTCCGGCGCGTGCAGGAGACGCTGCCGAAGATCGCCGCGGAGGCGGAGCTGCCGCTCCGCGTCTTCCACGGCCGCGGCGAGTCGGTGGCGCGCGGCGGCGGACCGGCGCACCAGGCGCTGCTCGCCCTGCCGGCCGGCAGCGTCGGCGGCCGCTACAAGGCGACCGAGCAGGGAGAGGCGCTCGACCACAAGTACGCGCGCCCCGAGCTCGCGATGCGCACGCTGGAGATCATGCTGAGCGGGGTGCTCCTGCACACGCTGGGCGCGCAGCCGCGGCCGCCCACCGCGTCCGAGCTGCGCTACGCCGCTGCGTTCGACGAGCTCGCCGAGACGGGCCGGCGCGCCTACCGCGCGCTCGTCTGGGAGGAGCCCAAGTTCGTGGAGTTCTTCACGGCCGTGACCCCGATCGACGAGATCGCGCGCCTGCCGCTCGGCTCACGCCCGAGCAAGCGGCGCGCGGGCGGCCTGGAGTCGCTGCGCGCGATCCCGTGGGTCTTCGCGTGGACGCAGAACCGGGCCATCCTCCCGGGGTGGTACGGCGTCGGCAGCGGCCTGGAGGCGATGGGCCAGCGCCCCGAGGGCGCGGAGCTGCTGAAGGAGATGATGGCGTCGTGGCCGTTCT
Source organism: Sorangium sp. So ce302 (assembly GCF_051530145.1). Taxonomy (GTDB): domain Bacteria; phylum Myxococcota_A; class Polyangia; order Polyangiales; family Polyangiaceae; genus Sorangium; species Sorangium cellulosum_B. The sequence goes on along the minus strand of NZ_CP150326.1, from coordinate 5,160,694 downwards.
TCCGGGCGGTCATCGACAACGTCGAGATGGTGCTCGCGAAGGCCGACATGACGATCTTCGCGGGCTACGCGGAGCTCGCGCCGGCCGCCGCGCGCAAGGCGGTCGCGCCGCGGATCATCGCGGAATACAAGCGGACGCGGTCGTGGCTCAAGCGGCTCACGGGCAACCGGCGGCTGCTCGAGGGCAACCCGACGCTCCAGCGGTCCATCTCGCTGCGCAATCCTTACGTCGACCCCCTTTCATTCCTGCAAGTCGAGCTCCTGCGGGCGAGCCGCGGCGGCGACTCGGGGCGCGATCGCTCGCTCCTGCTCACGCTGAACGGCATCGCCGCCGGCATGCGCAACACGGGGTGAACGGCGCGCCCTCGACGCCACGCGCTCGCTCGACGCCGCGCGGAGCGCCACGCGGCGCGGCGCGCTCGCTCGACGCCGCGCGGCGCTGTCGTCCAACGCCGGGCGTCGTCAAACAACGAGTGCGAACGTGTGACAATCGCTCAGCCAACCTCGTCGTCGCGTGGTAGAAGGCCGGCGCCATGACCAGCATCGTCGAGTTCGGACGTCCCGACACCCTCCCGGCATCGGACAAGCGCCTGCTGCTCGTCTTCGACGGCGGCAACGCCCCTGGCTACTCCTCGGTCGCCGTCGCGCTGACCGAGGAGGCGGCGCGGCGAGGCTACGAGGTGTGGGCCGCGACCGAGGGCTTCCGCTCCCTGACCGCGGACGCGCGCGCCCAGCCCCAGTTCGAGCGCCTCATCATGAGCCGCCGCCAGCGCTACGATCTGCTCGCGCAGGGCATCCCTGCGCGCTCGATGGGGCGGCGTGTGCTCGACGCGGGCAGCGATTTCCGCAGCGAGCGCTACTCCGGCTTCCTCGATCGCGAGAAGCGCAAGCAGGCCGCCGCGACCTTCAAGGCGCAGGGGTTCACGCACCTCATCTGCGTCGGCGGCAACGGCACGTTCGAGGGCATCAAGGCGTGGCTCGACGAGTTCGAGGTGCGCCCGCAGGCCGGCTTCGTGAACGTCTCCATCGACAACGATCTGGAGGGCGATCGCGCGATCGGCTTCCTGTCCGGCGTGGAGACGGGCGCGACCATCGCGCGCGGGCTCTACGAGGACGCTTATACACACAAGCGCATCTACATCCTCGAGATGATGGGCAATCGCAGCGGGCGGCACGCGCTGCACTGCGCGGTGGCTGCCCGGGCGCACCTCATCGTGCTCCCCTTCTTCCGCTTCCCGCAGGACGTGCTGAGCGAGCTCGCCGACGGCCTCAAGCGCGCCGACTACGCGCTCGTGATCGTCGCCGAGGGCTACGAGGCCGAGCGCCGCCGCAAGGAGCACCCCGGCATGTCGGCGAGCGATTACCTGAAGATGCAGCTCGAGGGCGCGGGGCTCCGCGACTCGCCGGACAAGCGCGTGATCGCGGAGCCGTTCAGCCGGTACATCCGCGGGATCCGCCCCGCCTTCCTCGACGTCTCGGCCGCTTTCCTCAAGGGGTCGCTGCTGCTCGCGGCCTTCGACGAGGGGCGCACCGAGGTGATGCCGTACGTGCTCGCCGCGAACGACGTCGGCGTGCTCGACTTCGCCTCCGTGCGCCGCGAGGACGGCGTGGAGCGGGCGTTCCTGCCGCTGCTCGACCGGCTCGACCTGAGCCGCTTCAAGACCTGGATCCTCGACCACTTCATCAGCCTCGGGGCGGCCCGACCGAGCCGCGCTCCGTAGCACGTCGGATGAGCTCCGCGCGCGGGCCGGGTGGACCACGCGCCGGATCGACGCGGCACCCTCGCAGGCTCACGCGACCGCTCGGGTCAGCGTGCCCGCGAGGTGCTCGCGCGCCCAGTCCTCGAAGCGCCGCCACCCGACCTCCGGGTAGGCGGCGTGGAGCGCCCCGAGGTCCACGCCGTGACCGCCGCGCGTGAGCCAGCGGAACATGGCCGCGAGGTCCTCGCTGCGCGCGCGCACCTCGGCGAGCGGCACCTCGGCGTAGCGGATCTCGCGGCCGGCCACGCGGGACAGCGCCGAGACGGCCTCGGCGCCGGTGAGCTCGTCGGACGCGAGCTCGATCCGGTGCCCGAGGAAGTCGCGCCGGCGCTCGAGCACGAGCGCCGCGAAGCGCCCCACGTCGTCGGCCGCGATCTGCTGTAGCGGGCAGCCCGCCGGGAGCGGGGCGGCGTACACGCCGCGCCGGAGGCCGAGGAGCGCCGCGGGCGTGAGCAGGTTCTCCATCAGGCACACCGGGGCGAGGATCGTGCAAGGGACGCCGAGCGCGGTGATGTGCCGCTCGACGGTCGCCTTGCTCTCGAAATGGGGGACGCCCGTGCCCCGGTCGGCGCTCGCGACCGAGGTGTAGACGAGGTGCGCGCCGCCCGCGGCGCTCGCGCCCTCGGCGGCGGCGAGGCCGAGCCGCAGCTCCGCCTCGACGGCCGCGGGCCCGCCCTCGATCGGCGAGCCCATGGCGAAGACCGCGTCGACGCCGGCCGCCGCGCGCGCGATCGAGCGGGGCTCGTCGGCGCTACCCTGGACGACCTCGACGCCGAGCTCGATGAGCCGCGCCGCGGTCGGATCGCCAGGCCTGGCGGAGAACGCCCGCACGCGGTGCCCGCGGGCGAGCAAGGCCCGCGCGACCGCCCCTCCCGGCGCCACCGTCGCCCCCGTCACGAGCGCCCGCATGGTCGCGCTATGGAGATCGGCGGCGCGCTTCGTAAGTCCCAGGGCGGGCCGCGCGAGCGCCGCCGCCTGGCGCGCGAGCGAGGCGCTTGCTCGCCTGCATGGCGTCACGCCGCGTTCGCCTGCGCCGTCAGGGCTGGCCGCTGATGACGCGCGCGATGGTGTAGGCGACCGCGGCGAGGGCGGCCGAGGCGGGGATCGTGAAGATCCAGGCCCAGACGATGCGCCCGGCGACGCCCCAGCGGACCGCGGAGAGGCGCCCGCTCGTGGCGCCGACGCCGACGATCGCGCCCGTGATCGTGTGGGTCGTGCTCACGGGGATGCCGAGCGCCGTGGCGCTGAACAGCGTCGCCGCGCCGGCCGTCTCGGCCGCGAAGCCGCCCACCGGCTTCAGCTTCGTGATCTTCATCCCCATGGTCTTCACGATGCGCCAGCCGCCGGAGAGCGTGCCGAGGCCCATCGCCGCGTGGCAGACGAGCACGACCCAGAGCATCGGCTTCGGGTCCTTGCCGCCCTCCTGGAGGCCCGCGGAGATGAGGAGGGCCGTGATGATGCCCATCGTCTTCTGGGCGTCGTTGCCGCCGTGCCCGAGCGAGTAGGCGGCGGCGGAGAGCAGCTGCAGCCGCCGGAACCGGGAGCTCACCTTCCCGGGCGTCCAGCCCCGCGCGAGCCGCCGGATGGCGTGCATGAGCGAGAACCCGATGACCGCGCCGAGCAAGGGCGACACAAGGATGAACGCCGCCGTCTTGCCGAAGACCGTCGCGTCGAGTACCGACAGCCGCCCCGCGCTCTTCACCGCGGCCCCGGCGAACGCGCCCATGAGCGCGTGCGACGACGACGACGGCAGCCCCCACCACCACGTGAGCAGGTTCCAGATGATCGCGCCGAGCAGGCCGCCCAGGATGACGTTCGGCGTGATGAACCCCGGCTCGACGCCCTTCGCGATGTTCCGCGCCACCGTGGGCTCGAACAGCGCGAACGCGATGAAGTTGAAGGCGGCTGCCCAGAGCACCGCGGTGCGCGGCGACAGGACGCGCGTCGAGACGACCGTGGCGATCGAGTTCGCGGCGTCGTGAAAGCCGTTGATGTAATCAAACGCCAGCGCGATGATGAGGATGGCGAGGATGTAGGTCGTCATGCGTGCTCGAGCACGATGCCCTCGATGATGTTCGCGACGTCCTCGCAGCGGTCGGTCGCGTGCTCCAGGAGGTCATAGATATCGCGCCACTTCATCACGAGGAGCGGGTCGTTCCCCTTCTTGAAGAGCGCCGCCAACCCGTTGCGGTAGTGCGCGTCCGCCGCGTTCTCGATCTTGTTGATCTCGACGCAGAGCTCGAGGAGGTGCGGCTGTTTCTTCAGGTCCCTGAGCGACTGGATGGCGGAGCTCATGACGGTGCACGCGTCGACGACATCCTGCGCGAGCAGCCGCGCGTCCGGCAGGATGCTGCTGATCTCGAAGAGCACGATCCTCACGCTCGCCGCTTCGATGCAGTCGAGCACGTCGTCGAGGCGGGTGATGAGCGCGTGGATCTCCTCACGATCGAGCGGCGTGATCCACGTCTGGTGGAGGGCGGCCAGGCACTCGTGGGTGATCTTGTCGGCCTCGTCCTCGAGGTCGGAGATCCGCTGCACCAGGGCCGGGGCTTCGTCGAGCCGGTCGAGCATCTCCAGGAGGAGCTCGCTCGCTGCGACGCTCTGCCGCGCATGGTTGGCCAGCGCGTCGAAGAAGACTGCGTCACGGGTCAATCCCATGGGGCCGGGCGTTTACCCGTCTCCCCGCATCACGTCAACGAGTCGTCATGGAACGGACAAAACCAGGTAACATGAGGATCTTCGCCCACGTCGCGCGCGGCGTGAGCCGGGCACGCTGGTGACATGGGTATACGAAGCAAGCTCATCGCGTTCGCGGTGGGGATCGCGATCCTCGCGGCCCTGGTGTTCGACGGCTATGTCCTGAAGACGCTCGGGACAGAGCTCTCGGCGCACACGGAGGACGACCTGGCGACGCGGACGGCGCTCGTCACCGAGGTCGCCGCGAGATCAGGAGACCTCGCGGCCGAGGCGCCCGCCCTCGCGACGGCGCTGTCGAAGGTCGCAGGAGCGCGCGTCACGTTCATCGATCCGCAGGGCGCGGTGCGGGGCGACTCGTCGGTCGCGCCGGAGGGGCTCGGCCAGCTCGACACGCACGCGACGCGCGACGAGGTCGCCGACGCGCGGCACCAGGGCACGGGGCGCAGCGAGCGCGTGAGCAAGACGACGCGGATGCGGATGCTCTACGCCGCGCAGCGGCTCGATCGCCCGGACGGGCCGTGGGTGGTGCGGGTCGCGTTCGAGCCGGTCGCGATCGACCGCAGCCTGTCCGCCGCCCGCACGCGCGTGGTGGAGGGCACCCTCCTGGCCCTCGCGCTCGCCGTCGCCGCGGCGCTCGCCGGGGCGCGCGCCCTCTCCGGGCGGCTCGTCTACCTGACGGGCGTCGCGCGGGAGATGCGGGCCGACCTGGGCCGGCGCGCGCGCATGCAGGGGCACGACGAGATCGCCACGCTGGGCGGCGCGCTGGACGACCTCGCCGAGAGCCTGGAGGTGTCGCGGCGCGAGCTCGGGGGCGAGGGAGAGCGCTTCGGCGCGGTGCTCGAGTCGATGCGCGAGGGCGTGCTCGTCACGGACGAGAAGGGCGACATCACGCTGGTCAACCCGGCGCTCTCGCAGCTGCTCGGCATCCGCAGGGACCCGGTCGGCCGCCCGCCGCTCGAGGTGCTGCGCTCGTCGAGCCTGCACGAGCTGCTCGAGGAGGTCGCGCTCGCGCGCGCGGCGGCGACGCGCGAGATCGAGATCTCGCCCGCGGCGCCAGGCGTGGCCGGGCCTCCGGGGCGCAGGATCCTGCTCGTGAACGCCGCGCCGCTCGCGCTGCCGGCGCAGAGCCGCGGGGCGGCGGGGGTCGTCGCCGTCTTCTTCGACGTGACCGAGCTGCGGCGCATCGAGGGCCTGCAGCGCAACTTCATCGCCAACGCGTCGCACGAGCTGCGCACGCCGGTCGCGTCGATCCGCGCGAGCAGCGAGACGCTGCTCGGCGGCGCGCTCGACGACCCGGAGGCGGCGCGCGATTTCGTCGAGGTGATCGAGCGGAACGCGACCCGGCTGCACCGGCTCGTGGACGATCTGCTCGATCTGTCGCGCATCGAGGGCGGCGAGCGGCCGCTCTCGCCGGGCACGCTCGACCTCTCGGTGCAGGCCGAGGCGGCGGTGGCGCTCCTGCGCGGGCGCGCCATGGAGAGGGACACCGACGTGAAGATCGACGTGGCGCCGGGCACGCTCGTCGCGGCGGATCCGCGCGCGCTGGACCAGATCTTGACCAACCTCGTCGACAACGCGATCCATCACACGCCGAACGGCTCGCACGTGGTGGTGCGCGCGCGGGCCGCGAACGGGCGCGTCGTCCTGGAGGTCGAGGACGACGGGCCGGGCGTCCCTGCGGCGCACCAGGCCCGCGTCTTCGATCGGTTCTACCGGGTGGATCCGGGCCGCTCTCGCGCGTCGGGCGGCACCGGGCTCGGCCTGTCCATCGCGAAGCACCTCGTCGAGGCGATGAGCGGCGACATCACGGTGACGACCGGCGCGGCCGGCGGCGCGCTCTTCCGGATCACGCTGCCGGCCGGCGCCCAGAAGAAGTAGGCTCGGCGGCGCTGGAGCCGGCCTCGCCGAGGGGGGCGGGAGCTACGGCGCGCAGGCGGTGCGGCAGGAGTCGAACGAGCCCTGGCACGCCGCCGGATCGGCGAGCGCGGGCAGGCCGCCGTCCGCGGGGAACTTCGGCGTCAGGCAGGTCTGGAGGATCGTCTGGCACTTCGCGGCGCACGCCGCGAGCTTGGTCGAGAGCGCCCCCGCGTCGGCCGTGGTGGCGGTGCCGGCGTCCTTCGGCGCGCCGGCGTCCGCCGGCGCGCCCGCGTCCGGCTTCGGGGTCGCCGGGGCGGCCGGGGTCGGGGCGGCGGTCGTGGTCGCTGGAGGCGCGGCCGGGGTCGGCGTCGCGGCCGGCACCGTCCCGGTCGCTGCGGGCGGCGGCGCCGTCGCGGTCGGCGCCGTGACGGCGCCTGGCGCCGGGGCGACCTCCTCCGGCTCGTCGCTGGATTTGCACGCCGCGATCAGCAGCGCTGGCGAGGCGATCATCACGGCGAAGGCGGCGAGGAGCTTGTGAGCGCGCATGGGTGCTTCATGCTGCGCCTCCGCCGAGAACGCAACCCTTGCGCGCGCGGCCCGCGAGGCGCCGTGATGTGGCCTGCGAGGAGAGGCCGCGCGCGGGCAGGCAGAGAGGTCTCCGGCGGGAGGCTCGCTCTCGGCAGGAGGGCTATTCCGTCCTGAAGATCACGTGGAAGCCATAGCGGGTCTCCACGACGTCGCTGAGCTGCTGGATATCGAGCTCGAACGCCGCATCGGCGAAGGGCGGCAGGACGTCGGCGCGCTCCACGGTGCCGAGCGAGCCGCCGCGCGACGCCGCGCCGGCCTCCTCGCTGTACTGCGCCACCGCCTCGCCGAAGTCGGCGCCGCCGCGGATCTTGTCGCGCGCCTCCATCGCGCGCAGGCACGCCTCCTCGCGTGTGCGCGTCGTGCCCTCGGCGCGATCGGCGCCGGCATAGCGGACGAGGATGTGCTTCACGCCGATCCGCGGCGGCTCGTCGGGGCGGGCCTGCCGCGGTGCGCTGGCGGCCGCGAGGCACGCCGCGGCGCTCGAGGCGCTCTCCTCGGCAGGGGCGGCGCTGTGCGGAGGGGCGTGCGGCGCCGCCTGAGGCGCGCTGCACGCGGCGGCGAGCGCCGCGCCGAGGAAGGTGAGGAAGCCGAGAGGAGCGGATCGCTCGATCGGGCGCATCGGCCGCGAAGCATATCCAGGCGTTCACGAGATCGGAACACTGGATGGGACGGTGGATGGGGCGGTGGCAGCGGGTGTGGCGGCCCGGTGACGGGCACGGCATAAGGAGCCGATCCACCCGCAAGCAACCTGCGAGAGGCGGCGTGCCGCCGGGTCGGCTGGCGTCCCTGGTGCACGTCGGCTGCGTCCATGATGCACGGGGTTTGCATCGCGCGTCGCATCGCTGGTAAGAAGGCAGCATGCAGCGCCTCCTCCTCTCGGCGGCCCTGGGTGCCGCGCTGATCGCCGGTTGCAGCACTCAGTTCCGAGACAAACGCACGCCTTCCGGCGAGTTCTGCAGCGACATGCACGTCATTCCGGCGGGCCAGCTGCCCGATCGCGAGTACCATCGCCTTCAGCCGATCGCGAGCGATCCGACGGCCCGCACGGAGGCGGAGCGCCTCGAGTCGCTCCGCAAGGCCGCGTGCGGCGTCGGCGGCGACGCGGTCATCGAGGCGGTCAACGAGGAGATCCGCACCGAGGACGGCCGCTATGCCAGCGTCGCGAGCGGGACGGCGGTGATCTGGGTCCGCCGCACCGAGGGAGAGGCGAAGCCGTTGACGTTGCACCCGGCGACGCCGCCCGCCGACTCGGCGGCGCCTGCCGAGCCGGAGGCGCCGCCGGCGGACCAGCCTGCTGCTCCTCCGGCTGCAGCCGACGAGCCGTACGAGGACTCGCCCGCTCCTGCGACCTCGGCCAAGCCAGGCAAGCCGGGGGCGAAGCCCGCGTCGCCCACCCCGCTGTCGTCGGCCAAGCCGGCCTCCTCTGCCCCGCCGTCGCCGCTCCCCCCGTCGTCGTCGGCCAAGCCCGCCACGACATCGGCGCCCGTGAAGCCCGCGCCGAAGAAGTAAGCGCAACAGAAGACGTCAGCGTCGCGCGGCTCCTGCCGCTGTGACGCTGACGTCCGTTTGACCTCTCCTCCCCTGAGGCGCTCGGAGCTCGGCAGTCTCGAGCTACGCCCGCTCTTCTCGCAACGCGCGCTCGACCGCCATCGCGCCTCTTCCATCCATCTCCGTAGGCCCGAGGATCGACGCCCTCCTAGCGAGTCCTCCCGCCTCCGGGAGCAGGCGGCTGGCTCGACGAGGACGGCGCCGGTGCCGGCGGCGCGGGCGCGGGGGTACCGGATCGCGGCAGCACGCCCGTGTTGCTCGGGAGACCGCCCGCGTTGCCGCGGTTCGGCAGGGGTGCCGCGCCGCCGGGCGCCCCGCCCGCAGGCGGGAGAGAGGATCCGCCGCTCGGCAGCACGTTCGACTTGAGGACCCCCTGCCCCGGCAGCGTGCCCTGGCTGGGCAGCGTGCCCTGGGTCTTCTGCGGCAGCACGCCGCCGGACGGAAGGAGCTGCTCGCCCCCCTCGGGCGCGCCGGTGAGCGGCTTCGCCCCCGCGGCGCCGTAGCGCAGGATGCGGAAGACGACGCGCCGGTTCTTCGACGTCATGAACTGGCAATCGGGCGACAGCTGGTCGTCGTGCCCCTGGCAGCCGGTGTCGTCGTAGATCGGCTGCGTGTGCCCGTAGCCGACCGCCTGGAGCCGCGCGGCATCGACGCCCTTCGCGATCAGGTACGCCATGACGCTCGCCACGCGGCGCTGGGACAGCGCCATGTTGTACAGGTCGGTCGCGCGCACGTCGGTGTGGCCCTCGATCCGCACCTCGCGGATGTCGGGGTTGTCGATCAGCACCTGCGCGACCGCTTCGAGCGTCGAGTTCGAGTCCTCGAGGATGATGTCCTTGTCGGTCGCGAAGTGGACCTGCTCGGTGATCACGATCTCGTCGCCCCGGATGAAGGCGAGCGGACAGCCGTCCTTCCCGTGCGGACCGGCGGGCTTGTCGGGGCACTTGTCGTCGCGATCGAAGATGCCGTCGCCGTCGGTGTCGAGGTCCGGACAGCCGAAGTTCTCGGGGCTCCCGGGCACGTCGGGGCAGCGGTCCGCGGCGCCGATGAGGCCGTCGCGATCCGGATCGTCGTTGTCGCGCTGCTGCAGGCGGTTGATCTCCTCCTGCTCCTGGGAGGTCTTCGGCTGCCACGTGATGACGTTGAAGAAGCGGATCGAGGGCGAGCCGAAGCCGCACGCCGCGCCGAAGCTCCCGCCGAAGGTGATCGTGATGCCGTGCTTGGTCTGCCAGCGCAGCCCGAGGAGCGCCTCCGCGGGGATCTGCCCCGGGTCGTCGGGGTAGCTCGTGAGCGAGGGGTAGCCGTACACCTCGCCGATGACCGACAGGCCCCAGCTCTGAACGACGTACTGCTCGGCCGCCACGCCGAACTGCGCCATGTCGCCGACGCGCACGCCCGCGAACTGGTTGTCGGGCCGCAGCCAGATGCCAGCGTTCGCGGCGAGGAGCAGCCCGAAGTTGAACCGGTAGTCGCCGATGAGCGTCGCGCCGCCGCTCAGCGCCCCGTCGCTGGTGAACGCGTTCTGGTCGCCCGTGGGGAAGTTGAGGTTGCCCGAGATGGCCATCCCGAACCCCTCCTTGACCTGCTCCTTCCGGTTCAGGTACGGGAGCGAGATCTTCGTGGACAGGCGGAGATCGCCGACGGAGGAGCTCTTGACCGACCCCTCGGTGCCAAAGCGGCGAAGGTTGCCGCCCTCCTGGAAGAGGACGAGCGGCATGGCCATCGTGACGTCGAACACGTCGAAGAAGCCGATGCCCGCGAGCAAGGCGAGCTCGAGCCGCCCGGAGATGGCGTCGACGGCCTGCCTCGTGTCGTCGCCCGCGACGAGCAGCACGAGCGGGTCGGCCGCGATGTCGCTGTAGAGGCCGACGGTCGGCGAGAGGTTGCCGATGACCTCGGACTTCTGGACCATCACGAGATCGCGCGGCGCCGCTGCCGGGCGGAAGACCTGGGCATCGAAGCGCCCCTCCTCGGCGAGCGCGGGGCGCGCGGCGAGGAGCGCGGACAGCGCGAGGAGCGGGGCGAGGAGTGGACGCGTTCTCACGAGGCACCTCCGCTGCGCCGGCGGCGCTTTCGCTCGATCAGGGCCAGCGCCGCGAGGGCGACGAGCCCGGCGGCCCGCGGATCGGCGCCCTTCTGGCCGACGACCGAGACGCTGCAGATCTCGGCGAGGGTGCCGCCGCACGCGACGTTGTCGGGCATCGGGCCGAGCGCGCACTCCTTGGCGTCCGCCTCGTCGGTCCAGCGGCAGTGCTCGTTGCCGAGGCAGTCGAGGTTCGTCTTGCAGGAGATGTCGCAGGTGTTCGTCGCGAGGTCGCACGTGTTGCCGCACGGACACTGCGTGTCGGCGTAGCACTCGACGCACTTCTCGCCGTCGCAGTACGGGGTGTCCTCGCCGCAGGTCGCCATGCACCCCGGCGGGTCGCACTCGTGGGTCTCGCGGTTGCAGGTCGTGCCGGCGCACTGCTCGTCCGACGTGCAGCGCACGCACGCCGCGAGCTCGGAGAACTGGCCGAGGCAGAACGGCGTGTCGCCGCCGCAGCTGTCGCAGCGCGGCCCGCAGCGCCTATCCTTGACGCACTCCTTGCACTCACCGCTCAGGCAGTACTGCCCCTCGGCGCAATCCATGTCGTTGCGGCACGCGGCGCACGCCGTCCCGACGGGCCCGGGGAGGCAGAACGGCACCGGGGGCGACTGCGGGTCGCTCGGGTCCTCGGGGTGCATGCAGTCGACGCAGCCCTCACCGCAGCAGTTGGGCAGCGCGTTCGTCGGGAGCGGCCTGTCCATGCAGTGGCCCGTGGGCACGTGGCACACCTTGCCGTCGGGGCACTGCTCGTCGGTGAGGCACTCGACGCACATCTCGATCCCCCCCGGCTCGACGGCCGCGCAGTCCATCTGCGTGCCGTTGATGCCGTTGGGACAGCAGTTGCACGAGTTGCCGGCGCAGCGGTCGGCCGTGTCGCATACGACGCACGTGTTTTCGACGCAGATCTTGCCGCGCGGGCAGTCCGGGTCGATCTCGCACTCGTTCTCCTCCTCGCACTCGTGCGTCTCGGGGTCGCAGCTGAAGCCGTCGCGGCAGTCGGCGCTGGTGCGGCACTCGGCGCACTGAGACCTGCCCTCCAGGTTGATGCAGAACAGCGTGTCGCCCGTGCAGGCCGAGCAGGACTCGCCGCAGAATTGTGCGGTGTCACACGGGGCGCACAGGGCCGCCTCATTGCAATAGTAGCTTCCAGGACAGCCGTTGGTCCCGGCCTGGCCGGCGAACTGGCGATTGCACTGCTGGCACTGGTCGAGATCGGGGAACGACGGCGAGCCGCTCAGCGTCTGGAAGAACTGCGCGGGTTGGAAGATGGAATAGTTAGCCTCCTTGAGGCTCTCGCTGCCCCCTACCCGCGCGCCGAGCTCGAAGTCCTCGAACTCGCCGACGAAGTAGGACATCTCGAGCGCCGCGTGCTCGGCGATTTCGACGTAGAGGATCTCGAGCGGGTACAGGCCTGGCATCTCGAAGATGACGGTGTTCGTGAGGCGCCATGTCGGAAGGCCGAGCCGCGCCGGACGGACCATGACGGGCTTCACGCCATTGAGCTTGTCCCAGAAGGTGAGGCTTATCGCATCGTCGGCGAAGAAACCGATATGAACGGGTCGACCCACGAGCTCCTCGGGGACCCGCAAGAACCCGCGGAGCCTGGAGCCGAACGGCTGGCCGGTGCCGTGGCTGTTCCAGGGGAAGTCGCACCCGCCCTCCTGGCACGTCGTCGACATCAGTCCGGTGAAGTCGCCGTAGCTCAGCGGGCCTTCTTCGATCGGGTCCTGGTCATCATCAACGTCGCTGTTGTTGTTGCTGAGATCCAGGACGGTCCGAACGACGTATTCGCGATACTCTGCCTCGACAACCCCGATCTTGCTGGTGATGAACGCATTGACCTTGTCGTTATAAGCCAGACGCTCGCCAGGTTCGTCCCTGGGGAGGGGCACATAGAAATCGTTATCCACGTTGTCGGACAGGGCCGATGCGGCGCAGAGGCCGGTCCCCTCGACCTCCGGCAGCGTGTCGATGGTGGGCTCATAGAGGGTGACCGGGGCGAATGGCTGCGATTGTGCGCGCGCCGGCGCCGGCAGCAGCCCGAGCAGGGCCGTGGCGACTAGAGCAGCTCGTCGAATGCGCATGGCTCGCTCGCGGGTCCTTTGCATCGCTCGCGGGTCCTCAGCACCCGAGCTCCGGAAGTACGAGCTCCAGGCTAGCCGCTCCGCGCCGTGATCTGCAAGAGGAAGGCTGCGAAAGCCCGCTCCGCATGTAGGCGACGGTCCTCTACCACCCCTACCGCCCGATGGTCCGATGCTGTCATGCGCGCGGGACGGCTGGCAAACCGCACGGGCGATCGGCCGCACACGCCTGGAGCGGATGGCCTGGTGACGGGAACGGCACGAGGTCGACACCGACGCGCGACCTTCGGCTCCCCAGAGCCGATGACGCGCTCGAGGCCCTCGCGCGATTCTGCCGCGCTGCGGCAATATCGCGCGGGAAGATTGCAGACCGGGGCCCCGCAGATCAGGGGCACGGCCCGCTCGCGATCCTGGACGAAGCAGCATAAAAGGCTCGCTCCATGACCACGACCTCGGGCCTCGGTATCGTCACAGGCGCCTCGTCCGGCATCGGCGCGGAGATCGCGCGGCAGCTCTCGGCGCGCGGGCAGCCGGTGCTCGCCATCGGCAGGCGGGCGTACCGTCTGGAGGAGCTCTCCGCGAGGGCGAGCGCCGCTGGGCACGCGCCCATCCACCCTCTGGAGCTCGATATCACCAGCGAGGGCGCTGCCCTCCGCGTGCGGGATCGGGCGCGCGAGCTGGGCGGCGCGGCATGGCTCGTCAACAACGCGGGAACGACGCGGTTCGGGCCCTTTCTGGACGGCGATCCCGCGGCGCAGGCGATGCTGGTGCGGCTCAACTGCGAGAGCGTCGTCGCGCTCTGCGCGGCGGTCGTCCCCGAGCTGGTGGCCCGCGGCGGAGGGCGCGTGCTCAACGTCGCGTCGCTCGCCGCGTTCCAGCCGACCCCGGGACATGCGGTGTATGGAGCCACCAAGGCGTTCGTGCTCTCGCTGTCCGAGAGCCTGGCCGTCGAGCTCGACGGGACCGGTGTCACGGTGACCGCCCTGTGCCCGGGGCCGGTGACCACCGAGATCTTCGACGCGGGCGCGCCCGGCGTGCCGCGCAGGAAGATGCCGTTCGAGCTCACCGCCGAGGACTGCGCGGCCTACGGCATCGCGGCAGCGGATCGGGGCGACGTGGTCGCCGTCCCGACCGCGCTGAGCAAGGCGACGGCCCAGCTCTCCCGCTTCCTCCCTCGCGCGGCGATTCGCCGGCTCTCATCGCGGATAGCGCTCTCCTTCATCGGATATGGCACCATGCCGCGACGCGCCCGAGGCTAGGAGGAAACCACGCGCGACGCCCCGGGGCGCTCGCTCCGAAGATACGGTGCCGGCAGCTCTTCCGATGTGATAACCTCCGCTCCGGCGCCCGCATGGCCGCTCCCGCGGTAGATGGCGAGCGCGCAGAACATCGCATGCACGCACGAGCGTACACTCTTGGTTCGATCATCGGCCTGACCCTGTACGCCAGCGGGTGCGCGGCGCTGCTCGGCCTCGACGAGTTCACCGATCAGTCGCCTGGCGGCAGGGGCGCTGGAGGTGCTGGGGGCGCCGGCGGTGTCGGGGGCGCTGGCGGTGAAGGCGAGCCCACATCGTGCACGCCGGACGATTCGGAAGCTTGCTACGGCGGCCCGCCCGTCACCAGGAACGAGGGGATGTGCCGGGAAGGGATGCGCACCTGCGGCGCCGACGGGACCTGGGGCGTATGCGAGGGCGAGGTCCTGCCTGCGGTGGAGCGCTGCGACGCCGCGGACGATGAGAACTGCGATGGGCTGGAGTGCATCGTCTGGGCGACAGCGTTTGAGCAAGCCGGCGGCGCCGGGGCTTCGGCAGTTGCGAGCGATGCTGAGGGGAACGTGTTCGTCAGCGCAGTTTTTTCAGGGACGATCGCGATCGCAGGAGAATCCTTTTCTTCGGCCAGCGACCGAGGTGACGTGCTGCTCCTCAAGCTGAGCCCAGCTGGCGAGCCCCTCTGGGCCAAACATTTCGGGGACCTCGGCGCGGACTATGCCGCGGGCCTTGTCGTCGACTCCAGGGGAAACCCCGTTCTGACCGGCGAGAGCGTTGAGGGGGGAATCGACTTCGGCGAGGGGCCGCTCCCAGCGGGCCCGTTCATCGTTCGACTTGACGCATCGGGCAAACATGTCTGGAGCATCGGCCTGGGAGGCCGCGGCACACTCACCGGAGTCGCCATCGACGCAAGTGACGACATCATCGTCGCAGGAAGATTCAGCGAGCCCATCGATCTCGGCGAGGGATCGATCACCCCTGACGGCGAGGACATCCTCGTGGCGAAGCTCGACGGTGCCACCGGGCTCGTGAGCGAGCCAGGCTGCTGGGTGCGCACGTTCAACGGCACATCGTTGTATGAAGCTGCCACTGCAGTCGCGGTCGACAGCTCGAAGAACATCTTCGTCCTCGGCTGGTCCGTGGACACAATCAATCTCAGCACTCGCGAGGTGCCAATTCGAGTCGATGGAGGCCAGTTCATCGTGAAGCTGACGCCCGCGGGGCAATCGGTGTGGGCCAGAGCGCTCGACGGACCGGGCTCCGGCGACGTGCAGCCGTTTGGCATCACGGTGGACCAGTCGGGTCGCCCCGTGGTGGTGGGCTCGTTCAGCGGCGAGATGCATGTTGGCGAGCACACGTTAACGGGAGGGGACGACAGGGATGTCTTCGTGGTGCAGCTCGAGGCGAACGGGGAGTCCCGATGGATGCGCGCGTTCGGAGACGCGGTAGACCAGCAGCACGCGTACGGAGTCGCTCGCGATCCTTCTGGTAATCTCGTCGTCGTCGGCACTGCCGCTGGACAGATCGACTTCGGCAGCGGCTCCCTGAGAGCAAAGGGCCGTCCGAACATCTTCGTCGCCAAGCTCACGCCCGATGCACAGCTCGTGTGGAGCCGCCTCATGGGCACCACAAGCCAAGATGATCTGCGCGCAGTCGCCACCTCGCCGGTCGGCGAGACGCTCGTCGCGGGCACGACGACCGCTCCGGACGCCGACTTCGGCACGGGGCCCCTACCCGGCACCAGCGACGGCGAGCGGAAGCGCCTCGTCATCGCCAAACTCGGCTGGTAGCACATCGCGATTCATGGCGAGGCAACAGGTTTACGTGGGATCGCGGCGGGCTACGGCGCGAAGAAGCTCGGCGGCGGGTGCTTCAGCACCCTCCTCATCTTCGTCCTGCTCTGGTGGGCGCTCGGTCACTTCGGCATCTTCCGCTGAGCGCTGCCCGCGCGCCGCTCAGCGCGATCGGCCCTTCTTCCGCTGCGCCTTGCGGGCGAAGAACGCCCTCCGCGCGTCCGAGGACTTCGCGCTCTGCCGCTTCTTCACCTTCGGCGGGAGCTTCGCGAGCGGGACGTCGCTCGTGCCGCGCGGCCCGCCGAGGAGGCCGCGCGACGTGAGCGACGCGCGCTGGTACGTGATGAGCTCGCCCGCCTTCTCGAACGAGTCCTCGCGCACGCAGACGAGGCCCGCCCGCACGAGCCCGCCGAGGAGGTGCTCGAAGTCGCGCCGCTCTAGCGAGCCGTCGGCGAACGCCTCGCGGTAGAGCCGGCCGGTCGGCTGCTCGCTCTCGCGGAGCGCCGCCAGGATCTTCGCGATCGCCTGCGCCTCGTCGCGGCTCGGCGCCCGGAACTCCCGCGCGGCGCAGGCGGCCGGCGCGCAGACGTCGCAGAGGCCGCAGGGCTCGCCCGTGTCCTCCTGGTCGCCGAAATGGCGGACCAGGTGGAGCATGCGACAGCCGTGGCCCTCGGTGAACCGCGCCATCTGCACGAGCTCGGCGAGCTTGTGGCGCCGCTGCGCCTCGTAGGGCCCGCGCCACCCCGGCTCGCCCAGGGCGATACCCCCGTCCGGATCCACGCGCGCGCCGCCGTGGATCCAGAGCTTCTCGAGGGCCTTGTCCGCCACATCGGGATCGATGCCGAGATCGCCCAGGATCGCCTCCTTCGGGCGGGGCTCTTCCGACAGGACCTCTTCGATCCGCTGGAGCATCGCCGAATCAGGGTAGTCGCGCTCGTGGAAGAACTCGTGCATTCGCCGGTCGACATACGAGTGCATCAGCACGGCCCGCGAGGGGTGCCCGTCGCGGCCAGCCCGGCCGATCTCCTGGTAATACCCCTCGACGCTCCCGGGCAGCCCGGCGTGGACGACCGTGCGGACATCGGGCTTGTCGATGCCCATACCGAAGGCGATCGTGGCGACGATGATCTCGGTGCTGCCGTCCAGAAAGGCCGCCTGGATCCGGTCGCGCACCGGGGGGGCGAGGCCCGCGTGGTACGCCTCGGCCGGGAGATCCTCCGAGAGGCCGGCGGCGAGCGCCTCGGCGTCCTTCCGCGTCCCGGCGTAGACGATGGCCGGCGTCCGGCCCTCCTGTCCGAGCAGCGCGCGCACCCGGGCTAGGCGCTCTCCCGGGCTGACCTCGAGGATCTCGATACCCAGGTTGCTCCGCCGGAAGCCGTGAATGAACCGCGCCGCGGACGCGAGGCCGAGCTGCTCGACGATATCGTCCTGCACGACCGGCGTGGCGGTGGCGGTCAGCGCGATGACCGGCGCGGGCCGGAGCGCCGGGAGGCGCTGACCGAGCATCCGGTAATCAGGTCGGAAGTCGTGGCCCCATTTCGAGATGCAATGGGCCTCGTCGACGGCGACGAGCACGGGCTTCCGGCGGGCGAGCAGCTCGGGGAACCCGGGCACGCGGAGCCGCTCGGGGGCGATGAAGAGGAAGTCGAGCGCGCCTTCGAGGTAATCGATGCAGGCCTTCCGCGACTCGGCGCGGCTCCGGCCGGAGTGGATCCGCTCGGCGGCGAAGCCGCACGCCCGGAGCTTCGAGGCCTGATCCTCCATGAGCGCGATGAGCGGGCTCACGACGAGCGTCGTGCCGCCTCGGGCGATGCCGGGGAGCTGGTAACAGAGCGATTTACCGGCGCCGGTCGGCATGACGAGCAGCACGTCGCTCCCCGCGGCCGCCGTCCGGCAGACGGCCTCCTGGTAGGGGCGGAAGGCGCTGAAGCCGAAGCATTGGTGGAGCAGCTCGACGAGATCCTCCGGCCGGCGCGCTGGAGACGAGGCGACCGCCGGCGAGGACGCCGTGCCCGCCCCACGCGCCGGGAAGGACCCGATGGCCGCCGCACGCGCGGGCGACGGCGCTACGGCCGCCGGTCGCGCCGGCGGCGACGTCGCTGCCGCAGGTCGCGCGGGCGCCGGCGCTACGGCCACACGTCGCGCCGTCGCCGCCGCGGGTCGCGCTGGCGACGGCGCCGCCGCACGCGACCGCGCCTGCGCCCGAGCCGGCGGCGATGCTGCAGCCGCCGCGACCGCCTGCAGCGTGCCAGCCGATGCCTCGCCCGGCGCGAGCCCTGCGCTGCTGCCCGGAGCGCGGTGAGGCGTCGCCTCGCGGCCTCGACCGGTCCCCGGCGCGGCGGCCGCGGCGCGGCCCCCCTTCGCGCGCGACCGCGCCTCGCCGCGCTCCTGAAACGGCGACGCCCCGGCCTCCGGGGAAAGCGCACCGTCCCCGGCCGCGCGCCGCCCCGCGCTCACCTCCGCCACCACCTGGCGCACGTACGACTCGATGCCCGCCATGAACGACGGCAGATCGCCCCCGCCCCGGGCCATGCGGGCGAGCTTCGCCTCCCAGGCGCCCGTCATCGCGGGGCTCTTCACGTCCGCGTGGACGACCTCGATCAGCCCGACGCCCTTGTCGGTCGCGTGCAGCAGCTTGCCCTTGCGCACGATGTACTCGCGCCGGAGGAGCGTCTCGATGATCGCGGCCCGCGTGGCCGGCGTGCCGAGGCCCGAGTCCTTCATCGCCTCGGAGAGCTCCTTCTCTTCGAGGCTGCGGCCCGCGGTCTCCATGGCGGTGAGCAGCGTGGCCTCGGTGAAGCGCGGCGGCGGACGCGTCTTCTTGGCCTGCGCCTCCGCGTCGAGCACGAGCTGCACCTGCCCCCTCGCGAGGCCCGGCGGGAGCCGCTGATCCGCGGTCTCGCGCTCGCCCTCCCCGCCCTCCCCGTCGCGCGCATCGCGTCCATCGCCGTCCGATTCGCCCTTCTTACGCGGCTTCGCCGGCGGCTTGCCGAAGCCGATGTCGAGCACCTTCCACCCGACCTTCTCCACGACGCTGCCCGCGCTGTGGTAGCGGTCCACGATCGGCTCGCCGCCGCGCGCGCCCGCGCCGCCGCGCGTGGTGATCGCGGTGATGACGGTGGTGATCGACGTGACGTGATCCTCGTGCCACGCCGAGAGGAGGCGCCGGCAGATGAGATCGAAGATCTTCTGCTCGTCGGTCGAGAGCTCCGCGCGCGAGGACCGAGCCCCCGTGGGAATGATGGCGTGGTGATCCCCGACCTTGCCGTCGTCGACGAAGCGCTTGCCGAGCGGCCGAGCCCCCGTCCCCGGGGCGAGCATCCCCCGATACGAGCCCTCGATCGCCTGCACCACCGCGCCGAGCGTGGCCGCGACGTCCGTCGAGAGGTGCCGGCTGTCGGTGCGCGGATAGCTGATGAGCTTCCTGCGCTCGTACAGCGCCTGGGCCACCTCCAGCGTCTTCTGCGCAGAGAAGCCGTAAAGGCGGTTGGCGTGCCGCTGGAGCTCGGTCAGGTCGTAGAGCAGCGGCGGCGGGAGGCGGCGAGACTCCGACCGGACCGCCTCGATGCGCGCCTCGCCGCGCCGGGCCCGCTCGACGATGCGCCGCGCCTCCTCGCCGTCCGGGGGCAGGCGCCTCCGCGACGGCGCGGTCTCGGGTCGCTCGCCGGCATTCGGCCGCTCGCCGGCATTCGCCCCCTCGCCGGCGCCCGGCGGCTGGCCCGGGAGCGGTTTGTCGTTGAAATACGTGCCCTTGTAGGACTCGTCGGCCGCGCCCGAGCCGTCCTCCCGGAGCGGGCAGAAGGTCGCGACGACCTCGAGGTACGGCTCGGGGACGAACCGCCGGATCGCGAGCTCGCGCTCGACGACCATGGACAGCGTCGGCGTCTGCACGCGGCCGACCGAGAGATCCTGGTCGAAGACCAGGCTGTAGGCGCGCGAGAGGTTCATGCCGACGAGCCAGTCCGCCCGGCTGCGCCCGCGCGCCGCGTCGGCGAGGCCGTCGTAGCCGCGCGCGTCCCGCAGCCGACGGAGCCCGTCGCGGATGGCGTCGGGCGTGAGGGACGAGATCCAGAGCCGCTCGACCGGCTTCTTGCATCCGGCCGCCTCGTAGAGGTACCGGAAGATGAGCTCGCCCTCGCGGCCGGCGTCCGTGGCGCAGACGACGCGCTCGACGTCGCGCCGGCCCAGGACCTTCCGGACGATCTCGAACTGGGCCCGCGTCCCGGGGAGGACGACGAGCGGAAACTGCCCGGGCAGCATCGGGAGGAGGTCGAGGCGCCAGCGCTTCCAGGCGGGGTCGATCTGGTGCGGCTCGGCGATGGCGACGAGGTGCCCGATCGCCCACGTGACGACGTAGCCGCCGCCCTCGAGGAAGCCCTCGGCGCGCTTCGATGCCCCGAGCACCGCGGCGATGTCACGGGCGACGGCGGGCTTCTCTGCGACCACGGCGATCATGCGGCGACCATGCGAAACATGCGAAACGCGCGAAGCGCGCTAAAACCGAGGGCGGCGAACGTCGCCCGCGCCTCACGCAGGTGCGTTGATAGCGCGAGCCGCGGGCGGGCGGTATGGGGAAGCGAGCGGGCAGCGAGGCCCGCGCCCGACCGGCGCCTTGACACGCTGGCGCCGAGCGGGTTCACGTAGTGCCTGGACGCTTGCCGGCGCGCGAGGGCGCGCGACGGCTCAGGGAGAGGGGCATCGAGATGCGAGACCTGAAGGGGATCGTCGAGGTGGAGCTGCTCGTCGAGGAGGGCGGCGCGCTCACGCCGACGCGGGAGTACGTCCATCGAGAGTCGACCTATGTCGAGGGACGATCAGGCCAGCGCTATGCGCTGCGCGTGCGGAACCTGACGGGCGCGCGCGTCGAGGTGGTGCCCACCGTCGATGGCCTCGACGTGCAGAGCGGCAAGGACGCGTCGTACGACGCCCGCGGCATGGTGATCAGGGCGCACGAGTCGTTCGATTTCACCGGGTTCCGCATCAGCCACACCGAGGTCGCGACGTTCCGGTTCGGGAGCATCGAGCAGTCGTACGCCGCGCAGATCGGCAAGCCCCGCAACGTGGGTGTCATCGGCCTGGCGGTGTTCGAGGAGCTCGCGCCCCCGCCGCCGCCACCACTGCCTCCCTTCACGCCACCTCCGCCGGCGTTCGGCGGGCCGCAGGGCGGCGGGCTGCCGCCACCGGCTCCGGGGTTTGGGCCGCCCGCGCCCGCTGGTCCGCTGCGCGCCCCCGTGCCGGGCGCCGCTCCGGCCCCCGCGGCGCCAAAGGGGCTGGGCACGAGCTTCGGCGAGCGGCGCGAGTCGCGCATCACGTCGACGGAGTTCACCCGGGCGACCCCCAAGCCCGCCGCCGTGCTGGTGATCCGCTACGAGCAACGCGACGGGCTGAGGGCGCTCGGCATCGACGTGGAGGGGCTGCACCAGCGCGAGACCGCCAGCCCCTTCCCCGCCGAGACCGGCTTCGCCAAGCCGCCGCCCGGCTGGAAAGGCTGAGCGCCGGAGCCCCCGCGCTGGCGGTCGCCCCCGCGCCCCCAGCGCCGCCCGGCCGCGGCGCGGCGCATGACGTGCGGTTGACACGGGAGTCCTGACCGATCCCTCATCTTGCTGGCATTCGAGCGGAAAATTGAACAAGGAAGCGGGGGAGATTGGTGGGATTTTACTCCCCGTCTCCCCGCCTCCCTGTGAATCTTCCCGAAAAATTCGAGGGGATACGTCAGACGGGAGTCGTCATTGCCGTCAAGCACGTCAACCCGTGGTTGACGTCGCGGCGCTACGACGCGCCGCCATGAGGACGCCCACGCCACGAGCGCTGCGCGGGCTCCCGGGCACACCGTGAACCGGCGGTAGGCGGTTCCAGGCAAGTGGCATTGTCGTTGCCTATGTCGCGGCGGAGGCGCAGCGCCGGCCCAGTTCGGCGGCCGCCACCGCCGGGCCGCGGGTCGCCCATCATGATTCCAGAACGAGAGGTAGCGACATGAGATTAGGAATGAAGTCGGCTTTCACTTTGCTGCTCGTGATCGGCGCCGCTGGAGCCATCCAGCTCGGCTGTTCGGACGACGCGGCGACCCCGGACGACGGCCAGGGAGGCAGCAGCTCGAGCAGCAGCACCGCCGCGACCGGCGGGAGCACCAGCACCACAGGCGGCGCCGGCGGCGGCAGCACCGCCGCGAGCACCACGAGCAGCGCGACCACGAGCAGCGCCACCACCACGAGCAGCTCCAGCAGCACGGCCGCGAGCACCACGAGCAGCTCCAGCACCACGGCCGCGAGCACCACGAGCAGCGGCACGGGTGGGGAGGAGCCGCTCGGCGACGAGCTCCCGATGGAGATCCCGACGCCCACGAACGGCAACGGCGAGATCAGGACCCAGACGACGGTGCTCAAGAACGCCGCCCACGGCGGGCAGGACGTCTACGACTTCAACAACCAGAAGATCGGCGTGAACAACACGGAGGACTGCGACGACGGCGAGGGCCAGAAGACCGTGTTCGAGGTCGAGGACGGCGTCACCGTGAAGAACCTCATCATCGCCGGCGGCCTCCCCGGCGGCAACGGAATCGTCTGCAAGGGCGACTGCACGCTCGATCACGTCTACTGGGAGGACGTCTGCGAGGACGCGGCGACCAACAGCGCCGACGGGGCGACGATGCACATCAACAGCTCCATCGCCTTGCACTCGGCCGACAAGATCTTCCAGCACAACGCCAAGGGCGGCTCCACGACCATCGTCACGAACTCGTACATCGCCGACTTCGGGAAGCTCTGGCGCTCGTGCGGCGACTGCACCGCGAACGGCGGCCCGCGGCACCTGATCATCGACAACGTCAGGGTGGACCGGGTGAAGACGACGATCGCCGGCGCGAACCAGAACTACGGCGACACGGTCACGATCACGAACCTCTACGTCAAGGGGGGCTACGACGCGGACGACGACAAGCCGAAGATCTGCCAGGAGTACAGGGCCGTCACCGATCACATGGGCGAGTCCGAGAAGCTCCACGGGGGCGCGAGCCAGTGGGACACCGCCACGTGCCGCGTGGGCAAGAGCGACGTGAAGAGCTGGTGATCGCGCGAGGGGCAGCGCGCGCCAGCGTCGCTGCCCCCCTGCACCCAGGCGCGACCCGGCGGCGCGGGCCGCCGCGCCCGTGACGACCGCGCCGTCCACCGACGACCCCCGTCCACCGACGACCCCCGCGCAGCGCCGCTACGCGCCCGCGTCGAGCTTCCGGCGCAGGTTGTCGCGCGCGCTCGCCTCGAGGCGGGCGTGGAAGTACGGCGAGAGGAAGATCCGCTCGGTCGCGAGCAGCTTCTCGAAGAAGCGCCGCCGGCCTGCGGCGTAGAGCTCGGGCGGCACGGCGCTGTACTCCGCGGCGATCGCCCGGTCGTACGCGTCGAACGCCGCCGCGTCGCTGCCCAGGATGGCCATGTCGCAATCGAGGAAGAGGGCCTCCTCCTCGCCGACGTCCGCCGGCCCGAGGGCCCCGTGGCGCGCCGTGAGCAGGATGAGCCGCTCGATGAGGCCCGCGTCGAGCCCCTCGCCGGGCAGCCAGCGCGCCACCGCCTCGCGCGCGAGCTCCGCGCTGCGCGCCTCGTTGTCGTGGCGGCCGGGCACGTACACGGCATCGTGGAAGAGCGCGGCCAGGAACACCTCCCGCGGCCTCCGCCAGCCGACGTCGCGGGCGACCTCGCCCACCCGGCGGAGCACCTCGCCCACGTGCGCCAGGTCGTGGTACGCGCGCCCGGGCTCGCCGTAGGCCGCGCGCACCGCGCCCCACAGCGGCTCGGGCAGGACCAGGCCGTCCGGGGCCTCCGGCGGCGCGTCGCCGTCGGCGCGCGCCTCGCCCGCCGCGATCCAGCCGTCCGGCCTCACGCGAGCACCAGATCCTCGGGGCGGAACAGCTCCCCGTCGTACGTGGCGACGCTGCCCTTCTCCGTGGCCTTCGCGTGGTTCTTCGCGAGGTTGGCGCGCCCCTGGATCTCGCGATCCGTCAGGAAGCAGTCGACGTCGGCGACGCACAGCCCGGCCGAGATCGTGGGCGACCGCTCGACGCGGCGGTAGCGGCGGCGGGCGAGCCGCTCCTGGAGCGCGCGCAGGAAGTCCACCGCCCACGCGCGCGTCGCGTTGGGCAGCGTGATCATGTACTCGTCGCCGCCGAACCGGTACGCGTGCCCGTGCGCGAAGACGTGCGCCTCGATGCTCTCCATGAGCGGCGGGAGCACGTGGAGATCGACCGCGGTCTCGGTGTGCTGGACGTTGAACGCCTTGAAGTCGTCGATGTCGATGAACGCCACGGCGATCGAGGCGCCGCGCAGCGCGCAGCGCGCCCGGTAGTGCGCCAGATCGGGCAGGAAGAGCCCGGGCGCCTCGAGGATGTGGAACTTCTCGTCGTACTCGCGCGGGCGGAGCGGCGGCGCCTCCGGCATCACGGCCTCGGCGTGCCGGATCGACATGTAGTCGGTGAGCTGCGGCACCTTGAGCGCGCGCGTGGCCGCGAACCAGGGCGCGGCCATCAGCTGCTCCAGCCCGTGGACCTCGCGCCGGAGGTGCCGGATCGTCTCGGCGTTCACGGCCTTCTGGAGCGGCTCCTCGATCGCCGTGGCGCTGTCGCGCCGGAGGTCGATCAGGATGCGCTTGAGCAGCGGGCCCTGCGTGTCGTGGATCTGCGCGTGCGGCGGGCGCAGCTCGAGCTGCCGCCCGAGGAGGCTCAGCTGTCCGATCAGCTCCGTCACCTCCGGCGGCTCGTAGCCGCGGAACTCGTGCCGGATCACGTCCGCCACGTCGCGGCGGAACGCATCCGTGAACCGGGTGACGCACTGAGACAGGATCTTGGCCTCGGACTGCGTGAACTCGAGCACCTCACGAGGATACCCCGGCGGCGGTGCGCCCAGCGCCCGGGACGCACCGCGCGCTGGAAATCTGCCGGAAATTCGGAGATGCTGCCCCGTCCCCCTCCCGCGCGATCAATGCACGACCCCACCCGGACGATCACGACCCTCCGAAGCGACGCGGTCGAGCTCCCGGACCTGCGCATCTTCGTCACCCCGCAGAAGAGCCCGCCGATCGAGGCCGCCCTCGGCGTCGCGCCTCTCGTGCTCGGAACGAGCGGCGAGTGCGACGTCATCATCCCCGACTCCCGCGTCTCACGCCGCCACTGCCAGCTCCGGTTCTCGCCGCGCGGGGTCGTCCTGACCGACCTCGGCAGCAAGAACGGCACGTTCATCAACGATGTCCTGATCGTCGAGGGCTTCCTCACCCCGAGCGCCGTGGCCTCCCTGGGCGGCGTGCCCCTCACCGTGCGCGTCGGCGGCGCCCCTGTCGTCGTCCCGCTCTCCACCTCGGCCAGCTTCGGCGAGGCCCTCGGCAGCAGCGTCCCCATGCGCGCGCTCTTCGCCCGCCTCGAGCGCGCCGCGGCCACCTCGGAGACGATCCTCCTGCTCGGCGAGTCCGGCACCGGCAAGGAGGTCCTCGCCCGCGCCATCCACGCGACGAGCCCGCGCAGCGGCGGCCCCTTCGTCGTGTTCGACTGCAGCGCCGTCGCCCCGAACCTCATCGAGGCCGAGCTCTTCGGCTACACGAAGGGCGCGTTCACGGGCGCCCAGGGCGCGCGCGCCGGCCTGCTCGAGGAGGCGAGCGGCGGCACGCTCTTCCTCGACGAGATCGGCGAGCTCCCGCTCGATCTCCAGCCGAAGCTCCTGCGCGCGCTCGAGGCCCGCCAGGTGCGGCGCATCGGCGCCGCCGCGTACACGTCGTTCGACGCCCGCGTGATCGCCGCCACGCACCGCGATCTCCAGGGCCGCGTCGCGTCGGGCGCGTTCCGCGAGGATCTCTACTACCGGCTCGCCGTCGTCGAGACCGTCGTGCCCCCGCTGCGCGAGCGCAAGGAGGACATCCCGCTGCTCGTCGAGCGCTTCCTCGCGGCGCAGGTGCCTCCGCGCTCGCTCGCCGACCTGCCGCCGAACGCGCTGGAGCTGCTCCGCGGGCACCACTGGCCCGGCAACGTGCGCGAGCTCCGCAACACCGTCGCGCGGCTCATGCTGTTTCCGCACCTCGCCGAGGAGGCGATCGTCAAGGTGGCGCCGCGGCCCGCCGACATGGGCGTCGGCCAGTTCGTCGCGCTGCCGCTCCGCGAGGCGCGCGACATGGTCGTCGAGCAGTTCGAGCGCACGTACATCGCGATGAAGCTCCGGGAGAGCGGCGGCAACGTGGCGCGGGCCGCCGCGTCGATGGGCGTCTCCCGGCAGCTCGTCCACCGGCTGATGGAGCGCTACGGCATCCGCAGCAAGGGCTGATGGAGCGCTACGGCGCGGCGCTCAGAACGCGCCGCGGAGCGAGAGCCCGGGGCCGCCCGGCGAGAGCGAGAAGCTCGCGACCGGCGCGGCGGGCGCGACGGGATCGAGCTGGAAGTAGAGCACCGCGCCCAGGCCGGCCGCGAGGAACCCCACGCCCGCGGAGATCGCGCCGGCCTTCCACGTGAGATCGATCGCCTCGACGTCCTCCGCCGGGCACCCGGGCGCGCACCGCGTGCGGAGCTCGCTCCGATCGAGGTGCCCCTTGACGCCGAGGAACGCGCCCACGCCGAGCCCCGCCGCGCCGACGCCGACGAGCACGAGCGGCCAGCGCTGTCGCACCGGCGGCGCGTCGGCGACGGCCGCGGGGCGCGACGGCGCCGGCGTCGGCGCCGGGAAGCGCACAGCGATCGGCAGCGCCTTGTCGCCCGGCGGCAGCGTGACCACGGCGGCGACCCGCGTCCCCGCCGCGTCCTCGAAGGTCAGCGTATGGCGCCCGGGATCGAGCTCGATCGGGTCCTCCGGGAGCGCGTCGAGCAGCGGCGCGCCGTCGAGGAGCACCCGGACCCGGCCCGGCGCGCGGCCGTCCGCGGACGTGGCCGACAGCGCGACGCTGGGCATGTCGCGCTCGACCTGCTCGCTCCAGCTCTGGCAGTCGCGGGCGAGCGTCGCCGGGCACGAGCTCACGCAGACGCGGAGCTCGGCGCGGGCGCGCAGCAGCGCCCTGTCGCGGAGGAGCTGCTGCGCCTGCTCGTACGAGGCCGCGCACGTCTCTCCCACGCCCTGAGCGCGGGCGCGTGGGCCCGCAAGGAGCGTGGCAGCCGCGGCGAAGGCGGCGAGGAGGCGCCCTTTCATCGCAGCGCAGGCTACACGCTTCCGTCGTTCACAGGCACTCTCGCTTGATCCGCCGGATGCCGTTGGCGTCCAGATAGTACGGAGGCACGCAGCGCGATCGCGGCCGCGCGCTGCGCGCGGGGGAAGCGGCGCGCACGCCCGCGGCGCGATCCGGCGCGGCCGCGCGCGCGGTCGGCGCCGGCGCCACGACGGCGCTCGCGGAGGCCCCCGGCGCGGCTGGCACCGGCGAGGCCGCCGATGCCTCAGGCGCCGCCGCGGACGCCGCCGACAAGGCCGCAGGCGCCTCCGCAGGCACCTCCGGCGCCCCCACGCTCGCGGCAGGCGGCGCGAGCGCTGACGGCGGCGCGACGGACCGCGAGGACTCGCCGGCGCCAGCGCGCTCGTCCTGCGGCGCATCGGGCTCTGGACGCACGCTACAGCTCCTGCCGAGGGCCACGGCGAGCACCAGCGCGCTGGCCCCGAGCGCGAGCGTGGAGGCGCGGACGAGCTGCGCGCTCGCCAGCCGCGGCGGCGCCGCCGCGGCGACCGGCGTCGCGAGCGCCGACACCACGGGCCGCGCCATGTCCTCGACCGTCCTCGTCATCGTCGGAACCGTCACCGAGGTCCGCAGCGCGCGCCCGCGGCCGCCAGACGGCTGCGCGAGGCGCGCCTCGACGTCCCGCGGCGACGCGTCGTCCACGGCGGCGGGTCTCGGCGGCGGCGGCGCTGGGGCCGCGATCCGCTGCGACGTCTCGATCGCGGCGAGGCTCTTCGCCCGCGCCTCGAGGAGCGTCCCCGCCGTCGCCTCGACCCACGCTCCCACCGCGCGCGGGCTCGCCGGCGGCAGCGCCTCCTCCAGCGCAGCCGCCATCTCCAGCGCGGTCGCGTAACGCCGAGCAGGATCCCTGTCGAGGCCGCGGAGCACCACCTCGTCGAGCGCCTTCGGCACGTCGCCGTACACGCTCGGCGGCTGGACGACGCCCTCGAGGATCCGCCCGAAGATCTCCGCGTCGCACTCCCCCGTGAACAGCCGCCGCCCGGTGAGCACCTCCCACAGGACCACAGAAGCAGCGTAGATGTCGGCGCGGCGGGTCAGGGGGGCTCCGCGCAGCTGCTCCGGCGCCATGTAGCTGAGCTTGCCCTTGAGCTGCCCGACGCGGCTCACCTGGCTCCGCACCGCCGCCCGCGCGATGCCGAAATCGAGCACGCGCGCGATGCCGTCCTCGCCGACGAGGAGGTTCTGCGGCGACACGTCGCGGTGGACGATCTGGAGCGCGGCGCCCTCCTCGTCGGTCGCCTCGTGCGCCGCGTGCAGGCCCGCGAGGGCGCCGGCGATGATGGCCGAGCCGACGGGCTGCGGCACCCGGGCCCCTCGCCTGCCCGCCTCGCGCAGCAGGCTCGAGAGCGATTCCCCCGCGATGTACTCCATGACCACGAAGAGCTCGTCGTCGGCCTGGACGCTGTCGAGCGTCGTGACGACGTTCGGGTGGCGGATGCGCACCGCGAGCCGCGCCTCGTCGAGGAGCATCGACGAGAACTCGGGGTCCCTGGCGAACTGCGGGTGCAGGCGCTTGATCGCGACAGTGCGGGCAAAGCCATGCGCGCCCACGAGCCGCCCGAAATGGACGGAGGCCATCCCCCCGGAGGCGATCACGCCATGGAGCGTGTATCGATCGAGGGTCCGCCGCTCGCGCTCCTGAGCAGGTGCCATGGTGGCTCTGTTCTACAACATCTCGGCAGCGTTGCTGGACGGTAACCTGCGCGCCGCGCTCGCGTCAGGCGGCCAATGACGCCGGGCAGCGGCGAGGGCGCTCGACGCGGCAGATGGGTGTCTGACCGCCCCTGCCGAGGTGGACCGGTGGAGAAGCAACTGGGTGTGTCCACAGTGTCAACTCACCGTTGACATGGGTCGGGCTGGCGGCGCGCGCGCGCCGGTAGGCGAGGCCGAGCGCCCCGCAGGCGCGGCGCGGCAGAGGCGCGGCGGCCTGCGGCTACAGGGGAACCTCGATCACGCTCTCGCAGGTGAAATCGACGCTCAGCTTCGCCACCATGTCCGCCTGGACCGTGGTGCACGCGTCGGCACACAGCACGATCTGCGTCGGACTCGCGGGCTCGTCGTAGCGCCAGGCGCCCTCGGTCGCGCAGCTCTGGTCGTACACGAGCTCCGTGGTCGCGCTCGATCCGCTCGTGTAGAGCACGCGGACCTTCTCCTTGTCGAACGCGCTCCCGTTCGGCGGGAGCGGGATCGCCATCGTGCACGAGACCGAGGCGCCGCGGATCCGGTCGACCGCCGTCTTGAAAGCGGCCGTGGTCTGCGACGGATCGCCGGTGTCGATGAGCACGGCGCCCTCGGTGCCGCCGGCTGCGGCGATCTCGTGCAGGTCGTCGAGGGTGTCCGGTGCGCCCTCGATCGGCGGGTTCTCGACCCCGATGACGTAGGTCGGGACCCCCTCCGCCAGCGCCGCCTGGGCGTCGGCCACGACGGCGTCGATCGTGTCGGAGGCCTCGTCGCAGCCCTGCGGGTAGCCGTCCGTCACGAGCACGATCGCGTATTTCCCGGGGTTCTGCTGCCGCTGCGCCTCGATGAACCCGCTCGTGCCCCGCATCACCCACGCGGTCGGCGTGCCGCCGCGCCAGTCGTCCGAGCTCGCCGGCTCGATCGCGGCGATCGCCTCGGCGAAGGCGTCCGAGGGGAGCGGCGTGAGCGGCACGTCCGGCGTCGCGTAGATCTCGACAGAACACTTGTCGTCGTCGGCGGGAAAGAACGAGAGCGAGGCCGTCAGCCCTTCGGACCCGGGATCCGAGAAGAACTGCTTGGTCGCAGCGACCACAGGATCCCACTTGAGGTCCTTGTCGTGCCAGTCCTTGTCGCCCTTGCCCATGCTGCCCGACACGTCGAACGCGAACGCCAGGTACACCGGCTGAAGCGACGCCGCCGCCGTCTGGGTGGCGCACGCTCCGCCTCCGCCCGTGGGACTGGCGCCGCCCGCGCCGCTCGATCCGGGCCCGATCCCGCCGCCGATGTCCAGCGAGCCTCCCTCGCCGGAGCCGGAGCCGAAGCTGCCGCCGGAGCTCGCCCCTTCACCTTCTTCTCCCCCGTCGCTCGGGCTGCTGCCGCACCCGAGCCCGACCGCAGCCACGCTCAGCATCGCCAAGGCAATTGGAAGCAATTTCATAAGTCGTCGGCTCCTTCCACCGCCGCGTCCCGGCCTCGCGCCGCTGGCATCGAGTCATCGGGATGGCGCGTGGTCATGGGCCTCCGAAGCACGCGCGGTGCCAGGGCGCGGGGCTCTGCGTCGTCGATGAGGTGTGCTGTTCGCAGGCGCCGCTATCTCGGACCAGCGCACCGTGTCACGACGTCCTTCAGCGAGGCGTCGGCCGTGCCCAGAGCGACGGTGTAAGGCGGGGCGAACGCGCTCCCCTGCCCCGCGTCCTTCCGG
Source organism: Sorangium sp. So ce302 (assembly GCF_051530145.1). Classification (GTDB taxonomy): domain Bacteria; phylum Myxococcota_A; class Polyangia; order Polyangiales; family Polyangiaceae; genus Sorangium; species Sorangium cellulosum_B. Next base: position 5,130,457 of record NZ_CP150326.1, on the reverse strand, counting down.
GTGGTGTCCGACATGCCGATATAGGCGTTCCCGCTCGCCACGATCTGCGCGGTCGGCTCGCCGTCGTAGAAGACGTGCGGGTCCTTCACCCCGTCGAAGTAGTTGTTCTCGATCCGGAGCCTGGCCTGGAGGCCGCCCCCGATGGCGTAGTTGTTGCCGGCCGCCGAGTAGTAGTTGTTGAAGACGTGGACCTCGCCGAAGCGGACGCGGGGCATGCGCTCGATCACGCCGTCGGCCCACCAGTTGTGATGGAACGTGACGCGGAGCCTCCCTGTGTCCTCGTCGCTGTTGTTGTTGCTGTGGCCGACCAGGTTCGAGAAGCGGTGCGCGGGATCCGGCGCGTTGCTCGTGTAGTGGAACTTGCACCACGAGACGGTCACGAGGTCCGAGCCGTGGACGACGTCGAGGTTGCCGTCCAGCCCGTCCCAGATCTCCACGTGATCCACCCAGACGTGGTGGGCGAAGTGGATCTGGATCCCGTCGTCCGTGGTCGAGCTGGCGTCGATCTTGAGGTTCTGGATGATGACGTTCTGGATCGGGGTGTCGATCGACTTCCCCCGGATCTGGAGGCGGCCCCGGAGGGTCGCGTCGGGGCTCGCGCCGATCAGCGTCTTGTTCGACGCCACGTCGACGTCCACGCCGCTGATGTCGATGTCGCCGGAGATCTGGATGATCAGCGGCTCGGGGCTCTCGGCGTACTCGACGAGCTGCGCGGTCGTGGTCGCCGTGACCGTCATCCCGCCGAGGCCGCCCGTCGTGGTGGCCACGCCGTGGCCGCTCTCGCCCGCCCACCCGATCGGCGCGCTGGCGGGACAACCGTCGACGGTGCCCGAGCCGCCCGCACCCTGGCCGCCGCCCCCGCCCGCACCCCCGCCGCCCGTGCCGCTGGTCGCGCCTCCCCCGGTGCCCGTGGTCCCGCTGCTGCTCGTCGTGCCGCCGCCGGTCGTGCCGCCGCTGCTCGTTGCGCCGCCGCTCGTCGACGACGGCCCGCTCGTCCCGGCCCCGGACGACGACGCGCCGCCCGCGCCGGTTGCATCGCCGTCGTCCCCCGACGCCGCGCAGCCTCCCGCGCCGCAGAGCGCGACGAGGGCCGCTGCAAAGGGGGTGAAACGATTCGACCTCTCATACCGCATGATTGCCTCCTGAAAGCGTGAAGAAAGACCATTGCGCAGTCGCCCCCGCCCGGGCCGCCTCTGGGCTCACTCGACCTCGAAGGCGCCGAGGTCGGGCGCAGCGCCGGCGAAGGGCAGCGCGAGGCCCTCGGCCAACCCCGCGTCGACGAACTGGCTCCCCGGGGCGAGCCGCAGGAAATCGGTCGCGGGGAGGCTGCCGTCCGGGTTGCGTGGGGCCTTGGCCAGCGCGCGATCGAGGCTGAGGAAGTCGGCGTCGGTGGCGCCCTCGAACGCGTTCGAGACCGCGTTGCCGACCGGCTCGTCGCTGGATTTCCTCGCGTGCGAGATGTTGTTGATGAACGTGTGGAACCCGCCCTCGCCGAACGCGAAGTTCATGGATCCGTTCAGCCATCCGGTGCAGTTCTTCACCGTGATGTTGCCGACATTGTTGTTCTCGTCGAAGCCGCGGACCTTGTTGCCGAACGCGACGGAGCGGGTGATCACGTGGTCGGACGCAAGGCCGTTGCTCCCGCCCATCTTGAAGCCGTTGCCGTTGCCCATGTACGGGACCGGCGGCGGCGTGCTCATGTACCCGCCTTCCTCGTAGCCGTTGTCGAAGGCCCGACGGCCACTCCTCCTCCGGGGTATCCAGCTCGCCCAGCCGGCCGCCGAGCTGGAGGCCCGAGTCCCGGTTGTGGTGGAAGACACAGCGCTCGATGACGTTGTGGTGCCCCGAGATGAAGAGGCCGTTGTCGCCGGCGTTGGCGATCTCGATCCTCTGGATGTGCCAGTAGCTGCCGTGCAGCTCGACGCCGCGCGGGCTGGCCGGGTCGCCCTTCTTGTAGTACTGGTCCTTGAACTCGAGCACAGGCTTCTCGCCGGGATAGGCGAACAGGCGCTTCCGCTGCTCGGGCGTCCCGTCGTTCCCGTAGGCGATCTCCACCGTCGGGACGTAGAGGTACTCGCCCCCGCGCAGGTAGATGGTCTGCCCCGGCTGCACCAGGGTGATCGCCTTGTGCAGCGTCGTGGGCGCGTCGATGGTTCCGGGGTTGTCCTCCGCGCCGTCGGGGGCGACGTAGAGGTCGTCGCCCGAGGGCGGCTGATCCATGCCGCCGACGCCCGTCGAGGAGCTGGCGCAGGAGGAGACGGCCGGCGATCCGCCCGTTCCTGCGGAGGTGGCCGCCCCGCCCCCCTGTCCTGCGGTGGTCGCCCCCTGGCCGCCGCCTCCCGTGACCGCGGCGGGGCCCGCGCCGCCGGTCCCGCCGGAGCTCGCTCCTTCATCTTCAGCGCCGTCGCTCGCGCTGCTACCGCACCCGAGCCCGGCCACAGCCACGCTCAGCACCGACAAGACGATCGTAAGCAATTTCATAAGTCGACTCCTTGCACGACCGCGCGCCGGCGCTGACCGTCCGGCATCGCGACACCGGGATCGCGCGTGGTCCCGGGCTTCCAAGCACGCGGGATGCCACGGCGCGCGCCCAGGACCGCGCGTCCTCGCTGCTCGACGCGACGGCATCATCGGTCGGCATCGGCACCTGGCCCGGCCGTGAGGCGCTAAGGGGGAAAATGCCCCCGCCCCGCGGCACCTCATGATCGGCGCCGCCGCCGGGCTGCACCTTTCGGGCGCCATCGACATTGCCGGCTTGAGCATTGAGACGGTCAGGGGACCCGTGAGGAATGCGGCGTGGCGGTCCGTGCAAGACCTCGCTGTCACGCCGCTGTTCGTTCCGGTGCAGGGCGGCGCGATCCTGGGTCTTGCCGGCTCCCTGTGACGATCGCGCTCTCTGTGCGCGAGAGATGCGGAGCGTGCTTGGACACGGCTGTCTGACACCGGCCAGCTGTGCCCAAGTCGAGGCTACTTCACGGGCGCGACATGGGCGATGAGGACGCCCATGTTCTTGATGAAGCCCTCCACCGAGATGCCCGTCGGCGACTCCTCGGCCGGGTAGGTCGCCGGCGCCTTGGTCGGGTCGTAAGGCGAGGTATCGTTGCGATCGCCGACGTGCGTGGTGGCGTACGCGTCCTCGAGATAAGGCTCATCCGTGCCAGGGCCGACGTAGGGGTTCGTGATCATGGTGATCTTGGTCGGCCAGTATCCCTCCGCGTTGAGCTCTCCGACGAGCTTCAGCGCCTCCTCCTCGGTCACCGGCGCGGTCGTCATCGTGGCGCCCGCGTACAGGTCGTCGAGCTTCACCTCGCGCAGCGAGAAGTACCGCGGGAGCTCCACCGGCCCCGCGATCTTGAGGGGCGAGCCCGCCGCCAGCTCCTCGGGCGACATCGCCGCGAGCTCCTCGTAGCGGGCGCGCATGGCGTCCACGTCGAGCTTGCGCGCCTGCCCGTAGTGGCCGATGGGCTTCGCGGGGTCCTTGTCGAAGTAATACTCGCCGTTGACGACGTTCGAGCCGCGCCGGTGGACGTAGAGCGGCACGTCGGTCCCGATCTCGATGTACGTGGGGTGTGTTCGGTCGGGGAAGATCTCCACGAGCTCCGGCGGCAGCTTGACCTTGTCCAGCCAGTCCAGCGCCTCGGGCACGCGGGCGATGTACTTCTCGTCCCCGGTCAGGTTGTAGAAATTGAGCAGCTGCTGGATGTTGTTGGCCGTCGTGTGGGTGGTCAGCGCCTCCGGCTCGTAGGTCCGCGCCCCGGCCGGCTTGCCGTCCTGCGTGAACTGAAGGCCCCACGCGGGCTGCGGCGCGGGCTGCTGCAACGCGACGAAGTTGTCCATGGCGCGCTCGATGTTCCCGAGCAGCTGCGACTCGCCCAGCGCGAGGTGGCACATGATCAGGAACTTGATGTTCTCTCCGGCCACGTCGTCGTTGAAGGTGATGTGGCTCGTGTAGTCGGGCTGGCCGCCCTTGCCCATCAGCGGGAAGCGCTGCGGCCAGCCGCCTCCCTCGTACTGGCTCTCGGTGACGAAGCGGATCGCCTTGTAGAGGGGCTCGCGGAGCCGCTCGTCCTTCTTCTCGAGGTACATGCGCAGGAGGAGCTGGGAGGCCACGGCGGTGCCCGCGTCGTCGAACGTCGCGTTGCCGTAGTAATGCTGGAACTCCTCGAGCCGCCAGCCGTTCTTGCCGATGGTGTCGTACCAGTCCTTGAGCGACTCCTCGCCCGCGAAGTCATAGATGTAGTTCCAGCCGCCGGCCTCGTGCTGGGCCTCGATCAGGGCGAGCGTGACCTGCTCGGCAGCCTTGTAATAGAGCTCGTCGCCGGTGGCGTGGTAAGCGTCCAGGTAGAGGTGCCCCATCGACGGCGTGCCGGGCGGCTGCACCCACAGCATCGTGCGCTTCGCCTCCATCTCGCCCCAGCTCCGCGAGAGATCCGGAAGGTAGCTCCACACGTAACCACCCTTGTACGCGACCTCCTCGCTCATGAAGGTGGCCGCGCGCTTCATCGCGTCGACGTACGGGACCATCTCGGGCGGCACTTCCGGGCCGGGACCAGGGCCCGGCTCGCTGTCCCCGCCGCAGGCGGCCAGCGCGAGGGGCAAGAGGATCGACATCGCGAACGTTCTGCGTTTCATAGGCTCCTCGATCGCACAGGGCCGCTGCGTCGGTCGCAGGGCCCGTCGAAAAGACAGGATGATCTTGGTGAACTGAAAGGCTGACCGGATTCCCGCGCTCAGGGCATGTACTCTTCGCGCGCGGGAGTGAACACGTCGAGCACGACGGACGGCTCGAACGCCCAGGCCTGGTGCTCGACGCCCCCGCGGACCACGAAGCTGTCCCCGGACCGCGCCTCGAACTCCTCGTCTCCGCAGGAGAACTTGAGGTGTCCTGAGATGACGTAGACCAGCTGATCGTGGGGGTGGCTGTGGCGCGCCCCGGCCCAGCCGATCTCCATGTGGTGCTCGACGAGCATCAGGTTGGGGTTGTGGGCCAGCACCCAGCGCTTCAGCCCCGGCTCGGGCGTGAAGAACTCCACCGCATCGCCCGACACGCGGGCCAGGCTCGGGACATCGCTTTTCTTCAGAACACTCATGCTTCCTCCAGCGCCTCGCGGCGGCCCCGCTCAGGCGCTCTTCTCGAGCCCGGCCCGCGCGGACCGGACGACGGACAGGAACTCACGCGCGCGCTCCGTGATGACCTCGTCGCGGCCGGCCTCGAGCGCCGCGGCGTCGACGAGCTCGCCGCCGACGCCGAGCGCCACGGCGCCGGCCTCGATGAACTCGCGCGCGGTCGCGAGGTTGACCCCGCCGGTCGGCAGCAGCTTCACGTGCGGGAGCGGCCCCCGCAGCGCGCGCAGGTACTTGGCGCCGCCCATCGCGGAGCACGGGAACACCTTCACCGCGTCGGCGCCGGCGCTCCACGCGGCGATCACCTCGGTCGGGGTGAGCGCCCCGGGGAAGACCGCCTTCCCGAGCTCGCGCGCCGCGCGGATGACCTCGAGGTTGAGCCCCGGGCTCACGATGAACTGCGCGCCGGCCTCGATGCACCCGCGGGCTGCGTCCGCGGTGAGCACCGTACCCGCGCCGACGAGGACGTTACTCCCCATCCGTGAGGTGATCTCATGCATCACGGCGAGGGCGTCCGGGATTGTCATCGTGATCTCGAGGACCTCGATCCCTCCCGCGCACAGCGCGCGACCGGCGCGCACGGCGAGCGCGCCGCTCGACGCGCGCACCACGGGGACGACGCCGATCTCCTCGATGCGGCGGACGACGTGCTCTCGGTCCATCGCGTGATTCATCGCTTGCTTCATCGATCGATCCTCGCGCTGGCCCCGCTCATCGCCCGCCGCACCTCGGCGAGCGACGCCATCGACGTGTCTCCCGGCGTCGACATCGCGAGCGCCCCGTGCGCGACGCCGCACTGGAGCGCCCACTCCGGGCTCTGCTCCGAGAGGAGCCCGTAGATGATCCCCGAGGCGAACGAGTCGCCCCCTCCGACGCGATCGAGGATCTCGATGTCTCGCTGGGCGACCTCGTAGAACTCGCCCTTGCAGTACAGGATGCCGCCCCAGCCGTTGACGCTCGCGCTCCTGGCCGTCCTGAGGCTCGTGGCCACGACCGAGATGTTGGGGTACGTCGCGACGACCTCCGAGATCATCCGGCGGAACCCCGTCGTGTCGAGCTGGCGATAGCCCTCATCGACGCCGGGCACCTCGAAGCCGAGCGCCGCGACGAAGTCCTCCTCGTTGCCGAAGAGGCAGTCGACGTACGGCATGAGGGCGCGGTTGACCTCGCGCGCCCTCGCCTGGCCGCCGAAGTTCTTCCAGAGCGAGGGCCGGTAGTTGAGATCGTAGGAGATCCGCACGTCGTGCTCGCGCGCGGCCTCCATGGCCTCGCGCGCCACGCCGGCCGTGCTCTCCGAGAGCGCGCAGAAGATGCCGCCCGTGTGGAACCAGCGGGCGCCGCGCTCCCCGAAGACGGCCTTCCACGGGAGATCGCCGGCCTTCAGCCTGGAGGCCGCGCTGTGGCCGCGATCCGAGCACCCCACGGCGGCGCGCGGCCCGAAGCCGCGCTCGGTGAAGTTGAGGCCATTGCGCGCCTCGCGGCCCACACCGTCGTAATCGACCCAGCGCACGTGGGAGGTGTCGACCCCGCCCTGGAGCATCAGGTCCTCGATCAGCCGCCCGACCGGGTTGTCCGCGAGCGCCGTGACGATGGCTGTCCGGAGCCCGAAGCAGCGCCGGAGCCCCCGCGCCACGTTGTACTCCCCCCCGCCCTCGCCGATGTCGAACGCCCGCGCGGTGTGGATCCGCCGCTCTCCCGGGTCGAGGCGCAGCATCACCTCCCCGAGGCTCACCTGGTCCCACGCACAGCTCTTTGCATTTCGGATCTTCATCTTCACGCTCCTCAACGGCTCATCCACCCGCCGTCGACGACCAGCACGTGGCCGTGGACGTACCTGCTCGCCTCCGAGCACAGGAACAGCGCAGCTCCCGCGATGTCGCTCGGCTCCCCCCAGCGCCCCGCCGGGATGCGATCGAGGATCTGCCGGCTGCGCGCCTCGTCGGCCCTGAGCGCCGCCGTGTTGTCCGTCGTGATGTATCCCGGGGCGACCGCGTTCACGTTGATGCCCCTCCCGGCCCACTCGTTCGCGAGCGCCTTCGTCAGCTGCGCGATCCCACCCTTGGACGCCGCGTAGGCCGGCACCAGGATCCCGCCCTGGAACGAGAGCAGCGACGCGATGTTCACGATCCTGCCCGACCCCTGCTCGAGCATCTGCTTCCCGGCGAGCTGCGACAGGCGGAACGCGGACGTCAGGTTGACCTCGATCAGGAGATCCCAGTCCTCCTCGGCGTACTCGACGGCCGGCGACCGCCGGATGAGACCTGCGTTGTTCACGAGGATGTCGATGCGCCCGAGCTCGGCCTTCGCCCTCCGGACGAGCTCGGCGTGTGAGGCGCGATCCGCGAGATCCACGGCCATGCCGGTGGCGCGACGCCCGAGCTTCCGCACCGCCGCCATGGTGGCCTCGCCCGGCTCGTCCTTGCCGTGACACGCGATGTCCGCGCCCGCCGCCGCGAGCGCCGTCGCGATCGCGGCGCCGATGCCCGTGGCCGAGCCCGTCACGAGCGCGACCTTGCCGTCCAAACGAAACGGATCATTCGTCATTGTCTTATCCCTGCTTCAGCTGCGCGGCCTCGAGCCGCGGCACGAGCGCGTGAATGATGGCGAGCGCGAGCACGTAGGCAGACGCCGCCATGATGAACAGCGTCGAGTAGCTCCCCGTGAGCTGGAGGACGCGGCCCGCGATCTGCGCGATGAGCATCCCGCCGATGGCCCCGGCCATGCCCCCGAACCCGACGGCCGACCCCACGGCCTGCGACGGGAACATGTCCGTGGTGAGCGTGAACAGGTTCGCCGAGAAGCCCTGGTGCGCTGCGGTCGCGAGGCCCAGGAGCAGCACGGCGACCCACAGCGAGTCGGTGCGCGTCGCGAGGAAGACGGGCGCCACGCCGAGCGCGCAGGCGAGCATCGCGGTCTTGCGCGCCGCGTTCGCCGTCCAGCCGCGGCGCATGAGCATCGAGGAGAACCAGCCGCCGGCGATGCTGCCCACGTCGGAGAGCAGGTAGATCGTGACGAGCGGCGGGCCGATCTGGAGGAGGTTCAATCCATGCTTGCGGTTCAGGAAGTCGGGGACCCAGAACAGGTAAAGCCACCAGAACGGATCGGTCATGAACTTGCCGATCGCGAACGCCCACGTCTGGCGGTGCGGGATCAGGCTGAGCCAGCCGACCTTGCCGGGCGCCGGCGACGGCTCGCTCGTGATGTAGGCGCGCTCCTCCGGCGTGACGCGCGGGTTCTCCGCGAGGGGGCGATACAGGATCATCCAGGCGATGATCCACAGCGCCCCGATCGCGCCGGTCAGCGCGAAGGCCGCGCGCCACCCCCAGGCCACCGCGATCCACGGGACCACGAGGGGGCACACGATCGCGCCGATGTTCGTGCCGGAGTTGAACAGGCCGGTCGCGAGCGCGCGCTCCTTCTTGGGGAACCACTCCGCGATCGTCTTGAGGGCGCCCGGGAACATGCCGGCCTCGCCGATGCCGAGGGCGAACCGCGCCGCCGAGAGCCCCCCGGCGCTGCCGACGACCGCGTGCGCCGCCGCCGCGAGGCTCCAGAACCCGACGGCGAACGAGAACCCGCGCCGCGTCCCGATGCGATCCATGAGGCGGCCCATCGTCAGCATCCCGATGGCGTAAGCGGCCTGGAACGACGTGACGATGTTGCCGTAATCGATGTCGTTGTAGCCGAGCTCCTTCTGCAGCGTCGTCTTGAGGACGCCGAGGACCTGCCGGTCGACGTAGTTGATCGTCGCGGCCGTGAACAAGAGGGCGCAGATCACCCACCGATAACGCCCGATGCCGGCCGAAACCGGCGCGGCGTCGGCGCTGCGCGGCACCCCCGCGGGCGCGTCGGCGATGGCCGTCGTGGACTCCGAATTCATCACCATGAAGCTATCCTCCCAAGCTCGACCCGCCTGACGCTGGCCCGCTCCCCTGCCGGCTACTTGAGGCTCGCCTCGAGCCCGGAGCCGCGCTGGGCGAACTCCGGCTGCACGTTGACCACGCCGAACACCCGATCTTCGCGCTCGCGGTGCGCGGCCATGAGCCAGACGAAGTTGATGGAGTGCCCCGGCGCGGCGACGTTCGGGTGATACCCCGCCGGCATCAGCACGGCGTCGCCGTCCCGCACCACGGTGACCACCTCGGGCGCCTCCGGGGCCGTGTAGACGAATTGCACGCCGAACGCCGGCGGCGGCATATCGAAATAGACGTACATCTCCTCGAGCAGGTCGGTGTGCTCGTGCGGGGGCCAGCTGGTCCAGTGCCCCGGCGCCGAGCGCGTGAAGCCCGCGACGATCCGGCCGGCCTGCACGTTCTTGCCGAGCAGGATGCTGAGCTCGCGCGTGGTGGCGTCGCCGCCCGCCTTGAACTTGAGCGACGGGCTCTGCTCGACGTCCTTGTAGCGGACGACCTGGAGGGGATAGTCCCCCTCCACCTCGGCGCCGCACTCGACGAGATCGACCGCCGAGCTCGTGCGCACCTCGACGGTCGATCCGCGAGGCACGTAGATGGCGTCGTACCGGCCGAGCCCGATCGTGTCCTCGCCGTTCACCTGCACGGCGCACTGGCCGTCCATGCAGAGGAGCCCGACCTCGCGGCCGGAGGTCTCGAAGAGGGCCCTCGGCGCGCTCTGATCGAGCAGGATCCGGCCGTAATGCAGGCGCTTCATGGGGCTGTTGTCCGGCGTCACGAAGAGCTTCCGCCCCCTGTGCGACGCCGTCCCGCGGACCACGACCTGACCAGGGTTCACTGGCTTCATGGACAAAACCCTTCCCTTGCTTCGTTAACGGAATTTACGAATGGACGCGGTGAATCCCCGGAGCCCCGCGGCTGCGTCAGAACGCCGGGCTGGCCTTGATGTTCCACTCGACGTTCAGGCCGATGAAATGCTCCCACGTGCGCTGGCTGAACACGTCGTCCTGCGGATAGAGCGCCTTCGCGCCCTCATCGCGCCGGGTCACGAGCCAGATGAAGCGGAACTGAGGGCGCTTGAAGTCCCCATTGCCCGCCGCGTTCAGGAACGGCACGAGCCCGAAGCGCACGAGGCTCGCGCTGTGGTGGCTGGCCGCGGCGTGCGCGCCCGGCGCCGCGGGCTCGGCCGGGGGCGGGACCCTCCCGCGCCGCTGCGCCTGGTAAGATGCCTCGACGGCGATGCCTCCCCAGTCGCGCAGATAGAAGTGCGGCCGAACGACGAAGATGCCTTCGTCCAGATCCGCGAAGTCGAACGGCTCGCTGGCGTTGCGGAACGAGCGGATGTACCCGGAGGCCATCAGGCCGAGCATCCCCGTCTCGTAGTTGCCGCTCATGGTGAACATGAGCTCGTGCGCTCCGCTCGCGGTGCCGTCCGGCGCGGGCTGCGTGGGGGTGCCGAACTCGCCGTGCGCCGCGAGGTCGCCCGCATAGCGGAGGAACAGGTGCAGGTGGCCGTTGTTCACGCCGGTGAACGGGCTGACCTGCGCGCCGATGACGTACCCGGAGTCCCGAGGCAACCGCTCGTACACGCCGGCCTCCGCCGTCTCGCGCGTGCCCGACGGCAGCTGGTGCACTTCGCCGTACAGGACGCCCTTGACGCCGCCTTTCTCCCCGACCGGAACGGTGTGGCTCGCCTTGAAGCTCGAGATGAGCCGCTGGCGATCGAGGAGGTTGACGTTCGCCGTGCCAGGCTGGTTGAGCGCCGGCGAGCGCTCCACCGTCTGGAGGTAATACGGCGTGAGCGGCCGGTTGATGCCGGCGTGCGCCGCGAAGTACGTGCGCTTCGAGGGCAGGTCGTAGCGGACGCCTCCGCCCAGCGTGTTCAGCCAGTCGAGCGGCCAGAAATCGAGCAGCTCCGAGTTGTCACCGCGGTAGAGGCGCGAGCCTATCCACACGGACAGCCCCTTGACGCCGAGGTCTCGCTCCTCGACGAAGGCGTTGCGGAGCGACGTGTTGATGTTCCACGGCCTCGCGTTGTTGTAGTGGAGGGTCGGGGCGTCTATGGCCAGGCGGACGGCGACGCGCGTGGTGGCGCCGGTGGACTCCCAGTAATCCTGCCGCTCCAGGTCCAGCTGGACGAACGTGGACTCGTCGAGGCGCGAGCCTCTCAAGACGATGTCGGCATCACGCCCAGGCCCGCCGTCTCCATCCATGGCCGCGACGGCGCGGCCGACGCCGCCGAAGAAGAACCCGCTCTCCGGCGGCGCCGGTGGTGTCGTGGGCTCTTCTTTCTGCTGCGGCTGCTGGGAGGGCGCGATGGCCGCGGCGGCGGGCTCGGCGCCTCCGGCGTCGGGGGCCGGAGCCGCGCCCTCGGCGGGCTCCGCCGCGGCCGGCGTCTCCGGAGGCGGAGCCGTCGCGTCGGCGGGAGCCGCGCCCGGCGAGGGCGTCGGCGTCGTGGGAGGAGGCAGCGGCTGCCCGTGGACGACCGCTGGAGACGCGCAGAGGGCCGCGCCGAGCAGGGCACAGACCAGGTTGCGCGCGCTCGCCCATCGTCTCCCGCGCGCGAGGCGGGTAGACGACACGGACGCGTCTCCGTCTGTCGAGAACGAGCCGCGCTCCGGATCGCGCTGAATATCATGCCCAGGGTGGCAACAGGGACTGACGATGGAATTCAAGGGGGCGCCGATCTCGTGGAGGGTTGGGGCTGCACCAGCGCGAGCAGCGGGGCTGTCGTCGAGGCGAGCGAGGCCCGACAGCACGTCCTGTGGCTCGCTCAGCGCGTGGTGCGCTGGCAGCGTCCACGCTTGATGCACGCAGTAGCAAGCGACGAGCCAAGGGCACCCAGGGCCGCCACGACGCCATGGCGCGCACGACTTGTCGAGGAGGAATTCCAACCCAAGCTCGTCCGCAGCCGGGATTGCGCCGGATCCGACCCGAGCGCATGACGTGCCCTGAGGCGACCCGACGACGACGTGGCGTGCTGACCGTGGACGAAGAGCAGTTTCCCCTCGGAACGCCGTAAACCCCGGGTTGACATGAGCGACAGCCGTGGTTGACGCGCGCATGGACCGTCGCTGTCGCGCGCGGACGCCTGCGGGAGCGGCGAGCTCTCGATCCGCTTGTGAGTTGAGGGGGCTTTGACGGGGCGCCGGAGCAGGGCTCCTCCGGCGGTACGCGGCGGGCGGTGCCGACGTCGAGAGCGGCCTTCCTGCCCAGCCGGCGTGTCGCAGGCGCGGGGGCGCGCCTCAGAGGTTGAACTGTGCCGGAAGCCAGAGCGAGAGCTGGGGCACGTAGCTGATGAGCATGAGGGCGACGATCATGGCGGCGAACATCGGGAGCATCGGCCGGACCACCCTGGCGATCGTGGTCTTGCCGACGCCGCACCCCACGAACAGGCAAGTGCCCACCGGCGGGGTGCACAGGCCGATGCACAGGTTCGTGACCATCAGGACGCCGAAGTGCACCGGGTTCATGCCCATCCCCGTGACGACCGGGAGGAAAATGGGCGTGAAGATCAGGACCGCAGGCGTCATGTCCATGAAGGTGCCGACGACGAGCAGGAGCACGTTGATGATGAGCAGCGTCGCGAACGGGCTCTGGGAGATCCCGAGCATCGCCTGGCTGACGCTCTGGGGCACCTGCTCGAAGGCGAGCACCCAGCTCATGGCCTGGCTGGCCCCCACCAGGATCATGACCACCGCGGTGGTCTTGGCGGATTTGAGCAGGATACGCGGCATGTCCCTGAGCTTGACCTCACGATAGAACAGCGCCCCCAGCAGGAACGCGTAAGCCACGGACACCGCGCTGGCCTCGGTCGCCGAGAACACCCCGGTGAGGATCCCGCCCATGACGATCAGGATCATGAGCAAGCTGGGGATCGCCTGGGCAAAGCTCCGCATGATCGCGCCGAGCGGGACCTTCTCGCTCACGCCCACCGCCTGCTTGCGGTTGGCCAGGAACGCGACGACCATGATGCACACGCCCACCAGGATGCCCGGGATGACGCCGGCCAGGAACAGCGCGGCCACCGAGACGTTCCCGGCCACCACGGCGTAGACGATCATGATGTTGCTCGGGGGGATCAGGAGCCCGGTCGTCGCCGACGTCGTGGTCAGCGCCACGCTGAAGTCCCTGCCGTAGTTCTTTCGCTCCATCTCCGGGATCATGAAGCCTCCCACGGAGGAGACGGCGGCCGCCGCCGAGCCCGAGACGGCCCCGAAGAGCATGCAGGTCAGCGTGTTGACGTAGGCAAGGCCGCCGTGAAAGCGGCCGACGACGGCGCTGGCGAAATCCATGAGCCTGCGCGCCATGCCGCCCTCGCCCATGAGCACGCCGGAGAGGACGAAGAAGGGAATGGCGAGCAGCGGGAAGCTGGCGATGCCGGTCGACATGCGCTGAGCCACGATGTAGGCCGTGGGCACGTCGCCGAGCGAGCCGATCGTCAGCACCGTGGAGAGGCCGATGCAGACGGCGACCGGGACGTTGAGGAGGAGCAGCGCGAAGAAGCTGAACACCAGGATGAGGACTTGGATTTCCATGGCGGGCCCGGGCTGAAGGGTTACGCGTCGGTGACAGGCGCGCCCTTCCGGGGCGACGCCTGCCCGGTGAACAGCTCCACCAGGTTTTCGATGCAGAACGTGAGGAAGAAGACCCCGCTGATGGGCACGGCCAGATAGGCGTACCCCACCTGGAGGCCGAGCGCGGGCGACACCTGCTTGGCCTCGAGCGTCTTCGAGACGAGCGTGAAGCCGCCGTAGACCAGCGCGAAGCCGGCGAAGGACGCCACCAGGAGCTCGATGGCGATCGCCGCGACGCGCTGGGCCGCCGGATCCATCTTCCCGACGAAGTAGTCGACGCCGAGGTGCGCCTTTTCGCCGTAGGCGAGCCCGGCGCCGAGGAGCGAGATCCAGACCAGCAGATAGACGGCGAGCTCCTCGGTCCAGCGGCTCTGGTTGCCGAGCACGTAGCGGGAGAACACGCCCCAGAGGGTGTCCAGCGTGAGCGCCGCGAACGCGGCGACCAGCACGACTTCCAGCGTCTTGATCAGACCCGCGTGCAGCCTGTGGAGCGGCCCGATAACGCCCGGCGCTCGCTTTCCCGCGTTCGCCGGACGGGCTGGCCCGTCCGGAACCACCTCCGGCGCTCGCGCCGGCGGCGGAGGCTCCTGAGAGGCGCTCGTCTCCCCGTCGACGAAAAGCTCTACCCGACGCTCCTGAGCGCCCATCACTTGACCTCCTGGATCCGCTTGACGAGCTTGCCGATCTCCGTGCCCTCGAGGCGGTCGTACATGGGCTGGACCCGCCTGCGGAACGGCTCCTTGTCCGGCTCGTGGATGGTCACCCCTGCCTTCTTCAGCGCATCCAGGGCGTCCTGGGTGCTCTTCTTCCACGCCTCGCGCTGGAACGCGGCCGACTCGTCGGCCGCCTCCTCGATCCACCGCTGCACCTCCGGGCTCAGCGACTCCCAGATCTTCTGGCTGAACAGGATGATGTCGGGGACGCGCGTATGCTCGTCGAGCGAGTAGTGCTTGGTGACCTCGAAGTGACGGCTCGTGAAGAGGCTGGGCGGGTTGTTCTCGGCCCCGTCGACCATCCCCTGCTGCAGCGCAGAATACAGCTCACCGAACGCGATCGGCGTCGGCGCGCCGCCCATCTGCGAGATCATGTCCATCGCGGTCTTGCTCTGCATGACGCGGATCTTCTTGCCCTTGAGATCGTCAGGGCTCATGACGGGCGCGCCGCTCGTGTAGAAGCTGCGGCTCCCGGAGTCGTAGTAACAGAGGCCCCTCACGCCCACCTTCGTCCCGGCCGAGGCGAGATCCCTGCCCACGTCGCCGAGGAGAACCTTCCAGTAGTGGTCCTGGTCCCGGAAGAGGTAAGGCAGCCCGAAGATCGCCATCTCCGGGATGAAGCCTTCGAGCGGCGCGGTGGAGGTCTTGACCATCGCCAGCGCCCCTCGCTGCACCTGCTCGATGCTCTCGGTCTCGCTGCCCAGCTGGCCGTTGGGGAAGATCTGCAGTTGCACGGCGCCGCCCGATCGCTTGTCGAGCTGCCTCGCCATGTACTCCATGGCGAGGTGCACCGGGTGCGACTGATCGAGCGCGTGCGATAGCTTCAGGATCACCTTCTTCGTGCCGGCGCTCGTCGCGTCGGACGCTTGCCCTGCGCTCGCGCCCTCGGCGGACGCGGGGCGGGCCAGCATGGAGAAGGCGCCGGAGGTGATGATGATCCCCAGCAGGCAACCGAGCACGACGAAGGAGACGGCTTTCTTGTCCATATCGATGCACGCCAGAATCGGGGTTGTCGGTGAGGGTTGAACGGCACGGCGCAGCGGTGTCCCGGAGGGCCGAGGGCAGCCCGCGGCAAGCAGGCCTCGAGGGCGGCCGCGCGCGGAGCTCAGCGGCGCTCCACACGTGGACCACGGGTTTGCAATCGCTGCGCCAGGCAGTGAGCTGCGCCGTCCCGCTCTCGCCTGGCGCGTCCCGGGCCGTCTCGCTCCGGCCGCCTGGCCTGGCTCGATGCGCACCTCCAGAGTCGGCGGCGGCGTGGCGCGGCGTCATCGCTCGTCGCCGGCGCCGGCGCCGGCGCGAGGGCGGCACGGCGGAGATCCCCAGACACGCTGTGCCGGCGCTGCCGGAGCGCTGGCAACCTGGAGTTGACTGAGTGGACATCGGTTGTTGCGCGCTGCGCGCGGGGAGCGCGGCGCGGCGGCGCGCGGATCTGGCTGGCTCCTCGGCGCAGGCGGCCTGCCCCTCGTGACCAGGCGCGCTCCGTCGCCGCCGCCCGCGACCCGGACGTCCTGCACGCGCTGGACCAGCGCCGTAGGTCACGTCTTGCCTTGCCATGGCCTTCGCGGTAAGGGGGGCGGCAATGAGTGGTCCCGAACTCGGCCGCCTCATCGACGAGGTCGATCGCACGGTGGACGTCCAGTTCGCCGCTGCCGGCGATCTCGATGAGCTGAACCGCCTGTATGCCAGCCTGCTCGGGCGCCGCGGGTCGCTCAATGCGCTGATGAAGCAGCTGCCCGGCGCGGCGCCCGAGGAGCGCAAGGCGCTCGGCCAGCGCCTCAACGCCGTCAAGGGCCGCGTGGAGCGCGCCCGCGAGGAGGCGACGGCGAGGATCAAGCGCGCTGCGCGCGATCGCGAGCTCTCCGCGCCGCCCCTCGATATCACCCTGCCCGGCCGCTGGCGCGCGCCCGGGCGGCCGCACCCGATCATGCGGACCCTCGACGAGATCGTCGATATCTTCGTCGGGCTCGGGTTCGACGTGGCCGAAGGGCCGCAGATCGAGCTCGCGCGCTACAACTTCGATCTCCTCGGGTTCCCGGCGGATCACCCGGCCATGGACATGCACGACACGTTCTACATGGCCGGCGATCCTGGCCAGAACGTGCTCCTCCGGACGCACACGAGCCCGGTCCAGGTGCGCGAGATGCTCTCCCACCCTCCGCCGGTGATGATCGTCGCGCCCGGGGTCGTGTATCGCCGCGACGACGACGCGAGCCACAGCCCCATGTTCGTGCAGATCGAGGGGCTCGTGGTCGACCGCGACGTGTCGCTCGCCGATCTGAAGGGCCTGCTCGAGGTCTACAGCCGCCGGATGTTCGGCGAGGCCACGAGGACGCGCTTCCGGCCGAGCTACTTCCCCTTCACCGAGCCCAGCGCGGAGCTCGACGTGTCCTGCCTCGTCTGTTTCGGCGAGAACCGCGCCTGCCCGCAGTGCAAGGGGACGGGCTGGCTGGAGGTGCTCGGGTGCGGCATGGTCCACCCGACGGTGCTCCGGAACGTCGGGATCGACCCGGAGGAATACACGGGGCTGGCGTTCGGCATCGGCGTGGATCGCACGGCCAACATGAAGTTCGCCGTCGACGATATCCGCGCCTTCTACGAGAACGACGTCCGCTTCCTCGGAAGCCTCTAGGCCACTGCCCCTCGCCCGCAGCCCCGATTCCCCATGTTGATATCCTACAAGTGGCTTCAAGAGATCCTCGGCGCCGATCCCGGCGTCGACGCGGTGACCTCGGCGCTCGGCCGCGGCGGGCTCGAGGTCGACCGCGTGACGCACGTCGGCGCCGCGCTGCGCTCCGTGGTCCTCGCGAGCGTCGTCGCGACGCGGCCGCACCCGGCGGGCAAGAAGGGCCTGACGGTGGTCCGCGTGGACGCGGGCGGAGGCGGAGAAGGCGTCGAGGTCGCGTGCGGCGCGCCGGTCATCCCGGCGGCTCCGGCGCTCGTCTGTTATGCGCCCGTGGGGGCGCAGGTGCTCGACCGCACCGGCGCGCTCGTGACGTTGACCGAGAAGGCGGTCGCCGGCTTCACGTCGCCCGGCATGCTCTGCGCCGAGGACGAGCTCGGGCTCGGGTCGAGCCACGAGGGTCTCCTGACCGTGCAGGGCGGGCGTCCGGGGCAATCGCTGCTCGACTGGGAGCCTCGCCTCGAGGACTGGATCATCGAGCTGAGCGTCACCCCGAACCGGCCCGACGCGCTGGGGCACCTGGGCGTGGCGCGGGACGTGGCCGCGGTGCTCGGCCTACCGTTCCGTCCGCCCGCCGTCGCCGCGGCGCGAGCGAACGGCGCGAACGGCGCCGGAGCGCCCGCGGCCGAGCAGACACGCGCCGCCGTGGAGGTGCGCGACGGGGACCGCTGCCCCCGGTATGACGGGCAGGTGATCGAGGGCGTCGGCGTCGGCCCCTCGCCGCTCTGGGCGCGGGTGCGGCTCGGCCGCCTCGGCGTCCGGCCGATCACCAACATCGTCGACGCGACCAACCTGGTGATGCTCGAGCGGGGGCAGCCGCTCCACGCCTTCGATCTCGACACGCTGCGGCTTCCGATCGAGATCCGGAGGGCCAAGCCCGGCGAGGCGTTCGTCGCGCTCGATGGGCAGAAGCTGTCCCTGGACGAGGACGACCTGGTCATCGCCGACGCGGACCGCGTGGTGGCCCTGGCGGGCGTCATCGGCGGCGCGGACAGCGGCGTCACCGCGACGACGCGGCGGGTGTTCCTCGAGTCGGCGTACTTCGAGCCGCGCGGGATCCGCAGGTCGGCGCGCCGGTACGGCTTCCACACCGAGGCGTCGCACCGCTTCGAGCGGGAGGTGGACCTCTCGGGGGTCCCCCTGTCGCGCGACCGCGGGAGCGCGCTCATCTGCGAGCTCGCGGGCGGCGAGGCGGCGGGCGAGCCGATCGACACGTACGTGGCGCCGCGCGCGCCGCGCCGCCTGACCCTGCGGCTCCCGCGGTACCAGCGGATCATCGGGGCCGAGGCCCCGGCGCGGGCGCGGGAGATCCTGGAGACGCTGGGGCTCTCGGTGCTGGAGCAGAAGGCGGACCGGCTCCTCGTCGAGGTGCCGGAGCACCGGCCCGACATCGCGGAGGAGATCGACCTCATCGAGGAGGTCGCGCGCATCGCTGGCTACGACCAGATCCCGAGCCGGCTGCCGCGCGTCGGGGCCGCGCCGGCGGGCGCCCGCGGCGATTACCGGCTGCGGCGCAGGGTGCGGCAGATCTGCACGGGGATCGGCCTGCACGAGGCGGTGACGTACTCGTTCCTGTCGCCCCAGGAGCTGAAGGCGGCGCGCTACGACGACGGGTCGCTCCTGCGGCTGCTCAACCCGCTCTCCGAGGAGAAGTCGGTGATGCGGCCGTCGCTGGTCCCTGGGCTGCTCACGGTGGTGCAGCGCTCGCAGCGGTACAACGTGCCTCGGGTGCGGCTGTTCGAGGTGAGCCAGGTGTTCCTGCCGTGGCAGGACGACGCGAGCGGCGCGAGCCAGCTGGCGCGGGTCGAGCGGCCGCCGGTGAACGAGCCGACGCGGCTCACGATCTTCCTCGCGGGGCCGCGCGACAGCTACCTGACGCGGCCCGAGGACGTCGATTTCTACGACGGCAAGGGCGCGGTCGAGGCGGTGCTTGCGGAGCTCGCGGGCAGCGTGACGCCGGCGTTCGACCTCGCGGGCGAGGCGCCGCCGTGGGCGCACCCGAAGAAGGGGGCCCGCGTCCTGCTCGACGGCCGCGAGGTCGGGTACGTGGCGGAGCTGCACCCGGACGTGCGCGAGGCGCTGGAGATCACGAGCGGGGCCGTCGTGGCGGAGCTGGATCTCGCGGCGGTGGCTGCGGCGTACAAGGCGCCGGTGGCCGCGAAGCCGAGCCGGTTCCCGGCGATGCGGCACGACGTGGCGCTGCTCTTGCCGCTCGACGTGCCGGCGGGAGAGGTGCTCGAGGTGCTGCGGACCACCGCGGGGGAGCGCTGCGAGAAGGTCGAGATGTTCGACCGGTACCGCGGCGGAGAGCTGCCGGCGGGGACCCACTCGCTGGGGTTCGCGCTGTGGTTCCGGGCGGCCGAGCGGACCTTGACGGACGAGGAAGTCGACAAGTGGACGAAGGCCGCGGTGGACGCGGCGAAGGCGCGGTTCGGGGCGCAGCAGCGCTGAGGGCCGGCGGCGGGGCGTGAGGAGGGGCTAATTCGGCGCAGGCGTGGCCGAGCTCAGGCCTGCGCCGGGATGAGGCTCATCCGGGGTCCGAGGGCTCGGCGAGGACCTCCTCGACGGAGGCCGCCGTGGCGGCGCGGCGGCTCCAGCGATCGAGCGTCGCCGGCTCCTTGCATACCTCGATGCGCGCGCGGGCTTCCGCGCTCACGGAGACGCCGCGCGCGGCCAGGAAGGCCAGGATCGCCGTCGATTTGCCGGAGCGCTCACCGGACTCATGCCCCTCCTGGCGCGCCACCGCGAGCGCCCCGCGAGCGTCCTGCTCCGCCATCTTCGCACGCTCGTACACCTCCCACTCTTCGGGCGTGAACGTGGCCGTGCGCGTCACCTCGTAGCGCGTCGCGGAACGGCGCCTCGGAGAGCGCGGGCGGGACGACGTCCAGGTTCCTGGCCTCGCGGAAGAAGTAAGCCCACCTGTCGACGACCGTCTGCGGCTCGTGGCCCGCCGCGTACTTCGGCAGCTCCAGGAACACGTACTGCACCTGAGGCAGCCCGAGCGCGCCGCTGTGCTGCTCCTGCATCCGCCAGCGGCTCAGCATCGGCACATCGAGTCGGCCGCCCTCGCGCCTGTCCGGCCAGAGCTCGAAATCGCAGATCGTCACGCCAACGACGTCGCACAGCGCTGGATACGTGTCCGCGCTGCGGAGCTGCAAGACGTACGCCTTGCTGGCGTTGTACACGATGCGCTCCTCGATCCCCTCGACCTTGGCCACCTGCATCTCGACGACGAACCGGCGGCCCGAGGCGTCCGTACACTTCACGTCGACGATCGAGAGCTTGAGCTCCGGCACGGCGACGTGCTGCTCGAGCGAGAGGTGCACGACGTCGCGAATGCAGTGCGACCCCTCGAGCTCGAGGAGGTGATTGAGCAGCGCGATGAGCAGCGGTTTGCGCTCCTCGGCGCCGAAGATCCGCTTGTGAAGCACGATGGCTGCGTGTCAAAGCCCCATCGGGGCGACGGCGGCCCAGAGGGCGTCGAGGTCGATGGCAAGCCCTTCAGGACCCACTTGGGACATCGTCCCATCGATCGCAGCCAAGAACACGATGTAGCGGCCTCCGGATCCGAGCTCGAGAACCTCGAGCGTGCGGTTCAGCGCATCGACGAGCCAGTACCATCGTACGCCCAGCGCGCCGTATTCCCTGCTGGTCGTCAAGCGTGCACGCCGTTGGTCCGCGGGGTTTGCGGAGACCACCTCCAGGACCAGCGTCGGCGTCGAGGGGGCGCCGGTCTCGGCAGACGGATCGTTCGGCATATAAACGCAGACATCGGGTTTTCGACCCGACACCGTCGATACGGCGAGCTTGTGCCCCCGGCCGCACACGACACCTCCGCGCGGCAGCGCCCACGCACGCAGCACCGTGAGAAACCAGGCTGCGACCGCGTCCTCCAGCGCCGTCGAGGTCTTCTCTTCGACGAGAACGCCTTCGCAGAGCTCTCCGGGGCCGTCGAATGCAAGCCACGCTTCGATCGTCATGGGCCCGGCGCGGAGAATGCGCGGCATCTGCCGGGCGGGCGGCGCCGTCTGCTCCTCGGTCGGACCTTCCCAGCGGTCCCACCCCTCCTCGGGCTCCTCGACATCCAGCGCACGAAGCACCCCGCGCGCTGCCTCGACGATCGGCTCCGGTGCGGGGCTCCGGCCTTCCCAGGTCAAAAGGCGATCGCGCAGCTCGGACAGCGACGCGACGAGCCCCGTCGCATCGCCGGAGGAGCGAAACGCCGTCGAGGCATTCTCGAGCACCGCCGCGAGAGCCTCGCCGGTCGGCGCCTCCTTTTTCGTTCGCATCGCCTTCGCAAGGAGACGCGGCGCTGCCAGGAGCCCCGCGACGTTCAGCGCGGCCGAAAGGCCGAGCGCGAGCGCTCTGGCCTGATCCTCCGCCGCTCCCACCGAGCTCGGCGTCACGCTCCCAGCGGCCTGATCCGGCGCATTCGTCTTGAGCTCGTCCGTCATGGCTCGATCCTCAAGGGTCCTTACAGATAGGACCCACGAAATATCCTTTGAACGCGGAAATCCCCCCCGCTCCGATCGCGACCACGCTGGTCTGCGAAGGCTTCCCAAGCTCGACACAGACGTACGCACACCAGGACGTGAGCACCAGGCTCTTCAAGAGATCGGCCACCCAGTCAGGACAAATCGAGCACTTGGACTTGCCACAATCGGTGACGAAACACCAGTGCCTTACCGGCGGAGCATTGTATTTGCACGGCACGCGAGAGGCGCAGCCCTCATCGAATTCGCATTCGCTTTTTTCATGCCATGCTGGGTGGGCTCTGGAGCGACCGGATTCTCCGGCGTCGCGCCCGTGTCCGTTCCGTTGCCCGTCGTGTCCTCCTCGGTGCTCGGGCCCAATCGGATGACGCAACCCGGCGTCGTCGCGTATGCAACGGATATCGCCAGACCGCAGGCGAGCACGCTGACACGAACGATTCTCCTCATGGCAACAATTCTCCTTGTTTCGGGCGCGAATCGAGAGCCATAATGCACGGCCCTCACCCTACCACGGTTTCCTTTTCAGCGTGGCCGCGCTCGACGCCGGCATACGCAACGCGAGGCCGCCCGGCGGACCGATGCGGGCGCGGGCAGGCCGGACGGGCGCAGCAGCCGATCGCGCGACGGAGCGCCAGCGTGGGTGTGGACAATAGTCCAAAAACGGGCGAACCCGTTGGATTTGTTGGTCTCTATTGGCAGATTAGTGGGTCGCCCGTGGGCCGAGCTGCTGCGCCACACGTTCGCGATCGATGTGCTCGAGTGCCCGAGCTGTAACGGCGGCGTCATGGAGCCCCCCTGTCCCTCGGAGTTCCCGGAGAGGTTCGATATGTTCCGGTTCGTCTCCGGCTGCGGGACGTGCGACTGCGGGTTCGACGGGGAGCCCTGCTCGATGGAGTTCTCGTTCTACCGCGACCAGGCGTGCAGCGATCTCGTGCTGACCCAGACGCTCACGACCGAGCGCGTTTGCGCCGATCTGGCGAAGCCTGTGGCCATCGGCGGCGTCAAGCTCCGCGTGCTCGCGGAAGGCCACGGCGACTGCACCAATCACGGGCGGGTGAGGATCGCGGAGGGCGAGAAGATCAAGCCCACGTGGGGCGAGACGTTCTGCTCGCGCGCCCTGTCCGGAGGGTCCTCTCCGAGAGTTTGCGACGGCGCGAGACCAACCCGGCCGGCAGAAAAGGAGGTGCCACGGAGGTCGTGACCAGAGCCGGCGCTCGTCGTGAGGCCGAGGAGGGGTCGCAACCCATCGTGGGGGATCTTCTCAGCCTGAAAGACGGTCCCAACCAAACAAATTGGATCTTTTCATACAAATGGAGCGGTCTCGACCCGTCCATCGGCTCCAGAGGGACCTCTGCGCTTGGTCGCGACCACGCGGGGGGCATCGAAACGAGCGCCCGGACGATATCGAGACCCCTTGGATTCGCCAACGTCGGTTCTTCTCGGTGGCGTCCGGGCGAGCGGGCCAAGCGATGTCTTCGCTGCCGGCTCGGGCGGCGCGCTCTTGCACTATGACGGCATCTCCTGGCCGACGCTCAACTCCACGACGAACTCCCAGCTCAACGCCGTGTGGGGCCAGGGCCGAATCTCCCTTGTCGTCAGCCGGGACGCCGCGATCTACCGTCACATCGGTCCGCCGCCGGCGCGGGCCCGCCCGGCCTCGGCCTCCGCGCGCTCGCGGGCCTCCTCCGCCTCGCGCTGCATCTGCTCGGCCCGCCTCCTCTGCGCCTCGCTCTCCTGCTGCGCCCTCTCCGCCGCGCTCCGCTGCGCCTCCTCGCTCGCCAGTGCCTTCTTGAGCGTGTCCTCCGTTCTCCGGATCTCCTCGAGCTGCTCCGTGATCACGGTGTTCTGGCGGGTCAGCTTCACGATCCCAGCCCCCGCCGCGACCACCAGCAACGAGAGCGCCGCGATGATCCCGGACACGAGGCGGCGCTTCCCGCGTTGCTGCTGATCGGCGAACCGGAGCACCTCCTCCAGATAGAGCCTCTCCCGCTCCGGCAGCGCGCCCCGGTAGCGCTCGCGAAAGCCGCGCGCCTCCTCGGCGACCTTGCCGCGCCAGAGCGTGTCCGCGGCGCGGCCGCTCGCGTCCCAGAGCCTCGCCGCCGCGCGCAGCCGGTCCAGGAACGCGGCGTCTTCCTGGTTCTCGTCCAGCCAGCGCCGCAGCGTCGGCCACCGCTCGATGAGCGACTCGTGCACGATCTCCACCGTGCTGCCCGCGCGGTCGCTCCCCGTCTCGATCGCCAGCAGCCGCGCGTGAGCGAGCAGCTCCACCACCCGCTCGATCTCGCCTCGATCCCCGGGCAGCTCGCAGAGCTCGCCCAGGCTGGCCACCGCCCGCGTCCGCTCCGGCGTCACCAGGCGCTCCAGCACCGCCCGCGCGAGCTTCGCCCGGCGCTCGCTCATCCCGGCCAGCACCGTGTCGGCGTGGCTCGCCAGCGCGCCCGCCACGCCCCCGAGCGCCTCGTAGCTCGCCCGCGTGAGCAGCTTGCGCCCCCGATCGCGCATCTCCCACAGCCTGGCCGCGGTGAACTGCAGGAGCGGCAGCGCGCCGCGCGTCGTCTGCAGCGCGTCGAGGATGCCCTCGATCATCGCGGGATCCTCGATCTCGTACCTCGCCGCCTCGACCGGGCTCATCAAGGCCTCGCGCAGCCCCTCGCGCCCCATGGGGCGGAGGAACACGAGGCCTCGCGTCATGATCGTCATGAAATGCTCGTGCTCGGCCATCCGCTCGAGGAAATCCGACCGGACGGACAGGATGACACGGAGCGGCGAGGAGGCATCGTCGGCGATCCCCTCGAGGCACGCGAGGAACGCCGCGCGCTCACCGGCCGGGGCGCCGAGCGTGAAGAGCTCCTCGAACTGATCGACGAACAGCACGAGGCGCTTCTGCGCGCGGCCCGCCCCCCCGCGCAGCGCGGCGCCGAGCAGGCCGGGCTCGGCGCGCAGCCGCTGGATCAGGGCCCCGCGCAGCGCGGCGCCGCCCTGCGGGGAGAGCGCCTTCAGGTCGGTGTTGATGGTCACGGCGGGGTGGTCGAACAGGTCCGCCAGCACCGCCATCGGTTCGCGCCCGGGCCGCACGACGAGCGCCTCCCAGCCCTCGCCGGAGCGCTTGAGCGCCGGGATCACCCCGGCCCGCACGAACGACGACTTCCCCACCCCCGACACGCCCGCGATCGCGAGCAGCGGCTGATTCCGAAGGCGCGCGACCACGCCCGTGAGATCCTGCGCGCGGCCGAAGAAGCGGTCGGCGTCGGCCTCCTGAAAGGACGAGAGGCCCGCGAACGGGCTCTCGTCCGCGCCGAGGAGGACCTCCCGGCGCCCGGGCTGGAGTGGCAACAGCTCGGCCAGGAGCTCCTGCGCGGAGGCGAACCGCTCGGACTTCCGCTTGCGCAGGCAGCGATCGATGATCGCGCCGAGCGCGCCGATCTCCGGGTGGCGCGCGCCGATCTCGGGCATCGGCTCGTCAAGGAGCGGCACCGCGAGGAGGTCCATCCTGCTGCACGGAGCGAGCGGGTGCGCGCCGATCACGAGCTCGTGGAGCATGACGCCCACCGCCCAGACATCGCTCGATGGGTCGATATCGATCCCCCGCCATTGCTCGGGGGACATGTACGCCAGCGTGCCGATGATCGCGCTGTCGCGCGTCAAGCGCGTGTCCCCGGAGACGGCGCGATCGGCCGAGAGGATCGCCTCCTCCTCGAACAGCTTGGCGATGCCGAAATCGACCACCTTGATCGCCCCCGACGCGTCCAGCATGACGTTCTCGGGCTTCAGGTCGCGGTGGACGATGCCGGACGCGTGCGCGCTCGCGAGCGCGCGCACGATGGGGACCACCATGTCGACGGCCAGGCCGGGAGGCACCGGCGCCGTCGACACCTCCTCGCCCGCGTCCACGGGCTTGCGCTGGTTCATCCAGGCGCGGAGGCTCTGCCCATCGATGTACTCGAGCACCATGTACGGGAACCCGTCGTGCTCGTTCACGTCGTGGATCGTCACGATGTGCTCGTGCTTGCAGCGCGCGGTGGCCTGCGCTTCGACCAGGAAGCGCTGGACCCCGGCGCTGCTCAGCACGGTGAGGAGCTTGATCGCGACGAGGCGAGCGAGCCGGGTGTCGCGCGCCAGGAAGACCACGCCCATGCCGCCTCGCCCGAGCTCGCGCAGGAGCTCGTAATGGCCGATGCGCGCGCCGGCCGAAGGCGGCGGCCTGGCCCGCGACAGCAACGAGCGCGGCGGGGCCGCCTCCGCGGTCATCGCGTCGCTCTTCGCCTCACCGGCGCCCGTGACCGCGCCGTCCGCCCTGACCGTCTCCGTGACGGACAGCCCGGCCCTGTAGAGCGACGCGCCGGCGATCTCCGTGCTCGCATGGGCCAGGTGCTGCTCGCCGGCGCCGTCGCTCGCGCGGACCGGCGCGATCGCCGTGCTCGCGTGGGCCTGATCGTCTCGCGCCCCGTCGCTCATCGCGGGGCGCTCCCCCTCATCGCGCGGGGCGGCACGGACATGCGTCGGATGGGCTCCCGGGTGGCCGGATTGACGGACATCTCCCCTCCTTCCTGCGAGACGGCGCGACCATCGACGTCGCGCTGACGGCTCGCCGCGACGAAAGCCGCCAGCGCTGCCGTGAGAGCATAGCCATTGTCCGTGTGCACCAGCATACCCTTCACGCGCGGCGGCTCACGCCCGTTCCCCTGCGCATCGCGACCTCCGCGGGGCCATCGGGCTCGGGCGTCCGAGGTAGTCGATGGCCCTCTGGGACCGGCCACTTCACGGGCGGACCTGCGCGGGTGTAGTCTCGGCCACAACGTCTGCTCGCCGCACCAGGGGGACCCGGGGCGGGCGCCTGACGAGCGCTCGATCGAAGCTGCACGGGGACCTTAAGGAAAGGCCCATGGATGCCATCACGACGACCCGCAAGCGCCCTATTCAGGTCGGCCTCTCCTGCGTGAAGCGCCTCCTGCCCGTCGCTCTCGTGGCCCTGTGCGCCGCGCCTGCGGGAGCCCAGGTGCCGCCGCCGCCAACCGCGGAGCCGTCGCCCCCGTCGCCGTCGCCGCCGGCTCCAGCGCCGCCGCCAACCGCGGCGTCGTCATCGCTGCCGCCATGGCACCGGGGCGTCTCCGAGGAGCGGAAGCGGAAGGCCCAGGCGCTCTTCGAGGAGGCGCGGGAGCTGCACCGGCGCATGATGCTCGCGGAGGCGCGGGCGAAATACGAGCAGGCGCTGGCTTCCTGGGAGCACCCCGAGCTCCGGCTCTACCTGGGACGAACGTTGAAGAGCATCGGCCTGCCGCTCCAGGCCTACGACAACCTGAGCCTGTCCCTGCGATGGGGACCCGGGTTGCTCGCTCCCGAGGTGGAGCAGGAGGCGCGCGAGGCGATGCGCGCGCTCGTGGAGCAGGAGCTCGCCGTCATCCGGATCTACTGCGACGAGCCGGGTGCCGCCGTGCTGCTCGACGGCAAGCCGTGGTTCCACGGCCCGGGCACCGAATACCGGATGGTGACGCCCGGAGAGCACATCCTCACGGCGAGAAAGTCTGGTTATTTCACGGTCGTCAAGCCCATCGTCGTGCTCGCCGGCAAAGAGGCCTCGGGCCAGCTCGCGCTGAACGTCGATACCGTCGTCACCAACCAGCGGTGGCCCGCATGGGTCCCTTGGGCCACGCTCGGGGCCGGCGCGGCACTGGGCGCCGTTGGTGCCGGGCTGAAATGGCATGCCGGAACGGTTCACGATGAGGTGGATACGAACAACGACTGCACTCCGTCGTGCCCGCCCTCGCCCAACGACGAGTACGAGGGCAGCGTCATTGAGGACCGACTCGCGATCGGCGCGCTCATCGCCGGCGGGGCGACCGCGCTCACGGGGACGGTCCTGCTCTTCATGAACATGCCACAGTCCTACCGCACGGAGGATCGCGGCGGCGTGAAGCTCGAGGTCCGCCCCGCCGCGTCGCTCGCGGCCGCGAGCGTTTCTGCCCGGCTCGTGTTCTGATCGACCGGCTTCCCCGGTACTCCCGCGAGCCCTGCGCCGCTTCGCGCCGCCACCGGCCATGGAATCGAGGGGTCGGTTGGAGGCACGTCCACAGGGAGACGAGTGCTACTCGTCTTTTGTTGGAGGCACGTCCACAGGGAGACGAGTGCTACTCGTCTTTTGTTGGAGGCACGTCCACAGGGAGACGAGTGCTACTCGTCTTTTGTTGGAGGCACGTCCACAGGGAGACGAGTGCTACTCGTCTTTTGTTGGAGGCACGTCCACAGGGAGACGAGTGCTACTCGTCTCCCACGTGGAGGAGCCGACTCACCCGGATGGGTTCACGGCGTGCCGCCCGCCACGAGCGGGGGCGCCGGGACGGCTTCAGGCTTCCTGGCGGGGCCCTTCGACGGGACCGCGCGAGGTCGTCGACCATCTCGACGTAGGGCGCCAGCAGGAACGCGGCCAGCGCCTCGCTCCCCGGGATCTCCGGATCGGCGTGGTCCCGAGCGGCGGTTCGTGCCGCTCCAGGTGAGCCTCGGTATCCTCACGCTGATGGCCGGCGGGCTCGGGTTCGTCAGCGGCACCATCAAATCCCTCACGTACATCGGCGCTGTGAATCCCGACACGCGCTGGATCTCGCTGGTCGGCCTCGACGAGTCGCTCAACAACATCGGGCTTGCGCTCTCGCTCCTCGTCCTCTCGTCCATCGCCGCCACCGTGGGGGCTTATCGCTTCTCGCAGATGGATCCTGCCCGCTGACGCGAGAGCGCCTGGCGGTGATGCCATCCTCATCCAGGTGACCACGACGTCGGCGCCGAGGTGCCACAGGCGAGCTCGGGCGCCGCATAGCGCCGTGGCCCGCGGCGCGACGGCTACGGGCGCCCGGCCGCCGCGAGCGCGACGCGCCGCTCGATCCCGAGGAACAGCAGCGGCAGCGCCACCGTGAACACGATCGACAGCCCCGCGACGACCGGCATGCCATCGAGACGGTGGTCCGGCAGCTCGTGGAGCATCCTGGCCGCCGCGAACGCCGCGATCGCGGACGACATGTGCTGCACGGCCGACTGCATCGAGGTGAAGCGCGCCCGCTCGGCGGGGCGCGGCACCTTCGACGTCAGCGTGTTGTACGAGACGTTGCGGAACGTCATGCCCAGCATGAAGACGATGAAGATCGCGAGCACCGGCAGCCCCGGCGTATACGAGACGAACCCGGCGTAGAGGACGCCCGCGAGCACCGCCGCCCCCACCGAGCCCGTCTGAAACGCGCCGAAGCGGTCCACCAAGGGTCCCACGGCCCGCATCGCGGCGAAGCTCACCAGGCCCCCCACGAAGTAGAGCAGCCCGAGCCGCTCGCGCGGATACCCGAGGTTGTACTGCACGTAAGCCGAGATGTTGGGGATCACCAGGAACGACGCCACCGTCAGGATCGCCGTCGTCGCGTACGAGAGCAGCACGATCGGCCGGCCGAGGAGCGCGCCGAGTTCGCCGAGCGCGCTGCCCGACGGCGGCGCGCCGGTCAGGTGATCCCGCATCGACGGCAGGAGGAAGATCGCGAGCCCGGCGACGAGCAGCCCGAGCGCCGCGACCGCGAAGAACGGCAGCGGAAAGCCGCCGCGGCGGGCGAGCTCCAGCCCGGCGGGGACGCCGAGCACCGAGGCGACCGAGAACGAGCCCATCACGACGCCCATCGCCTTGCCGCGCCGCTCGGGCGGGATCACGTCGGCGACGATCGAGAACGCGACCGAGGTCGCGGGCCCGCCGAACGCCCCGGCGAGCACGCGCGCCGCCATGAGGCTCGGGAGCCCCGTGGCGAAGCCCCCGGCCGCCGTGCCGGCGACGAGGCCGAGCATCGCCACGGCGAGCGCGCTGCGCCGGTCGAAGCGGTCGAGGAAGAACGCGCCCGCGAGGCCCGAGACCGCGGCCGCCGCCGTGTAGCTGCCGCCGATGAAGCCGATGCTGGACATCGGGATGCCCAGCGCGACCGCGAAGTCGGGCCCGAGCGGCATCACCATCACGAAGTCGAGGATGTTGATGAACTGGACCGCAGCGACAAGGAAGATGATGCTCGATTCGGAGCGCCGTTTGGACACGAGGGTCGACTCTAGTCGACTCCAGGCGCGCCCGCCCCGCCTCCGCACGAAAAAGCGTTGCTCTCACGCCCAGCGGCGCGCCCTCACCGCTCCCTTGCTCTACCCGGCCCGCGCGGCGGCTCGCGCGTTGCTGCCGGCGCAACGCCACGTTGCGCGCTCGCACCGTTGTCCCTCCATGAGGTCCACCTTACGATGAGACGATGAGCCCCATGGATCGCCGCACAGCCCTCGGCGCCCTCGCCGCAACGCCCGTCGTCGCCGCGTGCGACCCCTCCGCGCCCTCGCCCGGTCGTGGCGACGAGGCCGCGCTCGCCGCGGAGGACGTCGTCCGCGACGTCGCGCCGCTCGGGTTCCCCTGGGAGACGCTCGATCCCTTCCTGTTCTGCGTCCACCACGACGACGCGTACCCGGCCGGCGACGAGCGGATGGGGCCGGCTGCCTCGCTCGCGGGCCGCGCCATCGGGCGCGACTTCGCGGGCAAGGACGGCTGGCGCATGTACCACGGCGACGTGGTCCCCGGCTTCCCGCAGCACCCGCACCGCGGCTTCGAGACCGTGACCGTCGTGCGGCGCGGGCTCGTCGATCACGCGGACTCGCTCGGGGCGGCCGCGCGCTACGGCCGCGGCGACGTCCAGTGGCTCACGGCGGGGAGCGGCATCGTCCACGCGGAGATGTTCCCGCTCGTCGAGAAGGACGGGCCCAACCCGCTCGAGCTCTTCCAGATCTGGCTCAACCTGCCGCGCGCCGACAAGCTCGCCGAACCGCGCTTCGTGATGATGTGGGGCGACACGATCCCCAGGCAGATCGCGCGCGACGCCGCGGGCAGGACGACCGAGATCACGATCGTCGCCGGCCGCCTCGGCGAGCTCCGCCCGCCGGCACCGCCGCCGAGATCGTGGGCGGCGCGCGCCGCGTCCGACGTGGCGATCTGGACGCTCAGGATGGCCCCGGGCGCGCGGTTCACGCTGCCGGCCGCCTCCCCCGGCACGAACCGCGCGCTCTACTTCTTCCGCGGCGCCGAGCTGCGCGTCGGCGCCCGCCGCGTCCCCGCGGCCCACAGGATCACGCTCCGCGACGGCGCCGCAGCGCTGCTCGAGAACGGCCCCGACGAGGGCGAGATCCTTCTCCTCCAGGGCAAGCCGATCGGCGAGCCCGTCGCGCAGCAAGGCCCCTTCGTGATGACCTCGATGGCGGAGGTCCAGCAGGCCTTCCTCGACTACCGGCGGACGGGCTTCGGCGGATGGCCGTGGCCGAGCGACGGCCCGGTCCACGGGCGCGCGGAAGGCCGCTTCGCGCGCTACCCCGACGGCCGCATCGACAAGGCGGGCTGAGCCCCTCACCTCGCGTCGAGCTCGGGCTCCTCGCTCCAGCAGTCGTTCGCGCTCGCCCGGTGCCGCGCGCGGTACTCCGAGGGGCTGACGCCCTCGGAGCGCCGGAATTGCTCGGCGAAGCGCGACGCCGAGTCGTAGCCGCAGGCCGTCGCGACCTCCAGCACGCCGTGGCGCCCCGAGCGCAGGAGCCCCTTGGCGAGATCGAGGCGCTCCTTCCACAGGAGGGCCCTGAACGAGACCCCCTTCGCGCCGAGCCGGCGGCGCAGCGTCGCGTCGCTCACCCCGAGCGCGCGCGCGACCTCCGGGGCCGCCCACGGGCGCGCCGGATCGCGGCGCACCAGCGCCCGCACCGCGAGCGTCGGATCGAGCGCCAGCGTCGAGGAGGCGGCGCGCGCCTCGTCGAGCTGCTCCCGGTGCTGCAGGAGCAAGGTCAGGATGAGATCCTCCAGCCGGTGCTCGATGAGCAGCGCGTGCGCGCCGGGCAAGAGGAGCGTGTTCACGAGGTGGATCAGCGCCTGGATCGACGGCATCGCGGAGCGCAGGAGGTGCGGCCGATCCGCCTCGAAGCCGCCGAGCCCCCGCTGGACGCAGAGCGTGGGATACCGGCGCTGGAGCCGCTCGTCGACCTCGCTCAAGAGCTCGATCGTGAACGAGCGGTACGCGCCGCGCTCGGGATCGGGCTCGTTCACGAGCTCGAGGGGGATGCCCTGCGGCACGAGCAGGATCTGCCCCTCCCGGGCGACGAGGCGCGTGTTGCCGTCCGGGCCGTCGAGGAAGATCCGCTTCGCGCCGTCGAGGATGAGCACGACGAGCGGCCGGGAGAGCCGCTGTATCGTTATCCGATCGCGCGTGCGGGTGAAGACGCCGACCCACCGGGCCAGGCCGGCGCCGCTCGCCGAGGACGTGCGCTCCAGGCGGGAGATGGCCTCTCTGAGCGCGCCCCAGGCCTGGGCTTGATCGGTGGGCTCGAGCAGTCGGGTGAGCTGGGTCTTCATCGTCGCTCCTGATGGAAAAGGGCGCGTCTCTCGCCGCGGAGACACAGCGCGGGGCCGGCCGGGGCGGCGCAGCGTAACCGCGCCGCCCCTGGGCCCAAAGCGCTGTTCCGCCGGCTCACTTCACGTCGAGCAGGACGATCTCGCCGTCGTTGAAGAGCGGGACGAGCAGGCGATTCCTGGCGCGGTCCCAGCCGAGATCGGCGGGGCTCGGGAGATCCTCCGCGAGCGTGGAGACGCGCGGCGCCGCGTCCCCGGCGGGGTCGATCTCGAAGACGGCGCCCGCGTCCCAGCTCGACACGAGGAGCCGGCCGTCGTCGAGGCGCACGAGGCCGTCCAGCGTGCCAGCCGGCAGGGAGATCTCGCGCCGCGGCTGCGCGGAGACGTCGAGCGCGTCGAGCGCGTCGACCCGCGCCGCGCCGAGGTAAGCCACCCAGATCTCGCCCTCCGCGCACGCCACGCCGTTCGGGTGCGGCAGCGCGGGATCCGCGATCAGCCGGGAGACCTCCCCGCCCGGATCGACCGCGACGAGCGCGTCGGTGCCGATCGGGGTGAACCCGCCCTCCCCGATGGCCACGCCGGAGTCCGAGACCACGATCGACCCGTCGGGCATGGCCGCGACGTCGTTGAGCAGGCCGGCGCCGGCCACCTCGATGTCCTCGATGGGCGCGCCGTCGCTCGCGTCGAAGACGCGGATCACGTCGATATCGGCCACATAGAGCCTGCCGCCCGCGATGGCCATGCCCTTCGGGGCGCTCAGCGTCACGCCCTCCGACGCGCCGTCGATCCATGTCAGGTCGAGGATCTCGCCGTCCGGCGAGACGCGCGAGATGAACGCGCGGTCGTCCTTCTCGACGGGTGAGCCGACGATGTTCGAGACGAGGTAAACGTCGCGCTCCTCGTCGTGGAGCACCGACTCGGGTGTGCTGAAGCCGGCGACGCGGCGGAGCTCCGGCGCGGCCGGGGCCTCGCTCTCGGCGCACGCCGGGAGGACGGCAGCGAGGCAGGCGAGGACCGCGGCGAGGCGTTTCGGTTGCGTTTTCATGGTGCGCTCTCTCGTGTGAACGGGCCGGCGACGCGCCGGCTGGTGCGCCTACCCTGCGCCCGCTCGCCGCGCGGCGCGCGCCCGCGGCGCTCATTGGTACGCCCGAAACGCTCACGCGCCGCGCTTTGCGCCGCAGCCGGCCAAGACACAAGGCCTCGCGCAGGCGGCGGGGCCACCCCCGGCCATGGCGCGTATCGACCAGGGAAGAGCCGATCGTTCAAGGCGCCTCCGTGGTTCCACTCGACCGGGAATCGAGGACCGCGAGACAACGAATCTCACGTCCACGCCGCTTCATCGGCCACGCGCGACGGACAATCATCGTCCGCGTTGTACGAGGTAGATTCTCGCCCTCCGCAGATCCTGTCCTGACAAATGAGCACGGGTCCAGCTTGAACGGCGCGTCAACGACGGGTAAACGGCGCGTCAACGGCGGGTAAACGGCGCGTAACGGCGCGTAACAGCGCGCGCTCGCCCTCCGCACGGGCGAGGAACGTCTTGGTCGACATCCACGGGACCTGCCGGCCCACACCGACGACACGCCGTGAGTCGACAACGGACATCGAGCGCTTGACAAGTGTTGCGCCCCCGACAATCATGCGGTCGCCGTGGCCCGGCCGACGCGTGGTACCCTTTAATGCAGTGTCTTTCAGACCCAGATAGCGAGACGTCGCTGCACGAGCAGGTCGCGGCGCTCCGCAGGCGCGTCGCGGAGCTCGAACAGGCGCTGGCCGAGGCGCAGCGGCCCAGCTCGGCCGTACGCGAGGCGCGGCCCGTCGCACGGGAGCACGAGCTCCTGGCCAGCTTCTTCGCGGCGGAGGCCTCGGGGTACGCCGCGATGCTCGACGCGATCCCGGCGATGGTGTTCTTCAAGGCTCGGGACCACCGGTACCTCGCCGTCAACAAGGCTTATGCGGAGCACTATCGCCTCTCGAGCGACAGGATCGTCGGGAAGCGCGACGAGGAGATATTCGTCGACGAGGTCGCGCGCAGCTACCGCGAGAACGACGAGATCATCATGTCCGAGGGGATCCCGCGGATCAACGTGGAGCTCCGGTGGAAGCTCGAGGACGGGAGCGACGGCTGGACGCTGGAGAACAACGTCCCGTTCCGCGACGCGAGCGGGCGTGTGATCGGGATGGTCGGGGTCGTGGTCGACATGACCGCACGAAAGAGGACGGAAGAGGCGCTGCGGAGCACCGAGGCCGATCTCCTCGCCATCCAGTCGCGCCTCCTCGAGACGATAGCCGCGCTCTCGACGCCGGTCCTGCCCATCGACCACGGGGTCATCGTCGTGCCGCTCATCGGCCATCTCGACACGATGCGGGGCACCCAGCTCATGGCGGCGCTCCTGCAAGGCGTGGAGCGCCACGACGCCGAGTTCGTGATCGTCGATCTCACCGGCGTCCCGATGATCGACAGCGCCGTCGCGCTCCACCTCCTGCGCGCGGTGCAGGCCGTGGGCCTGCTCGGCGCCGAGAGCGTCCTCGTGGGGATGTCGGCCAGCACCGCCGCGGCGCTCGCGAGCCTCGGCGAGACGCTGGAGGGGATCGCCCTCCTGAGAGATCTCCGGGCCGGCGTGCGTTACGCGATGGCGCGGCGGAAGAAGTTGACCGGCGCGCAGCCGATGGCGACGCGGTAGACGTCAGGCGACGCCGAACGGCGCCGAGAGACCTCTGCCCCTCCCCCTCGCACCTTGTTCCACACAGCGGGCGACCTCACGCCCTCTCGAAGTGCTCACGCACCCAGGTCTCGCTTGACCCTCCGGCGAGGCACCCGCTAAGTTCCGTTCAGCCTTTTAGCGCTGCATTCCCGGCTGATGTAGAGACGGTCGGTTCACCACTTCACCACACCTCAGCGAGCTCGACGTGCCCGGTGTCCCCTGCGCGTCGAACGTCCAGGCCAGCGATGACGCCGCGTATCCGCCCGTTGCCCCTCGACCAGGTCCGCCCCGCCACCACCGCCCTCCTCGTCATCGACATGCAGCGGGACTTCGTCGAGGAGGGCGCGCCCTGCGAGGCGCGCGGGGCGCTCGATATCGTGCGGAGCGTCAACGCGCTCGCCGCGTGGGCGAGAGGGCACGGCCTGCCGGTCGTCTTCACCCAGGAGATGCACAGGGCCGATGGGTGCGACTTCGGCATCGAGCTGGAGTTCGAGCCGCTGCACTGCCTCGAGGGATCCCGCGGCGCCGAGATGGTCGATGGGCTGCGGATCGAGCCGCAGGATCACCGGATCTTCACCAAGCGGCGCTACGACTGTTTTCTGGGCACCGACCTCGACCTGCTGCTCCGGTGCAAGGGGGTGGAGAACCTCATCTGCTGCGGCGTGTGCACCAACATCTGCGTGCTCAGCACCGTGCTCACCGCGAGGAACCTGGATTACCGCGTGCTGCTCCCGGTCGACGCCGTGGCCGGGACCTCACGGGAGC
The DNA here is from genome assembly GCF_051530145.1 of Sorangium sp. So ce302. Classification (GTDB taxonomy): domain Bacteria; phylum Myxococcota_A; class Polyangia; order Polyangiales; family Polyangiaceae; genus Sorangium; species Sorangium cellulosum_B. The sequence goes on along the minus strand of NZ_CP150326.1, from coordinate 5,095,117 downwards.
TCCACGACGCCGCGATCCTCTGCATGAGCAACGCGTTCGCCTACGTCACCGAGAGCGCCGCGGTGATGCAGCTCTTCGGCTGACGGATGCCCGGCGACCGAGCGCCGCGAGCCCCGTCGCGACAGTGCGAGCGACCACCGCCGCGCTGGCTCGCGCTCGGCCGCCCCGTTCCCGCCCGGGTCCGTCTCGCGCTCGGCGCGGCGAGCTTCCTCGCCACCGTCGCGGCGTACGCCGGGCTCGCGGGCCGCGACGGGGTGAACACCGCCCTCGCTCCCACGCTCGCGAGCATCGGGCAGGCGACGGTCGACGCGCTCGGCTCGGCGGAGCTCTGGCTCGACGTCCGCTACAGCTTCCTTCGGGTCACGGCCGGGTTCGTGGCCGCCGCGCTCCTCGCGGTCCCGCTCGGCGTGCTCGCCGGCGCGTTCCGCTCGATCGCCGCGCTGATCGAGCCGCCGACCGAGTTCCTCCGCTATGTCCCCGTGCCGGCGCTGATCCCGCTCGTCATGATCGTTGCGGGCATCGGCGAGGGCGCGAAGGTCCTCCTCGTCCTCCTGGGGACCTTCTTCCAGCTGCTGCTCATGACCGCGGACGAGGTACGGCGGGTCCCGGCGCCGCTGCTCCAGGTCAGCCAGAGCCTGGGGGCCACCCGGCGGGAGATCGTCTGGCGCGTGCTGGCCCCGGCCGCCCTCCCCGGCATCTGGAGCGCGCTGCGCATGTGCAACGGGTGGGCGTGGAGCTACGTCGTCGTCGCGGAGCTCGTGGCCGCCACCGAGGGCCTCGGCTTCCGCGTCCTCAGGTTCTATCGCTTCATCCAGACGCCGAGCATCTACGCGTACCTGGCGGTGCTGGGCGCGATCGGCCTGGGGCTCGACTGGGCGTTCGGCGCAGCGCACCGCCGGCTCTTCCGCTGGGCCAGGGGGCGCGAGGCGTGACGCTCTCCGTGCGCGGCGTCAGCAAGGCGTACGCCGGCCGCCGCGGCGAGACCAGCGCGCTCTGCCCGCTCGACCTCGATGTCGGCGAGGGCGAGTTCGTGAGCCTCGTGGGCCCCTCCGGGTGCGGGAAATCGACGCTGCTGCACATCGTCGCGGGGCTCGAGCCGGCGACCACCGGGGCCGTCACGCTCGGCGGCGAACGCGTCCTCGGCCCCGGCGCCGAGCTCGGCGTCGTGTTCCAGCAACAGACACTCTTCCCGTGGCTCAGCGTGCGGGAGAACGTCCGCTTCCCGCTGACGCTGGCCCGCCACCGCGGCCGGGCGCGGCAGGCCGGCTCCGAGCGCGAGGCGGACCGCGTCGAGCGCCTGCTGCGCCTCGTCGATCTGTGGGACTTCCGCGACAGCGCGCCCGCGGAGCTGAGCGGCGGCATGCAGCAGCGCGCCGCGCTGGCGCGGGCGCTCGCCGCGCAGCCGGAGGTGCTGCTGATGGATGAGCCGTTCGGCGCCCTCGACGCCCAGACACGTGAGGAGATGCAGGGGCTCCTGCTCCATGTGATCCGACATCACCGGATCACGACGCTCTTCGTCACCCACGACGTCGATGAGGCCCTGATCCTGTCCGATCGCGTGGTGGTCTTCTCCGAGCGCCCCGGCCGCGTCGTGGCCACCATCGACGTGCCGGTACCCCGGGCGGATCGCTCGCCCGACCTCAAGCTCGACGAGGCGTTGCTGCGCCTCAAACGGGATATTCTCTCGCTCCTGCGGGGGAAGGCCCGCCCCGAGGAGCAGCGCCGCCGCTTGCTCCTCGGGCTCACGCATACGCCGAGGGGAGAGGATCCATGAACCGAAGGACCGTCGTGCTAGAGCTCGGGGCAGCGCTCGCCTGCCTCCTCCTGTCGCCAGGCTGCTCGAAGAAGGACGAGCCAGCGCGCGAGATGCCCGCCGCCGCCGCGCCGGGCGAGAAGCCCGGGGCCGCGGCGAACGCGCCGGTGAAGCTGACCGTGGGACACGACCTGTGGATCGGTTATGCGGGCGTGTTCATCGCGAACGAGCTCGGGCTGTTCAAGCAGGCTGGCCTCGACGTCGAGCTCAAGCCGTTCTCGAACCCCGGAGACACGCTGCCGGCGCTGGCCGCGGGGAAGCTCGATATCGGCCTGACGACCCTGCAGAACCTGGCCGTGCTGAGCGGCAACGGCGACACGGACATCGTGGCCATCGCGCTCATCGACAGCTCGAACGGCGCGGACGCGGTGGTGGCGAAGGAGGGGGTCGCGTCCATGGCCGATCTCAAGGGCAAGACGGTCGCGCTCACCCTCGGCGAGGTCAATCACATGCTGTTCCTCGCCGGCCTGAAGAAGTCCGGGCTCTCCACGGACGACGTGAAGGTCACGAGCATGAGCGCAGACGATGCCGGGGCCGCGTTCGTGGCGGGGAAGGTCGACGCCGCGGTCACCTGGGAGCCGTGGATCACCAAGGCGACCAAGGGCGGCGGTCGCGTGATCTTCTCGAGCGCCAGCGTCCCCGACACCATCATGGACGCGGTGGCCGTGCGCCGATCGCGGCTCGCCGAGTCCGGTGACGCCTGCTCGAGGTTCATCGGCGCCATCGATCAGGGGGTGCGCGTCCTGCGCGGCGAGCCCGACAAGGCGATTCCCATCGTCGGCAAGTACTTGAGCGCTCCGCCCGAGGACGTGAAGGGCATGCTGAGCGGCGACAAGATCTACGACCTGGCCGACAACAAGCAGCTCTTCGGCACGGCGGAGAAGGCCGGCCCCGTGTACGCCTCGATGAAGGCGGTGGTCTACTTCGCGGTCGAGTCCAAGCTCGTCAAGAAGGCGCCGGCGCCCGAGTCGCTGCTCGACCCGAGGCTCGTCCGATGAGCCGCGACGAGGCGCGCATGGCGCGCGCGCTGGAGCTCGCGCGCGGCGCGCAGCGCGCGGGCGAGCCGCCGTTCGGCGCCCTGGTGGCCGCCCCCGACGGCACCGTCGTGGCCGAGGCGACCGACGAGGTGAACGCCCAGCGCGACTTCACGTGGCACGCCGAGGTCGGCGCCGTCCGCCGCGCCTGCGCGGCCGCCGGGCCGGACCTCACCGGCTACACGCTGTACACCACCGTGGAGCCCTGCCCGATGTGCTTCACCGCGGCCTGGCTCGCCCGGGTGAGCCGCGTCGTCTTCGGCTGCACGATGCAGGAGGTCACGGCGGCGACCGGCGGCGCGCAGCGCGAGCTGGCCGTCCCCGCGCGGTGGATGAACGAGAGCTCCGGCGCGCCCGTCGATCTCGTCGGCGGCGTCCTCGCCGATCGGTGCCTCGCGCTCTTCAGCCCGGCGTGACGCGCTCGCCGACGTCGAGTCCCGGCGAGTGGACGCGAGGCTCGCCGGCGTCCGCGCGTCGTCGAGGGCGCGGAAGGTCTAGAACACGTGCGCCGGGGGCGTCGATTGGACCTTGGTCCCATGGCGGCCCGCCGGGAGCTGATGTAATGCGCCGAGCATCGCAACGAAGCGCGCCTGGAGATCGGTGCCGGGCGAGTCAAACGGCTGGGGAAGACCTCGCTTCCCTACTTCAGCAAGAGTGCGGGAGAGCCATTTTTACTGACGCTCTACAGGGTCCAGCGAACGGCAGTCAGGTCACGGTGTCACGTGAGACCCGGCGTCCTGTCGGTCGCACGCTACATCACACTTTAATGCGGTCGCCCTCGCCTGGAGCCGACTCTTGTACTCTGATTTGACGCTCTTTGAGGCTGAGCGGGGAATGAAGGCTTCGCTCTGGCAGGTTCATGGTTCCGTGCTTTTGTGGGCGCATGAGCTCGCGGCGCTGGTACGAGCTCGCGTGCGGACTTGTCCGCGCGCGGAGCCACGTCATGGAAGCGTGTTTTCAGATGAACAAGCAGACCCGGTGCCACCTGCGCGCGATTGCACGGCAGCACCCCTGCCGGAAGCCGGCGACGCGGCAGCGCCGGCTGCTGCGGGCGATAACGCGCGCACCCTCGACGAGGTCGTCGCCGAGTAGGCGTCGTCCAGGAACCTTGCAGCCGCATTCGGCCGACCGCTGATCGTCAGGGATCAGGGGCCAGGGTCGCCAGCGCCGGTGATCCGGCTTCCGCCGGCCGGCGCCTGTTCTCCGCGCTCGGCCGCGACCAGCCGCGCGCCGAGCTCGCGGACCCGGAACTCCTCGGCCAGACCGCGCACCTCCCGGATCCACGGCGCGAGCCGCGGATCCTCCGCCTCGAGCGCGGCGAGCCGCTGCAGGAGATCCTGGAGGCGACCCCGCTCGACGAGATCGGCGAGGCGCGCGAGCTCCTCCGGCGAGGGCACCGCGCCGTGCAGCGACGCCCCGTCGCCGGCGCCGCCGGCGACGCCGTCCACGCCGCGTGCGCGCTCGGGCGCCGCGCGCACCCAGGTGAGCGCGAGGCGGCGCTCGAGCTGCTCGAGCAAGGCGCCGAGATCGATCGGCTTCGGAAGGAAGCCGTCGCAGCCGGCGGCCTCGCTGCGCGCGCGCTCGGGCGCCTCCACGCTGGCCGACGTGGCCACGATGGGCAGGCCGGCGAGCCCCGGGATCCGGCGGATCCTGCGCGCGGCCTCGTCGCCGCCGAGATCGGGCATGCGCAGGTCCATCAGCACGAGGTCCGGCCGGCGCTCCGCCGCGAGCGCGACAGCCGCCTCGCCGCCCGCGGCCTCGACGACCTCGAAGCCGAGCGGCACCAGCACGTCCCGCAGGAAGGCGCGGTTGTCCTCGTGGTCGTCGACCACGAGGATCGCCCGGCGCGCGCCCTCGTAGCCCGTGATCGCCCCGTCCCCGCGCCGCTCGCCGGCCGGCGCCGCGCCGGCGAGCACGGGCAGGTCGAGCGCCACGGTGAAGGTGCTGCCCTCGCCGGGCGCGCTCTCCACGTCGATGCGGCCGCCCATCTGGTCGACGATGTGGCGGGTGATCGCGAGCCCGAGGCCCGCGCCCTCCACGCGCGCGCGAAGGTCGCCGGCCTGCTCGAACGGCTCGAAGATGCGGGCGAGATCCGCCGCCGCGATGCCGGGGCCGGTGTCCTCGACGCGGAAGAGCACGCCGCCGGGCGCCTGTCCGCCGCGCGGCGCGACCCGGAAGGTCACCCGCCCCTCGCGGGTGAACTTGATCGCGTTGCCGAGCAGGTTGAGCAGCACTTGCGTGAGCCGCTTCTCGTCGGCGCGCACCCACGCCGGCGTGCCGTCCGCGATCTCGAGCACGAACGCGAGCCCCTTCGCCGCCGCGCGCACCTTGCACAGCGCCGCGACCGTGCGCGCAAGCGACGGCAGGTGGACGTCGCCCGGCGCGAGATCCAGCCGCCCTGCCTCGATGCGGGCGAGGTCGAGGACATCGTCGATCAGGGTGAGCAGGTGCTCGCCCGACCGGCGCACCACGTCGACGCCGGGGCGATCCTCCGGGGCGAGCCGCGCGGAGCGCTGGAGCAGCTGCGCGTAACCGAGGATGCCGTTGAGCGGCGTGCGCAGCTCGTGGCTCATGCTGGCGAGGAAGGTGGTCTTCGCCTGGTTCGCGGCGTCGGCGGCGTCCCTGGCGGCCCTGAGCTCGGCGGTGCGCTGCTCCACGAGCGACTCCAGCTCGCGCGTGCGCCGCCGCAGCGCCCGGAGCCGCAGGCGCATGCCGGCGTAGGCGAGCCCGGAGAGCGCCGCGGCGTAGCCGAGGTACGCCCAGGTCGTGCGCCACGGCGCGGGCCGGACCTGGAAGGCGACGCTCGCCGGGCCGGCGACGTTGCCGGCGTGATCGCGGCCCCACACCTGGAAGGTGTACCGGCCGGGCGCGAGGTTCGTGTAGCGCGCGCTCGCCTCCGCGGTCCACGCGCTCGGCGCCGCGTCGAAGCCGACGAGCTGGGTGCGGTAGCGCGTGCTGCGCTCGTGGAAGAGGCTCAGCAGCGTGTACGCGAACGAGGCGGTGTTCTCGTCCCACGCGAGCGACGCGCCGGGGGAGAGGGCGAGCGCGCCGCCCGCCGCGCGCGCCTCGAGCGCGAGCGGCTTCGGCGCGGCGTTCGGGATCTCCTCGGCCGGATCGAGCACCGCCACGCCGCCGGTCGTGCTCGCCCAGACGCGGCCCCGGCTGTCTACGAGCGAGCCGTTCTGGTTGCACTCGTTGCTCGGCAGCCCGTCGTCGGTGGTGAAGGTGTAGGCGGCGAGCTCGGCGGGATCGTCGGGCGTGGGTGCGCGCGGGGTGAAGCGGGTGACGCCCTGGTCGGTGAAGGCGTAGACCCGGCCCTGCGCGTCCGAGCGCACGCCGTAGACAATGCCGTCCGGCAGCGCCGGCCGGGACGGTTCGTTCAGCGGATCGAGCCACGCCTCCGCGTCGAGGTCGTAGCGCGAGATCCCGCCCTGGGCGCCGATCCAGAGCACCCGCGCGCCGCGCGTGTCCCTGAGCTCGGCGAGCGCGCCGATGGCGTCCGAGGCGAGCGGCGCGCTCGCCGCGGTGTAGCTCCGCCACTGCCCGTCTTCGAGCCGCGAGAGCCCCTTCATGGTGCCGAACCAGGTGGAGACCTTCCCGCCCGCGCCCGCGGTCTCGAGGATGCTGGTCACGTGGTCGTCCGCGAGGGGCACCTGCGCCTTCGTGAAGACCTGCCACGCGCCGTCCACATCGAGGCGCGCGGCCCCGCCGACCGTCCCGATCCAGAGCGCGCGCCCGTCGCGGGACTCGGACAGCCACCAGATGCCGTTGTGAGGGAGCGGCGAGCTCTGCATCGTGTACGTGGTGAGCTGCGCGCCGGTCCAGCGGTGGAGCCCGGTGGTGTCGCTGCCGATCCAGACCACCCCGGGCTCGCGCGAAGAGGGCAGGAGGAAGCTCACGAGGTCGCCGAGCTTGCCGGCGAGCTCGGGGGCGTCGAGCGGCGAGAAGCCTTGCCCCGAGGACCGCGCCACGGTGTTGTTCAGGGCCACCCAGAGCTCGGGAGGGCCGCCCTGGGCTCCCGGCGCGCGCACCTCGGCGAGGGACGTGATGCTGCCCGACAGGCCCGCGCTCCGCTGCGTGAACCCGACCCATCCGTCGTGCCGCAGGCGCGCGAGGCCGCCGGCGTTGGTGCCGATCCAGAGCGTACGCCCGCCGTGCGCCTCGGAGGTCGCCGCGAGCGCCATCACGTGGTCGTCCGGCAGGGTCGAGTTCGTCTTCGTGAGCGACGTCCACGTCCCGCCCGTGAGCCGCGCGAGGCCGCCGCCGTACGTGGCGGCCCAGAGCGTGCGCGCGCCCGTGCCGCTCACCGTCTCGGCGAGCGCCCGCACAGGCTGCGCCAGGGCCGGCACGCTCGCCGGGGTGACGCTCTCCCACCGCCCGCCCGCGAGCCGGGCGACGCCTGCGCGCGTGCCTGCCCAGAGCACGCGGCCGCCCGCTTCCCCGGCGGTCTCGAGCAGGCTCACGACCGTGTCGTTGGGCAGCCCCTCCGCGGTCGTGGCAAAGCGGGCGCAGCCGCGGTCGCCGCAGCGGAAGAGGCCCGCGCCCGTGCCGGCCCAGAGCGCCGGCTCCCCGCCGGGGAGCGCCGTCGGGTGCAGCGCGCGCACGTCGGGGTGCTCGAAGCCGGGGCCGAGGTCGATGCGCGTGAACCGCTCGCCGTCGAGCCGGTAGAGGCCGTCCGTCGTCCCGGCGAAGAGCGCGCGCCCTCGGCCCGTGGGCGCCTCGAGGAGCGTCCGGATCGGCCTCTCGGACGCGAGCCCCTCGGCGGCCCCGAAGCGCGTGAAGCGCCCCTCGGCGTAGCGGAGGATCTGGCCGGTCATCATCCCGAACCAGACGGCGCCGTCCTGCCCCGTGGCGACCGCCTGCACCCAGCTCGACCCCCCGCCGGTCGGCAGCGGAAGCGGCGTGAAGCGGCGCCCGTCGTAGGACGCCGCGCCGCCCTGGGTGCCGATCCAGAGGCGGCCGCCGGGCTCGAAGGCGATGGAGTTGATGGTGATCTGGGGGATGCCGTCCTCCGCGTCGAAGACGCGCATCCACGGCACGCCGCGCGCCCGGAGGTCGCCCGCGGCGGGCGCGGGCGCGCCGCCGGCGGCGAGCGCGGGTGACGACGCGACGGCCATGCCGAGCCCGAGCGCGGCGAGCAGGCGCCCACGTGATGAGGGAGACCGGCCAGCCATGTGGCCGCATACTAGGATTTTCGCATAGGACCAAGATCCCCGGTAGCTCGGCAGCCTGGTGAAGGAAGCGCCGCTGGCCGACAGGAGGCTACATCTCTGCCAGCGCCGCCTCGAGCTGCGGGTACATCGCGATGAACGCGTCGAGGCGCATCTTCCTGAAGTCGTTCGCGACCACGATCTGCTCGCCGAGCTTCAGGGTCTTGTCCTGCCGGAGCCCCCCTCCCGTCGTGTGCTTGGGCCACGTGACCTCGCCCGCGGGCGTGCCGTTCTCCGCGAAGGAGAACCAGTAGCGGCTGACCTTCTCGGACATCGCCCGATCGGCCGCGGTGAACCTGTCCCTGATCCCCCCGAACGGGAAGAGGATCTCGCCGCCGTGCGGGACGCCGAAGGGCTGGTCGGCGCGGTCGATCTCGGGGACGTAGCTGAAGTAGTACCACCGGCTGTCGGCCACGCCGGAGTGTTTGTCCGCGATCCACCGGGCCTGCATGGTGAACAGCATGTCGCGCAGCACCAGGCCCGCGAAGCGGCTCGGGTCCTCGAGGTCCTCGTCGGTCACCTCGGGGTCGCTGCGGTAGAGGCTCTTCAGGTACGCCAGGGCCTTCTCGGCGTCCTCCCCTCCCTTCTCGAGGATGGCCGCCATGATCGCCGCCGGATCCATGTTGAACGCGTCGAGCACGCTCGTCTCATGGCTGTTGCTGCCGATGACGAGCGGCCGGCGCGCCTGCTCGCCGGCCTCGAACGTGGCCCTGATCCCCGTCGGCAGCACCACGTCGCCGTGCACGGGGCTCGGCCCCAGGAACGGCACCTGGCCCCGCGGGTTGTCCGGGGTCGGCATGAACTTCGCGGAGAACTTCTCCGCCGGCACCGCCCGCAGCTCCTCTGCCGTCGCATGCTCGCCGTTCAGCTTGAATAGCCCCCTGGCGATCTTGACCCCGAGCTCGTTCGCCTTCTCCCGGCTCTGCTCCGGGATCGCATAGGGGCTCTGCGCGATGCCCTTGTGAAACAGGGCCGGCTCCCTGTTCCTCGTGAGGGGCGAGGCGAACAGGGCGAGGACGCTCTCGCCCCCCGCCGACTGGCCGAAGATCGTGACGTTGCCAGGATCGCCGCCGAACGCCGCGATGTTGCGCTGCACCCACTCCAGCGCGGCGATCTGATCGAGGATGCCGAAGTTGACCGGCCCCAGGCGACGCTCCTTCTCCAGGCCCGGATGGGCGAAGAACCCGAGGAGGCCCACGCGGTAGTTGAAGGTCACCACCACGGCGCCCTTCCTGGCCAGGGCAGCCCCGCGGAACATCTTGTCGCTGCCGACGCCGATCTTGAAGGCGCCGCCGTGGATCCACACCATCACGGGCTTGAGCGCGCCGGGCTCCACGCCGCTCGTCCAGACGTTCAGGTACAGGCAGTCCTCGCTCTGCGGCCCCACGGAGCCCGCGCCATCCATGGAGGGATACGTGGGCTGGAGGCAGGCCTTGCCGAAGGTGTCGGCCTTGCGGGTCTCCTTCCAGGGCTCGACCGGCTGGGGCTCCTTCCAGCGCAGGGGGCCCACCGGCGGCGCGGCGTAGGGGATGCCCTTGAACACGAGGATTTCGCTCTCGACGACGCCCTGGACCGGGCCCTGTGTCGTGGTGATGACCGGCGTGCTGTTGGTTGTCATGGATTCGTCTCCTTTGGTCTTCTTGATGCTCGTCTGGCGCGCCGGAGCGCGCCCCGGGAAAAGCTGAAGAGAGATGGCGCGATGAGATCGGCGCCCCGCGGCCCGCGCCGCGCGCTCATCGGGGACTGGCTGTCTGCTCCTCCTCGACGTCCTTGAACCGCTCCTCCAGCCACGTGGTCAGGCTCGGGAGGTCCGTGTCCATCAGGCCGAAGTGGAACCCGAGCTCGACGGGATCGTGCGTCGACGAGACCTCCTCGTACTCCTTGTAGGTCACGTTGGCGGGGCCGTTCAGCGCGGCGAGCTGGTGGTGGAGCGTCCTCGTGAAGTCCGCCCGGATGCGGGGATCCTTCGCGCCCTGGGAGATCCGGATGGGGGCGAGGATCCGGATGGCCGGGTTCATGAGCTCGAGCTGGTCGAAGAACGCCTTCTTGCTGGGGTTCGGGCCTGGGTTCAGCTGCTCGGTCCCCTTGAGCCCGCCCCAGGAGTCCTCCTTGGCCAGCTCGATCCGCGCCTTCTCGTGGATGTGGGGCCACACGCTGTAGGCCTTCACGGTGAGGAGCTCCTCCGGGTTGATGTTCGGGTTGCCGGCGATGGCGCCCGCCAGGAACAGCGCGGTGAAGGCGAAGCCCGGCTGCGCGTAGTTCAGGGTGGTGCCGGCGGCGACGAGGAGGTGGACCCCCGAGGCGGGGGCCATCGCCGCGACGCCACGCAGGTCGAGCTCGGGAGTCCAGATGGGCGCGTGGTACCCGCCGAACAGCGCCGCCTGGCCGCCCTGGGAGTGGCCCACGATCGCGAGCTTCTTCGAGAGCTCCGCCGGGTAGAGCCGCCGCGCGGCGCGCGCGATGTCGAGGATGCCGTGCGCCTCGGACTCGCCGAGCAGGTACGGGTGCAGCCCGCCTGTGCCGAGCCCCTCGTAGTCGGTCATCACCACGGCCCAGCCCCTGTCCAGGAACGCGGTGAGCAGCCCGTGCGGGTGCTCGTTGAAGGGGTGCGCCGGCGACGTGATCGTGTCGCGCGACGGCGCGCACGTGTCCGCGCAGCCGACCGTCCCGTGCGCCCAGCTCACGATCGGATAGCCGCCCTCCGGCGGAGCCTTGTGAGGCAGCGCGATGATGCCGGAGACCGCGATCGCCTTGCCGTGGACGTCTCTGGAGCGGTAGAGCACGAGCTGATTGACCCGCGCCTTGGCGAGCGCCGCCGGGCCCGTGAGCGGCCGCGACCAGATCACCTCGCCGTGCTCGCCTTCGAGCGGCAGATCCGGACGGTAAAATGTGTCGTCGTCGGGGACGGTCACGCTGGACGTCATGGCTTCTCTCTTTGCAAGTGGATTGTTGATGCCTCCGCGCATCGCCGCGAGGCCCGCCGGTTGTAACCCCGGGTCATGGCCCTCGCTATGGGACCTTGGTCCCATGGCCCCCGCAGCCCGCATGGCAAGAAGTAGGACCAAGGTCCCATAGGCAGCGCCGACGCGCTGTTGTAATCCGTCCACCTCGGCTCGCCGCAGGGCTCCGGTCTTCATTCCGGGAGCGACGCCGGAAGGTTCGACGCCCTGCGAGGCCGATCCCAGGCGCCGACCTCTACGTCATTCACATCGTGTTTTCCTTTTCAAAGGCATCGGAGGACCCGTATGCATAACCGACACCTCGTTCCACTCCTCTTAGGCCTTCTTCTCGGCGTCGCCGCCTGCGATGGCGTTCGAAGCGTCCGTCGTGAACCGATGACGTGCGTCTGAGGCGCCGCCGCCCGGGCCCACGTCGGGAAGAGTGCACAGGGATCGAACCGCATCATGGATGGGTGACGATGAGGAAGGCGCCGAGTTTGGGAGAAGAATTGCAGACGCCCATCGTGGGGAAGGGTCCTGAGACCGAATCCGTATCGTGCTCGACACGAGCCGGGATTCACGCCGTTTGGGTCCGCGGGAGGGCTCTGCGACGCCCAATGCCAGGCCGGTGAAGCTGGGCTCACGCGATGACGCCCCCGAGGTCGGGCGCCGGACCACGAAGGACGCGCTCTTGTTCGATAGTGGGGACACAAGCCTGTAAGGCTACGCTCTAGAACGGCAATATGCTGTAAATTGTTTAATCGTTATGCCCCGCGGGACACATAGCGCGCGCTGCGAGAGCGCGGGCATGGTCGCACCGAGGCAGCCGAGCACCATCTCAACTTGATTTACAGTTTGGAGAGCAATCATCTTGACACCTCCCAGAAGTGGAACTAAAGAAGGTCACGAGTCGGGCCGCTCGACTGACGTGCGAGGCGAGCCAAGCATCGACTCACCCAGGCGCGTGACGGCGGCACGGATTTGCCCCGTCCGTATTGAAGTGCCGCCGACCGGCGCAGCCGGCTGCGATATCTCTATCCAGGCAGAGAGGTAAGTATGGCAAAAGGTGCACTTGGTTATTCGAGTCAGTTCGACAACGCGAAGATCATCGATCCACCGGATAGTGTGCCATTGAAGTTTCCCGGTGACCCGCTGACGGCGCGTGTCTGGGGAGTGGTCGTCAATGGCACAGACAGGGTCGTGCGGCTCTATCCTTACGATGGCTACCCCGACAGACAATGGGACAGCAACACCGATGTCGTCTATCCGGGCCAGGAAGTACGTGTGAAGCCGTTCCGCAGTTTCTGGTTCGAGCCCGATACCAACCTCGCCTTCACCTACACCGACGCAAAGGGGGTGCGGCAGACCGTGGCAGGTACCCCTCCATCAGGTAGGATCCAGGTGACAGCCGCGCCGGCTCGGCCTCCTTTCGAGAATCGCACCGGCTACACCGTGCGTCTCTACGCACCGTACAGCTACGAGATTCCGACGAGCCAGCAAGAGCAAGAACGGAATCCGAGCTTTGGCAGGGGCTCGGGAGAGGCCTGGTGGGACATTGCGCCTGGAGGGTCCTACACCTCGAATTTTCCCGTAGCCAGCTTCGAATTCCTTCGCGTGGACCTACAGGTTTCTGGTCAGGTTGTCGAAGCGATCAAAGTCGAGCGGTAGTCGTAAGCCGAACAGCGCCCCCACGCGTGTCAACCGTTTCATGAGCGCCTGTTCCTGCCGCGACAGCTCCACCGGCGGCGTCGCCGGCCGAGAGGCGCTCCTGCGCCGCGTCCAGCAGCCGGCGTTCCTCCACGAACGCGTCCTCCCGCTCGCCGGCCGGCGGCGCCGCGCGAGATCAGGGATCAGGGCCCTCGAGCCGGTCCACGAGCCGCACGAGCTCCGCCACCGACGCCACGCCGAGCTTCTCCATCACCCGACCGCGATGCACCTTGATCGTCTTCTCCGCCGCGCCGAGCTCCTCGGCGATCTGCTTGTTCATGAGGCCCCGCGCCACGCGCAGGCAGACCTCGCGCTCGCGCTGGGTGAGCGCATCGAAGCGCGTCCGGAGCGACTGCTGCTCACCCCGCGCCGCGCGCACCGCGGCGTCGCGAGCGATGGCGCGCTCGACGGCCGCGAGCAGGACGGTGTCGTCGCAGGGCTTGGTGAGGAAGTCGATCGCGCCCGTCTTCATCGCCCGCACCGAGCTCGACACGTCGCCGTGGCCGGTCAGGAACACGATCGGGAGGAGACATCCCCGGCGCACCAGCGCTTCCTGCAGCTCCAGCCCGCTCAAGCCAGGCATGCGCAGATCGACCACCACGCAGCCCGGCCGCTCCGAGGGCGCGCCCTCCAGGAACGCGGCGGGCGACGCGTGCGCCTCCACCGCATAGCCCGCCGCGCGCAGCAGCCGGTCCATGGCGCGCAGCACCGAGGCATCATCGTCCACCACAAACACCGTGGGTTCGGTCGCGATCATGGCAGCGATCGTATCCCATCCACGGTCCCATGAGGGCGTCCAGGGCACGCGGGCATGACGCAGGCGAAGAGCATGACGCCTCCGACGGCGCGCTGTCCTCTGCTCCCGCCAAGGCCCTGGACCGCCCCGCGCTCCTCTTGCTCGTGGACGACGACCCCGGCAGCATCGGGCTGCTCTCGGAAGCCCTCGCGGGTCAGCCACTCTCCATCGCGGTGGCGATCGATGGAGAGATGGCGCTCCGGCAGGTCCGATGCGAGGTGCCGGATCTCGTCCTGCTCGACGCGGTGATGCCGGGCCTGGACGGGTTCGAGGTCTGCCGGCGCCTGAAGGCGGAGCCGGCGACGCGCGAGGTCCCGATCCTCTTGATGACCCTGCTCGCCGACACGGCGAGCAGGGAGCGCGGGCTCGGGCTGGGCGCGGTCGATTGCGTGACCAAGCCGTTCGTCCGTGAGGAGCTCGTGGCCCGCGTGCGGACGCAGCTCTTGATGCGCGCAGCAACGAGCGCGCTCTCCGCCGCGGAGAGCGCGCTCTCAGAGAAGAACGACGAGCTCACGCGCGCCCGGGCCTCGATGGATCTCGCGGCCTCGCTCGCGCACGAGCTGAACCAGCCGCTCACCGCCGTCCTGAGCAACGCGCAAGCGGCGCAGCGGCTACTCTCGCGCACCCCGTCGAATCTCGCCGAGGTGCGCGCCGCGCTCGAGGATATCGTGGCGGACGATCGCCGCGCCGGGATGCTCGTCCATCGGATGCGCACGATGCTCCGCAGGCGTCACGTCAGCGCGGCTGCGCTGGACGTCTGCGAGCTCGTCCGCGAGGTGATCCCAAGCCGGCGGGGACGTCAACAGCGGACAGGCGGACGGCACCGAGCCGCTTGACGCGCCGCGCGTCGCGCACTCCCCTGTTCTGACCATGGCGCCGGCCCGCCCCGCGCTCGTCCTGCTCGTGGACGACGACCCCGCCAGCCTGAAGCTCCTCTCGGAAGCCCTCGCGGGCCTGCCGCTCACCCTGGCGGTGGCGACCGACGGGGACATGGCGCTGCGGCAGATCCGGCGCGAGCTGCCCGATCTCGTCCTGCTCGACGCCTTGATGCCGGGCCTCGACGGCTTCGAGGTCTGCCGCCGGTTGAAGGCGGCCCCGGAGACGTGTGACGTGCCGGTCCTCTTCATGACCGTGCTCGCGGACACGGCGAGCCGGGTGCGCGGCCTGGAGCTCGGCGCGGTCGATTACGTGACCAAGCCGTTCGTCCGCGAGGAGCTCGTGGCCCGCGTGCGGACGCAGTTGTCGATCCGCGCGGCGGCCAGCGAGCTCTCCGCGGCGGTGCGGGCGCTCTCGGAGAAGAACGAGGAGCTCGCGTGCGCCCGGGCGTCGCTGGAGATCGAGGTGGCGCGGCGGACCGAGGCGCTGCGCGCGCAGAGCCGGCGCCTCGAGCGCGAGCTCGAGCTGAACCGAGCCGCCGAGCTCAAGGTGCAGAGGGCCCACGACCAGCTCGCGCACCTGAACCGGGTCTCGGCCGTGAGCGAGCTCGCGGCCTCGCTCGCGCACGAGCTGAACCAGCCGCTCGCCGCCATCCTGAGCAACGCGCAGGCCGCGGAGCGGCTGCTCACGCAGACCCCGCCGGGCATCGCCGACGCGCGCGCGGCGCTCGCCGACATCGTGGCGGACGATCGCCGGGCCGGGCAGGTCATCCAGCGGATCCGCGCGATGCTCCGCAAGGGCGAGCTCAGCGTGGCCGCGATGGACCTGAGCGAGCTCGCCCGCGAGGTGGTCCGGCTCGTGGCCAGCGCCGCGCTCCTCGCGGGCACGACCGTGCGGCTCGATCTCGCGTCGGGCCTGCCCCACGTGCATGGTGACGGGATCCAGGTCCAGCAGGTGCTGCTGAACCTGCTCGTCAACGCGCTCGACGCGGTCTCCCGCCGTCCCCCCGAAGCGCGCCTCGTGGTGGTGCGCACCCGCCCGGCCGACGGAAGCCACGTCGAGCTGTCCGTCGCGGACTCCGGCGATGGCGTCGCGCCCGAGGATCTCGAGCGCATCTTCGAGCCCTTCGTCACGTCGAAGCCCCACGGGCTCGGCGTGGGCCTCGCCATCAGCCGCTCGATCGTCGAGGCGCACGGTGGGCGGCTGTGGGCGGAGTGCAGGCCCGGCGAGGGGGCGACGTTCCGCTGCGCGCTCCCGGCCTGGGATCAGGGCGCGCGCCCCGCGGGGTAGTCCTGAGCCTGAGGGGAGCGGGACGTCTCGCTGTGGGACCATGGTCCCATTGCAGGCGGCGGGGGCTGCTGTCACAGATCCAACGAGGCTCGGTTCCGCCATGGCAGCACGATCATCCCACGCTCAGATCGGTGAGCGGAGCGACGGCGGCGGCGCGCTGGATGCGCCCGCGAACCCGCTGGCCTCCGGCGCCAGGCTGGCGGCGGCCCGCCCCGCGCTCGTCCTGCTCGTGGACGACGACCCCGGCAGCCTCGAGCTGCTCTCGGAGGCCCTCGCGGGCCAGCCGTTCGACATCGCGGTGGCCGGCGACGGGGAGGCGGCGCTCGCGCAGATCCGGGGCGAGGTGCCTGATCTGGTCCTGCTCGACGCGGAGATGCCGGGCCTGGATGGCCTCGAGGTCTGCCGCCGGCTGAAGGCGGATCCGGCGACGCACGAGATCCCCGTCCTCGTCATGACCGCGCTTGCAGATACGGCGAGCCGGGCGCGCGGGCTGGAGCTCGGCGCGGTCGATTGCGTGACCAGGCCGTACCTGCGCGAGGAGCTCGTGGCCCGCGTGCGGACGCAGCTCGCCCTGCGCGCGGCGGCGCGGGCGCTCTCGGCGATGGGCGAGGAGATCGCGCGGGTCCAGTCCTCGCTGGAGAGCGAGGTGACGCGGCGGACCGAGGCGCTGCGCGCGGAGTGCCGGCGCCTCGAGCGCAAGCTCGAGCTGAACCGGGCCGCCGAGCTCGAGGCGCAACGGGCCCAGGACGAGCTCGCGCACCTCAACCGGGTGTCGGCGATGAGCGCGCTCGCGGCCTCGCTCGCGCACGAGCTGAACCAGCCGCTCGCGGCCATCCTGAGCAACGCGCAGGCGGCGCTGCGGCTGCTCGCGCAGACCCCGCCCGACATTGCCGAGACGCGCGCCGCGCTCGACGATATCGTGGCGGACGACCGGCGCGCCGCGAAGGTCATCCAGCGGATGCACGCGGTGCTCCGCGAGGGCGAGCTCAGCGTGGCCGCGCTGGACCTGAGCGAGCTCGTCCGCACGGTGATCCAGCTCGTGGCCAGCGCCGCGCGCCGCGCGGGCGCGACCGTGCGGCTCGAGCTCGCGCCGGGCTTGCCGCGCGCCCGGGGGGACGGGGCCCAGCTCCAGCAGGTGCTCCTGCACCTGCTCGTCAACGCGCTCGACGCGGTGTCCCGCCGCCCGCCCGGCGCGCGCGTCGTGGTGGTGCGGGCGCAGTCGGGCGGAGCGGGCTGCCTGGAGCTCTCCGTGGCGGACTCCGGCGAGGGCATCCCGCCCGAGGACATCGAGCGGGTCTTCGAGCCGTTCTTCACGTCGAAGGCGCAGGGGCTCGGCGTGGGCCTCGCCATCAGCCGCTCGATCATCGAGGCGCACGGAGGCCGCCTGTGGGCGGAGTGCAGGCCCGGCGAGGGGGCGACGTTCCGCTGCTTGCTGCCGGCCTGGGACGAGGACGCGCCTCCCGCAGGGTGAGCCCGGCGGGCCGCGTCGGCGCCCTGGCGACGGCGGGCCGGGGGTTCAAACACCCCCGGCCCGCCGGACGTGACCACGACCTACCTTTGCAGCGTCACCACGGCGCGTGGTCGGGCGCGGCTCCTCACGGGAGCGCCACGATCCAGTCGTTCCACACGACGCGGGTCGCCTGGAAAGCGTTCATGTGCTTGTGCTTCGCCGGCACGAAGTCGGTTTTGAGCTCGATCGTCTCCCCCAGGAGCAGCGTCCTGTCCTGCCCCTCCTTGTGCTGCTCCCAGGCCGGGTTCCCCGCGCAGCTGGGCGTACCGGTGCGGGCGAACTGGAGTCTGTACTTGCTGACGCGCCGCGAGAGCTCTCGGTCCTTTTCCGTGAGGAGTCCCTGCGTGGGCGGGCATAGGTCGCCCGTGCCGAGGACGATCGTCGGCCACTCGCAGGGAGGTCAGGCCGCGCTGTTCGGTGCGCACCACGCGCCCATCTGGACACCCGAGCTCGATCTGCGCGGCGTCGCGGCGCTGGCCCCTGCCTCCATGCGCCGCTGATATCTGCGACGGATCGCGCCATATGGTCCTGAGCTGCTTGTCTTTCGTCGCCTCGACTCACCGTGGGTCACGACCTGTGGATCGGCTACTCGGGCGTCTTCCTCGCGAACGAGCTCGCGCTCTTCACGAAGGCCGGGCTGAGCATCGAGCTCAAGCCGTTCTCGAACCCCGGGGACACGCTGGCCGCGCTGGCCACAGGCCAGCTCGACGTGGGCCTCACGACCCTGCAGAACCTGGCGGTGCTGCACGGTAACAGCGAGACGGCCCTCTTCGCCCAGCCGTGACGCGCTCGCCGGCGTAGCGCCGGATGCGCCATGCGAGCGGCCCGACCGATCCGTTGCCGCGAACCGCATCGCCGGGCGAGCTCCAGCTCGGCCGATCCGGATCGTCCCGCGCGCAGCAGCGGAAGTGGCTGCGTTCGGCATGATAGTTGAACTCCACCTGGGCCAGCCCCACCCGATGTCACCGCTCACGTTCACGCTGCTCGCCATCGCCGCTTCACTCGGTGCGGGTGTGCTTGGATCACTGCTCGGACTGGGCGGAGGGATCATCGTGATCCCAGCCCTCACCTTGCTCCTGGGAATCGACATCCGGTACGCTATCGGCGCATCCATCATCTCCGTGATCGCCACGTCCAGCGGCGCCGCGGCCGCCTATGTACGGGAGCGCATGACCAACCTCCGGGTGGCGATGGTCCTGGAGATCGCCACCACGACGGGGGCCCTCACGGGGGCGTTCATCGCCGGGAGGATCGGCGGCCGCGGTCTCTACATCCTCTTCGGCGTCGTAATGGGCTACTCGGCGCTGGCGATGCTCCGCAAGCGACGGGCGGCGGACGAGGCCGAAGTCCCCCCGGACCGCCTCGCGGATCGGTTGAGGCTCCACGATTCGTACTATGACGAGGCGGCCGGCAAGCAGATCTCCTACCGGGTGACGCGCACCCCGCTCGGCTTCGCGCTGATGTATGCCGCCGGCGTGGTCAGCGGGCTGCTCGGCATCGGCTCCGGGGCCTTGAAGGTGCCCGCGATGGACCTGGCCATGGGGCTATCGATCAAGATATCGACCGCGACCAGCAACTTCATGATCGGCGTAACGGCCGCGGCGAGCGCGGGCGTGTACTTCGTCCGCGGCGATATCGACCCGTTCGTCGCCGCTCCCGTGGCGGCCGGCGTGCTGATGGGCTCGACGCTCGGCTCGCGGCTGCTGGGTAAGCTGCGCAGCAGCCGCATCCGCCTCGCCTTCGTGCTTGTGCTGATCTGGATATCAGCGCAGATGCTCTGGAAAGGAGTCCTGTGGGCGTGACCAACCAGGCGGACGCTCCTCGAGGACGAGGTGTGCCGACAGGAGGCGCCGACACGCCGAGCGTTCACGAGGTCGAGCTCCTCATCAGCAACCTGCTGAGGATCGGAGTTGCCACGAGCCTTGTGGTGGTTGTGCTCGGTACGGTGTTGAGCTTTGTCCACCACCCTGATTACCTGACCTCGCCGGAGGAGCTCGAACGACTCACGAGGCCAGGGGCTGCGTTCCCCCGCACTCTCGGAGAAGTCATCGCGGGGCTGAGCGGCCTGCAAGGGCGCGCGGTGACGGTCGTGGGACTGCTGATGCTCGTGGCAACTCCGGTTCTGCGCGTAGCCGTATCCATCTTGGCCTTCATTCATCAGCGGGATCGCACGTTCGTGCTGATCACGACCACCGTGCTGGTGCTCCTGCTCCTCGCCTTCGCTCTCGGCAAAGTCGAAGGCTGAGCGCCGCACCAGCGGCGCCGCGACGGCGGCCGACGACGTCCGCCGCTACCGGGGCCGTTCAAGGAGACATCCTGGACAACAAACCCGACAAAAGTCGACGAAATCTAGGTAATTGTCTCATGTTTCCAGGTATATACAGGTTCTGTCCAGAATAAAATCTCTAAAATCTGGGCAATTCAAAGTAATATCTAGACAATCTGTTCGAATATCTAGACAAACTGCCCTAAATCCAGAGAAAAGCTCAAAATCAAGCGAATCGGGCCGCTCCGAGGTCTGCGTGTTGCTGAGGAAGCAGCCGCGCTGAATCGGTGCTCGATTCCGAACAACGCGCGGGCAGTGCGCGCCGGAGAGACGCCGAGATCAGCGGGCAAGGAGCGACATCGGGGCAACGACGTCAGGGCACGCACGTTGCAGAGTGCCGCGCGCCAGCACGGCCATCGATCTCACACCGGCGACATCGGCGCGCCCAACCCCTTTCCGGAGTCTTTCATGACTGACCGTATCGCTCGTCTCAAGGCCTCGCCCTCCGTGGCTGTCAAGGAGAAGCTCGATTACCCCGTCATCGACACGGACATCCACACCAACGATTACTCGCCGGCGCTGGAGGATTTCGTCGCCACGTACGGAGGCGCCAAGCTCGTCGACGACCTGCGCAAGGCGCTGAGCTCCCGCCGCCGCAACGCCGAGAACAGCAGCGGCAAGGACTGGTACAGCCAGACACCCGAGGAGCGGCAGCACTATCGCACCGTCAGGTCGCCGTGGTGGGCGCGGGTGACGCGCAACACGCTGGACGTGGCCACGTACCACCTGCCGGAGCTGCTCGCCGAGCGCCTGGAGGAGCAAGGCTCCGACTACTCGGTGCTGTTCCCGAACAACACCCTCGCGCCGCTCGCCGTGAAGGACCCGGGCGCGCGGCAGGCGCTCCAGCGCGCGATCAACCACTACCACGCGGAGCTGTTTCGCAAGTACAGCGACCGCCTCACCCCGGTCGCCGGCATCCCGCTGAACACGCCCGAGGAGGGGATCGAAGAGCTGGAGTTCGCCGTCAAGAAGCTGGGGCTCAAGGCGATCAACATCGCCGGCGGCGTGCGCCGCCCCATCAAGGCGATCGCGGAGAAGTACCCGCCGGCGCACCACCCGGAGATCGCGAAGTACGCGACGTACATCGACTTCTACGGCATCGACAGCGAGTACAACTACGATCCTTTCTGGGCGAAGGTGGTCGAGCTCGGCGTGCCTGTCCTCACCCATTACGGGAGCCAGGGCTGGACGGGGCGCTCGTCGATCAGCAACTACATGAACAACCACGTCGGCCACTTCGCCGACGGCTCGGAGGCGTTCGCCAAGGCGCTGTTCTTCGGCGGCGTCACCCGCCGCTTCCCCGGGCTCCGCATCGGCATGCTCGAGGGCGGGGCGGACTGGGGCGCGCGGGTCTACATCCACCTGGTCGACCGCTTCCAGAAGCGCGGCCCGGAGGGCCTCAAGCACTACGACCCCGCGGCGACCGACCGCGCCCTCTTCACCGAGCTCTTCCGGCGCTACGGCGCGGATCTCGCGAAGGGGCGCTCCATCGAGGGCGAGCAGCTGATCGCCGACACGCTGGGCGCCGGGTACACGAGCGACGCCCGCCAGCCCGCGCCGGAGTACCGCAACGACTTCGCGGCCGCGGGCATCGAGAAGATCGAGGACATCCGCGACCGCTGGGTGAACAACTTCTTCTTCGGATCCGAGTCGGACGACCGCACCATCGCGTCTGCGTTCAACGCCAAGGCGAACCCGCTCGGCGTGAAGATCAACGCA
The DNA here is from genome assembly GCF_051530145.1 of Sorangium sp. So ce302. Taxonomy (GTDB): domain Bacteria; phylum Myxococcota_A; class Polyangia; order Polyangiales; family Polyangiaceae; genus Sorangium; species Sorangium cellulosum_B. The sequence continues at coordinate 5,073,897 of NZ_CP150326.1, read as the reverse complement.
ATCTACTCCTCCGACGTCGGCCACTGGGACGTCCCCGACCTGACCGAGGCGCTCGCGGAGAGCTTTCGCCTCGTGGAGGAGGGCGTCATCAGCGCCGAGGACTTCAAGGCGTACGTGTTCGAGAACCCGTACAAGCTCTACACCGAGGCCAACGCGAGCTTCTTCAAGGGCACGCGGGTCGAGGAGAAGCTGAAGCGGAAGCTGGCGGCGAGCAGCGCTGGCGACGAGCGGCGCGGCCCGCAACCGGGCGCGAAGAGCGAGGGTCTACCCGGCAAGCCGGTCGAAATACGCGCGTAGCGCCGCTCCGTCGAGCCCCGCCCCGAGCGCGAACATCAGCGCGAGCCTCGCCTTGGGCCCCGAGAGCGCGCCCGCGGCGATCACCCCGAGATCCCGGAGCCGCCGCCCGCCGCCGGGCGCGCCGTACGTCGGCGTGACCCGCCCGCCGGGGCAGCGCGAGCTCAGCACCACCGGCGTGCCGGCCTGCACCAGCGCGCCGATCGCCCCCTCCCAGCTCCCGCAGACGTTCCCCGCGCCCGAGCCCTCGACCACCACCCCGCGCGCCCCGGCCTCGAGGATCGCGCGCAGCAGGAGATCGTCCATTCCTGACGCCATCTTGACGAGGTAGACCCGCGGCTCAGGCGGCGCGAGCGGCAGCGTCGGCGTCCTCGCGGGGCGCGCGTGGACGCGGACGCCCTCGCCGTCGACCCAGCCGAGCGGCCCGACGCCCGGCGAGGCGAACGCGCCGAGCGCGGTCGTGTGGGTCTTCATCACGCACCGCGCGGCGTGGAGCTCGTCGTTCAGCGCGACGAGCACGCCGAGCCCACGCGCCGAGGGCTCCACCGCGATCCGCGCGGCCGAGACGAGGTTGCGCGGGCCGTCGGTCCCCGCGGTGCTCGCGTCCCGCATCGCGCCGGTGAGCACCACCGGGGTGTCCCCGTCGAGCAGCAGATCCAGCGCGAACGCCGTCTCCTCGAGCGTGTCCGTGCCGTGGGTGACGACGACGCCGGTCACCTCGGGGTCGCCCTGAAGATCGCGCACGGCGCGCGCGAGCGCCGCGATCCTGTCCGGGCCGAGGTTCCAGCTGCTCTCGAGGCAGAACTCGGTGACCGCGATCTCCGCGATGCGACCGAGCGCGGGCACGTCGGCGACGAGCTCCTGCGCGCGGACGGCGGGCACGGCGGCGCCCGTCTTCGGATCGACGCGGCTCGCGATGGTGCCGCCGGTGGTGACGAGGTGAACGCGAGGCATGGGGTGGCTCCGTGGCTGGACGTGGCTCCGTGGCTGGGAGATCAGCCCCGCGATCCGACGGAGCGCAAGCCCGACCGATAGCAGCGCGCGAGCGCCGCCTGGACGTCGCGCACCGTACAGACGCCTGACAGATCCACGCCGAGCGACACGAGCGACGTCGCCACCCGCGGCGGGACGCCGGCCAGGATGGCCTCGGCGCCGAGGAGACCGGCCGCGCGGACGAGGCGCACGAGGTGGCTGGCGGTGCTCGTGTCCATCCTCGAGACGCCGGTGACGTCGAGGATCACGTGGGCGGCGTTCCCTGCGGAGATCGCGGACAGGACGCGATCCATGATGGATTCCGCGCGCGCGTCGTCGACGCCCCCGATGAGCGGAGCCATGAGCACCCGGTCGCCGAGCTTGATGAGCGGCGTGGACAGCTCGTCCGCGAGCTGGGAGAGCAGCAGCTTGCTGCGCTCGAGCTCGTCGTTCCTCTCGCGCAGCTCGGCGGTGCGCTCCTCGACCTTGCGCTCGAGCGTCGCATAAAGCAGCGCGTTGTTGATCGACAGCGCTGCCTGCGCCCCGAGGAGGCTCGTGACGTGCAGCCGATCCGGGGTGAACGCGCCGGTCGTGAGGTTGTTCTCGAGGTACACGAGCCCGACGAGCTCGCCCCGGTCGAGGAGCGGCGCGCAGAGGAGCGAGCGCGGGCCGGCGGCCGCGCCGAACGTGCCGGCGAAGCGCGGATCCGCGGCGGCGTCGTCCACGACCAGCGGCTCGCGGGTGCGCTCCACGTAGCTCGCCACCGCGGCGGAGTACCCGAGGGCCGGATCGCCCTCGCCGACCCGGAGCGACGCGGCCACCGCGAGCTCGCCCCCCCGCGGCAAGAGGAGCAGGCCGCGCTCCGCCCCGGTGTTCTCGAGGAGCACCCGCATGAGCTGATCGAGCAGGCGATCGAGGACGATCTCGCTCCCGATGGCGCGGGCCGCCTTCAGGATGGAGCCGACGTCGAGCTTCGGCGACAGCGGCTCCGTGGTGACGTTGCCCGCCGTCGCCGGGCCCGGCGCGGCGCTCGGGGGCACGACGCTCGTCGAGCGCCGCCGCAGCAACGACGCGTACGTCGCCTGGAGCTGCTGGACCTTGGCGCGCGCGCCCCAGCGGCGATATCCGTGGAGCGCCTCGATGAGGTACGGCTGCGCGAGCCGCGCCTTGCCCAGCGCGAGGAGATGCCGCCCCGCGAGCTCGCAGGCGAGCGCCCCCTCCGGGATCTGCCCGCTCGCCCCGGCCCTCTCGATGCTCCGGTCGTACAGATCGAGCGCCGCCCAGTGCTCCCCGGAGAGCCGCAAGCGCTCCGCCTCGACGAGGTCGTGACGGTGGCCAAAGCTCTCGGCGGCGTTCGCGGCCCAGGCGCCGAGCTGCCGCTGGCTTTCCGCGACGCGCTCGAGCCACGCGGGCCGCTCCGCCGCGTCCGCCGCCTCGGCCCTGCGCAGAAAGGCGAGCGAAGCATACGTGTTCGCCGTGACGACCGGCAGGAAGCCGGTGATGAACGGGGCGAGCTCGGTCGCGCGCTCCGCGTGGCGACAGGCATCCTCCTGGGCGTCCAGGAGATAGCAGAGGACGAGCTTGTAGATATGATAGTAGGCGAGCGCCATCTGGTTCTGGCCGATCTGCGCCAGATACGCTCGCTCCGAGAAGCCGTCTCCGTCGAAGGAGGCGACGCACCCGTCGGGCCTCCCGAGCGCCGCGACGAGCCGGGCGAAGACGACGAACGCGCCGAACGCATGGCGATTGTTCGTCTTCTGCACGAAGGCGAGCGCCCGCTCCGCCTCCTCCTGGACGTCAGTGAGCCGGGCGCCGCTCTCGTAGGTCGCGCCCAGCGTGCTGAAGAACGTGTAGCCCGCCATCTGGACGTTCCCGCTCTCGAGCAGCGAGGAGAACGCCTGCCGCGCCACGGGCAACGCGTCCGAGAGGGGGCGAGACCAGTGGCTCGTGAACAGCGCGTAGATATGGGCGCAATTGCCTTGATCCAGCCCATCGGAGAGCCGCGCGGCGAGATCCATCCCGAAGCGCGCCGACAGATCCCCGTTGCGGTAGTCGTTCCGCAGGAGATAGTACATGAGCGTCGTCGTCGCGATCGGGAAGCCGAGGCCGCGGCATGGGCCCGCGTCGAGGACGATGTTCCACGCCAGGAGGCCGAGGACGCCGTTGTACAGCGGGTCCACGAAGAAGCCGGTCGGGCACATGGCTCCGCAGATCGTCGCGGCCTTGCGGATGCGCTCGTCCTCCACGGCCGGCGCGTCGAGCAGCGCCTGGAGATCGCGGCCCCGGAGCCGCTCCTCGAGCCGCCCGAGATCCCGATCGAGCTCCGCGGCGGTGACCGACTCGGGCAGATCGAACCCGAGCGCGCCGAGGATCGTCCGCCCGGCGACGAGCGCGTCGACGTACCGGCCCTGCATCGTCCGCTGCATGATGTGCAGGTAGTAGGCGTCCGCGAGGGCGACCGGCGAGGGCTCGCGCGCGAGCAGGAGCGAGAAGATCGCGTCGGCGCGCTCGAAGCGCGCCGTCAGGAACTCCGCCTCCATCAGCGCGCGGTGCAGCGCGGAGGCGAGCTCCGGGAGCGCCGTCCAGGCGTCCGCGGGGAGCAGCGCGGCGCCGCTCGATAGAAAGACGCGCGCCTGCTCCGGGGCGCCGGCGTGCAAGGCGCGCTGCCCGGCGGCGAGCTCGAGCCGCGCGACGAGGAGGCGCTCCTCGGGATCGTCGATGAGGTCGATCGCCCGTCCGAGGTGGTCGGCGGCGTCGAAGCTCGCCGGTTCACCCCTGTCACTCCGCGTGTCTGCGAGCAGCAGCCGCCCGAGCCTGAGGTGCCACCTTCGCTGCTCCTCCTCGGCGAGCAGGCTGCAGGCGGCCTGCTGGATGCGGTCGTGGGCGAAGCGCACCTCGCCCGAGCCTGCGCGCAGGAGCCCCTCGCGCTCCGCGGCGCAGAGCGCCTCGTCGATCTCGGCGGCGGAGCACGACAGCGCCGCCCCGAGGAGCGGCAGCGGCGCCCGATCCCCGACGCACGCCGCGACGGCCAGGACCTCGCGCGCTCGGGCGGGGAGCTCCGCGAGCTTGCGGGCCAGGAGCTCGAGCACGCTCTCCGTCACGGCGAGCCGATCGAGCGCCGCCGCCTCCCACGTCCACCCGCCGCCGCTGGACGAGAAGCGGATGCACCCCGCGCTCATGAGGTCCCGGAGCGCGCAGCGCACATGGAACGGGTTGCCCTGGGTCCTCCGGTGGAGCTCCGCGGCGAGCTGCTCGACGTCGGCGCCGGCCGCCCACGGCGCGAAGGTGTCGGCGAGGAGCGCGCGGACGTGCGCGGGGTCGAGGTCGCGGAGCGCCACGGTCCGTACCGGGACGCCGCGCCGCTCGAGGTCGTCCAGGGCGACGCGGAGCGGGTGGGAGGCATCGACCTCGTTGTCGCGGTAGGCGCAGAGCAGCATGAGCCCCGGCGGTCGGTCCTCGCCGAGCACGTGCTTCAGCAGCCCGAGCGACGCGGCGTCGATCCACTGGAGATCATCCAGGAACAGGGCGAGCGGCCGATCGGGGCTGAGCAGCGCCCCTAGCAGGCGGGAGAAGAGGAGGTTGAAGCGGTTCTGGGCCTCCTGACCGGACAGCACCGGCGCGCCCTTCGGCTCCCCGAGCAGCGGCGCGAGGCCTGGCATCACGGCGAGCAGCACCTGCCCCAGATCCCCCACCGCGGCCCGCGCGGCCTCCTGCGTTCGCGCGTACTCCTGCGCGGGCAGGCCGAGAGCGCGCGCGGAGATCGCCTCCATGGCCCGGACGAAGACGCCGTAGGGCGTGGCGCGCGCGTACTGCTCGCACTTGCCCGTGACCAGCGCGCCGCCGGCCGCCGTGACCTCCTCGCGCAGCTGCTCCACGAGCGCGGTCTTTCCGATGCCGGAGTGGCCGGCGATCAGCACGACCTCGGCCGAGGCAGCGCTCTGTTCGAAGGCGGCGCGGAGCGCCGAGAGCTCCTCGTCGCGCCCGTACAGCCGCGGCGGGGCGCTCAGCGCGAGCGCGGGATCGGCGCGGCGCAGCGGGAACGGCGCGATCGCGGAGCACGCCTCGAGCTGCTCCAGGCAGCGGCTCAGATCGTGAACGACGCCCTCGGCCGACTGGTACCGCGCGTCCGGATCCTTCTCGATCAGCGCCATCACGAGCTCGCTGAGCGGCGCTGGCAAGGAGGGATCGCGCTGCGCAGGCGGCGGCGGGCGCTCGGCGAGGTGTCGGTGGAGGAGATCGAGCGGATCCTCCGACACGAAGGGCGGCTCACCCACGAACAGCTCGTAGAGCAGGATGCCGAGCGAGTAGAGATCCGCGCGGTGATCGAGCCTGTGCCTGGTGCGCCCGGATTGCTCGGGGGCCATGTACTCCAGCGTCCCGCCCGGCTCGACGAGGCTGCCTTCGAGCGCCGCGCCGCGCACGCCCAGGCCGAGATCGATAACGCAGATCTGCCGGGTGTCCGGCGCGACGAGGACGTTTGCGCCGCTCAGATCCCGGTGGATGATGCCTGCCTCGTGCAGCCCGGCCAGCGCGCGCGCGATCGACGCCGCGATCTCGACGCGCTCGCGGAGCGCCGGGCGGCGCTCGGCGACGAAGCGCCTGAGCGTGAGGCCGTCGAAGAGCTCCAGGTACAGGACCGGCTTGCCATCGACGATACCGCGCCCGTACACCCTGCGGATCCCGGGCACGGAGAGCCCGCGCAGGAGCTCGAACTCGTTGTCGAGCGCCGCCTCCTGGCGCTCGGTGACGACCTCGCCGGCCGGCTGCTTGACCGCCACCTGCGCGCCGAAGGGGGTGCCGCTCGCAGCGTGCACCGTGAAGCCTGCCCCCAGATGAAGGACCGTTGATTCCATGTCAGATCCCCCGGCAGAACGCCCGCGCGGCGCGAACTTCCGTGTTCGCGGGAGCAGTCGTGTGCAGCGACATCGCACATCCGGTCGCTTCCTGGCGGATGCTTCCAGCGTCGCACCGGCGTCACGCCTGGAGCAAGATATTTCTAGGCGCGGTGGAGGCCTGTGACTGAGCCCCTCGGCTCGGCCGCGGCGCGCGGCCCCTCCGCGGGAACCCGGTGGTGGGCGACGAGGTCTACTTACCCACAGAGAGAGCCTTTTGCATGAACCCGATCACCGCATGTGCGAGAGCGGGAGCCCCGCGACGGGCGCGCGGAACGTCAGGAGGTGGGGCATCGCCAGCGACCCCATGTAACACGTGCGGAGATCGGGGCCGCCGAACGCGATGCTCGTGGGCAGCTGCAGCGTGTTTCCCGCGCATGCGCCGAGATCGGCCGGCTCGATGGTGCCGCTCCTCTGCTTCAGGGTCATCGTCTCGAGGACGGCAGGGCGCGGATCCTCGAAGACGGTCTGGTAGCTGCCGTCGGGGAAGATCACCCCGAGGCCGTTGCGACAGACGGCCACCACCCAGATGTTGCCCTCGGCGTCGAAGGCGAAGCCATCCATGTACCCGCCGATGCCGAGGCTATCGGGCCCGAACTGCTCGGGATCGCCGAGGCTGCCGTCGTCGCGCACCGGGAACCGGAGGAGGCGGCCGGGGACGGTCTCGACGGCGTACAGGAACCGCTCGGCGGCGTCGAGGCGCACCTCGTTCGTCAAGCTGAGGCCGTCGGCCACGATGCGGGCGCCCTTCTCGTCGACGAGCACGATGTACCCGTCGCGGATGTTGCCCACGACCGCGGACCACCACGGGAGGTGCCGTGTCGTGACGGAGATCCAGAGGCGATCCCGCGAGTCGATGAAGCAGAAGTTCACGGCGCCGAGCGGCTCGCCGTCGATGGAGTCGAGGAGGACCTCGGACCGGCCGTCGCGGTGGAGCTTGTGGATCTTGCCGCCGGACATGCTGGCGACGATGAGGTTGCCCTGCCGATCCATCGCCATCCCGTTCGGCTCGGGCACCTCCGGGCCGAGGGTCGCCTGCCTGCCATCGGGCTCGATGCGCGTCGCGATGCCGCGAGCGTCCGAGGTCCAGAGCGTGCCGCCGGGCTCGACGATCACACACTCCGGCCGGACAAGGCCTTGCCCGACGTACTCGATCCGAGACAGCTCGAGGGTGAAACCCCTGACAGATGACATCCAACGACCTCCCGGCACGGCGCCGCGCCGCGCCCGCTCGACGCGGACGAGCATAACACCCCCCTCGCCGACGGGGACATCTCGAGCAGCCGCGCCGCCCCGGGCCGACAGGCTCGGGAACGAGACCGCTCAGGAGTTCGCCTTGAGCGCGGTGAACTCGCCTGGATCGTGGATGGTGGGGGGGTTGATCCCGCCGCCGATGAAGTCTTCCGTCCGGTCGTACATGCCGAAGTGGGTCACCGGCCCCGAACCGCCCCGTGCCGGGAAACCATCCGCGCCCGCCTTGACCCCGAGGGCGTTCATCAAGCTGCAGAAGTACTTGTTGATCGGCGCGTTGGCGAGCGACGGATCGGTCCCCGTCTCTTGGGAGATCGCGTCGACCTCGTTCGAAGTGCCGTCGGCACACGTGATCTCGCTGTTGCCGGTCGTGAGATCGGGCGAGCCGTCATCGACGTTCACGGCCCAGCCGGTCTTGAAATAGCCGCCGGCGCTGCCGGCCTGGACGATCGGCAGGTTGTTGAGGTTGCGGGCGCAGCCGTCCGACACGTCCTGGAACCAGACGGCCGCGCAGCTGTCGAGGAGCGTCCCGTCGCCCTCCTCGATGCGGTTCAGCTGCTCGACGAGGTGGGCGAACTTCCTCGCATAGTAGTCGTCGATCGTGAGGAGCATGTCGATCGCACCGGGGACGCAGGTGCCCGTCATGCCCGCGTTGTCCAGGCGTCGCGAGAGACTGGCGCTCTCGCGCGTCACGCCGAGCCCATTGAAGACGTAGTTCCCGGGGTATTTCAGGAAGATGACGGGGTTCGCGTTGCACGCCGCCGCGAGCACGGCGAGGTTCGAACAGAGGTCCGCTCCGTCCAGAGTGTCCGAGATTCGCCGCGTCAGCCTGTCGTCGCCGCTCGGGGGCGTGCCCCACAGGTTGATGTTTTCTTGCGTCGCGCCGAGCGCGGTGGCGAGCGCCGTGTTGCACTGCGCAGAAGCCACCGCATTTCCTGTCGAGTTGATGAGCTCCTTCCAGGCGGCGAGCTTCTGCTTGTCGGCACGGCTCATGTCGAGCCGCTCGATCCTCTGCAGATCATCCTTCACGATGTCGAGGACGCTCTTGCCGCGCATCGCCGCGTAGGTGTCCGGAGACGTCGGCTTCCCCGGCTCGAAGATGCCCGTGAGGCTGCTGAAGACCTGCGACGCGTTGAGGCCCCTGAACGGTGTCTCGGCGGCGGAGTAGGAGATCGCCGACTGAGGGTTTTCATTCTGACCAACCGTGTTCAAGAGCAACGGAGTGCCTTGCGGGCTGAGCTGCCGTGCGATGACGTGGTCCAGCGAGGGACCGGTCGGCATCGCGTTGAACTTCGTCTCCGCCCTGAAGCTGAACGGGTCGTCGCTGTTGGGGGTGACCGGGTGGCAAGTGAAGTACGACCCGACCACCTGCGTGTGGGGATCGTTCCCCTGCCCCCGCTCCAGCGTCGCCGTCCACTCGTTCATCGCGCGGATGCCTCGGGGCATGAGGAGCTTGTCGACGTGAGGCGCCAGGTGCTTGAGCGTCGTCGACTGGAGGTCCGCGGCGGTGAGCGGGCCGTGTGACTTCTTCGGGAACCACCTCGTCGTGATGCAGCCATAGGGCGTGAACATCACGATCAGCCGCTTCGGTGGCGTGGCCGGCTGCGCCATCACGGAGCGGTCGAGGATCGAGCCGAGGAACGGCGCCGCGACGCAAGCTCCGCCCAGCCCCCGGAGGAAAATTCTTCGGTTCATGCGCTTTGACATGGTCGTACTTTTCCTGCCTCAATGGACACAAACGCCCGGCTGCCACTCGGAACGCCCTCGGATGCCCGAGTTTGCCACGGCTTCATCCTCCCCATAATCTCCGCGGGTCCGTGAACGTATTTGGAATTCGCTCGGCCGGGCGCGTTGGTCGAGCGGAAGATGCCCCGCGGACCACGTGGCGGCCTGCCTCTCGCGCGGCGCCCGGGCGGCCCAGGCGCCCCTGCGCGCGTTCGGCGTCAACAGGCCGCTCGAGCTCGTCAAGCTCCCAGCGCAGCACGCCGCAAAGCCCATTCCCTCGAGCCACGACCTTTTTCCATGAGATGTTCTCCAACCCTCCCGATCAGAGGTTTCAAACAAATTCTGGCAATTCGCAGCCATGACACGCAATGGGCCACACCCGTGATTCAGCGGGAGCGCTCCCGTCCGGCCCATCGCTTTTTTGGCTCATGACGCGTGAAGCCCCCTTTTCGCCGTCGCCGGCTGTGCAATGGATCTGCGCGTCGATGCCGCTCGTCTTTCTGCCAGGCGATCTCCGCTTCTTTCTCTGGGACGACACGGCCGTGGATCAGCTCGCGGCCCGGTCGCTCGGCGCGACGACCCCGGCGGAGGCGGTCGTCGTCTCCGAGGCGGGCCGCGCCGTGAAGAGGGCTGGGCAGGCCGCGCCGCTCCTCGACGGCCTGTCCGCGCTTGCCAGCATGGCCCAGGACGACCTCGGGCGAGCGCCGCCGTCCGTCGCCGCGTGGAGCCTGGCGAGCAAGCTCGCGCTGGATCTCGTGGTGCGGGAGCGGGTCGTGCCCCGCGTGGTGCCGGCCGGCGCCAAGCGGGAACGCACGGAGGCCCGCTGGGCGGTGTCGCTCGCCGCCCCGGAGGACGCCGCGCGCGTCGCGGCGCTCGCCCGCGCCATGCCGCCGGCCGCGCACGCGGTGCCGGCGGGCACGCAGCAAGCCAGCGGCGACGGCGGGCACCCCCGCGGGCCACGCGCCGCGGAGGTCTGGTCCGCGGAGGCCCTGCTGCGCGCCTTCCTGGACGCCGCGGCCGACGCGCTCGCGCGCGGCGGCGCCACGGATCGCCCGGCGCGCGCGCCGCGTCCGGCGCACGCCCCGTGGGAGCGCCGGCTGGTGCTCGCCCTGACGGGCCCGCGGCGCGCCTTCGCCGCGGAAGGGCTCGCCGAGCGCGCGCTCGTGGCCGATCTCGACGCGTGGGTCCGGCCCGCGCTCGGCGCGTGCGACGCGCTGCGCGCCTGCTTCCGGCTGGAGCTGCCCCAGGGCGACCGCGGCTTCGTGCTCCGCTTCCTGCTGCAGGCGACCGACGATCCCAGCCTGCTCGTGCCCGCCGCCGACGTGTGGAAGACCCAGGGACGCACGCTGAAGGCGCTCGGGCGCGCGTTCTCCGGCGCCGAGGAGGTCCTCCTCGGCGCGCTCGGCGCCGCCGCGCGGCGCTTCGCGCCGATCGCCCGGGCCCTCGGCGAGGCGCGGCCGGAGCGCGTGGACCTCGATCCCGCGGAGGCGTGGGACTTCCTCGCGCAGGCCGCGCCGGCGCTGGGCGAGGCCGGGTTCGGCGTGGTCGTCCCGGGCGAGCTCCTGGCCTCGGGGCAGCGCCGCCTGCGCCTCCGCATGCGCGTCGGCGCGGCGCGCCGCACCGCGGGCGTCGTCGCGGGCAGCGCCGGGCTCGGCCTCGACGAGGCGCTCGATTTCGCGTGGGAGGCGGCGCTCGGCGACGAGGCGCTCTCCGCGCGCGAGCTCGCCGCCCTCGCGCGGCAGAAATCGCCGCTCGTCCGGCACCGCGGGGCCTGGGTGGTCGTGGTCCCCGAGGAGCTCGCCGAGATAGCGCGGCGCCTCGAGGCCGGCGGCGGCCGCATCTCGGCGCGCGAGGCGCTGGAGGGCGCGCTCGCGGGCGAGACCCGCGTCGACGGCCTGGCCGTCCCCGTGGTCGCCGAGGGCGCGCTCGCGCGCGTGATGGAGCGGCTCCGCTCGGGCGCCGAGCGCGCCGCCCCGCCGCCCGCGGGGTTCGTGGGGACGCTGCGCCCGTACCAGGCGCGCGGCGTCGCCTGGCTGCAGACGATGGCGAGCCTCGGCCTGGGCGCCTGCCTGGCCGACGACATGGGCCTCGGCAAGACCGTCCAGCTGCTGGCGTTCCTCGTCGGCCGGCAGGCGGCGGCGCCCGAGGACGCGCGCCCGACGCTGCTCGTCGCCCCGACGTCGGTCGTCGGCAACTGGGAGCGGGAAGCGGCGCGGTTCGCCCCTGCCCTGCCCCTCGTGGGGCACTACGGCGAAGGGCGCGCCCGCTCGGCCGAGGAGCTCGCGTCGCGGGCGTCCGGCGCGAGCGAGCGGCCTGCCGAGGGCGGCGACGGCGGCGCGCGCCGCGCGGGAGGCGGGCTCGTCCTGACCACGTACGGCCTGCTCCGCCGCGACGCCGCGGCGCTCGCCGGCGTGGACTGGGCCGCGGTCGTGCTGGACGAGGCGCAGAACATCAAGAACGCCTCGTCGCGCACCGCCCGCGCCGCGCGCGCGCTCCGCGCCCCGCACCGCGTCGCGCTGACCGGAACGCCCGTCGAGAACCGCCTCGCCGAGCTCTGGTCGATCCTCGAGTTCGCGAACCCCGGTCTGCTCGGCCCGCTCGAGGCGTTCCGCCGCGCCTACGCGGTGCCCATCGAGCGCTACGGCGACCGGAAGGCCGCAGAGCGGCTCCGGCGCGTCGCCGGACCGTTTTTACTGCGACGCGTCAAGAGCGATCCCGCCGTGCTTCAGGACCTTCCGCCGAAGGACGAGGCCAGGGTCTTCTGCACGCTCACGCGCGAGCAGGTGACGCTCTACCAGGCGGCGCTCGACGAGGCGATGCGCCGCATCGAGGAGGCCGAGGGCATCGAGCGGCGCGGGCTCGTGCTCTCGCTGCTGACGGTGCTCAAGCAGATCTGCAACCACCCGGCGCAGTGCCTCGGGGAGGCGGGGCCGCTCGCGGGCCGGTCCGGCAAGCTCGCGCGGCTCACCGAGATGCTCGAGGAGGCGCTCGCGGCGGGCGATCGCGCGCTCGTGTTCACGCAGTTCCGCGAGATGGGCGACCGGCTGGTCCGGCACCTCGCGCCTTCGCTCGACGCGGAGGTCCTCTTCCTGCACGGCGGCACGCCGAGGCTCGCGCGCGACGAGATGGTGCGGCGGTTCCAGGACGATCCGCGGGGGCCGCGCGTGTTCGTCCTCTCGCTGAAGGCCGGCGGCGCGGGGCTCAACCTGACGGCGGCGAGCCATGTGTTCCACTTCGATCGCTGGTGGAACCCCGCGGTCGAGGACCAGGCGACGGACCGCGCGCATCGGATCGGGCAGCGGCGCGCGGTGCAGGTCCACAAGCTCGTCTGCGCGGGCACCGTGGAGGAGAAGGTCGACCGGATGCTGGAGCAGAAGCGCGATCTGGCGGCGCAGGTGGTGGGCCAGGGCGAGGCGTGGATCACCGAGCTCGACGACGCGGCGCTGCGCGAGCTGTTCGCGCTGTCGAGGGACGCCGTGACCGGCGCGGGCGAGCTGGACGATCGCGAGGAGCCGGAATGAGCCCGCCGGCGCGCTGGGCGCCGTTCCCCCGGGAGGCCGGGCCGAAGCCGCCGCCGCCGGCGCGAGGCATCCGGATGAAGCGGGCCGGCACGACCTGGTGGGGCAAGCGCTGGGTGGAGGCGCTGGAGCGGATGGCGCCCGACGACGCGGGCCGCCTCGCGCGCGGGCGCACGTACGCGCGCACGGGGAGGACCCACGATCTCACGGTGAAGCCCGGCCTCGTGACCGCGCGCGTGACCGGCTCGCAGCCGAGGCCGTACAAGGTGATCCTCACGCTCGCGCGGCTCGACGACGCCACCTGGGCGAAGGCGATCGCCGCCATGGCAAAGCGGGCGAGCTTCGCGGCGGAGCTCCTCGCGGGCCAGATGCCGGAGGACATCGAGTCCGCGTTCCAGAGCGCCGGGACGAGCTTGTTCCCGGAGCGGCCGGAGGACCTCACCACGGCCTGCTCGTGCCCCGACATGGCGAACCCCTGCAAGCACGTCGCGGCGACGCACTACGTGCTCGGGGAGGCGTTCGACAAGGACCCCTTCCTGCTGTTCGAGCTGCGCGGGCGCACGCGCGAGCAGGTGATCGAGGCGATCCGGGCCGCGCGGGGCGCCCCCGCGCGCGCCAAGCGGGCGGGCGCCGGCAAAGGTGCCCCCTGCGCCGGAGACGCGCCGGCGATCGCGACGGTGACGCCCGGCAAGATGGCGGTGAAGGACTACGACGCCTGGCGCGAGGCGCCGCCGGCGCTCGACGTGGCGCTGGAGCCGCCCGCGGCGCACGCGGCGCTCCTGTCCCAGCTCGGCGCGCCGCCGGGCTGGACCGAGGAGCGCTCTCCGGCGGATCTCTTCGGACCGCTCCTCCGGGCGGCGTCCGAGCGGGCGCGGGAGATCGCGATGGCGGAGGGTGCGCCGCGGGGGCGAGGGCGCGGCTGAGCCGCGCTTCAGCAGTTCCGCGCGGCGGGGGCCACCGCCCGGGACGCGGCGGCGCGCACGGCCGCCCGCTCCGACTCGGAGAGCACGACGTTCAGCTCGAGCACGTCGCAATCGCCGCTCCGCTCCACGTTCACGCTCACCTGGTCCAGGTCGATCCTCTCGTACTTCGAGATCACCTGGAGCAGCTCCTGCTTGAGCCGCGGCAGGTAGTCCGGCTCGCCCGTCGGGCGCACGCGCTCGCGCGCCACGATGATCTGCAGACGCTCCTTCGCCACGGTCGCCGACTTCGGCTGCGACTTACGGAAATAATCCATGATCGACATGGCAGAGCTCCCTCAGACGGTCGCCGCCTGGCCGCCAAAAATCCGGCTGAAGAACCCCTTCTTGGCCGGCTCCAGGAAGCGGTGGGGGCGCTCCGCGCCAAGGAAGCGCTGGACCACGTCGAGGTAGGCCTGCGCCGCGTCGCTCGTCGGATCGAGCACCACGGGCGTCCCGGCGTTCGACGCCTGGAGCACCGCCGGCGACTCCGGGATCACGCCGAGCAGCGGGATGCCGAGGAGCTCCAGCACGTCCTGGTGCGCCAGCATCTCGCCCTTGGCGACGCGCGCCGGCGCGTACCGCGTGAGCAGGAGGTGCGTCTTCACCGCCTCCTCGCCGAGCTCCGCCCTGCGGGTCTTCGCGTCCAGGAGACCGAGCACGCGATCCGAGTCCCGCACCGAGGAGACCTCGGGGTTCGTCACCACGATCGCCTCGTCCGCGAAATACATCGCCATCTGGGCGCCCCACTCGATCCCCGCCGGCGAGTCGCAGAAGATGTACTCGAAGCCCGCGCCGCGCAGCTCGTCGAGGATGCGCCCGACGCCGTCCAGCGTGAGGGCGTCCTTGTCCCGCGTCTGCGACGCGGGGAGCACGTACAGCGAATCGAGCCTCTTGTCGCGGATCACCGCCTGACGGAGCGTCGCCTCTCCGCGGATCACGTTGACGAGATCGTAGACCACGCGCCGCTCGCACCCCATCACGAGATCGAGGTTGCGGAGCCCCACGTCGAAGTCGATGGCGATCGTCTTGCAACCGACGGCCGCGAGGCCGGACGCGAGGTTTGCGGTCGTGGTGGTCTTGCCGACTCCGCCTTTGCCCGAGGTGACGACGACTACCTTTGACACCAGAAACCTCCTTAAGATGGTTCGAGAGACGTGGCCTGTCCCACGGCCGAGCCCGCGCGGATGCCCGCCTGCCGGCGTTGAGTGGGCGGCGTCGACGTGATGGGAGCTCGGCGCCCACCCGATTCCATTGAGGCCGGGGACGCGCTCGACTGGGTACGTCATCGCGAACCGAACGAACAACTTTTTCGCGACGAAACTTGCAGCGTAACCCGGCCGGCGATCTGGAGCCAAGTTACCTACATGTAGGTGCGTCCTGCCGGTGGCGGGTGCACGCCGGGCTCGCGACGATTTTCCCGGTGAATCGCCTGCTACAGGTGAATCTGCCGCTGAAGTAGAGGAAGCTCGGCCGCCATCGCCTGGCGCTCCGTGTCCGTGCCCTCGCCAGCGCTGCGCGCGCCCGTCCGGTGGCCGCGAGCGGGCTCCTGGTCCTCCGGGGCAAGTGCGGGCTTGCCCAACCGTGACCCAGGCAAGCGGGGGAGACAGCGGGTGAGATCGTGCGCCCGCGCGACCGGCCGGACGACGCCATGGATACAGACATACGCCCCTCGCACGGAGGCGGACGAAGGCGCAGAGGCGTCGATCTTCATCTGGATCCAGAAGACTCGCTTGTCGGTCAGCTCGCGTCGAACAAGGCTGACACCTGGAGCGCGACGACATGAACGGTGCGACATAGAATTGGTCGGCCGTGCTCGGATTCGAGCGCGCCGGTCTGGCGATCTCGATCGAGATCGCATCCCCAGCTCCCCGGAGGTCCGGAGGAGCGTGCCGCAGGGGCGCCATCTCCATGTCCTGCTCGGCGCTGGCCTCAACGCCATCGCCGACATGTTCCCGGGGATCGTGGAGGAGATGGTCGCAGACGGCGCGCTCCTCCGAGATTTCGGCGAGGACTGCGCCTGGTACCATTACGGCGCCTGGAAGGTGCAGTTCGCGAGCGGCGTCCCGCTTATCCAGTGTAGCCGCGCATTCCTCGAGCACTACATTCGCCAGCGTGTCCGCTCATTCCCGAACGTTGAGATCGTGGATGAAACGACTGCGTCCGGCCTGCGCGTGAGCGCGGACCGCGCCCGGGTCACCGGTGTGTACGTCGAGCGCTCGGGGCGAGGGCCCTACGAGCTCAGCGCGGAGCTTGTCGCGGACGCCAGCGGGCGTGGCTCGCGGGCACTACAGTGGCTGGAGGCCGCCGGCTACGCGCGGCCACCAGAGAGCAAGGTCCAGATCGACGTCGCCTATGTGTCGCGGATCTACAAGCCTCCCGAGCGTTACCGGCACAGGCCATTGCTCCTTCTCATCTATCCGCGCCCGCCGAGGCAGAAGCGAACGGGCTTCATGTGCAGCATCGAAGGGGATCGGTGGATCGTGTCCTTGAACGGCTATTTCGGCGAGCACCCGCCGCTCGATCTCGCGGCGGCGCCGAAGGGGAAGCTACCCTCCGGAAGCTCGACGCTGCAGCTCGGCCTCGCCCGGAGGGGCAAAGCACGCCGTATGTCAGGCACAGAGACCGCTCGGTTTCTCGATCCATCGCGTTCCACGCGCCTGGCGATGAGCCGCCCGCGGTGAAGCGCGGCACATTCCTCCGTGACATGTCACGCCGCGAACTGTGACATGTCACGGTACAACCTGTAGTTCGCAGGCGCGCCGGGAGAGCACGAGGGGTTGCAGCCGGGAGCGCTTGCGCGCATAAAATGAACCATGGGTCGATCACTTGGTTATCATTCTTACGGGATCATGCTGGCGATGGCGCTGGCAGGGGTCGCCGGCTGCACGGGAGACGTAGGAGATCCCGACGCTGCCGGGTCGGGCGGAGGCGGCGTCACGCTGCCCGATGGGACGGAGAGCGTGAGCCTCCTCCCAGCGCGCATCCGCCGGCTCACCAACGCCGAGTATGCCGCCTCGGTGCGCGCGCTGACGGGGACCACCACCAACCCGAGCGAGGGCTTCGCGCCGGATTCGCGGCAAGACGGCTTCACGGTCAACGACGCGCAGCGCGTCGATCCGGTGCTGGCGAAGCAGCTCGCCGCCGCGGCGGAGGCGCTCGCTGCCGAGGTGAAGGGCAAGGTCGCGGAGCTCGCCCCCTGCGCCGATCCGGGGACGCTCGCGGAGAGCTGCGCCAGGACGTTCATCACGTCGTTCGGCGGGCGCGCCTACCGCCGCCCGCTCGACGCGGCGGAGGCCGACGCGCTGCTCGCGGTCTATCAGATCGGCGCGAAGGGCGCGACCTACGCGGACGGCATCGAGCTCGTCGCGCGCGCGGTCCTGCAGTCCCCGGGCTTTCTCTACCTGACGGAGATCGGCGATGGATCCGGCGGAGACGCGCTGGCGCTGACTCCCCATGAGCTGGCGAGCTCCCTCTCCTACCTCATCACCGCTGGCCCGCCCGATGATGCGCTGATGGAGGCCGCCGTCGCGGGCGCGCTGTCGACCCCCGAGGGCCGCGAGGCCGAGGTGCGCCGGCTGCTCCAGACGTCGGCGGCGCGGGACCGCATCGTGCGTGTCGTCCGCGAGTGGCTCGGCGTCGACAGGATCGCGATGACGGCGAAGGACTCGAACGTCTACGAGCAGTTCGCCGGCGCCAGGGCGTCGATGGAGCGCGAGACGGAGGACTTCGTGACGGAGGTCCTGATGAACTCCACCGGGACGGTCGGCGAGCTCCTGGGCGCCGACTGGAGCATCGTCGATGAGCCGCTCTCGAAGGTGTACGGCGTCACCGGCACAGGGCGCGTGTCGCTCTCCGATCGGCGGGGGATCCTCAACCAGGGCGCGTTCCTCTCCGTGTATGCGCACGCCACGGAGACCGCGCCCGTGCTGCGCGGGGTGACCGTCCTGCGCCGCGTCGCCTGCGTCAACCTGCGGTCGCCCACCGAGCTGAACATCAACGTCGTCCCGCCGGTGCCCGATCCGAGCAAGACGACGCGGCAGCGCTTCGAGATCCACTCCACTGACGCGGCGTGCAAGGGGTGCCACAACAGCATCGATCCGATCGGGTTCTCGTTCGAGCGGTTCGACGGCATGGGCATGCTCCGCGCGAGCGACAACGACCAACCGGTCGACAGCGCGGTCACCGTCGCGATCGGCGCCGACTTCGACGGCGCGTACGCCGACAGCAACGCCCTCGCGCAGGCCCTGTCCACGAGCCCGACGGTGCGCTCGTGCTTCGCCCGCAACGTGCTCCGCGCCTCGGTGGGCCGCAGCGGCGAGGCCGCAGCGGAGAGCGAGGAGGCGTTCTTGAAGGCATGGCAGGCCGTCCCCGAAGCAGAGCAGGGCAAGCTCGTCGAAACGCTGATCACCTACGTCAAGAGCAGTCTCTTCAGCCATCGGAGGCCCCAGTGATGCGCCGGTCGACCCGCCGTACCTTCCTTCGCGCCGTGGGGGCGAGCCTCGCGACGCTTCCTTTCGTCAACATGCTCGCGGACTCCGTCGCCCGGGCGGGCGGCGAAGAGCTGCCGCTCAAGCTCGTCGCCGTCTATCACCCCCACGGCATCGCCGCCGAGTACTGGGCCATGCGCGACGGAGACACGGAGACGAGCTTCGACATCGCCTACGAGAACTGCTCTCTCCAGCCGTTCGATGACCCGGCGACCTACGGGCGGAGCTTCAAGGACAGGATCCTCGTCGTCGAGGGCATCGATCACCTGTCGAACGCCAACGGGCACGACTCGGCCGGCACGATGCTGACGGGCAGCCGCATCGACGGGAAGAAGCCGCTCAACCTCTCGCTCGACCAGTACCTCGCCGTGGAGAAGGGCCTCGGCGCGGACACGCGCATCACGAGCGTCGCGCTCGGCGTGGGCATGGACGGGACCGAGGCCGGGCAGACGCTGTCCTTCGGCGCGGGCGGCGCGCCGCTGCCGAAGATCATCCACCCGGTGGAGGCGTTCAACCTGCTGTTCGCGGGCCTCGTCGTGGGCGACGACCCCGAGGCCCAGGCCCGCGCGGCCCGGCAGCGCGAGCTCGGCCAGAGCGTCATCGACTTCGTGCGCGGCGATATCAACCGCCTGCGCACGCGGCTCGCGCCCGCCGAGCAGCAGAAGCTCGACCAGCACCTGACGTCGCTCCGCGAGCTGGAGAAGCAGTACGCAGCGCCCTCGGCCGGCGGGCCGTCGTGCGTCGTGCCGCCGCTGCCCGACGCGTCGAAGTTCCCGTCGGTGAAGCAGTACAACGGGGGCGAGCCCTACTTCGACGCCATCACCGACGCGCACGTCGACCTCCTGGCGCAGGCGCTCGCCTGCGGCGTCACGCGCTTCGCCACGCTGTTCATGAACGACCTGTCCTACGCCAACAACCCGCTCGGGTTGCCGACGGACAACCACGGCTCGGTCGCGCACACGTACGACGCCTCGCCGGTCGGCAACAACGGTCGCCCCGGCGCTGGCAAGCCCGAAACCTGGGTGCCGCTCGCGAAGTTCAACCGGTACAGCTACTCGAAGATCGCGCGCCTCATGCAGCGGCTCGACGAGCTCGGCGCCCTCGACAGCACGCTGATCTACGCGTCGAGCGACATGGGGAACCCCGCCCTGCACAGCACGCGCAACGTGCCGACGCTGCTGGCGGGCGGGGCGAACGGGAAGTTCAGGATGGGCCGGCGCATCAAGCTCAAGGCGGATTGCCCTGCCGACGCGCCGTGGTGCGGCGAGGCCGACGCCACGTTCACGCCCGTCACGAACAGCCGGGTCCTCGTGTCGATCGCCCAGGCGTTCGGCGTCGAGATCGAGTCGTTCGGCTCCCAGCCCGACCCGGCGCTCACCACGGGCGCGCTCAGCGAGCTCACGTAGGCATTCTCCACCTCCTTCCGCGACGGGCGGCGACCTGGCAGAGACGCGCCGTCGGCGGAGGCGAGGTATGTAATCGTGCTTCCACGGCGGCCCTGCGCGTGGTGCCTTCGGCCGCGATCTCCCACCTCGCCTTCACGCCGCTCCTCATCGGCGATTTTCCGTGCCTATTGACAGTCACTTCGTCGACGTCGTATCTCAAAATTGCAAACATGGGTTTCAGGATGCGCACGACGTTGCAATGCGCCCATCGAACCGACATGGTGCTCGTCTATCGTAGATGTCGGCGGCGCTGTAGGGAGACCAGGACGCTTGTGGGACTCGCGTCCCAGATCTCGGCATCGTGCTCGCCGACCGCCGAGGAGGGAATGTCATGAAGATGACAGGACGACGCTGGATGACGGCCCTCGGGCTCATGCTGATGACGGCGGCGTGCGCGGCAGAGGACGCCCCCCAGTCGGACAAACCGACCGAGGAGATCGCGCTGATCAAGCGAGGCCGGACTCCGGTCACCGAGTTCACGCCAACGGAGCTCGAGGCGAGGATCGACGACCTCGTCAAGGCGATCAACCAGAGTGGGCTCGAGCCGATTCAGATGGTGGTCCTGCTGAAGCACCTCTCCACCTTCTTCGAGCCGATCGCCACCGGCGCGAACCGAGCCATGGGGGAGCTCGAGGCCGTGGGGAACGTGCTCGGCCCCAGCACGCAGATGACGACGGACGACGGCACGGCGTCACAGAACCTCCAGAATCAACAGATCGCGAACGCGATAGAGGATGGCGTCCAGGGCCTCGGCATATCGCCCTACGACGTCCTCAACGAGGCCTCCGTCAAGGAAGCCGTGGAGGAGGGGCTCCACGTGGTGACGTTCGACACCGACCTGAAGGACTCGGGGCGCACGCTCTACGTCGGGGCGATCCAGAAGGAAGCCGGCGCCAAGGCGGCGCAGGCCCTCCTCGATCGCGAGATCGGAGGCTTGCCCCCCCCGCCAGGGACAATCGTGGTCCACGGCGACGCGTCAACGCAGTGGTACGACGGGTCCCAGCGAACGTTCGGCGTCCTGGATGCGCTCGGGAAGACCGGTTACACGACGCAGGTGGTCCAGGCCGTCTTCATCAACGGTCAGGAAGGCTATGACGTCGATCAGCTGAAGACCCAGATCCTGAACGCGAACCCGCCCGTCGTGGGCATGATCGGCGTGTTCAACATCTCGTATCGGTGCGTGATGGCCGCAGAAGCCACCGGCAGGCTGGACATCCCCATCGTCACGTTCGATTTCGATCCGAAGACCGTCGAATACATGCAGAAGAAGCGCATCAAGGCGACGATCGTCCAGCGGCAGTACTACGAGGGGTACCTCGTGCCCTACATTCTCTATGGCATCCAGCACATCGGCCTCGAAGCGACGAAGCAGATCCTCCGTCCGCTGATGGTCGACGAGAACGGGATGGTCGACGAGCACCGGGTCAACATCGGCGTCGACGTGGTTCCCGCGGATAAGTTCCAGGCCTACAACGACTTCCTCGACCAGATCGGCTCGATCCAGTAGCGGCGCCGTGGATGGCGGCGGGCTCGCGGCGAGGTTCCACCCCGGCGCCGCGGGGGCCGTGGGGTAGACTGGGCTCATGACCGTCATCCGCTTCTATCGCTCCGGCGACGCTCACGGGTTCTTCTCCAACTTCTCGCGCCACCCGGTCACGCTCAAAGGCAAGGTGTGGCCCACGAGCGAGCACTACTTCCAGGCCCAGAAGTTCGCCGGCACCGAGCACGAGGAGGTGATCCGCAACGCCCCCGGCCCCGGCGAGGCGGCCCGCATGGGCCGGCAGCGGAGCCGCCCGCTGCGCCCCGACTGGGAGCAGGTGAAAGACGACGTCATGCGCGAGGTGGTGCTGGCGAAGTTCACCCAGCACGAGGATCTCCGGCGCGCCCTGCTCGACACCGGGGACGCGGAGCTGGTCGAGCACACCGCGAACGACGCCTACTGGGCCGACGGCGGCGACGGGAGCGGGCGGAACATGCTGGGCATCATCCTGATGGAGGTCCGCGCGCAGCTGCGCCGCTGACGCGTCAGAGCGGCTCTCTCTCCCCGGACGGCCCTGGATCGCTGGCGATGGGCAGGGCGCGCGTGGCGACCGGGGCATGCGCTTCCCGGCCGCTCAGGCGCTTTGACGGAGACGCCTGAGCCGGTCGGGTGTACCACAGCGCACGTCCATGAGGAGAACCCGCCTGTCCATGCGCCCAGCGTTTCCCAGACTTCTCACCATGGCCGGGCTGGTCGCGCTCGCGTCCTGCGGAGGGCCCCCCGCGGCGACGCCGCCGCGCTCGGCCCCGGCCCCGGCGCTCGCGGGGACGGCGCCGCCGGGCGGCCCCGAGATGCCGCGAAGCGTGGAGTCGCTCGTCGACGTCATCCCCGGCGACGCGGTGCTGGTAGCGAGCGTCCCGCAGGCCGGCGCGCTCCTCGCCGGCGTTGCGCCGGCCATCCGGGAGGAGCTCCTCGCGGCGGTCCTGGCGCGCCAGCCCGGCCTGAATCCTGAGCTCGCCCGAGATCTGATGGCGTCGTTCGACGGCGCCACGGTGTTCGTCGGGGGCGAGGCGGCTCCACGCGAATCCCTCGGGGCGATCGTCGAGAACGGCTGCGTGGCGGCGCGGTTCCGCGACGGAGCCCCGGTCGAGCGGCTGCTGAAGGAGCTGCCGCGCGAGGCCGGCGAGGGCAGGTTCGCGCTCCGAGGCGACGAGGACGACGTGATCGCCCACGGCGCGTGGCTCGCCGAGGCGCGGGTCGCCCTCGTCTGCGCCCGGCCAGAGCCGCTCTCGAGGGCCCTGCGCGTCGCGGGGCAGCGCGAGCCGTCGTTCAAGACGTCCGCGCTCTTCCAGGCCAAGCGCGCGAAGGATCCCTGGCTCGCGATCGACCTCCACCGGCTGCAAGGCGGCGGCGCGACCGGCCCCGAGCCCGGCTCGCGGCTCTTCATCGCCGTTCCCATCCACCAGGACGCGCCCGGGCTCCACGTGGAGCTCGCGCTTTTTGGACCGGAAGTTCCCGCGCTCGGCACGGTGCTCGCGGCGACGGACCATGCCGCCGTGGCGAAGCTGCCCCAGGGGGCGCTTGTGACGTTCGGGCTGTCCCTTCAGCGGTCGCCGGGAAAGACGGTGAGCGATGTCCTCGGCGCCTTCGACGGGTTCGCCGGCGAGCCCACCGCGGCCGCGGCCGCGGCCGCGCTCGCCGAGGTAGGGCTCGAGCTCGGCGATGTGGACAGGGCGCTCGGCGGCGAGGCCGCGGTCGGGATCTACCGCGATCCGAAGCACAAGCTCGGCCTCGCAGGCGCCAGGCGCGCCGAGGCGCTCAGGCACAGCGCCGTGCTGATCGCGCTGGCGACCGCGGATGAGGCAGCGCAAAAGAAGGTGTTCGGCGCGGTCGCCGCGCACATGAAGCGGACATCGAAGAAGCTCAGGGCCAAGCCTGGGTCGCTCGCGCAAGATCTCGATGACGGCAACGAGCTGAGGGCCGAGACCCGGCCTGGGTTCATCCTGATCGGCGCGGGCGACCGGCGCTACCTCGCCCAGGTCGCCGCGCGCTTCGGGAAGGACAAGGAATCGCTGGCCGCGACCCCGTCGTTCGCCGAGGCCCGGGCGCTCGCGAAGGGCGCCTCGCATCTGCAGCTGTACATCGACCGTCAGGCGTTCGCGGGCCTGCTCGACGGCCCTGTGGCGGCGAGCTTCGGCGCGCTCGGCGCATCACCGACGCTGGTCTCGCTCGCGCTCGCGCCGAGCGACCGCGGGCTGGATCTCACGCTGAGCGGCCATGGCGGGGTCGAGATCCTCGGCGCGAGCGCCGCGCTCGCCGTCGCCGGCGTCAGGCGTTACATCAACGCCACGAAGGCAGCGGCGGCGGACGAGCTGGAGTAACGCGCCGGGGTCCTCACCTGCTGCACATCCTCAGGGACAGCCATGCTCCACCGCAGATGGCTGCCCGCGACCGTGGCTTCGCGCTCAGAACTCTGCCACGTCGAACAGCTCCGTGTAGTCCGAGTAGACCGAGCCTTCCGGTCTGCCGCCGATCGGGTAGCCGTCGCCCCTCCCGCCGATCGAGCCGTCGATCGCGCCGGGGCTCAGCTTGCCGTACAGGAAGACCCTGACCTCCCGGAACTCCGCGGGATCGATCCCGGTGACCTCGTACGAGCCCTGGAGCGCGGCGAGGTCGAACCAGTGCACGAAGTCGGCAACGTCGGGCTGATAGGCGCGGAGCTTGACCACGAGCGACTCGTCGAACACCCCGTCCTCGGTCGAGAAGCGCAGTGGAACATCCACCTGGACGTAATCGGAGCAAGGCGAGGTGTACAGCGCCTCGCTGCCGCTCGATTCGCCCAGATCGGGCTCCGTGGATCGCACGAGACGCGCGGCGACGAGCTCGCCCACGGAGAATGTCGCTGTCGTGCTTTCGTCCCCCCTCCACATGAGCGGGACAGAGCGCTCGCCGGCGACGGCGGAGGCGACGTCCCGCGCCGAGAAGCCCAGCGGCGAGACGTCGTCGGCGCCGATGTCCTCCGCCTCCTCATCGCACCCCCGGAAGACCCCCCCGATCTGGCCGCCCTGTGGCCTGTTGTCCGATGGACCTCGATCTACTTCGTCGACGCAGCCGAAGAGCCCGACGCTCGTCGCCGCCACAATCACCCAAGAAAGCCAACGCTGCTCGCGCATGTTCACGACCTCCTGCGGCGTACCTTGCGTTCGCAGTCGGCGCGACGCCAGGTCAGCTTCGCACATTCCATAGGGCAAACTGGCCTCCACATGTGCGAATCTGCGGTATGTGGACCATGAATCCCTTGCAAAAGAGCTGATCCGCGCCCTGCGCGGCCGGCGCTCGCAGCTGGCCTTCAGCCGCCGGCTCGGCTTCCGCACCAACGTCGTCTACACGTGGGAGTCCGGAAGGCGCTGGCCGACCGCGGCCACCTTCCTCGTCGCCGCGCGGCGCGCGGGGGTCGACGTCGCGGCGGCGGTGAGGCGCTTCTTCCCGTCGCTGCCCGCGTGGCTCGCGCGCGCCGATCCAGCGTCGGCCGAGGGCGTCGCGGCGCTCCTCTCGGAGATGCGCTCCATGTCGCCCATCGTCGACGTGGCGCGGCGCGCGGGCAGGAGCCGCTACGCGGTCGCGCGCTGGCTCTCGGGCGAGGCCGAGCCGCGGCTGCCCGACTTCCTGCGGATGGTCGAGGCCTGCTCGCTGCGCCTGCTCGATTTCGTGGCGCTCTTCGCCGACCCGGCGGCGCTCCCGGCGGCGAGCGCGGCGTGGCGCACGCTCGAGGCCCAGCGCCGCGCCGTCTACGAGGAGCCGCTGCTCCCCGCCGTCCTGCTCGCGCTGGAGCTGCCGGCCTACCGGGCGCTGCCGCGCCACGAGCCGGGGTGGATCGCGCGGCGGCTCGGGTTCCCCGTCGAGGACGAGGCGCGCTGCCTGGATCGGCTCGCGGAGGCCGGCCAGATCCGGAGGAGCCGCGGGCGGTGGATCGTCGCGCCGATCCGGACGGTGGACACGCGCCCGGATCCGGACGCGGAGCACCGGCTCAAGTGCTTCTGGGCCGGCGTCGGGCTGGCGCGGCTCACGCGCAAGGCCGAGGGGCGCTTCTCGTTCAACGTCTTCACGGTCTCCGCGGCCGATCTCGAGAAGCTCTCCGAGCTCCACGTGAGCTATTTCCAGAACATGCGCGCGGTGATCGCGGAGTCGCGGCCGCCCGAGCGCGTCGTCGCCGTGAACCTGCAGCTCTTCCCGCTCGACGGAGGCTGAGCCGGCTGCGGACACCGCGGCGCCGCGCCGCCGCCCCGGGAAGCCCGCGACTCACCGAGCTTCCACCGAGCGGCCTGCGCGGCTCATACGATGGCGAACGCCCGGACCGGGAACGTGCCGAAGGCGCGGACCTTCACCGGGACGGCGAAGAGGCGGGCTCCGGCGGCGGGGAGCTGATCGAGCCCGGTCATGTGCTCGCAGATCGGGATGTCCGCTCCGAGCAGGAGGGAGTGGACTGGCCGCGCGGGATCGGCCGTGTCGTCGATATTGTAGGTGTCGACGCCCACGAACACGGCGCCTGCGCCGGCCAGGAGCCGCGCCGCGTCCCGCGTGAGGTACGGGTGTCCTTCGAAATAGCGGTCTGTGCGCCAGTGAGCGCTCCAGCCCGTGCGCACGAGGACGGCCTTCCCGGCGAGATCGAGCCCGTCGAAGGCGTCGGCGTCGATCGCGCTGCCGGACCGGCCCCGCGCCTCGACCACCACGCTCTCCAGATCGGCCAGCGATTCGAGCGGCAAGCCGGCGAGATCCTTGCCGTTCGCATAGCGATGAAACGGGCTGTCCACGTAGGTGCCCGTGTTGGCGACCATGTCGATTCGGCCGATGTGGAACTCGACGCCTTCCGCGTAAACGCCGCGGGACTGCTCGCGCGAGAGGAAATCGCAGACGACGGGCGCCGGCACGCCCTTGTACGTCGTCATGCCGTGCTCGACGGTGTGGCTCAGGTCGACGAAGGTTCGCGAGACGGGGGTGGTCACGGTCGGCTCCTCGGAAGGGGCTCCACGCGGCGGAGCCTCCTGTGCGCTCGGTCGGGGCCCCGAGCCGCCGCCAGTTTCGCGGGAGAGCGCGAGGAGATCCAGAAATCGCGAGCGAGCGGGTCAAGTTGACATGTGCTCACATGCGCCGATAGAGTGCGAGCGCGGTGATACCTGGCCCGATGGTTCACGGGGGCGAGCGTCGTGCATGGGTGCCTCGGCGGGGGCCGGGCGTCGTCGCTGGAGTGGTCACGGGAACGGAGCGTCGCGGGGGGGTCGAGATCGCCCGCGTGGAGAGGTGGATGTCTGGGATGAGTCGAACCATGCCGCGCCGCGCGTTCGTCCTGTCGGCGCTGCTGCTGTCCACCTGCGCCGCGGCGGGCTGTCGTTCGAAGAATGGCAGCGAGAACCCGTCCGCCGATCCGGAGCGGGCGGCGGCGCCTGGGGGGTCGGCGCAGGAGGCGGCGGCCGCCTCCGCGCAGCAGCCCCCGCCGAAGCGGGCCGCGGTGGTCACGATCGCGAGGGAGCAGCAGGCCACCTGGGTGCGCAACTTCAACCCCCTGCTCCCCGAGGGGAGCGCGCGCTTCCCGACGGTCGCCGGCATCTACGAGCCGATGCTCGTCTACAACACGATGCGGAGCGATTACACGCCGTGGCTCGCGACGAGCTACGCGTGGAGCGACGCGAACAAGAAGCTCACCTTCACGACGCGCTCCGGCGTCAAGTGGTCGGACGGACAGGCGTTCACGGCGAGGGACGTCGCGTTCACGTTCGCGCTCCTCAAGAAGCACGCGGCGCTCGATCTCGCCGGGGTGTGGAGGTTCCTCGGCGCCGTGACGGCGATCGACGACACCACCGTCGAGTTCACGCTGCGGCGGCCCTATGTCCCCGGGCTCAGCTATATCGGCCACCAGCCGATCGTTCCGGAGCACGTGTGGAAGGACGTCGTCGATCCGGTCGCGTTCGCGAACGAGAACCCCGTGGCGACAGGGCCCTTCACCGAGGTGAAGGTCTTCCAGAACCAGGTGTACGAGCTCGGCAAGAACCCGCGCTACTGGCAGGAGGGCAAGCCGGCGGTCGACGGGCTGCGCTTCCCGGCGTATCCGAGCAACGACCAGGTCACCCTGGCGCTCGTCAACGGCGAGATCGACTGGGCGGGCGCCTTCGTGCCGGACATCGAGCGGGTCTTCGTCGCCAAGGATCCGGCCAATCATCATTACTGGTTCCCGCTCGTCGGGGGCACCGCCACGCTGTACCCGAACGCCACGAAGAAGCCGTTCGACGACGTGCGCGTGCGCAAGGCCATCAGCATGGCGATCGACCGCGACCAGATCGTCAAGCTCGCGGCGGACAACTACACGCATGGCGCGGACGCGACGGGGCTGGACGACTCCTACGAGCGGTTTCGCAGCGAGAAGGCGGTGGAGGCCGGCGACTGGGTGAAGTTCGAGCCGCAGCGGGCGAACCAGATCCTCGACGAGGCGGGCTATCCGAGGGGCGCGGACGGGATCCGGACGAGGCTCGGCAAGCCGATGCACTTCGAGATCAACGTCGTCAGCGGCTGGTCCGACTGGGTCCGCGCGGTCCAGATCATCACGCAGAACCTGGAGAGCGTGGGCATCGCCGCGTCGATGAAGACCTACGACTTCAGCGCGTTTTACGCGGCGCTGCAGAAGGGCCTGTTCGATCTGTCGATGGGCTGGACCAGCGTCGAGCCAACGCCGTACAATTTCTACCGCGATCTGATGAGCGCAGATCTCGTGAAGCCGCTCGGCGAGGTGGCGCCGCGCAACTGGCACCGTTTCGGCGCCAGGGAGGCCGACGTGCTGTTCCACGCGTTCGAGTCCGCGACGGCCCCTGCCGATCAGAAGCGCATCCTGGACGGGCTGCAGATGATCTTCGTCCAGGCCGCGCCGGTGATCCCGCTCTTCAACAACCCGTCGTGGGGCGAATACAGCACGAAGCGGTTCACCGGCTTCCCGACGATGGAGAACCCGTACGCGAAGCTGACGCCGAACAACCCGCCGGAGTACCTCCTCGTCCTGACCGAGCTCCGGCCGCGATGACGCCCCCTATAGCCGCGTGACCACGAGCCCGTCGTTCTGCACGGAGATGCGGGCGGGCTTGCCGCGGTGCTCGTCGGGGATCTCGTCGGCCATGAGGTAGCGGCCGGCGATGGAGACGAACTCCGCCTCTAGGCTCATGCAGAAGATGCTCGCGTCCGCGTTGTTGTGGGCGCCGGCCATGGCGCGGCCGCGGAGCGGCGCATAGACATGGATGTTGTCGTTCGCGATGAGCTCCGCGCCCGAGCTGACCGGCGAGAGGACCACGAGGTCGCCGTGCGGCACGTAGATGACCTGCCCGCTGCGCACCGGCTGCCGCACGGTGAGCCCCGCCGGCGGCGGCTCCCCTGCCGCGTCCGGCGGCGGCGCGGCGTCCCTGGGGCGCCGGGCGGGCCCCGCCGCGCCGCGCTCCGTCGCGGCGGCCCCTGGCGCGCCGCGGTCCGGCGCGGGCCCTACCGCCACGGGCCCCGGCGTCGGGGTGCTCCCCTCGGCTGGCCCAGCCTGGCGCGACGAGCGCGTGAGCGGCGTCCGCAGCACGCCGAGGCCGGCGGCGACGGCCCACTCGCGCTGGGCGTCCGTCGGGTTGCGCACGGCGATGGGCACGAGGTTGTGCTTCCTCAGCAGCCCCGCGAGGGAGCCGAGGTCGACGGGCTCGTCGCCGAGCTCCGCGAGGTCGAGCAGGATCGGCAGGTGCAGGAAGAAGTGCGGCATCTGCGAGATGTGGTCGGCGAGCTGACGCGCGACCGCCGAAACATCCGCCGTCTTGAGACAGAGCATCGTGATGGCGGGCATCGTGCCCTTGAGCGCAAACGCCTGCTGCTCCTGCCGCTTCTCCCCTCGCCTGCCCGACACCATCGCTGTCCTCGCTCGCAAAAAGGTGCTCCCCGCGGCGGCACTCTAACCCGGATCTGGGGGCTCGCGCGGGAAAAACCGCTGGGGTTCCGGGCCTCGCCGCGCGGCCGGCGCGTCGCTGCCTGCGGCCGGCGCGCCGCTGCTTGGCTGGCCGCCTCGCGCGGTGCTAACGGTGGTTTGGCCATGCCGACCGCGCGCCGCGCCTCCGTACTGCGGCTCGATCCCCCTCCCGCCTCGTCCTCCACCTCTCCCTCTCCCGCGTCCCCGCGCGCGACGCCCCGACCGGTCGACGCGCTCGATCGCCACTTCGCGCTCGAGGTCCCGCGCGTGTTCTCCGAGGCGGAGCGCGCCGCGCTCGTCGCCGGGGTCCGCGCGGCCCGCGCCGAGTGGACTGCCGACTTCGGACGCGAGCAGTTCTCGCTCGGGCGCGCCTTCTACACGCACCTGGAGCAGGGGCGCTCCCGGGTCTATTTCGCCGACGCGGCGGCCTCCGACGCCCGCGTCGAGCGCCATCTCCCCGGGCTCCAGCGCCGGATGCGCGAGCTCGTCGCTGCGCTCACCGGCGGGCTCGCGCAGCCCCGGCGCGGCTTCTGCGGGCCAGGCGTCCACATCTTCCCCGCGGGGGAGAAGGTCGCGCGTGAAGGCGGCGTCGTGCACTTCGACACGGAGGGGCTCTCCGACTACCACCTTGCCCGCCGGCTCCGCGCGATCACCGTCGTCGTGATGCTGGAGCTCCCCGACGCGGACGGGGGGCTCAAGCTGTGGGATGTCCTCTACGATGGGCGAGACGACCCCGGCGACGAGGCGCTCTCCGCGCGGAGCCTCGTCGCCGGCTACAGCCCTGGCGGAGCGCTGGTCATCGACAGCTACCGCCTGCACCAGATACAGCCGTTCCCGGGCGACCGCGACCGCATCTCCGCGACGGTGCACGCGGCCGAGATCGACAGCGGCCGCTGGGAGACGTGGTTTTAGAGCGACAGGCGGGTTGATACTGCCTGAAAGGACCAGAATTTCGAACCGCCAAGCGCGCCCCCACTCATGAGGACAGACTCTTGGCGTCCCTGGCGGTGCATTTCTCGGTGGAGAGGCTGGAGCGCCGAAGCGCCGGTGGCGCGGCGCTCAGTCGCTCGCTCGCCCCGACGCCCCGAACGCGTGCCGCAAGTGCGGCCCGATGCGCCGGGCGATGACGAGATCGACCAGGGGCGGGGCGAACGCCTGCAGCAGCAGCAAGATCCGCGTGGACGCGCCCATCACGGCCCTCGTCCTCCTCGCGAGCAGGGCGGCCAGCACGAAGTCGGCGACCTTCTCCGGCGGCGCGAGCGTGCTCCCCGCGCGGCGCCAGAGATCTGCAAAGGGGCGCTCGGCGGCTGTGTCCGCCGGCGCCGGGCCGACATAACAGAGGCGCTCGGCCCGCCCCTCGACGGCAAGCTCGCGGTTCACCGCGCTGCAGAAGCCCGCCAGCCCGGCCCGCGCGGCCACGTCGACCGAGTAATACGGCAGCGCGAGGGTCCCGTCACCGAAGCCACCGAAGAGGGCGATCACGCCCCCTGGGCGCAAGCGCGGCAGGAAGGCGCGCGCCACATGGATCGGCCCCGCGAGATCGACGGCCAGCTCCGCTTCGATCTCCTGGTCGGTGTGCGTGTCGAGCCCCTTGCGCACGTCGACGCCGGTCGCGCACACCACGTGGTCGACCGGCCCCACGCGCGCCGCCACGTCGCGCAGCTGCGGCGCCGCGAGCTCGGCCGTGTGGTGGGCCGCGCCGTACGTCTCCGCGAGCCGAGCGAGGCGCGCGCCGTCGCGCGCGACGAGGACGACCTCCGCGCCCTCCCTCACCAGGGCGCGCACAACGGCCTCGCCCAGCCCGCCCGTGGCCCCGACCACCGCGACCCGCTTGTCGCGGAAGCTCCGGCCGGTATTGACCTTCGGAGGCCGAAAGCGCGCGAGCGCCTCGGCGCCGAGGACCAGCCCCGCCCCCCAGAACATGACCTCGCCGGCCCCGATGAGCCCGGCGGCGAGGGCGGCGCGCCCCCCGACCGAGAGCGGGAGGAAGGGCACGACAAGGAACGCCGAGAACCAGACCGGAAACGAGCCGATCACCGAGCCCCATGCGAGCGCGCGCAGGACCGCCTTGCAGCGAGAGGACGGCGTCACGGAGCGCTCCCCTCGGTCAGCTGCTGCAGGCGGCGGATGACCTCGATCCGTCGCTCGGGTGGCAGCGGGTCCAGCCCGAGCAGCTCCGCCATCCAGAGGCCGTCGACGGCGAGCCGGACGACCAGCGCGTCGATGGGACAGATGCCGTCGCGCGCGAGCCGCTCCGCCCACGCACGGTAGCGCTCGCGCAGCGGCTCCAGCAGGTGGGGCGCGAGCGCGACGGCCGCGAGCAGCGCGGCGCTTGTCCGGTCGGGCACGTCGCCCTCGACGGTGGCGTGCAGGTAGGCGCGCGCGAAAGAGCCCGGTTTGCCGTCCTCGAGCTGCGCGAGCCGGCGGTCGAAGCCGGCGACGAGCACCTCCACAAGGCCCCCGACGAGCGCCTCCTTCGAAGCGAAGTGATAGAGCAGCCCACCCTTGCTCACCCCGGCCTCGGCCGCGACGGCATCGAAGGTCATGGCGTCGCTGCCGTCACGGCGAACGACGACGGCGGCGGCGGCAAGGATGCGGTCGCGCTGGCTGATCCGCGGCATGTCGTTACTGTACCGTCCAGACGGTTCAGTTTCAAGGGGCAGCACGGCACGCGACCGCGCGAGCGCGGGACCGATGGGGTTTCCAGCAAGCCACGCCGTTGGCTCCCCTGCCCGCGCGGCCGTGCCTTGGCGGCGCGCTGCGACACACGGCGCCTCGTCGGAACCGGTAAGCCCGACAAGCCTCTCCGCGCGACGCACGGCACCTCGTCGGAACCGGTCAGCCTGACAAGCCCCTCCTCTCCAACTGGTGCGAGCCGCGTGCTCTCGCCAGCGCACCGGCCGCGGATGGCGACAGCCTGGTCGGCCGGATAGATGAAAGTGACCGTGCAGGTCACATCGATCCCATCGCCCCCCTCGAATCCCATCCGCCCAGATCTGTTCCAAGCATCGCCCTGTGAGCAGCCCAGACGCATGGGCGAGCAGAATGACACGACGCACGCGCGGCGTCGGCGCTGGTTCAGCCGCCATCCGAGCCGCGAATGCGGAGCGCTCTGACATGACGAGCCTGGTGAATTCGACAAGTCTCTCGCCCTGCCAGTCGGGCTCGTCCTGTGCGCGCGCGAGGCGAGCTCACGAGGCATCGAGAAGCATCATCGGAACAAGGGAGGGACACATGGCCCACAAGGGTTTCACTCTGAGCACGGCTTTCGTGAACACGGCCAGCCACGCCCAGAGCTGCGAGTCGATCTGCGTCCAGTCAATCCAGCACTGCCTCCATATGGGAGGCTCGCACGCGGAGCCTTCCCACATTCAGCTCCTGCAGGATTGCGCCAAGATCTGCGAGACGACCGCGACGTTCCTGATGCGCGGCTCGCCGCAACACAACCAGGTCACGGCCGCGTGCGCGAGCGTCTGCGAGCTCTGCGCCCAGAGCTGTGACAAGTTCACGGGTGACGCGCAGATGAAGGCCTGCGCCGACGAGTGCCGTCGCTGCGCCGCCGCGTGTCAGCAGGTCGCGCAGATGCGGCCGGGCGGGGCAGCCGGCGCGGGGCACCAGAGCGTGCCCTGAGACCGGCCAGGGCGCCGCGCGGGGCGGCGCTGACGGACCGCGAGCTCCGCCGCGGCGCTGTTCTCCTGCTGCTCCACCGCCCGGCGCGTCAGGTCGAGCTTCCCGGGCCAGGGGACCATCTGCGAGAGCTCGTACCGGATCATGGGCATCTCCTCGCCCATCGGGACCCGATCGAGCATCACGCTGACCGTGGGATCGGGCCACGCCCCCGCCGCCGCGGCCTCGTCCTGGAACGCGCGCCGCCGCAGCGCGCCCGCGCGCAGCGATGGGTTCCGGGCGAGTACGTCGGCGACGATCGCCGTCAGCCCGGCTTCCTCCGCCTGCGCGGCCTGCGCGCCGCCGAGCGACGCCAGCGCGAGCATGGCGGCGAGCAGTCTCGACTTCATGCCGGGGCCCACAGCACACGTCGTGCCGCGCGCTCACCGCCTGTCGCCGCCGGCGACCCCGCCAGCGCGCCGGCGCAGGGCTTGCGCGACGCGCGCAGATGGCGCCCCTCGCCCGGCAGCCGGTGTCGGGCTCAGCGGGCGGTTGTGACCGATCCAGTCACTTCACCATGTTTGATGTGGCCGTACCTGCTGCTCCTCGTCGAGGCTCGCCTCGGCCGGGCGCCACCCCTGCGATGCCGAAGGCGCCGCCGGCGCCGGCTCGCCGGAAGGCAGGCGCGG
This sequence comes from Sorangium sp. So ce302, assembly GCF_051530145.1. Taxonomy (GTDB): domain Bacteria; phylum Myxococcota_A; class Polyangia; order Polyangiales; family Polyangiaceae; genus Sorangium; species Sorangium cellulosum_B. Next base: position 5,040,601 of record NZ_CP150326.1, on the reverse strand, counting down.
CCGTTACTCTTCCGGATACCACGCCGCTCGCCACGCCTTCATCTGGTCGATCTCCCTCTGCTGTGCCTCGATGATGCCGGCGGCGAGCGTCCTGATCTCGGCGTGCTCGGCCTTCTGCTGGGCCATCTCGGCGGCGTCGATCGCCATCTCGTGGTGCGGGATCATGGCGTCGATGAACGCCCTGTCGAACGGCTCCGCCGTCTTCAGCTCCTCGCTCTCCCTCGCCATGTCCATCGTGGCGTCGTGCTCCATGCCGGGGAGCATGGGCATCTCGTTCATGGGCGGCGTCTCGCCGCTCCCATACCACTGCTCGCGCCAGCTCTTCAGCTGGCTGATTTCCTGGTTCTGGGCGGAGACGATCTCGTCGGCCATCGCCTTGAGCTCCGCGTGCTCGGCCCGCTCCTGGGCCGTCATGGCCATCATCACGGCGCCCTCGTGATGGGGCGTCATCATGTCGATGAACTGCCGATCGAACGGGGCCGAGGCCGCTTCCCCACCGCCCGTCGTATGACCGTCATGCTCGTCCGAGGACGACTTGCCGCACGCGTTCACGAGGACAGAGGCTCCCGCGAGGACGAGCGCGGCGAGCAGGCGGTCTGGACGTGAGCTCTGCCTTCGCCCCTCGAGCGCGCCTCGGTGCAACGGACACGACAACGAAGCGCGGCGCTCACGGGCCGTGGCACACCCCCCGTCGGGTTCGATCGGTCGTGAATGCAGACTCGGAATCATGGCATCCTCCGGTGTCAGTGGACCTGACCGCCGATGCGAAAGCGGTGCCGCCCTTTCCCCCTCGGGAAGGGCGTCCCATCGGCCAGCTCATGCCCACGCAGAGCGTCCTCGAGCGGTCAAGATGCCGCAGGTGTGGCGTGTTTGTTCGCGTGCTCGTACAACCGCTAGATTGAACCCACGTTGTCTCCCATGGGCGAGCCTCTGCCCTTCCAGAAGGGATTGTTGACACATCCCACGGGTCGCACCCGAGCCTTGCGGGCCCTGGCAGGCCCCTCGGAGCGAAGAAGTCTGGACGAGAGCCGTCCGTGCGCCGGCATGCGCCTTGCCATGCAACTTGGTTGATCGACTTGGCATCCCAACGTGCTGATGGGCTATCGCTCGGGCCAGGTCGCCATGCACCCACGGTGCTCGTGGCACGCACATCTCCATGAGATTTGCCGCCGACGGGGAGGACGTGGCGCCCGACTCGTGCCATCGGGACGGTCTTGGGCTCACGTGCTCAACCCCGCAGAGGGGTCCCGGCAGCGGACACTGGGTGCCGCTGTCTCCGAACGAGCCGGCCTACGCTGCTTGGTAAAACTCATGATGCTCGCGGGTGTGCTCGCGGCGATCCGTCCGCCGGTCTCTCGTGCGGGTAACGACCTGGACCGCGATACGGCCGGACGCGCTCTCCCGTCGCCTGGCGTGGCGGGGCAGAGGGCGAGCGACGGAGCCTGGCGGGTCTTACAAGGCGACTTCAATGGCGACGGTATGACCGACGTGCTCTGGGTCGATACCACAAGCGGCTCACTGGCCGTATGGCTGATGAACGGGACCCAGGTCTTCTGGCCCGGGCCGGAGCTGCCGGGGCTGAGCGGCAGCGGCTGGCGACCCATCAAGCCAGGTGACATGAACGGTGACGGCCTGCGGGATGTGATCTGGAACAACTCCGAGAGGGGCTCGCTGGCCGTGTGGCTGATGAACGGGAGCCAGGTCCTCCGGCCCGTGCCGGAGCTCCCGGGGCCGAGCGGCGACGGCTGGAACGCCATCTCCGTGGCGGACTTCAACCGCGATGGCCTGCCGGACGTGCCCTGGTACAACTCCGGGAGGAACTCGATATCCGTCTGGCTGATGAATGGAACTCAGGTCCTCTGGCCTGGGCCGGAGCTCCACGGGCCGAGCGGCGGCGGCTGGAAGGCTACCGCGACTGGAGACCTCAACTCCGACGGCACGGCGGACGTGCTCTGGCTCAACTCCGGCGAGAGCTCCATCGCCGTGTGGCTGATGGACGGGACCCGGCTCCTCGCTCCGGGGCCGGAGCTCCACGGGCCGAGCGGCGGCGGCTGGAAGGCTACCGTCGCTGGGGACTTCAACTTCGACCGCATGGCGGACGTGCTCTGGAGCAACCCCGGCGAGAGCGCCATGGTCGTGTGGCTGATGAACGGGACCCAGGTCCTCGCTCCGGGGCCGGAGATCCCGGGGCCGAGCGGCAGCGGCTGGAGCCCCGCTACGTCCGGGGACTTCAACTTCGACGGTATGCTGGACGTGCTCTGGTATAACCCCGAGAAACACGCGATCGCCGTGTGGCTGATGGCGGGCTCTCAGGTCCTCTTGCCAGGGCCCGAGATCCCGGGGCCGGGTGATCGCCCGTAGGGTTGGCCGCGGATTACGCGCGTGCGCCGCTTTCGCCAACATCCTCGAGCACGTCGCGCGGCATGATGGGCGAGGTCCACGTGGCGAGCCGATCCCGGCCGACCCTCGATGGATCGGAGTGGCCTCCGGAGCGTGGCATCCCTGATGCATCCCGCGAGCTTTTCATGATTCCGTAGTTTCCCCAGCCCACCCTCGAGCTCGGCCCGCTGCACATCTGATCGGACGCGCGAGGACCTCGGCCAGCCTCGGCATTCGCCGCGGTGCGCGCTGCGGCCGTCCCGGTGACCCCTGCGGTCACCGCGCCGTGACCCCACAGGTCACAACTCAGGAGCGCCGAGCGGCGCTCCGATCGACGAAAACTGATGCCGTATGACGATCGCCTGTGACCGTGGAAGGCACAACGAGGCGGCCGCTTCGCTCCTCCATCGGGGCGATCGAACCTGGCACGGGGACTTCCATCCTCCCGGCGGCCTTGAAGCCCTGGTATGGCGCTTGCGTAGTCCTTGCGCAATCATGGGGTTTTGGCCCGGCTCGGCCCGAGCAAGGAGCTCACCATGTTCATCCCTCCATCTATTCAAGGTTCTCTCCTCCTGTTGTCCGCCTCCTCCGTCCTCGCGGCGGGCTGCGTCGCCGACCCGTCGTCCGATGCGGGCGAGCCCGTCGATGATACTTACCAGAGCTTCGATGAATGGAAGGCCAGCCTCCCGCGCGATCCGAACGACGGCGCTTATCTCGTCGACGGCGACATCGGCGTTCACGACGACGTGACCCTGAAGGAGCTCTTCGCCGTGCGCCAGCAGCCGGGGGCGCTCATCGTCAACAAGCGCAGCGACGGGAGCGATGACCGCTGGAGCGACGAGCAGAAGATGAACCTGACGTATTGCGTCTCTCCGCGCTTCGGCGACGATTATGACGCGGTGGTCGCCGCGACGCGGTCGGCCGAGTCCAGCTGGGCGAGCGCCGCCGCCGTGCGCTTCGTCTACCAGCCCGACCAGGACGAGGCCTGCGAGTCCGAGGAGCATCCCGTGCTGTTCGAGGTCGTCCCCGCCAGCGGCACCACGTACAACGGGCGAGCTTTCCTTCCCAGCATGGTCGCGCGGGGGTATCACCAGGTCTTCATCGATCTGGAGAACATCGCTCGCTCCGCCTCGAAGACCCTGACCGGGGTCCTCCGGCACGAGCTCGGGCACGTCCTCGGCTTCCGGCACGAGCACGCCCGGCCGGAGGGCAACGGCGCCTGCACCGAGCGTCCCGGCTGGCGGGCGCTCACGCCTTATGATCCGGCGTCGGTGATGCACTACAACGCGGAGAGCCGGTGCGAGGGCACCAACGGGGGAGACTACGTGCTGACCTGGCTCGACATGGCAGGGGCGGCGAAGCTGTATGGCGAGCCTTGATGAGCTCCTCCGCAACGGGTGGCCGCGGGCGGCCGGTCTCCACGTTGCGCCGCCCGCGGCGCGAAGGATGTAACCGATAGGGTTACAATTCATATGACCGATGCGGTTACCCGCAGAGCTCGAGGACCGAAACTCGCGGGCAAATTCGCTGAAACGGCCTGGCATGCGCGTTGCGTTCACGGCTGCACGACCGAATAGAGCAGCAGGGGACTGGATGAGAGGCAGCAAGCGAATGGACAAGACGAACATGCATCACGGCCGTGCCTTGATCCCGACCGCCCGTAACAAGAGGACGCGAGCGCCGTCGATGGCGGCGCCGGCGTTCGAGCGCGCTGAGCCCAGGCCACCGGGCATCGCGCGCGAGGTGAGGAGGCAGGGCACGCGAGCGCATGCCTTCGCGCTTCGCGAGCGCAGGCTTCGCGAGCGCAGACCGCGGCTCGCCCGCGACGTGAGCGAGGCCATCGGCCATGTCCCGTTCGTCCGCCTGAACCGCATGGGAGAGGTATGCGAGCGACACGACCTGTTCCTCAAGCTGGAGTCGTGCAACCCCGGCGGTAGCATCAAGGAGAAGAACGCCGCGTACCTCATCAAGGAAGCTGAAGCGAGAGGGCTGTTGCGTCGCGGCGGAACGATCGTCGAGTCGAGCTCGGGCAATTTCGGCATCGGTCTCGCCATGGTCGGGGCGTCCCGGGGCTACCGCGTGATCATCGTCGTTGATGCCAAGACCGCCCCGCCCATGCGGCGTATGCTGGAGGCCTACGGCGCGGAGCTCATGGACGTACCGCTCTCTGCAATGGATGCGCACGGTTCCATGCAGGTGGCTCGCATGAGGAAGGCGGCCGAGCTCGCCATGGAGATCCCCGGCGCGTGGTACCCTTGCCAGCACCTCAATCCTTCGAACCCTGAGGCCCATGCGCTCTACACGGCGCCCGAGATCGAGGAGGCCTTCAGCGGCCCGCCGGATGTGATCGTGCTGGGCATCAGCACGGCCGGCCAGCTCGCTGGGGTCGCGAAGTTCTTCCAGCGCTGGTACGCTGGCACCAAGCTCGTCGGCGTCGACGTGGCCGGCTCCGCCATCCTCGGAACGCCGCGCCATCCGTACAAGATGACCGGGCTGGGCCTCTCCTTCGTTCCACCCAATTTCACTCCGGTGGCGCTGGATGCCGCGTATTCTATTTCAGACCAGATGGCCTTCTCCGTCTGTCACGCGCTGGCCAAGAAGGAGGGCCTGCTCCTGGGAGCGTCGACCGGCGCGATCGTGGCCGCTGGCCTGGCCTACGCAGCGCCCTTCGTGCGGCGCCAAGAGGTCGTGTTCATCAACCCTGACCGCGGCGATCGATATCTGGAGACCGTCTACAACCGGGAATGGCTCGCCGCGCAGGGCATCGAGATCCTGGAGGACGATGCCCTCATGGCGGCGATCCGGAGGCTCGAACCGGCGTCCCGCGAGAAGATGATGGAGAACGCGCAGCATGAGCGAGCCTGAGGCGACGGAGATGACGGTTCGGTCGCTCTGGGCGCAGTTCCTCCCGCTATCGCTGAGCGAGGTGACGATGGCGGCCGGCGAACCGCTCATCACGACGACGCTCGCCCACCTGCCGGAGGCCCAGGTGAACCTGGCAGCTGCCGGTGTGGCGAAGTCGCTCGCAGTGTTCTTCGAGAGTCCGATCATCATGCTCCTGCACGCCTCGAACGCGCTGTCGGCTGCCGTGGCGTCCCGGAGGGCGCTCTTTCGCTTCATGATGATCGCCCTAGCGGTCCTGACGGGCGGCCTCTTGCTGTTGGCGTCGCCGCCCGCCTTCGCGTTCTTGGGGCGGCATGTCTTGCGCCTCGACGGCGCAATCGGCGAACGTGCGCAGGTCGTCCTGCTCCTCTTGATCCTCTGGCCGGCCGCGATCGGGTGGCGGCGCTATTTCCAAGGCCAGCTCATCCGCGCCGGCCACGCCAGGCAGGTGGGCCGGGCGGGCCTGGCGAGGCTCGCCGTCCTCGCCGCCGTGCTCGCGGTCGGGTTCGCGACCGGCATGCCAGGCGCCTGGCTCGCGGGCACAGCGCTCATCCTGGGCGTGATCTCCGAGGCGCTGCTCGTGACGGTAGCGGCCAGGAAGCTCGGCACAGCTCACGCGCCGCAAACCGCAGACGCGCGCGACCTCCCGACGGATGTCGCCGGCGTCTGGCGGTTCTACTGGCCGCTCGCCAACTCCATGCTCGTGGTCTGGGGCGGACGCGCGATCCTCGTAGCGCTCGTGGCACGCGCCGAAGATGCGTCCGTCGCGCTGGCTGCCTGGCCCGCCGCGTGGGGCTTCGTGCTCTTGATCGCGAACACGACGCGCATGGTCCAGCAAGTCATCATCCGCAACCGCGCCCAGGCGTCGGACGGCCTCCTGGTTCGGTTTGCGCTGAGCGTCGGAGTACCCTGTACACTGCTTCTGCTCGGCGTCGCGGTGACGTCGCCTGGGCGGCTCTTGCTGAGTGCCTTCCTCGGACATGACTCGTCCCTTCTGGCAGGAGGTTTGCCCGTCGTCCTACTTTGCTCCATCGTGCCGATGGTCATCTCACTTCAAAACGCGGTTCAGGGGTTCCTGATCAGCGAAGGTCGCACGAGCCGGGTCAATGTTGCGACATGGCTCGGAACAACCGTCCTCCTGGGCGCTGCTGCCTCGGGGATCCGAGCAAAGATGCCCGGCGCCACGGCGGCCGCGGCGGCCATGCTCGCGGCCCTCGCCGCCGAAGTCCTGTGGCTGAGTCTCGGGCTGCGCCAGCGTGCCGAGCGGGATCAAGCGCGCTGACCGGGAGGCTCTCTTGCCCCCATGCCTCGGGCGAACCCGCCCGCCGGCGTTCCCGGTGCTGCGTGGTCCGTTCTTCGCGGTGCGCGCTTCCGGCGTCCTCTGTCAGCTTCGAAACCGATGGGCGACATCCACCAGAGCTCTCGCCAAACGGTCGACGTCATCGACCGAGGTATACAAGGCGGGGGTCACCCGCACGCAGTCACCTTTCGCGAGCCCGCCGCGGCGCACCGTGAAGATCCGGTGCGCGTCCATCAGATAATCGGCGATCGCCACGTTGTCGGCCTCCGAGGTTCGCCCGGCTATCCGGAACGACGTGATCGCCCCGTACATCTCCGGCTCGTCCGGGGTCAGCACCTCGACGTTACCGATCTGTCTCACCCGGCTGACCCAGCAATCCCGCAGGTAGCGTAGCCGGGCCTGCTTCGCCGCAGCGCCCAGCGCGAGATGACAGTCCAACGCGACCGGCAGGGTAAGGAAGGGGGCGATGTCGAGCGTGCCCGAGTGAACCCGGGAGCGCACGTCGTCTGCCGGGTGGAGCTCGTCGGCGAGGAAGCGGTCGATGTCGGCGGTCCGACCCTTGCGGATATAGAGGAAACCGACGCCGAGCGGTGCATTGATCCACTTGTGCAACGAGAACCCAGCAAAATCCGCGTTCAGGTCGCCGATCGTGAAGTCCAGCTGACCCCAGGAGTGGGCCGCGTCGACGATCACGTCCACGCCGGCGTCCCTGGCCATGGCGACGACCTCGCGCACGGGCACAACGAGGCCGGTGCGATTGTTGATATGAGTGAGCAGAAGCAGCTTGACCCGTGGGTGCTCGTGCAGCGCCCTGGCGTAGGTGTCGAGGACGGCCTGCCTGGTCGGCGGTTCCGGGATCGAGATGGTCACGACGTCCACGCCGCGCCGATCGCGCAGCCAGTTGAAGGCGTACTGGCAGCTGTAGTAGTCGACGTCGGCGTACATGACAGCGTCCCCGGGGCGCAGCCGGTTATAGCCCCCGATGAGGTTCTGCAGCGCCTCGGTGCCGCCCCGGGTGAGCGCAATCTCCTCCTTCGATACGCCCGCCACAGCGGCAAGCCGCTCGCGGACCCGTTCCTCCTCGCCCTTGTAGGTGGTACGCAGCAGGTACGAGCTCGAGTCGTTGAGCCGCCTGGTGTTGCGCAGGTACTCACGGTACACCGGCTCAGGCATGATTCCATAGTAGCCATTTTCTAGGTTGGTGAAGTCTGGACTCACCTGGTACTGGCGAGCGATCCTGCGCCAGAACCGCTCGTCCCGCGCCAGCGCCATCGGGTCGCTCCCCGCCGGTGCAGCCACGGGGGTAGCGTCTCCCGCCTCGGGATAAGCTGCCCGGCATGCTCCAAGGGCAGCGGCGACCGTGGCGATTTCAGCAAACAAGCGACGCCTGGATAGGGTCATCCAGTTCCTCCATCAAATCCGGCATGGCTACGTGTCCACCCGTCAACTGGCGAGTTCGCCCCTCTATCGCGCACGTCCTCGTGTGCCTGGCGAGGTCATCAGGCATGGAGGCACCAGGTCCCACGGCCGCCGGTATACCCGGCACCTCCTGGCGAGATCGTTAGCTGATCATCTTGGGACCGACCACCGTGAAGTATCCGCTCGGCGACCCCCTCAGGCCAGTGGACGGGCGCTCGCGTCGGGCTGCGCCAGGCGTCTCACGAACGGGGTGATCCGAGCAGCGTGGAGGCGAAGTCCAGGAAGACCCGCACCCTTGGGATGACGTGCCGCGGGCTCTGGTAGAGCGCGTGGATCGGACGCTCGTCCACGGCGAACTCATCGAGCACGGTGACCAGCGCCCCTGACGCGAGCTCGGGCGCGATCATGAAGTCGAAGACCCAGGCGAGCCCGGCGCCAGCCACGGCCAGCGCCTTGAGCGCGTCGCCGTCGTTGACGCTGAGCGAGCCAGTGGGCTCGAACCGGAGCGCCCCGCTCTCTGCACGGAAACGCCATGGCACGACACGGCTCTCGCGGACGAACGCGAGGCAACGGTGCCGCTGGAGGTCCTCCGGCGTCGCCGGCGGCCCGCTCCGGCGCAGGTACTCCGGTGAGGCGCACACGAGCATCCGCGTGACGCCGAGCCTCCGCGCCACGACCTGGGCGTCCCGGAGATGCCCGATCCGCAGGCTGACGTCGACCCCCTCCGCTGCCGGGTCGATCACCGCGTCCCGTCGCCGGAGATCGAGCTCGATGCGTGGATGCTGTGCCAGAAAGCCTGGCAGCGCGGGCACGAGCACGAGCCTCCCGAGGACCGCGGGCGCCTCGACGCAGAGGCGTCCCTCGGGGATCCCGCGGGCGTGCGCGATCGACTGCTTCGCGGCCTCCAGCTCCTCGAGGATGCGCTGGCACCGCTCGAGGAAGGCGCGGCCTTCGTCGCTCAGCCGGAGCGCGCGCGTGGTCCGGTGGAACAGACGGACGCCGAGCTCGCCCTCGAGCTGCGCGATGCGCCGGCTCGCCGCCGAGGCGGTGATGTGCAGCGTCCGCGCCGCGCCCCCGCTCGCGCGTGAAGTCCATCATGATCGACCGAGGCGACCGAGACCGCCTCGGCGAAGGTGAGCGGGTCCTCAGGGCCCGACGTGGATCTCGCCCATCATGCCGCGCTCGGTGTGCTCGAGGATGTGACAGTGATACATCCACATGCCCGGCTCATCGAAGCGCGTCACGATGCGCACGGTGGACCGCTGCGGCAGGATCACGGTGTCCTTGTTGGCGAGCTCCTCGTCGGCCACCGGCACATCGTCCCTGGCCAGGACCTGGAAGAAGAAGCCGTGGAGGTGGAACGGGTGGTCCATCTCCGCGTCGTTCTTCAGGTCATAGACATGGACCGAGCCCTTCTCGACGTCGAGCGGCGGGACGTCCGGAAACGCCTTGCCGTCGATCGTGAACGTCAGCTTGCCATCGACATACCCCTCGTCGAACGTGATCGTCGCCTCCGCCGGCCCGCCCGGTAGCCGCTCGATGGCGGGGCCCGTCTCGGGGAGCGTGCGCCCGGACAGCCGGGGCCCCTCGCCGATCCGCACCCTGGCGAGCGGCATCGGCTCGGCCAGTCCGGTGTGGTGCCCGCGCTCGTAGGGCTCGTTCATCAGGGTGAGCTCCGTTCCCGGCTCGCCGTCGGCGATCAACAGCACGTCGTAGCGCTCGCCGGGAGAGACCAGGAGCCTCTCGGCATCGTACGGCTTCGGGATCAGCCCGCCGTCGGTGCCGATGACGCGGAATGTGTGGCCCGGGAGCGCCAGGTTGAAGAAGCGCCCGTTCGCCACGTTGACGATCCGGAGACGCGTGAGCCCGCCCGGTTGCACATCGAGCGCTGGCATCACGTGGCCGTTGACGAGCACGACATTGCCCTCGCGGCCCATCATGATCGTGTCGTCGTCGAGCTCTTCATTGAAGGTCCCGTCCTTGTTCAGGGACACGTCCCCGAGCACGGCGATCTTCTCGACATCGGCCTCCGGCTCGTTCGGTCCACGCACCCGGATGAGGCCGAAGAGCCCCTTCTGGATCTGCTCCGGCTCCATCACGTGCGGGTGGAACCAGTAAAACCCGGTGTCCCGCAGCGTGAACTGGTACGTGAACGTCTCGCCGGGCGCGATCGGCTCCTGCACGGCCATCACGCCGTCCATCTCGTTGGGCACCCGGATACCGTGCCAGTGGATGGTCGTCTCTTCCGGCAGGCTGTTCTTGAAGTGGACGATCAGCGTGTCGCCCACGTTCGCCTCGATGAGAGGCCCGGGGACCGCACCGTTGTAGGACCAGACCGTGGTGGTCGTGCCCTCCAGGTAGGTCTTCTCTGCCTCCTTGGCCTCGAGGTCGACCTCGACGATCCTGGGATCGGGGTTCCTGTCGGGCGCGGCGGCGGGCTCGCCCCAGGCATCGGGGGCGGGCGGCTCCTCTACCCGATCGGCGGCGCACCCGGCCGCGAGCAGCGACAGCAAGGCGACGCCCGAAAGAGCACGCGAAAGCCGTATCAATGTTCGCTCTCCTCGTCGGTGGGGTTGCCGGACATCTCGTTGGAGTACCCGGAGTAGACCTCGCCCACCTTGCAGCGAAGACGGTACGTGTACTCCATGTCCTCCGTCGCATCGGAGTCCATGTAGGCCTTCTTCGATCCTGCGACGGTGAAGGCGACGGCGTAGTCGTGCATCGGGTCCTTGCGCTCGGCCTCGATCTGATCGCACTCCGGCTGCGGCACCCACTCGACGTGAAGCACGTCCAGCATCGGCATCACGAACGACAGCACCGGCGCGTCGGGCGCCGTCGCCGGAGGCCCGCCGCCGCTCCCGCCTCCCTCTCCAGTACCGCCGTGCCCCCCCGTGCCGCTCGCTGCTCCCGCACCGCCGCCCCCTCCCGTGGCGCCGGCGGAAGAGCTCCCCGTCTCCGAGCCTCCGCAGGCGGCGAGGGCGAGGCCGACGGCGGCGAGGCCGATGAGTCGAGAGTAAGCCATGACGGTGTCTCCTTGCTGGTTCCTGGTATCCCCTGAATGTAACCTATTTGGTCACAGCGGCGAGGTGCAGCGGGACGCCGCCGCTTGTTCTAGGCACCAGCGGGCCAGGCGTGACGCGCGGACACGTTTTTTTCGCCCGTGTCGCCCAGAGGCGGATGCCCGCTACGCTCTTCGATCCGTCCGCTGACCGGCAAGGCGAACAGGTTTGCTCTCCGTAGCTTCCGCCTGGACGTGCTGGCGCGGCTGCGCCTCACTCCCTCCGCGTCCGTCCGCTCGCCGCGGCCCGCTCGTCCGCGAGGACCCGCTGCAGCAGCGCCGTGCTCTCCTCCGCCATCCGCTCCGGTGAGCACGGCATTCCCTTGTGGACCCAGCTCGTCATCAGCCGCACCAGCGCCGCCGCCGCCGCCTCGCAGCGGAGCATGAACAGGGCGCCCTCCTCCGGCGCCATCCGCGGAGCGTACAGGCGGCAGATGCTGCCCTGAAGGATGTCCTCCAGGGAGCGCGTCAGCACCCGCTCGCTCTTCTCTGCGGACAGGAGCTTGCGCACCAGCTCGTGCATCTCGGCGAGGTGGCGGTAAAACGGCAGGAAGTCGAACGGACGTCCCGCATCCCGCAGGGACAGCGCCCGCAGGTGCTCGTGTCCGAACAGCAGCAGCTGCTCCTTGTTCTCGTAGTGCGAGTAGAACGTGGACCGCCCGACGTTGGCTCGATCGATGATGTCCTGGATGGACACCTCGTCATAGCCCTTCTCCAGGATCAGCGAGACCAGGGCGTCCGAGAGCAGCTTCCGGCTCTTCTGCACGCGCCGATCCGCGATCTTGCCGGCGGCCCGCGTCCTGTCGCCGCCCCTGTCCCTGTCCTCGTTTCCGGACTTTTTCGAGCTCTTGTTCACTAACGTTCAATCCGCGGTCCGTGTCGCTAGGTGGAAGAGGCGCCCGACCTCAGCATCCATCCCATGCGAGGAACGCTGATCTGGATGACGAGCCGCCTGCTGTACCCGCTGCTGCTGGCGGTGACCTTGTACATCATCTACGCCGCCGTGACGCAGGGCTGGGACCTGAGCCGCGCCCTGTGGGGCTACCTCCTGGGCCTGACCGTCTTTCTCATCACCGTCGAGCGCCTGCTGCCGCTGTCGCCGGACTGGGGCATGACCCGCCAGAGCTTCTGGCGCGACCTCAAGTACCTGCTGGCCTCGGGCGTCACCATCGCGGTGGTGCGGACCGGCTTCGGCACCCTGGCCCTGTGGCTCAGCGAGCGGCATCAGGGCCCGCTCGCCAGCGCCTCCGTGCTCCTCAGCGTGGGGGTCTTCCTTGTGGTCTTCGAGCTGCTGCAGTACTGGTTCCATCGCCTCAGCCACGAAGGCAACGGAGCCCTGGGGCGCTTCTTGTGGAAGGTCCACCTGGCGCATCACCTTCCGGATCGCGTGTACGTGGTGATGCACGGCGTGTTTCACCCTCTCAACGCGCTCATCTCGGCGGTGCTGATCCAGTCGACCCTGCTGATCTTGGGGCTGTCGCCGCAGGCCGTCTTCGCGGCGATGTTGCTCATCGATCTGCAGACGATGATTTCGCACTTCAACGTCGACATCCGCGCCGGATTCCTGAATTACGTGTTCATCGGCACCGAGCTGCACCGCTATCATCACAGCGCCGACATCGACGAGGCCCGGAACTTCGGGACCGTACTTCCGCTGTGGGATCTGGTCTTCGGGACGTTCGTGTACCGGCCGGACGCGGCCCCGCGCCGCCTGGGCGTCGACCGCTCCGCGGGCTATCCGCCGTCGCAGCAGTTCTGGCAGGTGCTGGCCCTGCCGTTCCGACGCTGACCTATTCGCGCCTTCGATCAGAGCTCGACCCGGCGGAGCCGGAGGGCATTGCCGATGACCGACACCGAGCTCAGGCTCATCGCTGCGCTGGCGAGCATCGGGCTGAGCAGCACCCCGAGGACCGGGTAAAGAACGCCCGCCGCGACCGGCACGCCGAGCGCGTTGTAGACGAACGCAAAGAACAGATTCTGTCGGATGTTGCGCATCGTCGCCCGGCTGAGCTTCCGCGCGCGCAGCAGCCCGCGGAGGTCGCCGCGCACGAGCGTGATCCCGGCGCTCTCGATGGCGACGTCGGTCCCGGTGCCCATGGCGACGCCGACGTGCGCCTGCGCGAGCGCGGGCGCGTCGTTGATACCGTCGCCCGTCATCGCCACGATGCGGCCTTCGGCCTGGAGGCGCTTCACGACCGCGGCCTTCTGATCGGGCAACACCTCGGCCTCGACGTGCTCGATGCCGAGCTTCCGGGCGACCGCCTCCGCCGTCGTGCGGCTGTCGCCGGTGAGCATGATCAGGCGGATGCCCTCCTCGCGGAGGAGACGGACGGCCTCGCTGGTCGAGGCGCGCACCGGGTCGGCCACGCCGACGATGCCGGCCGCCTTGCCATCCACCGCCACGAGCATCGCCGTCTGGCCTTCTTGCCGGCGCTCCTCGGCTCGGCGCGGGAGATCATCCGGCGGGATACCGAGCTCCTCGAAGAGCTTGAGGTTGCCGAGCGCGACCGAGCGCCCGGCCACCATGCCCACCACGCCCTTGCCCGTGATCGACCGGAACCCCTCTGCCGGCAGGAGCTCGAGCTCCTGCTCGAGGGCCCCGGCGACGATCGCGCTCGCGAGCGGGTGCTCGCTCCCGCGCTCGAGGCTCGCCGCGAGCCTGAGGATCTCGTTCGGCGGGAGGTCGCCCAGCGTCGCGACCGAGGCGAGCTTCGGCTTGCCCTCGGTGAGCGTGCCGGTCTTGTCGACGACGAGGGTGTCGACCTTCTCGAAGGTCTCGAGCGCCTCGGCGTTCTTGATCAGGATACCGGCCGTCGCGCCCCGCCCCGTCCCGACCATGATCGAGATGGGCGTGGCGAGGCCGAGCGCGCATGGGCACGCGATGATGAGCACAGCCACGGCGTTGACGAGCGCGTGGGAGAGCCTGGGCTCCGGCCCGACGAGCAGCCAGACCAGGAAGGTCAGCGCCGCGATCGCGATCACGGCGGGCACGAAGTACGCGGCGACGGCATCCGCGAGGCGCTGGATGGGGGCGCGGCTGCGCTGGGCCTCGCCCACCATCTGGACGATCCGGGCGAGCAGGGTGTCGCGCCCGACGCGATCGGCCCGCATCACGAAGCCGCCCGTGCCGTTGACGGTGCCGCCGACCACACGGGCGCCGGGCGTCTTCTCGACCGGAATGGGCTCGCCCGTGACCATCGACTCGTCGACCGCGCTGCTCCCCTCGAGGACCTCGCCGTCGACCGGCACCTTCTCCCCCGGCCGCACGCGCAGCCGGTCGCCTGGCTGCACGAGCTCGAGAGAGACGTCCTCTTCGTGGGCGTCCGCGCCGATACGCCTGGCGGTCTTGGGGGCGAGGCCGAGGAGCGCCCTGAGCGCGCTGCTCGTCCGGCTGCGGGCGCGGAGCTCGAGGACCTGGCCGAGCAGCACGAGCGAGATGATGACGCTGGCGGCCTCGAAATAGACCGGGACCACGCCGCCGTGGCGGACCGAGTGGGGGAAGACGCCGGGCGTCAGCGTGGCCACGACGCTGTACGCGTAGGCGGCGCCCGTGCCGATGGCGATCAGGGTGAACATGTTGAGGTGCCGAGTCCTGATCGAGGCCCAGCCGCGCTCGAAGAACGGAGCGCCACACCAGAGCACCACGGGCGTGGCGAGGGCGAGCTCGATCCAGACGAGCCATCGGTCGAGGAGGAGCTGCACCGGCTGGCCCGGGAGCATCTCGGACATCCCCAGCACGAGGACAACGAGGCTCAGCGGGACGCTGATCCAGAAGCGCCGGGACATGTCCGCGAGCTCCGGGTTCGGCGCGTCCTCGAGCGTCACCGTGCGCGGCTCGAGGGCCATCCCGCAGATCGGGCAGGAGCCCGGCTCCGTGCGGACGACCTCGGGGTGCATCGGGCAGACGTACTCGACGCGCGTCGCCTGGGCCGGATCGAGCGGCTCCAGGGCCATCCCGCACGAGGGGCATGTTCCCGGTCCGGGCTGTCGGACCTCGGGGTGCATCGGGCACGTGGTGATTCCCTGGGGGGCCGGCGTGGGCGCTCCTTCGGCCCTCGCCCCGACGGGCGCGTACTTCTCGGGCTCCGCTTGGAACTTGGCGAGGCAGCGCTGGCTGCAGAAGAAGTACGTTCGACCGCCGTGCTCGTGCCGCCCCGCGGCCGTCTCGGGCGAGACAGTCATCCCGCAGACCGGATCCTTCATCTGCTCTCGGTCCAGGTCGGCAGGAGCAGGGCGGCCGTGCTCGTGAAGGTGGCCGTGATCGTGGTGATGCCCGTGGTTCATGTCGTCTCCCTCCTCGCCGACGAGCGCGGTTCGGGTTTCTTACATCCCAGGCACCCCGCGGGCGCCGCTTGTCGCTTCGCGCGGCCGCCCGGCGCTCCCGCAGCAGACGGTGCGCAATGACGCCCGCGATGGCGGGCGAGCAGGACCATGGTTTCCGGCGTTCGAGGCGCCGGCTCGCCCATGTTCCGCGGTGAATGCCCGCTCAGTTCTTCGATCCGTCCGTGCCCCGGCGCTCCTCGCGGAAGTCGTCGGCGGAGAGGCCGCAGCGGCGGAGGAGCCGGTAGAAGCTCTCCCGCTCGACGCCCGCGTGGGCGGCGGCCTTCAGCACGTCGCCGCGAAAGCGGCGCATCACGGCCTCCAGGTAGCGCCGGTTCATCTCCTCGCGCGACGCGTCGACCGCCTCCCGATACGAGAGCTGAGCGAGGTCCACGTCGCTCGAGCTCGTGAGCCGGAGCGGGCTCGCCCCCTGCACCTCGGACGGCAGCGACTCGAGGCGGATCTCGCTCGTCGTCTCGATGACCAGCGCCCGCTCGACGGCGCTCTTGAGCTCGCGCACGTTGCCAGGCCACCGGTACATCTGGAGCGCGCTCATCGCCGCCGCCGAGAACCCGGTCGCGGACGAGCGCGACTGCGGCGCTCGCTCGGCGAGAAACCGCTGCGCCAGGTGCGGGATGTCCTCCGCGCGCTCGCGCAGCGGGGGCAGCTCGACGACGCAGACGTTGAGCCGGAACCACAGGTCCTCGCGGAGGGCGCCCGTCTTGACCATGGCCCGGAGGTCGCGGTGCGTCGCGCTGATGAGCCGCACGTCCACCTTGCGCTCGCGCGACTCGCCGATGCGCCGCACCGCCCGCTCCTCGATCACCCGCGTGAGCTTCGCCTGGACCGTCGGCCTGAGCTCGCCGATCTCGTCGAGGAACAGCGTGCTCCCGTGCGCCTCCTCGAAGAGCCCCGCCCGGTCCGTGGCCGCGCCCGTGAACGAGCCGCGCGCGTGCCCGAACAGCTCGCTCTCGATGAGCGAACGGGGGATGGCCGCGCAGTTGACGGCGATGGGGCGGTGCGACGCGCGGGACGAGTGCTCATGGATGGCGCGCGCCACGAGCTCCTTCCCGGTGCCTGTCTCGCCCAGGATGAGCACGCTCGCGTCCGTCGGCGCCACGCGCTCGATGAGCTGGTAGAGCGCCCGCATCGCGGGCGAACGCCCCGTCATGCCCGCAAAGCCCTGGGCATCCGGCGCTTCCTGCTCGCCCTTCAGCACCGCGGCCTGCGCCGTGGCCCGCTCGACCAGCGCGCGCAGCTCGTCCGGGTCGAACGGCTTCGTCACGTAATCGTAGGCGCCCTCGCGCATGGCCTGGACTGCGGTCGGGACCGACGCATACGCGGTCATCAGGATGAAGGGCACTCCGGGCCAGCGCGCGCGCACTGCCCGGAGCACCTCCAGCCCGTCCCCGTCGTTCATGCGCAGATCGCAGACGACGGTTGTGACCGGCTCGGTTTCAAGGATCTGGAGCGCCGTTCGCACGCCCCGCGCCGTCAGGACCTTGGCGCTCTTGCCGAGCACCTTGGAGAGCAGCGCCAGCATGTTCGCCTTGTCGTCGACGACGAGCACTGTCGGCTTCATGCGCGCTCCTGGCTCTCCCTTGCTTCCTCGATGAGGACGCCCGGCAAGTCGATCACGAACTGGGACCCGCCTCCCGGCCTGGGCTCCGCCCGGATGGTCCCGCCGTGCGCGGTCACCAGACCATAGCAGACCGCGAGGCCGAGGCCGGTGCCGTCGCGGCGGGTCGTGAAGAACGGCTCGAAGAGCCGCTCGCGCGCCGCCTCGGGAATACCGGCTCCCCGGTCCAGGACCTCGATCCGGTAGCCATCGTCCTGCCGCCTTCCGCGCACGAGGATATCGTCACCTTCCGAGGTTCCAGAGGTCGCCTCGCGCGCGTTGGTCACGAGGTTGACGATGACCTGCCGGATGCGGAGCGGATCCACGTTGATGAAGAATTGCTCGGCGTCCACGAGCGGGACTTGGTCGCGCCGCCCCGGCCCGCCGTCGCAGTGCGAGGCCGCGTCCCTGAGAAGCTCTTCGGCCTGCACGGGGCGCGGCGAGAGGATCGGAGAGCGCGCGTACATGAGCAGCTCCTCCGCGATCCGCTGGCAGGCCGCCGCTTCCTCGTCGAGGATCGAGAGCTCCTCGCGGAGCTCGGGCTTCTCCGCCTCCTTCGCCATCGTCTTCACGTAACCGCGGATCACGGCGATGGGGTTGTTGATCTCGTGCGCGACGCCGGCGGCGACGCGGCCGACCGCCGCCAGCCGCTCCGAGGCGACCAGCTCGGCTTCGGTGCGCGACAGCGCGTCCAGCATGCGGTTGAACGCGTCGGCGACCGCCGCGAGCTCCACGGCCGCCACCGGCTCGACGCGGGCGCTGCGATCTCCAGCGGTGACGCGCCCGGCGACGCGCTCGAGCGAGGCGAGCGGGGTGGAGAAAGAGCGCCAGAGCTTGCGCCCGGCGATCAAGGCGAGCGCCGCGGCGAGCGCGCAGACGGCCGTCGCGAGGATCAAAGCGAACCGGATGAACTGCTCAGCCCGGCGCTCGGCGGCCATGGCGCGCTCGTCGAAGTGACGCGCCAGGCTGTCCGCATGTTGCGTCATCCGGTCGACGAGCGCGTTCGCACGGTCGTGCGCGTGGTGGACCTCGTGCGAGTCCTGCCGATCGATGGCGGGGAGGATGGTCATGGAGAAGAGCTGGCTGAGCTCGCGGCTCGTCTTCTCGATGTCGTCGAGCTTCGTGGCCGCCTCGGCGTCGAGGCCGGGGCGTAGCTCGGCGAGCTTCGCGCCGAGCTCGCTCACCCAGGCGTCGTGGTGCGCGACGTGGGAGCGGTCGCGCAGGATGATCGTGTGGGCCTCGTGGATGTACTGCTCGCGCGCGGTGACGCTGAGGAGCGCAGCCCGGCGGGAGGCCACCTCGAAGTCGTGGGCCTCCAGGATCGCGCGACGGGACGCGAGGCCCGTGAGCACGGTGGCGACGCCGCTCACGGCGACCAGGGCGACGAGGAGGCTGATGACCAGGAGCAGCCGGCGGCGGAGTCGATACGGGCGCTGTGGAGCGGGAGGCGGAGCCATGGAGGGGCGCATCCTCGCAAGCTGCGTACCGGGGCCGCAATCGAGCGCTGACGGGCGCGCTGAGCCGCCGATCAGGCCCGGCCGACGCGGTCCCCGCCCCGGCGGGGGTAGTTTGTGACTGAATCGGCCACTGGATCGTGACCGTCGAGGTCACCACGGGGACCGGGCGCCGCGCAGAAGCCCGGAATTCCGGGCCGCGACCGCTTGGCGCGCTGATTGCTGAGGACCCCGCTCGCCAGGGCAAGCACCTCGGCTCCAGGAAAGCACGATGCGCCAAATCCTTCTCTCTCTGCTCGTCTCGATCCCGCTTGTGGCCTGCTCCACGAAGGAGACACCTGGCCACCACCACGAAAGCACCGCCTCGACACAAGCTCCCGCCGCGGCGCCGCCCCCCATGAATGCGCCCCACGACCACGCCGCGAGCACCCGCCCCCACGCGGATCACAACGCTCGTCACGGAGGCCTGGTCACCATGGAGGGCGACAACCACGTCGAGGTCGTGGTCGGGGCCGACGGCGCCATCGACCTCTACGTCAGCGACGCGGTCCGGACGCCGATCCCGCCGAAGGACGTCTCCGGCACCATCACGATCGAGCCCAAGGGCAAGGGCGAGAAGCAGACCCTGACGCTC
Organism: Sorangium sp. So ce302; assembly: GCF_051530145.1. Taxonomy (GTDB): domain Bacteria; phylum Myxococcota_A; class Polyangia; order Polyangiales; family Polyangiaceae; genus Sorangium; species Sorangium cellulosum_B. Next base: position 5,021,536 of record NZ_CP150326.1, on the reverse strand, counting down.
GCGCCGAATGAGGCGAAGGGCTCGCTCTCGGCCAAGGGCCCGGCGCCGAACAACGCGGATTACACCTGGGATCTGAAGGTCCGCGGCGCGCCGATGAAGATGACGCTCACGGTGCCGGCCAGCGGAACGGCGGCCTTCGCCGACGCGCCCGCCGACCATCCGGCCGGCGACCACGCGCACGGCTCGCCGCATGGCGGCGTCGTCCAGTCGCTCGCAGGGGGTCATGTCGAGGTGAAGCTCGAGAAGACCGGCGACATCACGGTCTGGATGCTGGATTCGGCCGAGAAGCCTCGCTCCGCGAAGGGCGTCACGGCGAGCCTACGGCCCGTCGTCGCGGGGGCGAAGGAGATCCAGCTCGCCTACGACGAGAAGGCCGATGTGCTGCGGGGCAAGATCGATCCGGTCAAGCAGGACCACGTGGACGGGGTGCTCAGCATCACGCCGGCCGGAGGGACCGCGACCTCGCTCCGGTTCGCGTTCCATCTCGAAGGCCATGCGGGGCACGACGGCCAGAAGGGGCACGACCACGCGGGGCACGACCACCACGCGGGGCACTGAGATGACGACCCGGCGGCCGCACCGGACCCGATGCGCGATGTTCGCGGCCCTCGCTGCAACGCTGACGCTCGTGCCCGCGTCGGGCGCCCGCGGCGAAACGCTGACGTGGGCCCAGGTGAAGGCGCGCGCCGCCGCGCGGTCCACCGCGGCGGTGGAGGCGAAGCAGGGCGCGCGCGCTGCACGCGCGGAGGCGGCCGGCGCGGGGCGCTGGCCCCGCACGAACCCCGTGCTCACGGGGGGCGTCGATCTCGGCGCACCGTTCGGACACCCGGAGGACCGGACCTTCTCGGTCGGCATCGAGCAAGGGCTCGACGTCGTCGGGGTCGCGGCCACAGCGGCGCGCGCCGGCCAGCAGAAGGTCGCCGTCGCGGAGCTGGAGGGGGTGGTGCTGAAGCTCGACGGGCTCGCCGAGGCGGCCGAGGCGTTCATCGAGCTCGAGCGAGCGCAGCGCGTGCACGCCGTCTGGACCGAGCTCGACCGGGTCTTCGAGCGCATTGCCGCTGGCACCGCGGCGGCCTCCCGCGCCGGTGAGCGGTCGGATCTCGACGCGATCCTGGCCAGCGCCGAGAGCGCCGGTGCGACGACCGAGCTGGCCGGCGCGAAGGCCGAGCTCGCGCGCGCGCAGGCGCGGCTCGGGGTGCTCATCGCCGCTGCGGAGCCCTCGTCCCTCCGCGTCGCGGAGGCGCCGGTCCGGCCGCCAGACGCCCGTGGCCGCGACGTGCTCGTGGCCGCCGCGCTCCGCCGCCGGCCCGAGGTTGGGCTCTGGCGGGCCCGGATGGGAGAGGCCGAGGCACGGCGCGCGTTCGCCGCACGTGCCGCGCTCCCGGAGCCCACGCTGGGCCTCGGGGTCGAGATGGGGCGAGAAGAGCGCGATGCCGCCCTGGCCAGCCCGGACGGGGCGGCCGGCGTCCGGCACGAGCGCACGCAGCTTCAGATCACGCTGTCCGTGCCGCTGCCGTTCTTCGACCGGAACCAGGCCGAGCGAGCCCGCGCGCTCGCCGACGCGAGCTCCGCCAGCGAGCAGGGCGCGATCGCCGCCCGGCAGATCAGCGCAGCGGTCACTCGCGCGAGGTCCGCGGTCGACGCGAGCTGGGCGGCCCTCGCGCGGTGGCAGGCCATCGCTCCCCGGCTCGACGAGGCGCAGGCGATGGTCGAGAGGGGCTACGCAGCAGGGCAGATCGATCTGTTCGACACCCTCGCCCGCGCCGAGCGCGTCGCCCGCGCGCGCGTCCAGATCCTCGAGGCGCGCGCCGCCTACCTGAAAGCCCGCGCGGAGCTGTCCCGCGCGCTCGGAGAAGAACCATGATGCACAAGAAGCACCTCGCCTGTGCCGTGGCGCTCGCGATGGTTGCGTCGGCCCCGCGCGCCTCCGCGCACGGCGGCGAGGATCATGCGGCGCCCGCCGCGCCGATCGCCGCGAGCACCGGGACAGAGCACGTCGTGTCCGGGGAAACGGCGGTGTTCTCGGTCGTCATCAAGTACCCGGCGAAGAAGGCAGAAGGACCGTTGCCCGCGCGCCTCTACGTCGCTCGGGCCGACTCCAGCGCGCCGGTCGAAGGCGCGCGTGTCCGCCTCGAGCTGAAGGGAGGGCTGACGTTCGCCGCGGACGCGGGGAAGACGGCAGCCGCCGGCGTTTATGAGGTCGCGTTCCCCGCTGCCCCGGAAGGAGCAACGGCCAACGGGGTCGTATCGGTCGAGGCCGGGGACGCCTTCGACCTCGTGCTCGTCGGGGACCTGCGCTTCGGCGCCATCGCGCCCGCCGCCGCGCCGACCGGGATGACGCCGGGCCGGGAGTTGCCCTTCGGCGGCCTGGCGGCGGCCGCGGGAGCGCTGGCCGTGCTCAGCGGCGGGATCGGGTATGCGCTCGGGCGTCGCTCGAGGCGGAAGCCGCCTGCCGCTACCCGTCGCCCCGAGGATCCCTCCGCGCTCCCGCAGGGGGCCTCGTGAGCCGCGCCCGATCCCTGTCCATCACCGCCGCGCTCGCCATCGCCTCGGCCCTCGCGGTCACGGGCCTCGGGGAGCGCGCCGACGCGCACGGCGGCGAGGACCACAGCGTGCCCGCAAAGCCCGCAGCCAGCGCCGCGGCGGACCCGAACGTGGCCCGGGTGCCGATCGAGACCCAGTTCCTGCTCGGGCTGCGCACCGAGCGCGCGAAGCGCGGCGCGCTGGCCACGAGCCTCGGGCAGATCGGCACCGTGGTCGCGCGCCCCGCGGGCGAGCTGGCCGTCGTGGCCCCGACGTCCGGCCGGCTCTTCCCGCCCGAGGGCGGGTTCCTCCGGCTCGGCGACGACGTGAAGAAGGGGCAGCTCCTCGCGACGCTCCGGCCGAGCCTGGGCGGCGCGGAGAGCGCGCAGCTCGGGCTGTCGCGCAGCGACGCCGCGTCCCGGGTCGCCGCCGCCGAGGCGCGACTCGGCCTGGCCGAACGCGAGCTCGCACGACGCCGCGAGCTCAAGGGGATCGTCGCCGAGAAGGACATCCAGGCCGCCGAGGCCGAGGTGGAAATCGCCAGGGCCGAGGTCGCGCGCGCCCGGGCGGACGTCGGGGTGCTCGCGAGCGGGGCGGGCGCGCAGCGGCTCAGCGCGACGATCGACGGGACGGTGGTCTCCGGCCGCGTGAGCCCGGGCGCCCAGGTCGCGGAGGGGACCGAGCTCTGGCGCGTCGTCGATCTCGCGACGCTCTGGGTCGACGTGCGCATCCCGGAGGCGGACGCAGCGCGCCTAGCGGGCGATCGCGCGGAGGTGACGCTCGTCACGGGTCCCGCAGCGCGCTTCGAGGCCAGACGCCTCGCCGTCGCGTCGCTGGTCGACCCGGCGACCCGCTCCGTCCAGGCGCTCTTCGAGTTCGACAACAAAGACCGGCGCGCGCGCGTCGGCGCGCTCGTCAACATCAGCATGGCGGGGAGCGCGCCCGTCGAGAGCGTCGTGGTCCCGGGTTCGGCGCTGCTCGATCGCAGCGGCACGCCCACGGTCGTCGTGAAGACCGGCCCCGAGACGTTCGAGCTGCGCGCGGTCGCGATCGGGCCGAAGTCCGCCGGCGCGATCGGGATCACGGCGGGCGTGACGGCGGGAGAGCGCGTGGTCGTCGACGGCGCCATGGCCGTCCTCCTCGCCGCCGGGGGCTAGCAGGAACCATGTTCGAAACCCTGATCCGCTTCTCCCTCAGGAACCGCCTCTTCGTCATCGCCGCGGCGGCGCTGGTGCTCGTCTACGGGACGTACTCGCTGCTGAAGCTCCCGATCGACGTCTTTCCTGATCTGAATCGGCCGACGGTCACCCTCATGACCGAGGCTCCCGGGCTGGCGCCCGAGGAGGTGGAGACGCTGGTCACGGTGCCCCTCGAGCGGGTGATGAACGGCGCGCCCGGGGTCGAGCGCGTCCGCTCTACCTCGGGCGTCGGCCTGAGCGTCGTGTACGTCGAGTTCGACTGGTCCACGGACATCTACCGCGACCGACAGCTCGTCGCCGAGCGCCTTGCCACGGTGACGGAGCAGCTCCCGAAGGGCGTCACGCCGCAGATGGGGCCCGTCGCCTCGATCATGGGGGAGATCCTGCTGATCGGGGTGCAGGGCGATGGGGTCTCGCCCATGACCCTCCGGACCCAGGCCGACTGGGTGATCCGGCCGCGGCTGCTCACGATCCCGGGGGTCGCGCAGGTGATCCCCATCGGCGGCGAGGTCCGCCAGATCCAGGTCACCGTCGACCCGGCCAAGCTCGCGGCCGCGGCGGTGTCGCTCGACGAGATCTCGCGCGCCCTGACCGGCGCGAACGCCAACGCCACCGGCGGTTACGTCGACCGGCGGGGGCTGGAGTTCCTCGTGCGGACGCTCGGCCGCGCCCGGACCGAAGCGGACATCGCCGCGACCGTCATCGCCATGCGGAACGGGACGCCGGTGACCCTGGCGCAGGTCGCCACGGTGCAAGAGGCCGCGCGCATCAAGCGTGGCGACGGGTCGATCGACGGCAAGCCCGCCGTGATCCTCTCGGTGCAGAAGCAGCCGGGCGCCGACACCGTCGCGCTCACCGGCAGCATCGACAAGGCCGTGGCCGAGCTGCAGAGGTCGATGCCCGCGGGCGTCACCATCAACCCGCACCTCTTCCGGCAGGCGACCTTCATCCAGGGCGCGGTCCACAACGTGGTCGAGGCGCTGCGCGACGGCGCGATCCTGGTCACGATCGTCCTCTTCCTGTTCCTGCTCAACTTCCGGACGACCGCGATCACGCTGACCGCCATCCCGCTCTCGTTCATCGCGAGCGCGCTCGTGTTCCGGGCCTTCGACCTGTCGGTCAACACGATGACGCTGGGCGGTCTCGCGGTGGCGATCGGCGAGCTCGTCGACGACGCCATCGTGGACGTGGAGAACGTGTTCCGGCGCCTTCGAGAGAACAGGGCGCTCGCCTCGCCGCGGCCGGCGATGGACGTCATCCGCGACGCGTCGAGCGAGGTCCGGAGCTCCATCGTCTTCGCGACGATCCTGGTGGTCCTGGTCTTCGTCCCCCTGTTCGCCATGAGCGGCATCGAGGGGCGGCTCTTCGCTCCGCTCGGGGTCGCCTATATCGTGTCGATCCTTGCATCGCTGGTTGTATCCCTGACGGTCACTCCCGCGCTCTGCTCGTATCTCTTGCCGTCCATGAAGCGCATGAGCCACGAGGAAGGCTGGTTGGTGCGCAAGCTCAAGGCCGCGGACCGGCGCGTGCTCGCGGCGTCGCTGCGGCACCCCGGGGCCGTGATGGCGGCGGCAGGCGCGCTGGTCCTCGCCGCCGCGGCGACGGTGCCGTTCCTGGGCGGCGAGTTCCTCCCGCCGTTCAACGAGGGGACGCTCACAGTGAACGTCATCGCCAGGCCGGGCACGTCGCTCGCCGAGTCGAGTCGCCTCGGCACGCTCGCCGAGCAGCTGATCCACGAGGTCCACGAGGTCGTGTCGACCGGGCGGCGGACGGGCCGGGCGGAGCTCGACGAACACGCGGAGGGGGTCCATTATTCGGAGATCGACGTCGATCTCCGGGCGTCCGAGCGCGAGCGCGAGGTGATCCTCGGCGACATCCGCGGCCAGCTCGACAAGATCCCCGGCGTGGCGGTCAACGTGGGCCAGCCGATCTCGCACCGGCTCGACCACCTGCTCTCGGGCGTCCGTGCGCAGGTGGCCGTGAAGATCTTCGGCGAGGATCTCGGCGAGCTGCGGCGCCTCGGCAAGGCGGCGCGCGACGCGATGCAGGGCGTCGCCGGGGTGAAGGACCTGCAGATCGAGCAGCAGGTGCTCATCCCGCAGATCGCCATCAAGGTGAACCGAGAGCGCGCGGCGCAGCTCGGGGTCAACGCGGGTCAGCTCTCGGAGATGCTCGAGCTCGCCCTCGCGGGCGGTACCGTCACACAGCTTCTGGAGGGGCAGCGGACCATCGATGTGGTGCTGCGGTACCCGCCGGAGCTCCGCGAGGACACGGGCGCCTTGCGGCGCACGCTCGTCGATACGCCCAGCGGCGCGAAGGTGCCGCTGTCCGACCTCGCCGACGTGACGGAGAGCATGGGGCCGAACCAGATCAGCCGCGACGACACGCAGCGGCGCATCGTGGTCTCGGCCAACGTGGCGGGGCGCGACCTGGAGCAAGTCGTGAGCAATATCCAGCGCGCCGTGGACGCGATCCCGAAGCCGCCGGGCTACTACGCGACGTACGGCGGGCAGTTCGAGAGCCAGCGCTCGGCGTCGCGGCTGATCGGATGGCTCTCGCTCGCGAGCCTCGCCGGGATGCTGGTGGTCCTGTACTCGCAGTTCCGCTCGTGGACCGTGGCCCTCCAGATCCTCTTGAACATCCCGCTCGCTCTGGTCGGCTCGGTGCTCGCCGTCGTTCTGACCGGCGGGGTCCTGTCCGTCGCGACCCTCGTCGGGTTCATCACGCTATGCGGCATCGCCTCGCGCAACGGCATCATGATGATCTCGCACTACATCCACCTCATGAAGGAAGAGGGCGAGTCGTTCGGTGAGGCGATGATCGTCCGGGGTTCGCTGGAACGCCTCGTTCCGGTGCTGATGACCGCGCTCACCGCCGCCCTGGCGCTCGTGCCCATCGCGCTGTCCAAGGGTCAGCCGGGCAAAGAGATCCTGCAGCCCGTCGCCGTCGTGATCCTCGGCGGCCTGCTCTCGTCGACGCTGCTCGACATCGTCGTCACGCCGGCGGTGTTCCTGAAGTTCGGCCGCAGCTCCGCTGAGCGTCTGGCGAGCGCCCGGGACAGCACGGGCGGCGCCCAAGCCGACCTGGCCGGTGCCCGGGCGCAGTCCGGCGCATGCCGCGGTGCCCGAGGGCGGCCCCTCAGCGCCCGGCCGCCCGGCGTGCCCGCAGCGCGTGGTCGATGCCGCTCTCGAGGGTGCTGCGGACGACGGCGACGCCGTGGAGGCTCTCCTCGATGGCGGCGATGACCCGGGCCATCTGCGGCTGGACGCCGGTGAGCACCACCTCGGCGCCGAGCAGGCGCACGGCCTTGGCGATCTGGACCAGCCCCTGGGCGACCTCGTCCCCGGCGCCGGTGACGCCGGTGACGTCGAGGATCGCCGTACGGGCCCCGCGCTGGACCACGCCGTCGAGGAGGGTCTCGAGCACCTGGCGGGCGCGATCCTTGTCAAAGTCGCGACGAGGGGCATGGCCAGCACGCCTTCGGCGATGGGGATGAGCGGCGTGGAGAGGGCGCGCAGCGCGGCCTCCCGCGTGCGCTGTATCTCCTCCTGCAGCCGCCGGTTCTCCTCCTCGGCCGCCTGGCGCTCGAAGAGCTCGATCTGCTGCCGGGTCACGTCGCGGTGCGTCTCGATGACGTATCTTGCGCCGGCCTCGTCGGTGACGGGGAAGAAGAGCGTGTCAATCCACAGCTTGATGTCGTAGGCGCCCGGCAAGCCCACCCGGATCGGTCGTTCTCGCTCCGGAGCGCCGCGATCGTGTCCAGCTCGGTTTCCTCCATCACGCATCGACCTCGCTCAACCCACCAGACAACGACGGGCGACTCGCTGGCTTGGTGCGCGCCAGGGCAGAGATCGCCCTGCGATCACGTCACCACACCACGCACGTTTCGACAAGCCCCCGCGTGAGCCCCGCCGCCTCGACCTGGCGGCCCTGCACAAGGCGTTTGCTGGCGCACGATCCGTGGTTCCAGCTCGCTATTTCAAGGCAGTGCTACACAGTGTTACTGTTACACGATCTTCCGCAGGTAGTGGAACTTGGGATCCGTCAGATCGTCGGCCGTCAGCGCCCAGCCCTCGTCCCGCGGGATCAGGTAGATGACATCCGACTTCACGCTGGCGAAGCTCACGTGGCCGAGGTTCTGGAGGATGTGGCCAAACACGTCGCGGCGCCACAGGCGGTCCTTGGGGATGTCGCAGACCGTGCGGAGCATCCGATCCGTGGGTGAGCCCTGGATCAGCAGGAACGCCATCGTGAAGGTCAGGTAGCGGGGCTGGCCGCGGTACGGGTCCGGCGTCCCCGACGGCCCCTTGCGCGCGCCCTCCTCCGTGATCATGCCGCGGGACCACATGCCGTAATCGTTGAGCGCCCGGGAGTCGTCGTCGAAGTAGTCCCAGCACCCCTTCTCGAGGGCGTGCAGGTTGGACAGCAGCGCCATCTGCGCGCGGCGGTACTGGTACCACTTGTATTGCAGGCTCATCTTCTCGAACTGGACCTGGACGGCCTCGTGCAGCGTGCGCTGCAGCGTGCTCCCGGGGTCCATGCGCGCACACACCTCCATCGCGAAGATCGAGTGCTCCACGGTCAGCCTCCGTATCCGCCCGAAGCCCGGTTCCACGAGCCGCTCCGGCTGAGGGCCGCGCCGAGGATCACGCCGGTGCCGAGCGCCACGACGACTGGCACCGTCCCGAAGCCGTCCGGGCTCGGCGACACCCCGCTCGACGCGGTGCCGCTCGAGAACGGCGTCGCGCGCTGCGTCGGCACGTACAATTTGCCGGGCCTCGGCGCGCTCGGCTCGACGGGCGCCGGGCGAGGGGGCGGCCCCCACGGATAGTCGATCCAGAACCAGCCGTGCGACGCGGCGCGGCCGCCATAGTAGTAGGGAGGCCAGTCCTCGGTGTCGTTCGCGGGCTTCGGCTCCGCCGGATCGGCGGCAAAGACGCTCGCGGCCATCAACCCGACATCGAGCCGGCGCGACCGGAACGCAACGAGGTCGTCGTTGAGGTCGTCGGACTCGGTCGTGTCCCTCTCCGCGGGCACCACGACCAGCACATGGCGAACCCCTCGGTCCCAGAGCGCCTCGGCGGACGGCAGCCTCGCGACATGCCGGTTGTCGAACTGCGTCGCGTCGTCCGAATAGGGCGAGAGCCGCTGTCGATCGAGGACGAACATCGTCGCGCGGGGGCCGGGATGAGACCGGGCGAAGAGCGGCTGGTAGTACGCCGCCGAGGCGAGCGTCAGGTGCGCCTTGACGACGCCCCGCGGATGCGGCCAGTTGTCGAACGTGAACACCGGGTCGAACGCCTCCGCCGCACCGGCGGCGAAGGCCACCGACTCGGGGCCGTCGAGATCCACGATGACCGCGATGTCGCGGCGGAGGCCGCTGTCCGTCCGGGCGGCGAGGAGCAGCGACGCGAGCGCCTTGCCGCTCCGGTAGGCGCGGTCCATCGCCGCAGTGAAGATCGGCCGGAGCACATCGCCGAGCGGCGTGATGGGCGCCGGATCCCCCCCGGCGACGAGCGTGGGCACCGCCGACGGCGACTCGAACAGCGCGGGCACGTAGTAAGCGCGCGCGCCCTCGTCCGCCGGCCTGAGGTCGGTGGACATCCTCGCGAGCGCGGCCCGGTCGAACGGCTTCTTCGACTCACCGTCGAACGTCACGCTCTCCTGCGCGGCGCCGAAGCTCCAGCCGAACGTCCGCTGCATGTCGAGCGCGCGTTTCCGCTGCACCGCGGTCTCATCGTCCGAGCACCCGTCCGCGGCCACGGCGATCGCGGCCGCCACGCCGACGAGCCCGACAGCGCCGAGCGCGGCCAGGATCGCGTTCCGCCGCGACGCGTCCTTCGGCGCGTCGGCCAGGCCCTTGTGCCACCAGCGCGCCCCGACGATCCCGGGCTTGTCGAGCACCTCGGCGCGCTCGAACGGCTCGTCCATCTGGCTCACGCGGCGGCCTCCCCGGCGCCCTGCGGCGCGCGCTCGGCCTGCGCCGGCGGCGCGGGCGGCGCGACACCGGCCGCCCTGGCGTGGTCGCGCCGGAGCGCCTCGATGAACTCCGGCGTGAAGGTGCCGTCGATGCGCACCGAGTACCTGAAGTACGGGTCCGCCTCGACGCCGTGGTAATCGTGATCGTTGAACCAGTAGGCCCGGCCGGCGACCGCCGTCTTCCGCCGCGCCCGCTCGTCCCACAGGAACAGGCGCTTGTTGCCCGCGGGACAGAGCGTGATGAAGTGGTCGGGCTCGCTGTCCGGCGCCCTCCCCTCCCCGTCGTGGTGCACCGTGCCGTGATCGTTGGCCTCGAGACCCATGATGTTGCAGCGCCCTATCGACGCGAACGGCAGGCGCTTCACGTAGGCGATCGTCCTCGGGAAGAACGACCGCGCCAGGCGGGTGAAGTCCTTGCCTTCACTCCGGCTCTTGTCGCTCCAATAGCGGTTCGGGATGAGCTCGACATAGATCTTCCAGGGGAAGTACACCCCATGGCGGAACTTGAGCCACAGCATCTGCCGTCGGGAGAGCGGGATCTCGCGCTCCTCGCCGAACTCGAGCGCGGCGCGCGCGGTGCTTTCGATCGACGAAGGGTCGTCCGAGAGGCGCTGGAACGTGGCGAACTCCTCGTCGCCGAGGCCGCGGATCACCTCGCCGTAGTCGGCGAACGCCTCGCCGAGGCGCGACGGCGGCATGATGCCCATCGCGCGGTGGCTGCCGCCGGTGTAATCGATCGGCACCTGCGTGAGCCCGAGGCAGATCTCCTCGTGGATCTCGTCGAGCGGGGCGAGGTCGAGGTACGGCTCGAGATCGATATAGGGTCGCGCGAAGATGCCCTGGATGCCGGAGTCACAAGGAGGTTCGACCATGGGTCCGCCGCCGGAGCCGGGGCGTCACAGCCCGGCAGGCCTACCCATATCACAAAGCCCGGGGCGCCCCGCAAACCCCGAAGCCCGCCTGCGCCTCGCGGCGGCGTGACGCGAGGCTTGGGCTTGTGAGGGCGCGGCGCGTTCTGTAGCGTGCGTCCCATGGATCTGTCCTACGTCATGGGGTTCGGGCTGGGCACCACGCTCGCTCTGCTCGCCCTGCTGCGCATCGGGCAGAGGGTCTTCTCACCCACGCACACGGTCGCCCGCGATCTCACGGAGAGCAACGCCGCCCGCCGGCTGCTCACGGTGGGCCAGGTCCTCGCGGTGTTCCTCGTCGCCGCAAACGCCGTGAAGAACTGCCTCGAGGGGGAGGGCTTCGCGCGCGACCTCCTCTGGGTGAGCGCGTTCGCCGTCGTGGGCCTGCTCCTCGTGCTCGCGACCGGCCAGCTCGGGATCCGCCTTCTGCTCAGGGCGCGGCTCCCGGCCGAGATCGAGCGCGGCAACGCGGCCGCGGGGCTCGCGGCGGGCGCGCACTACGTGGCGACCGGGCTCATCACCTCGCGCGCGATCGCGGGCAAGGATCTCGGCGATCTCGCGATCTCCCTCGGCTTCTTCGTCCTCGCGCAGATCACGCTGCACGTGTTCATCTCGCTCTTCCGGGCGCTCACCACGTACGATGACGCCGAGCAGATCCAGGGAGAGAACCTCGCCGCCGCGCTGAGCTACGCCGGCGCCTCGATCGCCGTGGCGATCATCATCGCGCGGGCGCTGGAGGGCGACTTCGAGGGTCTCTTCATCTCGCTGAAGGGCTATGGCGGGGTGCTGCTCTATCTGTTCGCCCTCTACCCTGTGCGGCAGCTCCTCGTGCAGAGCGTGCTGCTCGGCGCGCCGCTCGCGCTGCGCGGCGGCCGCCTCGACGCGGGCATCGCGGCCGACCGCAACGAGGGGCTCGGCGCGCTCGAGGCGACGACCTACCTCGCGACCTCGATCGCCATCGCGCGCCTCCTATGACCTCCGCTGACCGCGCCTACGACGCCTTCGCCGCGAAGATCGTCGACACGGGCATCATCACCGACCCCTGGTTCGACGGGGCCCCGCGCTTCCGCGAGGAGCCGGTGTTCGTCACCGCCGCCGAGCAGCGCGCCCTGTACCGCGCCGCCGAGGAGGTCGCGGCGGTCTACAACGAGCTTTGCCTGATCGTCGCGGACGAGCCGTCGCTGCTCGACGACTTCTTCTGTCTGACGCCCTGTCAGAAGGCGATGTGGCTCTCGTCACAGCCGCTGTGGCACGGCATCGCGCGCGCCGACGTCTTCCTGACGGACGAGGGCCCGGCGATCGCCGAGCTGAACTGCGACACGCCGACGGGCGAGGCGGAGGCGGTCGTGCTGAGCGCGCTCGCTGCGCCGGATCACCCGGGCGCGCGCGACCCCAACGGCGAGCTCGGCGCCCGGTTCTGCGCGATGGTGGACGAGGTCGCCCGCGCGCTCCTCGGCGAGGCCGCGACGCGGCGCCTCGGCTTCGTTTATCCGACGGAGTTCACCGAGGACCTCTCGGTCATCCGCCTCTACCAGCGCTGGCTCACGGAGCGCGGGTATTCCGTGCTCCTCGGCTCGCCGTACAACCTCGGCCACGACGATCGCGGCCTGTCGCTCTTCGACGTCCCCTTCTCGGTCCTCTTGCGCCATTACAAGACGGACTGGTGGGGAGAGCGCTCGAGCGTGTGGACCGACGAGCAGATCCCCGACGCCGAGCCGCTCGCCGGCCCGCTCGGCGCCGTGCTGTCCGCCTCGGCCGACGGGCGCGCCGCGATCCTGAACCCGCTCGGCGCCGTGCTGCCGCAGAACAAGCGCTCGATGGCGTTCATGTGGGAGCACCTCCATCGCTTCTCGCCGCACGCGCAGTCGGTGATCCAGCGTCACGTCCCGGTGACGTCGCGGCTGGAGACGGTGCACCCCGAGCTGCTCCTCGCGCAGCGCGAGGAGTGGGTCCTGAAGAGCGATTACGGCGCCGAGGGAGAAGAGGTGATCCTCGGGCGCCACACCCCCGACGAGGTCTGGCGCGCGTCCCTGGCCAAGGCCCGGGAGGGGCGGTGGATCGCGCAGCGGTACTTCTCCGCCCTGGAGAACGCGCGGCGCGAATCGGTCAACTACGGCATCTACCTGATCGCCGGCGAGGCGTGCGGCATCTACGCGCGCGTCCAGGCCGGGATGACGGACGTGGCCGCGCTGAGCGCGCCGGCGCTTGTGCGGTAGGCGCGTTCGCCGGGCGGACACGCCCGCGGGCGGCTACTGGGCGGGTCGGGCCGGGGCATCCATGGCGCGCACAGCGCGGAATGCGTCGGCCGTTGCCTGCGTGTTCTGCGTCGTCACGATCTGGAGCCGGTCCCCCGCGCGCCGCGCCACGTGCACCAGGATACCCTGCATGTCGGGCACGGGCTGGCCATCCGGGGTGACGACGCCCGTCAGCTCCCATGCCCAGCGGACGACCGCGAGATCCGGCGCGACGAAGCGTGTCTCGACACGCACGCTGGCGAGGCGGCTCTTTGCAAAGACGCTCTTGTGAATGCCGACGTGATTCGCCCGGATCTCCTCCCGCCCATGCCACCACATCCCGAAGATGTTCACGAAATCGGCGTCCTCCGCTTGAAGCGCGGCGAACGCACCCATGTCGTGCCGGTTCCAGGCGTCGTTGAAGGCGGCGACGAGCTGCTCCCCCAGCGCCGCCTGCTCGCGGGCGTCGGGCGCCACCGCCGCAATGGCCGGCGCTGGCGCCGCCGGCGCGACGGGCGGGGGCGTCGCGGGGGCGCACGCGAGGACCAGGAGCGGCAGCGCAGCCAGGGCGAGGGCTCTATGCATGCGACGCCACTTACTGCGAACCGGCGCGGGACGTCAACCGGCGCGCTCGATCCTGGCCGCGGGTCAACCCGCTGTCCTCGCGGGCGGTAGAGCTGCCTCGATCACGTGGAACAGGCGTTGACCCGCTCGCACCGTCATCGAGGATCAGCGCTCGGCCGGATCGCCCCGGTTGCCAGCGGAGCCGCGGATAGGTACGTTTGGTTGTCCGCTGGGTCCGCTCCGCGCACTGCCCAGGATGCCTAAGGAACCCGCCCCAGGTGGCATTCCCACGACCGGGGCGCGACGACCCGGCGACCCAGGTTGACGGATGAGGAGAGAGATGCATCGATTTGTCTTCAGAACGTGCGGATACATGGCCACGATATGCTTGCTCACGCTCGTGGCTTGCGGTGACGACGAGGCCCCCGACGACACGTCGACATCGGGGAGCGGGGGCGCCGGCGCTTCAGGCTCGGCGGCCTCGACAGGCTCGGGCGGCACGGGCGGGTCAGGTGAGGGAGGCGCGGGCGGCGGCGCGACGGGCTGTCCCGAGCTCGTTGGCCGCGTCCCCATGCCGGAGCTCGGGCCGTGGATGTATGGGCCTCACCCCGGACCGTGCGCCCAGACGGACACGGAGACGGACACGGGACAGGCGATATCGTTCGTTTACGAGTACGATGGCCAGCGTCTCGTCGGAGCGGTCGAGACGCTGGGCAGCGAAATCCACACACACACCTTCGAGTACGAGGGCGAGCGCATGGTCCGCATGACCCGGAGCGGCACCGCCGACACCCGTGTCCTCGAAATCGACTACAACGACGACGCGCGGGCGATCACCTATGGTAACGACGACTACTTCGTTCGATACGATCGCGACGACCAGGGGCGCCCCGCTCAGCTGACGTTCGACCGCTTTTCGGATGATCTGCCGACCATCACGACGGAGATCGTCTACGAGGGTTGTCGTCTCCTCCGCCGGGAGCAGGGGGTGAGCCCGCTCGACGGCGCGCCCAGCCCATCGATCCCGGCCTTCACCTACGTCTTCGACGGCGATCTGCTGGTCGAGCGCCTCGGGGACACGCTGCACACCGTTTACGACTACAGCTGCTGGTGATCAGCTCGGCGGGTTCGCCGGCGCGTGGCCGCCGAGCGCGCGCACGTCGTCGGCCGTATCGACGTCGATCGCCCCGCCCGCCCAGTCGATCGCCGCGACGTCCTCGACGCGCAGCAGGCGGCCGGCGCCCTGGTCGCCCTGGAGGCGCGAGAGCGCGTCCCAGCGAGATCGGTCGAACACCGCCGGCGCGCCCGCGACGCCGCTGAACCGCGACGCGGCGATCGGCGCGCCCGCGAGCCAGGCGTCCCGCAGCGCGGTGAGGTGCTCGACCGTGAGCAGGGGCTGGTCCGCGAGCGCGATCAGGAGCGCGTCGGCCTTCGAGGCCTCCGCCCACCGGACCGCGGCGCGGACCGAGGAGGCGATGCCCTCTTCCCAGCCATCGTTCGCGATGTGCGCGACCTCCAGATCGCCGAGAGCGCGCGCGACCGCGCCGGCATTGGCGCCGAGCACGACGCCGACCGGCCCGGAACGCGCCTCGACGCACGTGGCCGCCACGCGCCGGACGAGCGGCGCGCCGTCGAGCTCGACGAGCTGCTTGGGGCGACCGAGGCGACGTGAGCCGCCGGCGGCGAGCACGACCAGCGCCACGCGCACGTGCAGAGGCCGGGCGCGGGCGCGGAGCTTCCCCCCCTGCGCCCGGCGCGCGACGGCCTGAAGCTCGCCCACGATCGAGAGCGCGATTTGCTCGGGCGTCTCGGCGCCGAGATCGAGGCCGCTCGGCGCGTGGATCCGCGGATCGTCGCCGGGGTGGCCGATCTCGGCGAGGAGATCGCGCGTGCGGCGCGCGGGCCCGAGCACGCCGATGTAGCGAGCGCGCGACGCGAGGGCGACGGCGAGCGCGTCGCGATCCGGCGTGACCTGATGGTGCATGATCACGACGTACGGCTCGGCCGCGGCGTCGATGAGCGCGCGGAGGCGATCCGCCGCGCCGCCGGTCGAGACGACGCGATCCGCGGCGCGGAACCGGGACGCCTGGCGGATCGTGGGACCGGCGACCGTGACCCGGAACCCGACCGACGTCGCGAGCGTGACGATGGACACCGCGTCGTGCCCACCCCCGAGCACGAAGAGCTGCGGCGACGGCGCGATCTTCTCGACGAGCACGGAGATCCCCAGCCCGTCGAGCTCCACGACGCCGGCCGGCCCCCGCGCCGCGGCCTCGATCGCGGAGCGCGCGGCCGGATCGGTCACCGGGTGCGCGAGCGCGCACGGCGGACCGAACGCGAGGCGCGCGCCGACCCGGACCGCGCCGGCCGTCGAGCGGATCACCGTGGCCAGCGTGCCGGCGGTCTCCTCCGCGAAGCAGGCGGCGGCGAACGCGAGCGCGTCGTGGGTCGCTCCGGCGGCGACGTGCTCGAGCAGGACATCGACGACGCCGTTGCAGCCGAGCCCCACCCCCCACGTCTCTCCGTCTTCGGTGGTCGAGTCGTAAGTGACCACCACGGCGCCATCGCGGCACCGGTGCTCTCCGCGGAGCATCACGTCGCCCTCGAGGCAGCCGCCGCTCACACACCCGGATACCCAGCGATCGCCGGCGACCAGCATCCGCGCGCCCGGACGCCGGTACGACGACCCCGACACCCGCACGACCGTCGCGAGGAGAAACGGTGACCGCTCTGCCACCAATGTCGCCGCTTCGCGCACGATCCGCTCGAGCTCGTTCATGCGCTCGGCATCATTCACCCTTCGTGACGCGCCCGCCAGGGTGTTCGTCGTCGCTGGTGACGCTGGTGACGCTGGTGACCACCGAATCGCCCTCCTCACCGCTCGGTCGGTCGCGGTCGGGGGTGCGAGCGTGACAGAGCGCCGGCGAGCGCCGGGCCGATGACCGATGTTGAAGAAATGATAAGAACATGTGCAGTCGCTTGACGGCGCGTCAGCCCAAAAGTATGAGCTGAACGGCCATGAAGCTCGATGTCAACGGCGTTGTTCGTGACGTGGATGCCAGTCCGGAGATGCCCCTGCTCTGGGTGCTCCGTGATCTGCTGGGATTGACCGGCACAAAATACGGCTGTGGCATGGCCCAGTGCGGCGCCTGCACGGTCCACCTCGACGGCAAACCCGCGCGATCGTGCGTCCTGCCGGTGTCCAGCGTCGGGGCGCGCAAGGTGACGACGATCGAGGGCCTGTCGCCCGACGGGTCGCACGCGGTGCAGCAGGCGTGGGCGCAGGCCGACGTCGTCCAGTGCGGCTACTGCCAGTCCGGGCAGATCATGACCGCGGTCGCCTTGCTCGAACAGAAGCCCGATCCGAGCGACGCCGACATCGATGCCGCGCTGTCCGGCAACGTGTGTCGCTGCGGGACGTACGTTCGTGTACGCGAAGCGGTGATTCTCGCGTCGAGGCTCAAGCGAGGTGGCAAGTGACCGTCTCCCGGCGTGACTTCTTGCAAGCGGCCGCGGGCTCGGCGGCCGGGCTCCTGATCAGCTTCTACGTCCCGCAGGGGGTCCGCGCCGCGCCGAAGGCGGCGCAGCCGCCGCCGCTCTCGCCGAACGCGTTCGTCCGCGTCGGCACCGACGAGTCCGTGACCGTGGTGCTCGCGCACTCCGAGATGGGCCAGGGCATCTGGACCGGGCTCGCGATGCTGATCGCCGAGGAGCTCGAGTGCGACTGGTCGAAGGTGCGGTCGGAGCACGCGCCGGCCGCGCCGGTCTACGGCCATCCGGTGTTGCAGTTCCAGATGACCGGGGGGTCGTCGACGACGAACAGCGAGTTCGAGCGGTACCGCACCGTCGGCGCGATGGCGAGGGACATGCTGCTGCGCGCGGCGGCCGCCCGGTGGAAGGTCTCGCCCGCGGCGTGCACCGCCGCGAACGGCGTCGTCACCCACGGCAAGGACAAGCTGACCTATGGCCAGCTCGCCGAGGAGGCGATGAAGCTGGCCCCGCCGGCGAAGGTGAAGCTGAAGGACCCCAAGGACTGGAAGCTGATCGGCACCCTCGTGCGCCGCATCGACACGCCGGAAAAAGTCACGGGCAAGGCGAAGTTCGGGCTCGACGTGCACTTCCCCGGGCTCCGCACCGCCGTGGTGCTGCGCCCGCCGGCGTTCGGCGCCAAGCTCGTCAAGTTCGACCCGGCCGACGCCCTCAAGGTGCCCGGCGTCGAGAAGGTCGTCCCCACCGCAAACGGCGTCGCCGTCGTCGCCGCGCATTTCTGGGCCGCCAAGCTCGGACGCGACGCGCTCCGCGCCGAGTGGGCGCAGCCCGAGGGAGGCGGGGCCGACAGCGCCAAGCTGCTCGCCGAGTTCCACGCGAAGGCGCGGACGCCCGGCGCCGTCGCCGCCAACGTCGGCAAGGTGGAAGAGGCGCTCGCCGCCGCCAAATCCCGGCTCGAGGCGGAGTACGACGTGCCCTACCTGGCGCACGCGCCGATGGAGCCGCTCAACTGCACGGTCAAGATCGACGGCGATCGCTGCGAGATCTGGACCGGCACGCAGTTCCAGACCGGCGACCAGATGGCCGCGGCGAAGATCCTCGGCACGACGCCCGACAAGGTCCAGATCCACACGACGTTCCTCGGCGGCGGCTTCGGGCGGCGCGCCAGCCCCGTGGCGGATTTCGTCGGGGAGGCCGTGATCGTCGCGAAGGCCGCCGGCGTGCCGGTGAAGGTCGTGTGGACGCGCGAGGACGACATGCGCGGCGGCTTTTACCGCCCCGCCTACGTCCACCGGATCCAGGTCGGCGTCGACGCGCGCGGCCTGCCGTCGGCGTGGGATCACGTGGTCGTGGGCCAGTCGATCGTCGCCGGCACGCCGCTCGAGTCGTTCGTCACGAGGAACGGCGTGGACTCCACCTCGGTGGAAGGGATCGCCGAGTCGCCCTATATCGAGCGGACGCCCGCGCTCCGCGTGTCGCTGCACTCGCCGAGGACGCCGGTCACCGTGCTGTGGTGGCGCTCGGTCGGCAACACCCACACGGCCTTCGCGGTGGAGAGCATGGTGGACGAGCTGGCGCACGCCGCAGGGCAGGATCCGCTCGCGTACCGCCTCGAGCTGCTCAAGGACAAGCCGCGGCACGCGAACGCGCTGAAGGTCGCCGCCGAGAAGGCCGGCTGGGGCACCGCGCCCGCGCCGGGACGGGCGCGGGGGCTCGCGATGCACGAGTCGTTCGGATCCATCATCGCCGAGGTGGCCGAGGTCTCGATCGAGAAGGGGCGCATCCGCGTCCACTCGGTCACCTGCAGCGTCGATTGCGGTACGGCGGTGAACCCGCTCGGCATCGAGGCGCAGATCCAGGGCAGCGTCGCCTTCGGCCTCACGGCCGCGCTCTACGGCAAGATCAACATCGCCGAGGGGAAGGTCCAGGAGAGCAACTTCCACGACTATCCCATGCTCCGGATGTTCGACATGCCGCGCATCGCCGTCCATCTCATCCCGAGCAAGGCCAAGATGGGCGGCATCGGGGAGCCCGCCACCGCGCCGATCGCGCCTGCCGTGGCGAACGCAGTGTTCGCGCTGACCAAGCAGCGGCTGCGCTCCCTTCCGTTTCGCCTCGCCTAGGAACTGACCATGATCCGATCCTCTCTTGTCCTCGCCTCTCTCCTCGCCGCGTGCGGGGGACAGACGCCCGGGGTCTCGCCCGCGCCCTCGCCGTCGCCGGTCAGCCGCGAGACCGCCCTCGCCGCGTTCGAGACCGTGCGCGGCGTCCTCCAGCACCCGCGCTGCCAGAACTGTCACCCCGCCGGCGACGTGCCGCTCCAGGGCGATGAGGGCCGCCTGCACACGCAGTTCGTGCTCCGCGGACCCACGGGCCACGGTATGCCAGGCGCGGAGTGCACGACGTGCCACGGGCCGACCAACCCGCCGAACAGCTTTGGCATGCACGTGCCGCCGGGCGTCTCGAAGGGCTGGCACATGCCGCCGCCCGAGATGCCGATGGTGTTCGTCGGTGTCGCCCCGGGCGCCCTGTGCGAGCAGATCAAGGATCCGAAGCGCAATGGCGGCAAGGACATGACGGCGTTGCGCGTCCACCTTGAGGATCCCCTCGTGACCTGGGGCTGGAATCCTGGCGCTGGCCGCACGCCCATTCCGACGCCGTACGCCGAGTTCGTCGCTGCATGGGAGACCTGGGCCCGCGCCGGCGCGCCCTGCCCTGGTGGATGATCGACGGTCACGCGCTTCGCCGTCGGGCAGCGCCTGCTCTATGATGCGGCGCATGGGGTCGTCTCCCGCTTCGACATCGGGTCCGTGTCGGAGCGCCGGCGGCGCGTGGCCGGCTCTCCTGCGGCTCCTCCTGCTCGCCGCGCTCGGCGGATGCAGCGTCGAGGAGCGCCGCTTCGTCGACCGGGGCGGTGGCGGCGGCGCTGGCGGAACGGATGGCGCGGGCGAGACGAGCAGCAACGCCACATCGAGCAGCGACGCCACGTCGACCAGCGACGCCGCCTCGAGCACCGGTTCCGGCGGCAGCTGCACGGGGCCATCGGAGTGCCCTGCCCCGCCAGAGCCCTGCCAGGTCCCGGCGTGCGTCGCCGGAAAGTGCGGCACGGCGCCGCTGCCGGAAGGGACCGAGATCGCGCCAAAGACGGGCGACTGCCAGCGCCTCCTCTGCGATGGGCGCGGCGCGCAGGTCGCCGTCGCCGCCGATGAGCCGGAGGATGATCACAACCCGTGCACGTCGGACACCTGCGTGGGGACGACGCCCAAGCACGCGCCGCAGCCAGGGTCCTGCCCCACGGGACGCTGCGACGACGCGGGCAACTGCGTGCCGACCGAGTGCTCGCGGGACGCCGAGTGCGGCACCTCGACGGAATGCATCCGATTCACCTGCAATGACGGCCTCTGCGCGGCGCAGCCCGCGCCAGCAGGCAGCTTGTGCAACTCCCTGCAAGATCAGTGCGACGGCGCCGGCAGGTGCATCGACTGCGTGAACAGCGGCGGGTGCGGCGAATGCTGCACCTGCTCCGCAGCTGGCGTGTGCGTCCCGGCATAAGGCGCTCCTGAAGGCCGCGCCCCGGCCCAGATCAGCGTCGGCGGCGGCGCCTGTCTCGGTCCATCCTCGGCGGCCGGAGGACACGCGCTGAGCCTTGGCCCTGACGCCCCTGCCGACGAGAGCGGGCGTCAGTCGACGCTGACGCTGGTCACGGCGGTCCAGTCGTTGCGGCCGTCGGCCGAGACGAAGTGGAAGCGGAGCGTGTCCTCGTGGCGAGCGGTCGAGACGACGGCCGCGCAGGCGCCGACGAAGTCGTCCTCGCGGCAGGTGTCGCGGAGATCGCCGCCGTCGTCGAGCACACCGACGCGGACCGGGGCCGCGTTCTCCCGCAGGTACGGGGCAGCGATGAGCTCGGCCGGGGCCAGCGGTGCGGGGACGGGCGCGTCGAGGTCCCAGAGGCGAAGGTGCTTTGCGTCGGTGAGGTGGGCGTAGAGCCGCTCGACTTCCTTGCCGGCGTCCTCCTCGACGGCGAGGGCGAGAAGCAGGACGCGGTCGTCCTCGCGGGCGCGAGCGCGGGCCTTGAACGAGAGCGGCGCGCGCAGCGTGACGACGGCGGGGAAGCGGCCCTCCGGCGGACGGAAGCGGACCAGGGTGCGGCCCAGCGGACGAGGAAGCGTGAGCCCCGCCGGACCGCTCGGGTCATGGGGAAAGAGGAGGTACGCGGCGAGGAGGAGGACAGGCTCTGGCGCGCCGCGGAGGAGGCCGTCGTGGCCGGAGGCGAGCTCGAGGGCGGTGATGTCGAGGCGAAGGCGGAACGAGCGCACGCGCCTCGCGTGCGGCGCGGCGACCGCAGGCGACGCGGGAGACGCCGTGCGAGGAGCGGAGGACGCGCCGCCCTTGCGAGACCTGCCTTTGCGCTTTCGGGCCATCGGGGGAGCCGGGAGATACCACGACCGGCGGCGCTCGGGCGATCGGCCCGCGCGCGGCGACGGCGGCGCCGACGGCGGGCGGCGCCGCTACCGGCCGGCCGGGTCCTGGCAGTAGAACGCCTTCAGCTGCTCGTAGAGCTCCGGGTGCTTCGCCCTGAGCTTCCGTGGCTTCTCGAAGAAGGCCTCGGTGACGACGGCGAAGAACTCGGCCGGGTTCGTCGCGCCGTACGGGTCGATGACCGTGCGCTTGAGGCTCGCCTCGTCGCGGAGGAGGCGCTCGTACTCGCGGCCGAGGATGCGCGCCCACGCCGCGTACATCGAGCGCTCGGGCAGCTCGGGCGCGCCGTCGGCGGGGCCTTCCTCCTGGTCGAGCTGGTGCGCGAACTCGTGGAGCACGAGGTTGTGACCGTCGCTCATGTCCGCCGCGCCCGCGAGCACGCCGTCCCACGCGAGCACGACCGACCCCCGCGACCACGACTCTCCGAGCCGCGCGTGATCGCCCTCGACGACGACGCCTCCCTCCCGCACCTCCCGGCCGCGGGCCACGTAGGTGCTCGGGTAAACGAGGACGACCTCGAGCTCAGGGTAGTAGTCGGTCTCGCGGTGCAAGAGGAGGAGGCACGCCTGCGCCGCCACCGTGACCCGGATCTCGTCGGTGATCTCCAGGCCGCCGCACCCCTCGAACGGCTTCTCGTCCAGAAAGACCTGGATATGCCCGAGGAGCTCCTGCTGGTCCTCGGCCGCAAGGCGGCCGAAGCAGGGCACGTTCCGGTCGAGGATCTCGCGCCACGCGGGCGGAAAGGGCTCACGGCGGACGGCGTCGCGCCGCCGCTTCCTGAGAAAGGCCAGCATCGACGACCACCTTACCCGCTCGCGTGGCGCTGTCGGAAGAGCGGTGAGCGGTATTCGCGGAGTGCTCATGCCGCAACACCGGATCGCCACTGACTGCCGCCATGGGAGCAATCCGAGCCCGCTCACCTTCATGGGTGATCGTCGCCGCCGGCCGGTTCAGGCGCTGGGAGCTATCGACGCGAGCGTCGAGCCGGACAGAGCGCAAGCTACGGCCGGCCGTGGCGTTCGGACGCGGAGGCGCTCGGCCCCCCTGGGCCGGCCGCTCTCCGTGCGAGCCTGCCCGGAACGCCGCTTGACGCCGCCGCCCCTCGCAGAAACCCTGGCTCCTCCTCCGTGACCCCGCGCCCCGCGACCCCGCCGGCCACGGTCTTCGCGCAGGCGCTCGGCATCGCGGTCGTGACCGCCTCGCAGCGCGACGGCATCGCGCCGGCCGAGGTGTGTGCGCGGGTCGGCGTCGACCCCGCGGTGCTCGGCCGCCCCGACGCGCGGGTGACGCACGACGAGCTCTGCCGCGCGTGGGCCGCGTTCTCGGCTGCGGACGAGTCGTTCGGCCTGCGCGCCGCGGTGCTCGTCGACGCCGCGCCTCAGTCGCTCGTCGAGTACACGTTCGCGAGCGCGGGCGACGTGCGCGGCGCGGTGCGGGCGTTCCTGCGCTTCCAGCGGCTCATCCACGACGCCGCCGCGCACACGTTCGAGGAGGGGCCGGCCCACGTGACGTTCCGCTTCGCGCTCGCGCCCGGCCACACGGCCCCGAGCGCGGTGTGGGACTACCTCGCGGCGACCACCGTCCTGCGCTTCCGGCGCGCCGCGACGCCGCCCCGCGAGCCCACGGTCGTCCGCCTCGTGCGCCCGCCGCCCGCGGACGGCGCGCTCGCGCGCAGCGTCTTCCGCGCGCCCATCCGCTACGGCGAGCCGCGCGCCGAGGTCGAGTACCCGAGGGCGCTCCTCGACGCGCGGATGAGCACCACCGACCCGATGCTCTACGCGCTCCTCGCCCAGCAGCTCGAGCGCGCGCTCGGCCTGCCCGCGGGCGAGCACCGCGTGCTGCCGCGCGCCGAGGAGGACGTGCTCGCGCGCGTGCGGCGCGAGCTGCGCACGGCGATCCCGCAGGGCGAGGCCACGCTCGACCACGTCGCGCGCGCCGTCGGCCAGAGCGCGCGCAGCCTCCAGCGCCGGCTGTCCGAGCGCGGGACGAGCTTCCAGGCGATCGTCGACGAAGCGCGGCGCGCGATGGCCGAGGAGCTCCTCGCGGCGCACCGCGCGACCGTGACCGAGGCGGCGTTCGCGGTCGGGTTCACCGACGTCGCCGCGTTCACCCGCGCGTTCAAGCGCTGGAACGGCGTGCCGCCCGGCGCGTGGTCCCGCCGCCGCTGAGTTGCTCCGGCGTGGGCGCGGCGTCGAGCGACCCCCGGCGGCGCAGGCCCCGGACCACCGCGACCGCCGACGTTCCCCTCGAGACGCCCGTGACCACGGACACGAGGGTAAATTTTTCCTACCCCTCTACACAACGCTTCGATAAGACCTTACACAGCCGCGGCGGCGGCTGCCCGGCGCGAAGCGCCCGCATCGAGCGTCACGTGCTCGTGCTAGGATGCGCCCGCCCGCCAAGAAAGGTCCATGATGTGGCTCGATCGGGTCATCAAATCGCTCTTACCTCGTGAAGAGCACTTCTTCGACTTGCTCGAGCGGGGCGCCGACTGCGCGCTGCAGAGCGCCAACGTCCTCTCGGAGTGCTGCAGCGCCCGGAGCGCCAGCGAGAGGCAAGCCCTGGTCTCGCGGATCACCGACGTCGAGCACGCCGCCGACGCGGTGATCCGCGACGTCTACGACGCTCTCAACAAGACGTTTGTCACGCCGCTCGATCGCTCCGACATCTACGCCCTGGCGACCGACCTCGAGAACGTCTCGGATCGCGTCCACTCCACGATGATGCGGGTCGTGGTCCACGCCATGGAGGATCTCCCGCCGGCGAGCCAGGAGCTCGCCGCCAAGATCCTGGAAGGATGTAGCGAGATCAACAGCGCCGTCAAGCTGCTCCGTGGGATGAAGCGGGTGTCGGAGATATACCGGCATTGCAAGGCCATCGCCAAGCTCGAGCACGACGGCGATCAGATATTCCGCTCGGCGATCGTCGAGCTCTTCAACACCGAGAAGGACGCCATCCACCTCATCAAGCACAAGGAGTTCCTCGAGGGGCTCGAGAACACGCTCGACGCCTGCGATGACGTCGCCAACGCGCTGGAGGCGCTGGTGATCAAGAACGCCTGAGGGGCGCGCCATGAACACTCTCCTCGTCACGCTGACCCTCGTGATCGTGGTCGCGCTCGTCTTCGACTACATCAACGGCTTCCACGACACGGCCAACGCCATCGCCACGGTGGTGAGCACCGGAGTCCTCCCCATCCGCACCGCCGTGCTGCTCGCGGCGCTGTTCAACTTCGGGGGCGCGCTCACCGGCACGGCGGTGGCGAGCACCATCGGGAAAGGGCTCATCGTCCCTTCGGCGGTGACCCAGGTGGTGGTGCTCAGCGCCCTCGTCGGCGCGATCTTCTGGAACCTCTTCACCTGGTATTTCGGTATCCCATCGTCGTCGTCTCACGCCCTCGTGGGCGGGCTCGTGGGCGCGGGCGCCGGGCGTGCGGGCACCGCGGCCGTGCAGGGGGCGGGGCTCTTGAAGGTGGTCAAGAGCCTGATCATCAGCCCCGTCGTGGGCTTCGCGATCTCCTTCCTCGGGATGATCGCCATCTTCTGGATCGTCCGGCGCACCCGGCCGGCGGTGGTCAATCGGCGCTTCCGGATCTTGCAGATGGTCTCCGCGGGCTTCATGGCGCTCTCGCACGGGAGCAACGACGCCCAGAAGACCATGGGCATCATCACCATGGCGCTGGTCGCGTACGGCGCGATCCCCGCGGGCCACGGCGACTTCCATGTGCCGCTCTGGGTGGTCTTCGCCTGCGCGACGGCCATGGCCCTCGGCACGGCGGCGGGCGGGGTGCGGATCATCAAGACCATGGGCACCAAGATCATCGACCTCAAGCCGATTCATGGCTTCGCGGCCGAGACCAGCGCGGCGGCGACCATCTTGACCTCATCGTTCCTGGGGATGCCGGTGTCGACGACACACGTGATCACCGGCTGCATCATGGGCGCAGGCGCGAGCCAGCGGGTGAGCGCGGTGCGCTGGGGCGTGACCACGCGCATCCTCTGGGCGTGGGTGCTCACGATCCCGGTGAGCGCCGTCGTGGCCTGGGCCTGCTATCTCGGGCTCTCGTCGATCCTCGGCGGTTGAGCGTCGCCGCGCCGCGCCGCGCCGCGCCGCGCCGCGCCGCGCCGCCATCGCTGACCGCTGACCGCTGACCGCTGACCGCTGACCGCTGACCGCTGACCGCCGACCGCTTCCCAAGGAGGCCTCCGTGCACCGTCGCCATGCGCTCTGGATCCTGATGCTCTGCCTGGCTCCCCTGCTCGCCGCGTGCGGGCACCCCTGGAAGACCATGCGTGAAGCCGTGCCGAACCCGTTTTACGGCCAGGGGCGCTTCGGGGTCGTCCCGATCGTCTTCTACGGCCTCCAGGTCGGCGACGGCTCCGAGGCCGAGTGGATGGCGGAGAAGGACGCCGAGCAGCAGCAGAGCTGGCAGGAGGACAAGGCGGCGATGAACGAGGAGTTCACGGAGGCGCTGATCGCGACGGCGGCGTCGGAGGGCGTCGCCATCGTCAGGGCGAGGAGCGCAGCCGACGCGCCGTTCTTCCTCCGCGCGAACGTGACGTTCTACGAGCCCGGCATCTTCGCGGTCGTGCTCAACAAGAACACGCGCCTCAAGGCGAAGGTGCAGCTCACCGATCCGGCCGGGGGCGTGTTCGACGAGTTCTTGATCGACACCGCGGTGCCAGCCTCGTTGACCAACCCATCGAGCGGAGGGCGCGCGCGGACCGCGGCGAGCCAGCTCGGGAAGCTCGCCGCGAGGTACATCATCCATCGCGTCCAGGGCGAGGACTGAGCGCCGCGGGGCGCGGTCAGCGCGCGATCTGCGCGAGCGTCGCCTCGGCCGACGGCGCGGCGAGCCCCAGCTCCGTCGCTCCGTAGCGCGCGAGCGCCCGGCGGTCTGCCGGCGAGAGCGGCCGCGCGCGGACCGCGTTCGCCGCCGCGGCGGCGCCCTCACCGCAGGACGCCGGCACGCTCGATCCGTAGCGCAGCGCCCGGTGCGTCCGGATCATCGCGAGCACGTCGAGCGACGCGCCCGCGTAGTGCGCCACCTGATCGAGCAGGAACGTCGCCAGGGGCCGCGGCACGGGCACGCTGTCGAGCGCGTCGGTCAGGCGGAGCTCGTAGACGACACGCTGCTTCGACGGCAGGAACGTGGTCCGGTCGAACGTCGCGTCGCACGACAGGAAGATCTGCGACGTCGGGACCAGCACGCGGACGGACGGGGCCACGTCCCACGCGGCGATCGTGTGGTTCCACGTCGGCCAGAAGAGCCCGACCCCGCGGACGTCGAGCCGGCGCGCGAGCCCGGCGAAGAGCGCCGAGAGCTCGTCGCACTCCGCCGTCGCCGAGGGCCCGGCCGACGACGCGAGCGGAGGGCTCTGCCTCCACGCGGCCCAGATGTGCCAGGCGGTCGGGTTGCGATCGGTGATGCTCCAGCGCAGCCGGAACGGACCGCCGTCGCGCGTCATCTCGAAGAGCGTCCGGACGCGCACGTAGTCGCGGACCCGCCCGGCGCTGCACTCGAGCCCGTGCTCCGCGCAGAAGCGCTCGGCGTCGGGGCGCCGCGCGTCGGCGGCGCACGCGTCGATGCGCTCGCCGAGGCGGGCGGCGAAGTCGCGCATCGGCAGCGCGTCCGGGAGCGCCTGGCTCTCGGTGGCGGCGCAGGTCTCGGCGCGCGCGGGGGCAGCGGGCGCGGTCAGCGCCGCGGCCAGCGCGAGCGCGAGCAGGGAATGCGGTCCGGGGGGCGAGCGGCGGTTCGGCATCCCCCTTCATCGCGCGGCGGCGGCAGAGTGTGACCGGATGCGGTCACGGCCGGGCGCCCGCCCTCGGCGCGTGCTCCGCCGTCGCGGCGCCGCGGCGCACGCTGCCCGGCGGCACGCCGAACGCCCGTTTGAACGCCCTGCAGAACGCCGCCTCGGACCCGTAGCCGACGCGCCGCGCGATGTCCGAGAGGGGCTCCGACGTCTGCTGGAGGTGCGCGCGGGCGAGCTGCATCCGCGACTCGGCCAGGTAATGCATCGCGGGCTCGCCGACCAGCTCGGTGAACCGCGCCGCGAACGCCGAGCGGGACATGCGCGCCTCGCGGGCGAGCGACACGAGGCTCCACGGGCGCTCCGGCGAGCGGTGCATCGCGGACAGCGCGCGCCCCACGTGCTCGTCCCGCATGGCGGCGAGCCAGCCGCGGCCCGCTTCGGGCGACGAGCCGAGCCACGACCGGATGGCCTGGACGACGAGGACATCGGCGAGCCGGGTCATGATCGTCTCCCCGCCCGGGCGGAGGGTGAGGGCCTCACGGGAGATGAGGCGCAGGGTGCTGTGGATCCAGCCGGTGTCCTCGTCGTCCCACGCGTCGATGTGCAAGACCCGGGGGAGCTGCGCGACGAGGCGCCGGGCGACGACGTGATCGAAGCGCATCGCGGCGTACGTGACGTGCGTGACCTCGCCGCCTCCGCCGTGGCGCATGATCTCGTATCGATCGCTGATCTGCTCGACAGGGATCTCGAACAGCGGCGCCGTGCGCGCGCGGGCGCTGCTGCGAAAGCGGTGCGGCGTACCGTGCGGGATCAGCGTGAGGCTTCCCTGCTGGAGGCGCATCGGCGGCGCCCCGTCGACCTCGAGCCAGCAGTGCCCCGCGGTGATCACCTGGAGCGTCATCAACCCTTCCAGCGAGGGCACGTCGATGCCCCACGGCGCGGAGAGCTCGGCGCGACAGTAGAGGGTGCCCGTCAGCCGCAACAGGTGCAGCGACTCTCCGAGCGGGTCCGGGGCAGGAACGACGCTGCGAGGGCTCGCCACGCGCCACAGCGTGCCCGATCTTCGACCATACGTCCAGCGATTGTGGACGAACGGCAAACAATGAAAGACTTCCGATGATTGATCGTCCCTTCAGAACGCCGCACGTTGGATGCACCATCCAGCAAGGAGCACCATGCCCAATCGTGCACGCCCCATCCTCGTCATCGGCTCGACAGGTACGACCGGTCGGCGGACCGCGCCCGGCGTCGCGACGATCCCCGTCGCGAGGCGAACAGCGAACCAGCAGGCCCCGCGGCTCGTGACGGCGACGCTGTTCGTCGCCGGCCTGGTGCTCCTCGGGATCGGCGGCGCGTCGCTCGTCGCGCCCGTCGCCTTCCATGCGAGCAGCGGGATCTCGCTCGGCGAGAGCAGCAGCCTGCTCAGCGAGGCACGGGCCGCAGGTGGCTCGCTCCTGGGCGCCGGCGCGGTGATCCTGCTCGGCGCCTTCGTCTCACGGCTGGCGTTCACCGCGAGCGTGCTCGGCGCGGTGATGTACGTCTCCTACGGCCTCTCACGCCTGCTCAGCATGCCCGTGGACGGGATGCCGGCGCAGGAGCTCGTGCTGGCGACCGCCGTGGAGCTGATTCTCGGCCTCCTGTGTGTCGCGGCGCTCGTCGCGCATCACCGGCACGCAGGCGCCCCGACGCAGGTCGAGGCGCCCCGACGTGGTTGAGGTGGCCCGACCCAGGTTGGGGCAGCCTCGACCCGGGTCGGGCCCCCGGCGCCGCTAGGCGGGCGGCGTCCGCCGGGCGCAACCGGCCGCCCTCACTCGATGGTCGACGCCGTGACCATGATCGGCGTGTCATCGTGATTCGAGATCTGCGGATAGGTCGGGTACCACGACCCGCCGATGTTGTTGGTGATCACCGACCGGTCGATGACGATGTTTCCGGAGTGATCGTTGCTCACGAAGAAGATCGCGCTCCCGTGGGCGTTCACCTCGTTTCGCTCGATCCGGGTCCCGCAGAGCGTGAGCGTCATCGTGGTGCCGTCGTTGTAGATGGCCCCGCCGCTGCCGCCGCCCGGCGTCCCGGCCGTCGGGGGGTTGCCGCCGTTGCCGAGCGCGCGGTTGTGGGAGAACAGGCTGTTGATGACCGTCCAGGAGACGCCGATGCTGCTGATGCCGCCGCCGTTCGCGCACTCGTTCCCGTAGCCTTCGGCGCCGCCGAAGGTGCTGTTCACCACGTGGAGCGGAAGGCCGTTGTACTGCATGAACGCCCGGATCCCGGCGCCGCCGATGTCGGGGCCGGTCGGATCACACGTGTTGTTGAAGAAGCGTGAGTTGACGACCTTCAGGCGCCCGCCTTGCGCGAAGATGGCTCCGCCGCCCTCGTCGTCATCGTTCGTCGAGTTGCCCCCGAAGAAGGTGAGGTTCTGGACCGTCAGGCGCGGGTGGTCCTGGTTGTCGCAGTTCGGCGTCGTCCAGACCTGCGCCTCGTCGCAGGTGTTCATGTAGAGGATCCGCCGCTGCCCGCCGCCGCTCAAGGTCACGAGCCCGCCGCCGTCGATCACGATCTCGGGACCAGTATCGTTGAAGATCTTCGCCGTCTCCTCGAGGGTGATGGTGATCGGCTCCGGGCCGCAGTCGAATGTGATGATGCCGCCGGCTGCGACGGCGCTGACGACAGCCTCCGAGGTGCAGCTCTCCGGCGTCCCGTCGCCGATCACCGTCGTCGGTGACGACGTGTCGGCGGCCTGAGCCTCGGCCGGAACAGCGCAGCTCCCCTCCGGGTTGCCTGCCGCGGGGCCATCGCCCTCATGCACCGGAGGCTCCGGGGTCGAGCCGCCCGAGCCCGGGCCGGCTCCCGAGGAGCTCGTCGCTCCGGCGCCACCCGTGCCTGTCCCCCCGCCACCCCCATGCTGGTCGTCCCCGCAGGCCACAACCACGGTCGCCATCGACAAGCACAAGATCAGTCCCAGCGATCGCCGCATCACGCCCTCCTCGATCCGAAAGGTCTTGCTCAGCGGCGTGGACACCTCTCGGGCCGCTCGCTCCTCGCGTGGCCAGTCGCCAGCATCATCGCAGAGTACCTCCGTCATGCGGCGGTCCGCTCGTCGATCCCACGGCGACCGAAGAGCCCATGGCACACCCGCGACACGGATGTCCCCCGAGATCAGCCACTGCGCCCTGTGCAGATCCCCTGAAGACGGCCGCAAACCGAGGCGGAAGCCGTGGAGCTCCGCCGCACGGCAAGCGATGTGCAGCCCGAGCCCCTGCCCTCGATCCAGGCGCCGAGGCCGCCTGTGCGCGGCCCACGACGCCAGGCGAGCCCGACCTGGCCCGCTTGCCCCCTCTGGCGCGGCCATGCAGACTGGTCCGCGCGCCATGTTCGAGCTGAACGATCAACAGATCGAGCGCTTCATCGCCGATGGATTCGTCAGGATCGACGCCGCGTTCCCGCGGGTCCTCGCCGACGAGGGCCGCGCCATCCTGTGGCGTGACACCGGGATGGCTCCGCACGATCCGAAGACCTGGACGAAGCCCGTCGTCCGACTCGGGCTGTACGGCCAGCGGCCGTTCGCCGAGGCGGTGAACACGCCGGTGCTGCGGGCCGCGTTCGATCGGCTGGTCGGCCGCGGGCGCTGGCAACCGCTGAACACGCTGGGCACCTTCCCCGTGCGCTTCCCGTCTCCCGACGATCCAGGGGATGCCGGCTGGCACGTCGACGTGAGCTTCGGCACCGAGAACCCCGACTTCATGTCATGGCGCGTGAACGTCGCGTCGCGCGGCCGCGCGCTGCTCATGCTGTTCCTCTTCTCGGATGTCGGCGAATCCGACGCGCCGACGCGCATCCGGGCGGGGTCCCATCTGGACATCGCGCGGCAGCTCGATCCGGCAGGCGAGCCGGGGCTGACGTTGCGTGAGCTGGCCGCGAACGGCTTCGCCGAGACGGCCCACCGGCCGCAGGTGCTCGCGACCGGCGAGGCGGGAACGGTCTACCTGTGCCACCCGTTCCTGGTCCACGCAGCGCAGCCGCACCGCGGCACGCGCCCGCGCTTCCTGGCCCAGCCGCCCCTGCTCCCGACCGAACCGTTGCGGCTCGATCGCGAAGACGGCGAGAGCTCACCCGTCGAGCAAGCCATCCGCGCGGCGCTGCGCGGCGATCTGTGAGCATCGGACACGCCTCGACACACCGGCCGCGCGCGTCGAATCACCGTCAACCCGCGGCGGCGCGCGCCCCGCGCGCGCGCCGCACCCGGTCGACCGCCACGGCGACCACGATGATCGCGCCCGTCGCGATCTCCTGCACCCAGCTCGGCAACCCGAGGTGGACGCCGCCGGTCCGGATGACCGTGATGAGCAGCGCCCCGATCACGCTCCCCGCGACGCTCCCCTCGCCGCCCGAGAGCGGCGCGCCGCCGATGACCACCGCCGCGATGACCTCGAGCTCCAGGCCGATCGAGTCGGTCGGGTCGCCCACCGTCAGCGTCGAGAACTCCATCACCCCCGCGACGCCGGCGAGGAGGCTCGACAGCGTGTACACCGCGATCTTCACGCGCCCCGTGTCGATGCCGCACAGGCGCGCCGCTGCCTCGTTGCTGCCGACCGCGAACACGTGCCGCCCGAAGCGCGTGAACAGGAGCACGGCGAAGACCACGATCGCCAGCGCCGCCGTCATCCACAGCCCGGGCGCGGTGAGGTCGGACGACAGCAGCGCGTCCAGCCCGCGCGGATCCGCGTCGATCTTCTGCTCGGACGCGAGCCCCTTCGCCGCGCCGCGCAGCGCGCTCATCGTGCCCAGCGTCACGACGAAGGGCACCATCCGCGCCCGCCCCACGAGCGTCCCTACGAGGGCGCCCACGAGGCCCGCCGCCGCCGCGGCGACGAGCGCCGCCGGGAGCGCCGGCACCCCCGCGCGCAGGAGCTTCGCGAGGACGACCGTCGTGAACGCGACGAGCGAGCCCGTGGAGAGGTCGATCCCGCCGGTCGCGATGACGAGCGTCATGCCGACGGCGCAGATGCCGACCACCACCGTCTGCCGCGCCATCGTGAGCAGGTTCTGGCTGCGCAGGAACGTGTCGGGCGTCAGCGCCGCGAAGAGCGCGTAGACGAGCAGCAGCGCGACGAGAGGCCCCACCCACGGCGGACGCTTCTTCACGAGGATGCCTCCAGGAGGAGCGACGCCTCGGTCCATGACGACGCGGGCCGCGGCGGGTCGAGGGTCCCCCGGCGGAGGACCGCGATGCGATCGCAGGTCGTGACGAGCTCGTCGAGCTGGCTCGACACGAGCACGATCGCCTTGCCGGCGCGCGCCAGATCCCGGAGCAGCGCCAGCACCTGCGCCTTGCTCGCCACGTCGATGCCGCGCGTCGGCTCGTCGACGAGGAGCACGTCGAAGTCCTCGCGGAGCAGCCGCGCGATCTGGACCTTCTGCTGGTTGCCGCCCGAGAGCTCGCCGGCGCGCTGCTCCGGCCCACGTGCGCGGATCGCGAGCTCCTCGATCCAGCGCGCGCCCTCCGAGAGGACCGATCTCGGCCTGGCGAAGCGCGGGGCGCGCCGCGAGAGCCAGACGTTCTCGGCGAGCGAGCGGCCGAGCATCAACCCTTCCCCGCCGCGATCCTCGCTCAGCAGGCCGATCCCGCGAGGAGCGCGCAGCGCGACCGTCCCGCCGCGCCTCGGATCGAGCCCCGCGAGGATGCGGAGGAGCTCCGTCCGCCCCGAGCCCACGAGGCCGGCGATGCCAAGGATCTCCCCCCGGCGCAGCGTCAGCGACGCGCGCTTCGGCCGCTTCACGCCGGAGACGCCCTCGGCCTCGAGCACCACCTCGCCGCCGTCCGGGCGCGCCGCCTCGGGTACGGCGCTCGCGCGCGAGTCGGCGCTCGCGCGCGTGTCATCGAGCGCGCGGCCCAGCATCTCTCGGACGATCTGCGCCGGCTCGATCTCGCGCGGATCGCCCTCTCCCGCGACGCGGCCGTCGCGGAGCACCGTGTAGCGATCGGCGTGCGCGCGCACGTCCGAGAGGAAGTGGGTCACGAGCAGCACCGCGAGGCCGGCGTCTCGCAGGGCGCCGACGCGCTCGAACAGGCGCGCGGCGTCCGACTGGCCCAGGCTCGATGTCGGCTCGTCGAGGACGAGGAGCCGCGCCGCGAGCCGCCCGTCCTCGCGGAGGCCGCCCTGCGCGAGCGCCCGCGCGATCTCGACGAGCTGCTGATCGGCGACGCCGAGCTCCCCGGCCCGCGCGTCGAGCGGCACGCGGCCCGGATCGGCGGTGACGAGCGCGATCGCCGCCCGCGCCACGGCGCGCGCGCGCGAGCGGTCCCGGATCCCGAGCCGCGCGCGCGCGAGCGGCTCGATCCCGAGCATCACGTTGTCGACGACCGTGAGGTGGGCGCAGAGCGTCCGCTCCTGCGGCACCAGGACGACGCCCGCGCGGCGCGCCTCCTCGGCCGACGCCGGCGCGTACCGCGCCCCTCCGAGCAGGATCGCGCCCGCGTCCGCGCGCTCCATGCCGAGCAGGACGCGCGCCAGCGTGCTCTTGCCCGCGCCGTTCTCGCCGAGGAGCGCGTGGATGCTCGCGGGCGCTACCCGCAGCGAGACGTCGCGCAGCACCGGGTTCGGGCCGAACGCCTTCGCGAGGCCGGTCACCTCGAGGAGGGGCGCGCGCTCTCCGCCCACGGGCCGCTCACTCCCCGAGCCACCTGGCGAGGTCGGGTCTCACGATCTCCTGCACCGCCGGGTCGTCGAGGTCCTGCCTCGTGACGACGCGCGAGCCCGTGTCGATGCGCGCCTCGACCTTCTCTCCGTGGAGGTGCGCCACCATCGTCTTGACCGCGACGTACCCCATGTTGAACGGGTTCTGCACGACGAGCGCCTCGACGTCGCCCTCGCGCAGCGCGCCGAGGAGCTTCTCCGACGCGTCGAAGCCGACGAACTTCACCTTCCTCGCGACGTTCGTCTTGCGGAGCGCCTGAAGCATCCCGAACGTCGTCGACTCGTTCGGCGTGAAGACCCCGGCGATGGCCCCTTCCGCCGCCCTCTGCGCGAGCAGCAGGCTCTCGCTCTTGTGGAACGCCGACTCCGTGGTCGCGCCGCCATACTGGTTCTCGCTCGCGACCGTGACGCCGGGCATCGCGCGGACCGCGTCGAGGAACCCCTTCTCGCGGTGCTGCGTGCTCGCCGAGCCCTCCTGGTAACGGAGCACGACGACCTTGCCGTTCTCGCCGATCGCCTTGCCGAGGTGCTCACCGGCGAGCCTCCCGGCCGCCTCGTTGTCGGTCGCGACGAAGCTCACGTGATCGTCGCTGGCGAGATCGGAGTCGAACACGACCACCGGGATCTTCGCCTGCCTCGCCGCCCGCACCGGCGCCCTCAGCGCCGTGGCGTCGAGCGGCGCGAGCACGATGCCGGACACGCCTTGCGCGACGAAGCTCGAGACGACATCGACCTGCGCCTTGAGGTCGTCCTCCCGGAGCGGCCCTTTCCACACGATGTCGACGTCGAGCTCGCGCGAGGCCTTCACCGCGCCTGCGTGCACGCTCTTCCAGAACTCGTGTGTCGTCCCCTTCGGCACGACAGCGATGCGGAGGCGCGCGCCGCCCGTCGCGCCCGCGCCCGCATCCGTCGACGTCGTCGCCGATGACGACGTCTTGGAGCACGCGGCGAGGACGGCAATCGCGAACGCGCACACGACGACATGGACGCT
Organism: Sorangium sp. So ce302; assembly: GCF_051530145.1. GTDB lineage: Bacteria > Myxococcota_A > Polyangia > Polyangiales > Polyangiaceae > Sorangium > Sorangium cellulosum_B. Next base: position 4,986,722 of record NZ_CP150326.1, on the reverse strand, counting down.
CATGGGCGCGAGGATAGTCGACGGATCGCGGCCACGCTCGCGGGGGCGAGCATGTCGTCGGCGGAGTTCCGTCCGACAAGCACCATGGGAGTTCTCGGCTGCGTCCGGCGCAGGCAAGCTCATCCCGCGCGACGCTCGCCTGCAGCTCGTCATTCACCCGGGTCGAACCGGCGAGCGGGCGCGCAGGTCGACCCGGGTCGGACGGCGCCGCTCAGTCAGCTCGGCGGCGCCGCCTTCGCCTCAGAGGCCGAAGAGCTCCTGGAGAAACACGCCGCCCTTCCCTGCCCCTGCGTGCGTGAAGAACAGGCGCCCCGCCTCGAAATCGCCCCCCTCCGCGACCCACTCGGCCGCGTGGGCGCGCAGCCGGGCGACGGCGTGCGGCGGGAACGCGAACGGCGAGCGCGAGCGGTAGACGAACGTGGCGTCGTAGTCGACAGGATAGCTGGTGAGCGTCAGGTAAAACCACCCTTTCCGCTCGAACACGAAGGGCGACTCGGTATAACCGCTGTTGCGCATCGCCGTCTCCGGCCCGAGCGTGAGCGCCATGGCCGGCGGGCTCCAGTGGAAGAGATCCAGCGACGTGCGGTAGGCGACGCCGCTCAGGGGCGACTCGATCGACGTGCAGCGCGTATAGTACACCACCCACAGATCGCCGAGCCGGGCGAGCATCGGATCGCGGGCGACGCAGATGTCCTCGAAGAGCGTCCCTCCCTCGCGGCTCCAGGTGAAGCCGTCGCGCGAGCGCGCGATCCGGAAGCCGGATCGGTCGGGGTCGTGCGTGCCGACATGAAAGATCATGACCAGGCTGCCGTCCCGGTCCTGGACCATGTGCGGGGCCCAGATCCAGCGCTCGTCGGAGAGGGCGCGAATCGAGAAGCGCTCCGGAGCCAGCGTGAGGCTCGGTGAGACGGATTCCATCCAGCTCACCGGCCCAGGTCCAGGCGAGCTGGCGAGGACGAACTCGCGCTCGGTGTCCGGTCGATAGGGCTCGCGGTGAAAGATCCCGGTGAGGATCCAGCGGCCGTCGGCGAGCTGGATCATCGAGTGATCGTTCACATAGAACGGCCCCCCGAGGAGGCTCTTCGTATCGAAGATCTTCACCGCGGGCCCCTGCGTGAGCTGAGGCGCGGGAGGTCCGGAGAAGAACCGCAGCGTGTAACCCCGCTCGCTCCACGGCGCCGGGGAGCCTGTCGCGTCGATCTCGAGGACCGGGCGCTTGCCTGCGCCGCACTGTTCGGGGAGGAGGTCTATCCACAGCGCGTCCTCGGCGAGCGACCGGACGGGGTTCGCCTGCATCTCGTGGAGCACGCCTACCTCCCGCCCGTCGAGCCTCACGCGCGCCGTCTGGGGGGCGTTCGCCGCGGAGTACGCGCGGAGCAGCAACAGGCCGCGCGCATCGGACGGGCACGCGACCTCGATCCGGGTGATCCCGCGGCCCTCGCTGGACCAGGATCGCCGCCGGAGCTCCAGCCGCTCGGCGTCGACGGCCGAATGCACGAGCCGCCGCCGCCCGGACGCACGGACCTTCTGCTCACCGATCACCTGATGTTCCGGGAATGCGTAAGAGAGGCCCAGCGAGCGCACCCGCAGCGGTGTGTAGGCGCCGGTCGGCCCGGCCTCCATGCCGAAGCGCAGACCGGAGCGGCTCACGATGGGATCGGCCACGTGCAGGCGGTACAGGGAATGGACGAACGTGGCGTTCTTCCATCCATCCTCGGGATCGACGACGAGGAAGCGGAGCAGCCCGCTGAAGGCGTTATGGTGCGCGCCCAGGAAATAGAAGCCTCCGTTGAAATAGTCCTCGGTGCCGGTCCCTATCTGCAGCGGGTGCGACATCCCGTCGGTCCGGATCATCTCGTCGCCCTCGAGGTACGTCCGGTCGTTCGGTCGGCCGCCGCTGATCTCCTCGAGAAGCGCGACGAACTGGAGCGGCTCATCGCTCTCGAAGAGGGGCATCGTCGTCTCGCGTCCGGGGGCCATCTGATCGCGGTATTGCGCGATCAGCCGCACGCCTCGGCGGGCGGGCGCGACGTCGACGGCCGCCTCGACACCCGCGATCTCCTGCCCGGGCGCGGCCTCGAGCGAGAGCACCTCGCCTTCGGCCAGCGGGATCGGCAGGCGCGTCGCGAGCCTGCCCGCCCCTGCGGCGTCGGGCGTCCAGGCGGCGTGCAGCGCGCTCCTGAAGGTGGTCCATCCGCCGTCGGCGTCGGTGCCCGAGCTGGCGAGGCCGAAGAAGAACGACGCTGGTATGGGCGGCTGTCCGCCGATCCTCACCGACAGGTCGTTCAAGCTCCCCGCCGGGATGTGAACGTCGACCCCTGATACGGTCGCGGGGCCAGTCGCCAGGACGAGCGGCGCGCTGGCGCTCAGGCTCTCCCGGCGCGGCGGGGCAAGCAGGGTGGCTGTCCAGTCCTCCGTCATGAATCGCGACAGCTCCTCGGGCGTCGGTCCCGACGCGGCCCCGGGGCCCTCGCGGTACGTGATCTGGTAATAGATGGGAACGCCCCGAAAGAGGACCTTGGCCTCGCTCGACCAGGCGAAGGGGACGTAGCTGGTATACGCGCCCGAGCTCGCGTCCACGTCGAGCACGAGAGGTGATCTCCAGGGGCCCCTGCCCCCGAAGAAATCGCCGGGCGACCCGCGGAACGCTGTGTGTCCGTCGATCTCGATCCAGATCTCCTGGTCCGGCCTCTCGAGCTCCGCGCGGGGGGCGGTCATCCAGATGCGCGCGATTCTCCCCTCCCCGCGGGCATGGAACAGGACCCGGTGCTCCCCCTCGAGCGCGACCCCCGGGCGATATCCATCATCGTTGCCCCCTGCAGGGTCATGCGTGGTCACGCTCCGTGTCATCCACCCGGGATGAAAGGAGAGGAGATCCTCCAGCACCGGCGTGATCGACGCGGCGCCCGGCGCGATGGCGAGGGACGCGCCGAGGAGATGGCGGGCCGCGCTCGAGACAAGGCGGTCCAGGAGCGCGCGTGCGCCGCGCCCGTCGAGACTTCCGGCGTTCATGATCGAAACCTAATGGCGCGAACGACGCCAGGGGAGCGGGCTCGGCGAGGCACCACGCTTGCACCGCCGCGAAGCGAGGACATGCGCGACGCACCGATCGCGCACTCGAGGGGGGTAATTCATGCGCACCCGCCGCGATCGACGCCCTGTCGAAGGCTCGCCCAGCTTCGGGCCACGCGCATGCGCGCGAGGCCTCCTGCTCGCGCTCCTCTCTCTATCGCCGCTCGCGGGCGCCGGCGACGCGCCGCGCCGCGCGCTCGCCGCTCCCATGGAGCAACGGGACGCCCCGGGAATGTCCCCGAGGCCGCGGCTCCAGCTCGATCGCGCGGCCTACGCCGAGCGGCTCCGCGCGATGTGGATTGGCGCGTGCATCGCCAACTGGACAGGGCTTCGCACGGAGGGCGTCCGCATCGAGCGCCCCTTCTTCACCGACGCTGACTGGGGAAAGCCCCTGGGGCGCGACGGGGCGCCGATCGACTTCGTCGTCCTCGACCCCTGCCCTGCCGACGATGACACCGACATCGAGTATGTCTACCTCCACCTCATGACCGAGGCGGGGACGCTCTTCCTCTCCCCCGAGCGAATCCGGGACGGATGGCGCGCGCACATCAACGACTTCATCTGGGTCTCCAACCGGAGGGCGCGCGATCTCCTCGAGCGCGGCGTGCTGCCCCCCGCGACGAGCGATCCGGCGCTCAATCCGGACGCGCTCCAGATCGACGCCCAGCTCACCACGGAGATCTTCGGCGCCCTCGCGCCCGGCATGCCGGATCTGGCGCTGCGGATCGCCGACCTCCCCATCCGGACCACCGCGCGCGATCACGCCGCGCACGCCGCGCAGTTCCATGTCCTCCTCTTCTCGCTCGCGGCGACCGTCGATCTGGAGAAGCCGCGGCGACAGGAGATCGTGCGCATCGTCCGTGAGGCCAGGGGCTATCTGCCGGCGGAGTCCAAGGCCGCCGACGTCATCGACTTCGTGCTGTCCGCCTATCTATCGACCAGCGATCGCGCCGAGGATCGCGACGGCTGGGAGCGCGCCCGCGATGCCATTGCGGATCGCTACCAGGAGCGAGCCTCGGCGTATGGCTTCGTCTATCGGGGGTTCACGGAATCCGCGATCAACCTGGCGACCGCGACGCTGGCCCTCCTGTTCGGTGAGGGGAGCTTCCGGCGCACCGTACAGATCGGTAGCCTGTCCGGCTGGGACTCCGACAACGGCACGGCGACCATGGGCTCGCTCGTTGCGCTCATCGGCGGGATGGAGGAGCTGCGCCGCGCCTTCCCCGGCGCGCGCCTGTCCGACCGTTATCGTATCCACCGCACGCGCCCCACCCTGCCGGACCGGCTTCCGCAAGATCGCGAGGCCGAGGACACCTTCACGGACGTGGCGAGGAGGATGGCCGCGCTGGTCGACCTCGCCGTGCAGGAGCGAGGCGGCCAGGTCGAGCCGACCCGATGGGTCGTTCCGCCGGGATCCCGACGGGGCACGGCGCGGTCGCCTGGCCGCCTTCCAGGCGCTCGCAGCCCTCGCCGAACGGCGGCTCCACCGACTTGTCCTTGAAGACGTCGAAATACGCCTTGGCCGCGGCGATCAGCTGTTCCCGCGTGCTGCGCTGCTCTTCAGGCAAGACGTCCCATGTCTGGTCCTTCGAGTCGAGGTACCCCTGGGCGTCGAACAGCCAATCGCCGTTCCACATTGCTCGGTGTCGACGAGGTACCGGTGCAGCTTGACCGGTCCAGCGGTCTTCCAGAGGCCCTCTCCGATCGGCACCTCCTCGGTATTCTGCGTGCCCTCCGCAAGGAAGCCCCTTGCCAGCACACGGCGGAATCTTGCCTCGAATCGTCGCGGACGTCGATACACCGCTCGGGAAAATACTCGAGTTCTCTCCCAGCGCGCCGCAGCGCGACCGGGGCAATTCGACACGTGGATGAATCTTTGGGTGTGGTCAATTTTCCAGAAGGCGACCGGTGAACTCGAGCTGCTCTTGACGACCAACACGTGCAGCGTCGCTGCACGATGAAGACGTCCACCGCAAGCAGCTCCGGCGACAATTCTGACACCCCGACGAGCGACCTTTGCACGCGGCGCGACACGGACCACCGCGCGGGCCGCTCTGCCAAGTCCAGGACCGCTGCGTTTGCCCCTCGGATCCCGGCGGCCTCTGCGCAACGAGGGCGCGCAACGCTCCCGCGCCGCTGAGCCCGCGCCATGAAGGACGGCGCGGCCCTGCACCCGCGACGCCCGGATGTGAGATTTCACGCCGACGACCATGCCGGTTGCGTGAACGGGGGCGCATTGCGCAATGACGACGGCGACTCGACGCTGCGTCTTTTCGGACCGTATCCCGCGCAAAGATCAGCGTCATCGACTATACTCGTCATCGATCCCGGGGCTCCGCCGAGGCATGCACTGGAAAATTCCGCCTCTGGAGACCTCTCGTTGCTAACTAACTTCGTGCCCGCGGACCGCGCTGGCACGCGTTCCAGTAGGAGTCGGCTCATGAGATTGCCTAGGACAGCCATTGCATTGCCAATGGTGGCTTTGATCGGCGCAGCGTGCGGCGGGGCCAACGATGGCGGCGGGGACAGCGCTGGGTCCCAGAGCAGCACCGGCTCCGGCGCCGGCGCCGGCTCGGGCTCGGGCTCCGGCACCAGCACCAGCACCGGCTACGACGACACCTTCGGCAACGGAAGCGGCGAGGGCTCGAGCGGGAGCTCCGGCACGACCGGAAGCAGCAGCGGGGGCTCGACGGGCGCGGGGGAGGCGTGCGCCACCCAGTCGTCCCAGGCCGGGTTTCAGCAGGTGTACCTCGTGTTCGCGTTCGACGTATCGGCCAGCATGACAGCGAGCGACGTGGAGTGGCGCAGGAAGGATCTCAAGTGGGATCCCGTCGTGGCCGCGACGAAGCAGTTCTTCGTGGATCCCGCGTCCGCCGGGTTCAGGGCGTCGCTCACGTTCTTCCCGGGCGCGGCTCAGACGACTCAGGCGTGCCAGGCCGCCGGCTACTCGACCCCGGATGTCCCGATGACGCCGCTGCCCTCCCCGGCGTTCGGCGAGGCGATCGACGTCATCGAGCCGGAGATCAGCGACAGGCTCTCGTGGCGCACCAGCACGCCGACGGCATTCGCGGTCCAAGGCATCGTCGATTTCATCGAGGCGCAGCGCCAGCAGAACCCCGGGAAATATGCGATCGTGCTCGTGACGGACGGCTATCCGGAAGGGTGCCGGCAAGGCAACACGCTCCCGGACGTCGTGAGCAGCGTCGAGGCCGCGCTCTCCAGCAACATCTCGACCTTCGTGATCGGGGTCGACAGTCCGCAGGGGGAAGGCGCGCCGCCCAGCCTCACCAACCTGCACGAGATCGCCGCTGCGGGCGGCACGGGAGAGGCGTCCATGCTGAACACCGGCGATCCCGCGCAGACGACGGCCGCGTTCAAGACCGCGATCGAGAAGATCCGCGGCGCCGCCGTCTCGTGCACGATCCCGATCCCGCCGCCGCCCGACGGGAGGAGTTTCGACAAGCAAAAGGTCAACGTGACCTACACGAGCGCCACGACCAACATGCCGACGACCCTCACGTATGACCAGGCCTGCGCGGCCACGGGGACATGGCGCTACGACGACCCTGCGACCCCGACGGCGATCATCCTCTGCGACGATACGTGCGCCGTGGTCCAGGCCGACGTCGAGGTCTCCCTGGGCGTCGACTTCACCTGCGAGGACGTGATCCAAGTGCCCCAGTGATCGACGACGCTCGCTGACCGACACGGGTCTTCGCGAGGAGACGCCGGCCAGCTGCTCGCCTCCCGATACGCAGCCAGCGAGTGGGTTCACGATCCAAGATCGGGTCGTGAACCCGGCTCAGGCCAGAGAGACTGACGCAGACCTGGAGAGAGCGCGCCGGCATCCGTACGAGATGCGGGCGCGCCCGAGCTCCTTCGGTCGAGGGAGCTCGTCCAGCTCAGCGCGTCGGCTCCGCGTCAACCACCACGGTCCAGGAAGTCCATCAGCCACTGCATCGCCGGCCGCATGGTGCCGTTCTCCTGCTGGAGGCCGGTGCCGTTCCTCCAGGTCTTGCCGACGATGTAACCCCACAGGGTGATCCCCGGGATCTTGGGGTGATTCCAGAACATGGTGAACTGCTCCTCCATGATCTGCTTCTGCCTGTTGTCGTTCGCTTCGCCGATGTCGTACTCGGTGATGTACACGGGCTTGCCCAGCTCGGCGAGCGAGTCGATGTACCCCTTGACCGTGTTGGTGTTGATCTTGAAGGCGTCGTGCGCCTGCGCGCCGAGGGCGTCGACCGGGGCGCCCGCCTCGATCACCTTCTTCGCGATGTCCTTGAAGTGCCTGTGCTCGTTCTCGTACTCGATGTTGTTGTAGTCGTTGAGGATCAGAACGGCGTTCGGGCAGAACTCGCGAGCCCACTTGAAGGAGTTGACGATCCAGTCCCAGCCGCTGGCGCCGTTGCCGCCGAGGCCGGCCGTGTATGAAGGCGTGGTGTGGGGCGGCGGCTCGTTGACGACGTCGATGTACTTCGTGTCCGGGTAGCGCTTGCAGAACTCCTCCATCCAGCTCCGCACGGCCTTCTTCTGCTCATCCGGCGAGAGGCTCCCGACCCAGGAGGGTTGCTGGCTGCCCCACACGAAGACGTGGTGCTTGAAGATGATCTTGTTGTCCTGCGCGTACTTGTAGGTCCTGTCGAGCGAGCTCCAGTTCTTGTTCCCGCGGGAGCTCTCGACGGAGCCCCACTTGCCCTCGTTCTCGGGCGTGATCTGGTTCCAGTACTTCGCGAAGCCGTCGCGCACGGCGCCGCTCGTCGTGATGTTGCCGACGAACTTCCCCTCGGGCTCGGTTCCGCCGGTTCCGGTCGACGCGCTGGTCGACGCGCTGGTCGAAGCGTCCCCGCCGCCGACCCCCGTGGTCGCGCCGCCGGAGGTGGCGCTGGTCGTCGCGGGATCGCCCGAGCTGCTGCTGGTGGCAGGGCCGACGCCGGTCGTCGTGCTGGCGCTGGAGCTGCTGTTCGTGCCGTTGCTGGAGCTCGTGCTGGCGCTGGTGCCGGTGCTCCCCGCCCCGCCCGAGCCGCCCACGCCGTCGTCAACCCCCTCGCCCCCATCGCCACATCCAAAGAGGGTCGCCATTCCGAGCGCGATCCAAGCCGTGCTGCACAGCAATCGAGAAGAACGCATCTTGTTCATGTTGGACTTCCGCAAGTCGGACGATTGTCGTTGGTGAAGCTGGGAGCGAGAAAGCCGAGGGGCAGCGGCACGAACGGCGGCGCCCACACTCAGCGATGCGCACGCCGTGCAACTCGCGACGGATGATTCCCGCCACACCTGGAAGTGATCACGACACGCGCGCGAAGCCTCCTACATTTCAAGTTCCCAGCTGATAGGAAACGTGCATCGACAGCGCATGTTGCAATCATGAAGCAACTTTGCGATTCAAGCGGCAGCCCAGCTCGGTACCGCTGGCTTGACCGCTCAAGGCCCGGTCCGAGAACACATCACGGAGCCGGTACGGTAGAGCGCGCACGGTCTCACCGGCGCCGGGGGACGGCCGTGCTCTTGCGCACGACGAGCTCGGTCTCGACCACGACCCGCGACCACGAGCGCTGGCCGCTCTCGATCTGCCCGAGCAGGACGTGGAGGCACCGGCGCCCGAGCTCGGAGAAGTCCTGGCGCACCGTGGTGAGCGGCGGCGTGAAGTAGGCCGCCTCCGGGATGTCGTCGAAGCCGACGACGCTGATGTCGCGCGGCGTCTCGCGCCCGTTCTCGTAGAGGAAGCGGAGGAGGCCGAGCGCCATCTGGTCGTTGGCCACGAACACGGCGGTGACGCCCGGCGTGCGCGTCAGCTGCGGGGCGAGCTCGTAGCCGGAGCGCGCGCTCCAGTCCCCCCGCAAGAGCGGCGGGATCTCCGCGCCGGCCGCCTGCAGCGCCGAGCGCCAGCCGTCGATGCGCTGGTCGGCCTCGAGCCAGTCGGTCGGGCCGGCGATGTGCCACACGGTCTTGTGGCCCAGATCGAGCAGGTGGCGCGTCGCGGACACGGCGCCCCCGAGCTGGTCGACCGCGACCACCGGCACCGAGTCGTCCGGACCGCCCTCGACCGCGACCACCGGCACATCGGAGGTGACGTGGCGCAGCGCGTCCACCGCCGACCGCTGCGGGGCGATCACGACGATGCCGTCGGCCCCCTGGTCGCGCAGCCGCTGCACGGCCTCCAGCACCGGCGCGCGGCTGAACGACTTCAAGCTGGCGATGCTCACGCCGTAACCCGCGTCGTGCGCCGCCTCCTCGAGCCCCAGGAGCGTCGACGCCGGACCGTAGAGCGTCGTGTCGAAGCTGACCACGCCGAGCGTCCGCGACCGCCCGGTGACGAGCGCCTGCGCCACCGAGCTGGGCCGGTAGTCGAGCTGGCGGATCGCATCCAGCACCCGCTCCCGCGTGTCGCGGCGCACGTGGGGGCTGTCGTGCAGGACCCGCGAGACCGTCTGATACGAGACGCCAGCGAGCTTGGCCACGTCGACCATGACCGCGGCCCGCCGCCCGCCGCCCCGCTTGACGCGGCGCTCCGGAAGAGATTTGTCAGCCATCGGCGCGGGAGGATAGTCGCGGGCCGGTCGATTGGAACGGAGTTCTTCAACGTGAGCGTTCACAAACTGGTCGGGGTTCTTCATTTCACTCGGCTTTCGCGTCACTGGGCGGGTGCGCGCCGGGGATCGTCCCCCTCGGGATCGAGCGCGGCACCGACGCTGATCGTTCGTCGTCGTAGATGCCATTCCCGGTGGGGCCGCGATCGATCCCGCAGATTTCACGCCGGCTGTCACATCGGGCCTATGCGAACGGCATGCCGGCGTCTGCCGGCGGGCGAGGCCACCTCGACCAGGTCCGCAGCCCGGCCTCTCCTCCCCTGAGGTCGGCGCTCCGGAGGAGCGCCGACGGCCCTCCTGCTCAACCGGTTCAGAAATCGTTAGGTGCCAGTCGATTCCAGTTGACACCAGCTATGTGAACGTTCACAATTCAGGAGACATCCTTAGGCATTGCGCCGGCTAGGTCGTCGTCGTACGTCTACGCACCGGGGCATTCGTCATTGATGTCAGCGCGGGGAGAGGCGGCTGGTCTGACCTGCTGCTCGTGCGCTCGCCTCACACGCCATGGCCAACCAGGGTCGGCCCGCGCGGCAGCGGCGGTTCGTGAAGGTGTTACGCGGTGCGGCGCCAGATCATCTAGCGCAGCCCCGGACGTCAGCAAGGCACTTTTTCACACAGCAGGGCGGACTCACAGGAGGGATCGTGTGAAATTATCTTCTTTATTGGCTGCCGCCTTGGGGCGCGCGCCCCGCAAAGCGCTGAGGTGGCTCGATGGCCGAGGTCGCGCAGCAGAAGCGATGAAATCTTCCACTCACGATAGCGGTCCGAACGCCGCGTATGATCGATGGGAGGTGGAAACATTCACTCACAGCGGGGCGGCCTCCCGGCTGCTGCGAGCGGTCGCGTGCACTTCGCTCCTCGTTGCAGGGTGCGTGGGTGATATCGGCGGCAACTCGAGCTCCTCTGGCTCCTCGGGCGCCGGCGCGAACCCGACGGGCGGCGGCACGAGCTCCTCGGGCGGCGGAGACGCCGTGTGCAACCCGCGGCTCGAACGACGGATCGTGCTGCTCGCCGACCTGCAGTTCATCAACGCCATCCGGGGTCTCCTGGGGGACGAGGCCATCGAGGCGGAGCAGGCGCCGGACGCGCGGACGAAGCCGTTTGCCAAGAAGGGCCTTGTCGTGGGGACCTCCCTTGTGCATACGCGGCTCGCGAGGGCTGCCTACGCGGCCGAGAGCATCTCGGGGCGCTTCGAGCAGGTGACGGGGTGCGCCGCCGACGGAGACGACGCCTGCGCCAAGACGTTCCTGACGAAGTTCGCGCAACGGGCGTTCCGCCGGCCCGTGGACCAGGCGGAGCTCGACAACCTGTGGTCGGTCTATGCGCTCGGGAAGGAGACGAGCTACGAGCGGGGCGTCTCGCTCGCGCTCGAGGCGCTCATCGCGTCCCCCTCGTTCTCCTACCGCACCGAGCTCGGCGGCGACGCGGACGGCGACGTGGTGAAGCTCGACGCGCACGAGGTCGCGAGCGAGCTCTCGTTCTTCTTGACGGACGGCCTGCCGGACGAGGAGCTCGCCGCCGCCGCCGACTCCGGGGCCCTGAACGATCCGGAGGAGCTGGCGCGCCAGGCCGAGCGCCTCCTCGAGAAACCCGAGACGCGCAGCAGCCTGAACACCACGCTGATCGCGGCGTGGGGGCTCAGCAACCTCTTCGGCACGGTGAAGGATCCAGGGCTCTTCCCCGAGTACACCCCCGCGCTCCAGGCGAGCATGTTCCACGAGACCGAGCTGCTCGTGGACGACCTCCTGTGGAACCGCGGAGCGGACGTGTCGGAGCTGCTCACCACGAGGGAGACGTTCGTGAACGGCGTGCTCGCGAAGGTCTACGGCGTGGAGCACACGGGATCGAGCCCGGAGGAGTTCACCAAGGTCGAGCTGCCGGCCGACGAGCGCGCCGGGATCCTCACGCAGCCCGGCCTGCTCGCGGCGCTGGCCCGGACCGACAACACGAGCGTGGTGGCGCGAGGGCTCTTCGTGCGCGGCGCGCTGCTCTGCCTCGGGAAGATCCCGTCGCCCCCGGAGTCGCTCTCGGACGCGATCAAGGAGCTGCTCGAGGCCGACATGACCGAGCGCGAGCGCGCCGACGCGCGCGCCGCGAACTCCACCTGCGCCGCATGTCACGCCCAGTTCGACGCGTTCGGCCTGCTGCTCGAGAACTACGATCCGGTCGGCCGGTACCGCGACACCCTCGATGGGGAGCCGATCGACGCGCGCGTCAACGTGGGCAACATCGCCGAGGTCGCGGGGAGCTACGCGAGCGCCGTCGAGTTCGCCGAGGCCGTCGCGCAGAACGACGCGTTCGCCGCCTGCATCACGCGGCACCTGCTGACCTACGGCACGGACGATGAGACGCTCGGGACCAGCGACTGTCAGGTCGAGCGCGTGATCGAGGCGCTGCCAGAGGGCCAGCGGACGCTGACCAACGTCGTGAAAGCCATCGTGACGTCGCCCGCGCTGACCGAGCGCGCCAAGGAGGAATGACCGTGGGCTACAACCTTTCTTATGGATGGTCTCGCCGCCGCTTCCTGCAAGGCATCGGCGCCGCCGCGGGTCTCGTCACGGTGCTCAAGGGCCTCGAGTCGGCCGCCGAGGGAGCGGCGCCCCCGAGGCGCCTGTTGATCGTGCAGCGCCCCGTGGGCACCGTGTACGAGAACTACTGGCCGCAAGGGAACGGGACCAACTTCACGCTCTCCCGCATCCTGACCCCGTTCGAGGCCATGAAGGATCGGATGATCGTGATGCGCGACCTGAAGCTGCCGCACGAGGGGTCTGTCGGCGGCGGCCACGAGCGCGGGACGGTGCTGATGTGCACGGGGACGCGGACCAAGCAGCTGTACCCGGGCAACGGCGGCGACGATCCGATGGCCGAGGCGCCGAGCATCGACCAGCTGCTCGTGAAGCAGGCGGCCGAGCTCCAGGGCACGCCCATCGCGTCGCTCCAGGTCTCCTGCGACAACCGCGCCGACACGCCCGAGGTGTCGACCCGCCACATGTCCTATTCGGGCGCGCGCGCGCCGATGAAGCCCTACTACCAGCCGCTCGAGGTGTACAGGCGCGTGTTCGGCACGCTCATGCCGGGCGGCCCGACGGACGGCAACCTGGACGCCCTGGCGCGGGCGCGCCTGGAGAAGAAGAGCGTGCTCGACTTCGCGCTCAAGGACCTGAGGCGCCTTCAGGGCCTCGCGCCGAGCTCGCAGCGAGAGGCGCTGGAGGGGCACGCCGCCGCCATCCGCGAGGTGGAGAAGGAGTTCGACGCCGACCCGAGGGATCCCGCGTCCTGCGGTGTGCCGCAGGAGCCCGAGACGATCGAGGTGAGCGGGCACATCGATCCCTATGGCAGCTCGCACGTCGTGAACGAGCGCGACGACGTGAAGCACGCGCGCATCGGCGCCCTGCACTTCGCCGTGATCAAGGCCGCGTTCCGCTGCGACCTGACGCGCGTGGTCACGTTCCAGTGGTCCCCTGGCACGAACCACGTGAGCTTCGGCGAGCTGTGGCCGCCCAACTCCGCCATCTTCAAGGTGCACCACACCACGAGCCACGATCCCGATACGCCGGACACGCTCGAGTTCCTCACCCGGGTGGAAGAGTTCTACGCCGGCTATGTCGCCGGCTTCCTGAAGGAGCTCGCGGAGACGAAGGACGTGGCTGGCGGGACGCTGCTCGACACCACGCTGGTCCCGTACATCACGGAGGTCGGCACGCGGCACCACAACTGGGACAAGATGGCGTGGGTTCTGTTCGGCGGCGAGGGCACCACGCTGCGCGGCGGGCAGGTGTGGACCAACGGCAACCGCGGCGGTCGCTCCACCAACGATCTGTGGATGGCGATCGCGGGCTCCTTCGGGGTCCCGGATCTCGTGATGGGGGACAACGACCAGCACACCACGGCGATCGAGGGGCTGTTCGGCTGAACGTGGGCCGGCCGTAGCCGTCAACCAAGCCTCGCGTCGAGTCCTCCCACATCCGAACGTTTACGTGAACGTTCACGTGGTCGTGGTCGTGGTCGTCAACGGTCGGCCGTGAACGACCACGACCACGTAAACGACCACGACCACGTAAACGTAAACGTTCACGTTGGTGAACGATGGTGGGTGAAGGGGGCGGGTTTCGTGCCCTGCGTGACCGAACGAGCTTGGTTGACGCCTATGGATCCTCGGGGATGGGATACGGTGGAGCTCGGCGTGGACGTCGCCTGCGAAAGGTCGTGAGGTGAACATGATGAAGTCGAGCTTCCACCTGCACCTCTTGAGCCTCATGGCGCTCTGCGCCTGCGGCGAGGCACCGGACAGCCCCGCGGCGACGACCGAGGGCGGCGGCACGTCGGAGGGCAGCACCTCCGCGTCCGGCGGCTCTGCCAGCAGCGGAGCAACAGGCGGCGGAACTCCGGGCGCAGGCGGCGCAGGCGGCGCGGCCCAGAGCGGCTCTACCGGCACGGGCGCAGGGGGGAGCTTCGTGCCCGGCGGCACAGGAGGAGGCGACTCCGCTTACGTCCTCGATTGCGGCGCGAACGGCGTGGCCATCGAGAGCGCGGGCCCACCAGAGAACCGCATCAACTACGTCATCGTGGGCGACGGCTACGACGCCACGACCGTGAACACCACGTACCTCGAGCACATCGAGGAGGCGATGGCCAAGCGCTTCAGCAGCCCGATCGGCGAGCCGTACGGCAGATATCGCAAGTTCGTCAATATCTGCGCCGTCAAGCTGGTCAGCCGCTCGAACGGCATCCCTGGAGCGCTCGGCTGCACGGGCGACGACGAGAGCCGCCTCGCAAAGTGCGACACCCGCGCGGCGGATCAGGCGCTCAAGGCGAACCTCCCCGAGGACTTCGAGGTCGACTGGCACGCCATCGTGTTGAACAACGACCGGTGGTGGAACACGGGCTCGGCCTGGATGCTCTGGTCCGGCGGGCATGGGGACGCCGCCGGAGCGGCCCTGCACGAAGGTGGCCACGGCTTCCATCAGCTCGCCGACGAGTATTGCGCCAAGGCGACGGGCTCTGCCTGCGGCGCGAACACGTGCAGCGGCAGCGGCACGGAGTACGTCGAGGTGAACACCACGGGCAACTGCACGACGACGGCGGGCAAATGGGACAAGTGGCTGGAGTACGACGCCGCCGACGCCACGGGCGTCCAGGGCACGTTCATCGGCAGCCGCTACGTGGATAGCGGACAGTACCGCCCGTCCTCGAACTCGATGATGAACAGCCTGTTCGGAGACAACAAGAACACGAGCTTCAACCCGGTCTCGCGCGAGAAGATGGTCATGGACATCTGGATGCGCATCAAGCCGATCGACTCGGCCGATCCGCCCGCAGGGGCCGTCACGGATCCGGCGACGCTCGCGGTCAAGGTGATCGATCCCGACGTCATCAGCGTGGATTGGACGCTCGACGGCGAGGTGATCGCGACGGACGGCGGCCCCGTCTACAACGTCGCCGCGGCGGGCCTCGCTTCGGGCACCCACACCATCGTCGCCAAGGCCTACGACAACGCCGGCGAAGAGCTTGTGCGCTACCGCAGCGGCGAGTGCCTCGACCCTCCTCCCTCGACCAATCCCCGCTACATCGATCCCTGCTGGGGTCGCGACAACTGGCCCCGCTCGCAAGAGACGGTGACGTGGACCGTGACGATTCCATGAGGTCGGCGCGCAGGCGCTGGTCCGTCGCCGCGCTGCTGCTCCTCGGCGCGGCGCTTTACCTCGTGCATCGCTCTCGAGAGCCCGACGCGCCTCTCCTGCCTTCCTCTCGGCAGGAGACGTCGCGAGAGGAGGCGCCGCGCGAGGCAACGTCGCGCCGTCGGTCGAACGAGCCACCGGCGTCGGCCGGCAGCACCGTGCTCGCCGCGGCGATCGACGACCTGCCCGTCATCGGGCCGAGCCCCGACGACCGCCACGACGGCCCCGCCCACCCCCACCCCATCACGCAGCGCCACGTCGAGATCCAGCATGAGAACGGCCTGATCGGGCTGCTCAATGACGCGATGAGCGCGCGGAACGGCGCGCGCATGCGGGAGCTCGTGCACGAATATCGTCGCACGCACCCCGGCGACCCGAACCATCTCCAGGACGGCTACGAGATCATCGCGGACTGCCTCGACGCGCCGGGCGAGGCGTCGAGAGCGGCGGCGGATGGCTACTACGCCGAGCATCGCGCCTCGACCGTGAGGCGCTTCGTGCGCAGGATCTGCCTCGAAGGCGGCTGAGCCGCGTCCCCAAAGGCGTTCGCCAAGCTCGTTCGGTCACGCTCAGGGCACGAAGCCCCCTCCACCACCATCGGTCACCAACGTGAACGTTCACGTGGTCGTGGTCGTCGCGTGAGCCGGCGGACCATCGCCCCCTCCCGGCCTGACCGCACGACAGTAGAGTTGCAGCCTGGTTCATCCTCCGGGACGGGAGAAGCGTCGCGATCCGGCAGATTGTGATTGACAGTCACATTGTGAACGTTCACATTGAACTCGGGGCACATCCTTACTGGCTTAGCCCGGCCAACGGGTCGTCATGCGCAAGGGAACATTCGTCATCGGGATCGATTTCGGCACCGACTCCGTTCGGGCGGTCGTCGCGGACGCGCGGAACGGCGAGCTCGCGGGGGCCTCGGTCGCGCCCTACCCGCGCTGGGCGCAGGGCCTCTATTGCGACGCGCGCGCGCACCGGTTCCGCCAGCATCCGCTCGACTACCTGCATGCCATGGAGGCGTCCATCCGCGCGGCCCTGGACCAGGCGGGCAGCGACGTCGCCGCGCACGTGCGCGGGATCGCGGTCGATACGACCGGATCCACGCCGGTCCTGGCCGACGCGAAGGGCAGGCCTCTCTCGCTCAGCCCACGCTTCGAGGAGGACCCGGACGCGATGTTCATCCTCTGGAAGGACCACACCGCGGTGGCCGAGGCGGCGCGGATCAACAGCGTCGCCCGGACCTGGGGCGGCGTGGACTACACGAAGTACGAGGGCGGGGTGTACTCGTCCGAGTGGTTCTGGGCCAAGGTGCTCCACGTCCTCGAGACCAATCCGGCGGTCGCGCGCGCGGCGGTCACCGTCCTGGAGCACTGCGACTGGATCCCCGCCGTCCTGACCGGCGCCGACGACCTCCGGCAGATCAGGCGGAGCCGCTGCGCCGCCGGGCACAAGGCGATGTGGCACCCGGAGTTCGACGGCTATCCCTCGAACGAGTTCCTGTCGAGGCTCCATCCGCGCCTGCCCGCGCTCAAGGCCACCCTCGGCTCGCAGACCTGGACCGCCGACGTGCCCTTCGGGACGATCTCGCCCGGGTGGGCCGTGACGCTCGGTGTCCCGGACGACGTCGTCGTCGCCGTCGGCGCCTTCGACGCGCACATGGGCGCGGTCGGCGGCAACATCCAGCCGAACCGCCTGCTCAAGGTCATGGGCACGAGCACGTGCGATATGCTCGTCGTCCCGAAGACCGGCGCGCCGGAGGTCCTCGTCGCCGGGATCTGCGGCCAGGTCGACGGCTCCATCCTCCCGGGCGCAATCGGCTACGAAGCGGGGCAGTCCGCCTTCGGTGATGTCTTTGCCTGGTTCAAGCAGCTCCTTAGCTGGCCGCTCCTCGCCATCCTCCCTGCCCTGCCCGGCGCCGGCCACTCGGACCGGAAGACGCTGGCCGACGTGACGCTGGCCGATGCGGCGATCGAGCGGATCATCCCCGAGCTGGAGCGGGCGGCGGCGGAGATCCCGCCGGCGCGGAGCTCCGTGCTGGCGCTCGACTGGCTGAACGGGCGAAGGACCCCGGACGCGGACCAGCGGCTCAGGGGCGCCATCGTCGGCCTCGATCTGGGCACGGACGCGCCGCGGATCTACCGCGCGCTCGTGGAGGGGATCGCCTTCGGATCGCGCGCCATCGTCGAGCGCTTCCGATCCGAGGGGCTCCGCATCGACGGCATCATCGGTGTCGGCGGCGTCGCGCGCAAGAGCCCCCTCACCATGCAGGTCCTCTCGGACGTGCTCGACATGACGGTCGAGGTCCGCGCCGGCGAGCAGCCGGTCGCGCTGGGCGCGGCGATGTTCGCCGCGACCGCCGCCGGCCTTCACGCCACCGTCGAGGACGCGCAGCGCGCGATGTCGTCTGGAACCGAGGCCCGGTATCTGCCGGATCCCACGCGCGCCAGGCTCTATGACGCGCTGTACCGGGATTATGTCGCGCTGGGATCGTTTGTGGAGAGGGAGTTGACGCAATGAGCGGGATCGCCATGCAGGATCTTCGAGAAGGCTTCGAGGTGTGGTTCTTGACCGGCAGTCAGGACCTCTACGGTGAGGAGGCGCTGAAGCAGGTCGCCGAACACGCGCGGGAGATTGCCGCGTCCCTCGACGCCTCGGGCAAGCTCCCGGTCAGGGTCGTCTGGAAGCCGACGCTCAAGAGCTCCGAGTCGATCCTCGCCGTCTGTCGCGAGGCCAACGCTTCGCCGCGGTGCGCCGGCGTGATCACGTGGATGCACACGTTCTCTCCCGCGAAGATGTGGATCGCGGGGCTCAAGCGCCTGGAGAAGCCGATCGCGCACCTGCACACGCAGTACGGCCGCGAGCTGCCCTGGGACAGCATCGATATGGACTTCATGAACCTGAACCAGTCGGCCCATGGGGACCGCGAGTTCGGGTACATCGGCGCTCGCCTGCGCATCGACCGGAGGGTCATCGTCGGCCACTGGACGGACGGCGACGTCCTCGCCAAGCTCGACATCTGGGCGCGCGCCGCCTGCGCCATCCTCGACGGGCGGCGGCTCAAGATCGCGCGCTTCGGCGGCATGAACATGAGAGAGGTGGCCGTCACCGGAGGCGACCGCGTCGAGGCGCAGGTCAGGTTCGGCTGGTCGGTGAACGGCTATGGCGTGGGCGATCTCGTGGGGCGCATCGCCGAGGTCGACGAGCGCGAGGTCGATCGCCTGGTGGCCGAGTACGACGAGGCGTACACCATCGCCCCCGCCCTGAGGAGGGGCGGAGATCGCCACGGCGACCTGCGGTACGCGGCGAGGCAGGAGGCGGCGATGCGCTCCTTCCTGAAGGAGGGCGGCTTCGGCGGCTTCACCACGACCTTCGAGGATCTGCACGGGCTCAAGCAGCTCCCCGGCCTCGCGGTGCAGCGGCTCATGGACGACGGCTACGGCTTCGGGGCGGAGGGCGACTGGAAGTCCTGCGGCCTGGTCCGCGCCCTGAAGATCATGGCGACGGGCCTGCGCGGGGGCGTCTCCTTCATGGAGGACTACACGTATCACCTGGTCCCGGGGCGAGAGCGCGTCCTCGGCGCCCACATGCTG
The DNA here is from genome assembly GCF_051530145.1 of Sorangium sp. So ce302. GTDB lineage: Bacteria > Myxococcota_A > Polyangia > Polyangiales > Polyangiaceae > Sorangium > Sorangium cellulosum_B. The sequence continues at coordinate 4,967,792 of NZ_CP150326.1, read as the reverse complement.
GAGATCTGTCCGTCGATCGCCGCCGGGAGGCCGTCGCTGGAGATCCACCCTCTCTCGATCGGCGGCAAGGGGGACCCGTGCCGGCTCGTCTTCGACGCCGGGGTCGGGCCCGCTGTGAACGTTGCCATGATCGACATGGGCGGCCGCATGCGGATCGTCGCCAACGAGCTCGAGTCGGTGGCGCCCGACAGGGCGATGCCGAAGCTGCCCGTGGCGCGCGCGGTGTGGATCCCGAAGCCCGATTTCAGGCTCGCCTGCGAGGCGTGGATCCTGGCTGGGGGCGCCCATCACTGTGCCCACAGCCGCGCCGTGACCATGGCGCACGTCGAGGACTTCGCCTCCATCGCCGGCGTGGAGCTGGTCCGCATCGGCGAAGGGACCGACATCCGCTCGCTCAAGAACGAGCTCCGCTGGAACGATCTCGCCTACCGGCTGGCGCACTGAGGGCCACGACGTGAGCGCGACCTATCGAGAGCTGCGCGAGCGCGCCTTCACGGCGAACATGGAGATCCCGCGCATGGGGCTCGCGATCTACACGTTCGGCAACGTCTCGGCGTTCGATCGCGACAGGGGCGTCCTGGCGATCAAGCCGAGTGGCGTCCCTTACGATCGGCTGTCGGCCGACGACATGGTCGTGGTCGATCTGGAGGGGAAGGTGGTGGAGGGACACCTCCGCCCCTCCTCGGACACCAGGACGCATATCGTTCTCTACGCGAGCTTCCGCGGGTTGGGTGGCGTGGTTCACACGCACTCGACCTACGCGACTGGTTGGGCGCAGACAGGCACGCCGATCCCGATCTACGGTACGACGCACGCGGATCACCTGGCCGAGGACGTACCCTGCACCGAGGTGATGCGGCCGGACGCCGTGGAGGGCGACTACGAGACGGAGACGGGGAAGCAGATCATCGAGTGCTTCAGGGATCGTAACCCGCTTCACACACCCATGGTGCTGGTGGCGGGACACGGCCCCTTCGCGTGGGGAGAGGACGCCGAGAAGGCGGTGTACAATGCGGCGGTGCTCGAGGAGATCGCGAGGATGGCGTTCATCACCCGCACGATCCACCCGGGTGCCGCGCGCCTGCCCGACGCGCTCGTGCGCAAGCACTTCGACCGGAAGCACGGGAAGAGGGCGTATTACGGGCAGAAGTGACGCCGGACGTCGGGGGACGACGGCGAGGATGACCGAGGTGCCTCATGGAACGAGGCGATGGACGAGAGGAGACGAGCTGCGCCATGAAGAGGAGAAACTTTGTCACCACGGGGATGGTGGCGCTGGCAGGGCTGGCGCTGATCCTGGTCGGGCAGGGCTGTCAGAAGGAAAATAAGCAGATCACGCTCGGGTTCTCCCAGATCGGCGCGGAGAGCGAGTGGCGGACCGCGAACACGAAGTCGATCGAGGAGTCCGCCAAGGCGGCCGGGATCGATCTCAAGCTCTCCGACGCGCAGCAGAAGCAGGAGAACCAGATCAAGGCCATCCGGTCGTTCATCGCCCAGAAGGTCGACGTCATCGCGTTCTCGCCCGTGGTCGAGACCGGCTGGGAGCCCGTCCTGCGCGAGGCCAAGGAGGCCAAGATCCCCGTCATCCTGACCGATCGCGCGGTGGACACGAAGGACGACACCCTCTGGGTCAGCTTCATGGGGTCGGACTTCGTCGAGGAGGGCCGCCGCGCGGCGAAGTGGCTGGTCGAGAAGACGAAGGACCAGAAGGACCCGATCAACATCGTCGAGCTGCAGGGCACCGTCGGCTCGGCCCCCGCGATCGATCGCAAGAAGGGGTTCGAGGAGATCATCAAGGACAAGCCCCAGTTCAAGATCATCCGGTCGCAGACGGGCGACTTCACGCGCGCCAAGGGCAAGGAGGTCATGGAGGCCTTCCTCAAGGCGGAGGGCAAGAACATCAACGTCCTCTACGCCCACAACGACGACATGGCGATCGGCGCGATCCAGGCCATCGAGGAGGCGGGGCTCCGCCCCGGCAAGGACATCCTCATCATCTCGATCGACGCGGTGAAGGGCGCGTTCGAGGCGATGATGGCGGGCAAGCTCAACGTGACGGTCGAGTGCAGCCCCCTCCTCGGGCCGCAGCTGATGAGCGCTGTGAAGGACCTGATGGCGGGCAAGCAGCTGCCGAAGCGCATCGTCACCGAGGAGGGCGTCTTCCCGATGGAGACCGCCGCTCAGGAGTTCCCGAAGCGCAAGTACTGAGTGCGCGTAACGGTGGCGCCGCGGAGGCCGCCGGGGAGGACGTGAGCGATGCAGAGCGGAGCCGTGCCCGTGCTCGAGATGAAGCGGATCTCCAAGGGATTTCCTGGCGTACAGGCGCTCTCTTCCGTCGATTTTCGCATGCTGCCCGGGGAGGTGCACACCCTCATGGGGCAGAACGGCGCGGGCAAATCGACGCTGGTCAAGGTCCTGACCGGCGTCCACCCCCCGGATGACGGGCAGATCCTGCTCGAGGGCCAGGAGATCAGGCCCTCGAGCCCGCAGGACGCGCAGGCGCTCGGCATCAGCGCCGTGTTCCAGGAGGTGAACCTCTGCCCCAACCTCTCCGTGGCCGAGAACATCTTCCTCGGGCGCGAGGACGCCGGCGTCTTCGCGATCCGGTGGGGGGAGATGCGCCGGAAGGCGAGCGCCCTGCTCTCGGACCTCAACATCCACGTCGACGTCACCGCGCCGCTCTCGACCTTCTCGATCGCCGTGCAGCAGCTCGTCGCGATCGCCCGCGCGCTCTGCGCCAAGGCGAAGATCCTCGTCCTCGACGAGCCGACCTCGAGCCTGGCCGAGGACGAGGTGAAGACGCTCTTCTCGGTCATCCAGCGGCTCAAGGCGCAGGGGATGGCGATCCTGTTCATCTCGCACTTCCTCGACCAGGTGTTCGAGATCTCCGACCGGATCACGGTGCTGAGGAACGGTCAGCTGGTCAGCGAGACGCCGGCCGCCGAGCTGTCGCGCATGGAGCTCGTCACGCGGATGGTCGGGCGCGAGGTCGCGGAGGACGGCCCGGCCCGGGCCGAGCGCGCGCGGGCGACGATGCCGGCGGGCGGGCAGGCGCCCCTGTTGCGGGCGCGAGGGCTCGGCAAGAAGGGCTCGGTCAGCGATGTCGATCTCGACGTGCAGCGCGGCGAAGCGCTCGGCCTCGCCGGCCTCCTGGGCGCCGGAAAGACGGAGACGGTGCGGCTCTTGTTCGGGCTCGACGGGGCGGACCAGGGATCCATCGAGATCGACGGGGAGCCGGCGCGCATCGGCTCGCCGCTCGACGCGATCGCGCGCGGCCTCGGCTTCTGCCCCGAGGACCGGAAGGTCGAGGGGATCCTCGGCGACCTCTCGCTGCGCGAGAACATCGTCGTCGCCCTCCAGGCCAAGCGCGGCATCTTCCGTAACCTGTCCCGGGACGAGCAGGACGACATCGCCCGCCGTTACATCCAGCGGCTCGGCATCGTGGCGGCCGACGCGGAGGTGCCCATCTCCAAGCTGAGCGGCGGCAACCAGCAGAAGGCGCTCCTGGCTCGCTGGCTGGCGACCGATCCGCGCATGCTCATCCTCGACGAGCCGACCCGCGGCATCGACGTGGCGGCCAAGGGCGAGATCATGGGCAAGGTCATGGAGCTCTGCGATCGGGGCATGGCGGTGGTGCTCGTCTCCTCGGAGATGGCCGAGGCGCTGCGCTACTCGGACCAGGTCGTCGTCCTGCGCGACCGGCGCAAGGTGGCGGAGCTCGCCACGGACAAGACCGACGAGCAGGCGGTCTACCAGATCATCGCGGGAGGTCAGCCGTGAGCGCGCCCGCCGCCTCCCTGCGCCGGCTCGCCAGCGGGAGCACGTTCTGGCCGCTGGCGATGCTCGGCTCCCTCCTGCTGTTCAACCTCGTCAGCAATCCGCAGTTCTTCGCGATCACGGTCAAGGACGGCCACCTCTACGGCAGCGTCATCGACATCCTGAACCGCGCATCGCCGCTCATGATCATCGCCATGGGGCTCACCCTGGTGATCGCCACCCGCGGCATCGACATCTCCGTCGGCGCGGTCGTGGCCATCTCTGGCGCGGTCGCGGCGGTGCTGATCGGCGGCGAGCTCTCGCCGAGCGGCGGGACCGGCATGGCGGACGCGACGCGTGTCCCGCTGCCGATCGTCGTCTGGAGCGCGCTGGGCGTGGCGCTGGCGCTCGGCATGTGGAACGGCACGCTGGTGTCGATCTTCGGCATGCAGCCGATCATCGCGACCCTGATCCTGCTCGTCACGGGGCGAGGCATCGCCCAGCTCATCACGGGCGGCCAGATCATCACCATCTACTACAGCCCGTATCACGTCATCGGGAACGGCTTCCTCCTGGGGATCCCGGTCTCGCTGTTCATCGTGGCGGGCGTGAGCGCCGTCGTCTGGCTCTTGACCCGCAAGACCGCGCTCGGCATGTTCATCGAGGCGATCGGCGTGAACCCGGTCGCCTCGCGGCTGGCCGGGATCCGCGCGCGCACGATCACCTTCGCCTGTTACGCCGTGTGCGGCCTGTGCGCCGGCATCGCCGGGCTCATCGTGAGCTCGAACGTCAAGAGCGCCGACGGGAACAACGCGGGCCTCCTCTTCGAGCTCGACGCCATCCTGGCCGTGGTCCTGGGCGGGACATCGCTCTCCGGGGGCAAGTTCACGCTGGCGGGGAGCGTCATCGGCGCCCTGATCATCCAGACGCTCACCACCACCATCTACTCGGTCGGCGTGCCCCCGGAGGTCAACCTGGTGGTGAAGGCGCTCGTCGTCTTCCTGATCACCATCGTGCAATCGCAGAAGGTCAGGGATCTCATCGCAAAGCAACGGACGAGGAGGGTGGTCACACCATGATCGACACCGCCGCCGTGACCGGACGGAGCGGCACCATCGCCGCGACCGGACGGAGCGGCACCACCGCCGCGACCGGGCGCTCCGTCCGGATCGACCCGAGGCACCTGCCGCTCGCGGTCACCAGCAGCCTGTTCGTGCTCATGTTCGCGGCCGGGTCGTACCTGTTCGACGGGTTCTTCTCGCTGCAGGTGTTCCTCAACTTCTTCATCGACAATGCGTTCCTCTTGATCACCGCCATCGGGATGACCTTCGTCATCCTCTCCGGCGGGATCGACCTCTCGGTCGGCTCGGTCATCGCGCTGACAACGATGGTCTCGGCGTCGCTCGTCGAGAAGCACGGCTTGAGCCCTGCCGTGGTCATCCCGCTCGTGCTGGCCATGGGCTCGGGCATCGGCCTCGTGATGGGGCTCGTCATCCAGTACTTCAAGGTGCAGCCCTTCATCGTCACGCTGGCGGGCATGTTCCTGGCGCGCGGGCTCTGTTACCTCATCAGCATCGACTCCATCACGATCCGCAACGGCTTCTACGTCGACGTCTCGTCGCACCGCATCCCGTTCCTGTTCGACACCTCGATCACCTGGAACGTGGTCCTCGCGCTCGCGCTGTTCGCCGCGGCCATCTACATCGCCCACTACACGAGCTTCGGCCGCACGATCTATGCGATCGGCGGCAGCGAACAATCCGCCCTGCTCATGGGCCTGCCGGTGCCACGGACCAAGGTGCTCATCTATACCTTGAGCGGGTTCTGCTCGGCGCTGGCGGGCGTCGCCTTCACGTTCTACATGGTATCCGGCTACGCGCTGCACGCCGGCGGAATGGAGATGGACGCCATCGCCGCCGTCGTCATAGGCGGGACCCTGCTGACCGGCGGCCACGGCACGGTCGTCGGCACCCTCTTCGGCGTGCTCATCTACGGCACCATCCAGACCCTCATCATGTTCGAGGGCACGCTCAGTTCCTGGTGGACCAAGATCGTCATCGGCCTCCTCCTCCTGGTCGCCTGCCTGCTCCAGCGGGTCTTCGAGCGGCGCGCCCGTACGGCGTGACACGACGGGGATGAAGTGCGTTCCGCCGGGGTCCGTGTGGCGTCGATAGGCACTTTCGTGCCCGTTCATTGATCATTTCGGAAGCCCTCGGGAATTCAAGCGTCCACAACAAGGAACTGAGAGGTCATCGTGCGCTCCTATGCAGCAGGGATTGTCACTTTCGTTGGATTGATCGCGATGGGGTGCGGCTCGGACGAGCCCAATCCCACCCCGGCGGGATCTAGCACCTCGTCCGGGTCAACCTCGGCAAGCTCCGCGGGTCAGGGCGGAGACGGCGGTGGAACGGGCGGCGACGGCGGCGGCGGCGGCGACGGCGGCTCCGGGGGCGACGGCGGCTCCGGGGGCGACGGCGGCTCCGGGGGCACGGGTGGCTCTCCGAACGCCGGCGGCGGTGGGGCGGGCGGCGACGGCGATGCGGCCTTCGAGGTGACGACCTACCAGAACCCCGTTCTGCCCGGTGATCACCCGGACATGAACATCTACCGGGAAGGCGACGACTTCTACCTGGTCGGGTCGAATTTCCACATGATGCCCGCCTTCGAGATCCTGCACTCGACGGATCTCCTCCACTGGGAGCGCATGAACCGGGTGGTCCACTCCACCGCTCCCGCGCTGGAGGCGCAGCTCGGCCCGGGCCAGGGCACCTGGGGCGGATTCATCGTCAAGGCCGGCGATGTGTACCGGGTCTATTACTCCATCGGGGCCACCCAGCATTTCTCCTCGGCGCCGAGCCTCGAGGGCCCGTGGTCAGAGCCCACCAAGGTCGACATCTTCCCCTACACGCCGCCCGGCAGCGAGACCTCGTACGAACGAGGGACCGGCTCCGACAACTCGGTGTTCGTCGATCCCGACAGCGGCAAGACGTACATGATCATCAAGAACGGCCTGTGCAAATGGGACGCGGATCACCCGAGCGACTTCGGCATCAACCTGGTCACGGAGATCGATCCCGACACCGGGATGCTGCTGCCCGAGTCGAGCATCGACATGAGCTTCATCAACTGGGACCAGGAGACCGGCGGCTGCGGCGACTTCACGAATCCTGACTGGAGCAAGTGGGCCGAGGGGCCGACGATGGCCAAGCGCGGCGAGTGGTACTACTACTTCGTCTCGACGCATACGGCCTGCGGCGGCCAGCTGCACGCCTGGGCGTCGAAGAAGCTTGTCGGCAGCACCCCCGAGGACTGGACGTGGCTCGGCTATGTCCTTACCGGCGAGGAGCCGTACGCCGGCGTCCAGCACACCACGTCGCCGATCGCGCTGGAGGACGGCTCGTGGTGGGCCTTTGCCCACTCGTACGACTGCAGCAACGTGGGAACCGACGACACCAAGACCTCGAAGAACGGCGACTGGCAGGGGCTTGGCCGCGAGGGGCTGCTGCTGGAGGTGACCTGGGTCGACCAAGAGGTGAACGGGAAGACGATCCCGGTCCCGCGATACCCGACCAAGAAGGGCGATCTGTCCGCGCCCAAGCTGCCGCAGAGCGGCGTGCCTTTCCTGCTGCCCGTGAACGACGATTTCTCGTCGGCCACGATCAACTCCGCGTGGACCACCTACGGCGCGTCGGAGGACAAGTACTCGGTGGCGGATCGCCCGGGGTGGCTGCGGATCACGCCGGGTGCCGGAGGGACCGCGTGGGTCGTTCAGAAGGACACGCTGCACTCGAGCAGCATGGTCGCGAAGGTCGAGTTCACGCCCGCGGCCGACGGGGACGCGGCCGGCATCCGCGTGGGCAACGGCTACTGGCAGGACGAGCAGGTGCTTTCCTGCCCGACGTGGATGAACGACAGCGAGAAGTTCAGGCTCCCCGCCATCATGGACGTCTCGGTGGCGCGGGTCATGGAGGGCGAGGAAGACAGGATTCGCTTCTCCTTCCGGTCGCGCTCGGTGCAGGCCCCGGCCGAGGCGGGGGCTGCGTACACCGAGCTTGCCGAGCCGGTCGTAGTGGGCGCGTCGGTCCCCGCACCTTCCGGGAAAGCGGTCTGGCTGAAGCTGGTCCGCTCCGAGCACAAGGCTACGGGCTGGTTCAGCACGGATGGAGTCGAATGGACCCAGGTAGGCCCCGAGATCGACATCTCCACGCTCGACGGGTTCTATGCCATGGCTCACACCTGGATTGGCAACCAGGCCGGCATGTTCGCGACCAATAGCCGTGCCTACTTCGACCTGTTCACCTATCGTGATGGATTCACCCCGATCCCGGCGGCGGAGGCGGACCAGCAGTCCGGCGCCCAGGTCGTGTCGAGCACGTCGGCGGGACCGGTGCTCGGTGATCTGGAGAACGGCGATTGGGCCATGTTCGGGAGCGTCGACCTCGGCAGCGGGGGTGTACAGTCGAAGGCGATCGCGCTGGAGGCCTCGAGCGCCGGGGACGGCGGCACCGTGGAGGTCTGGATCGATCCGCTGGCAGGCGGCTCGATGATCGGCACCTGCGCCCTCCCCGGTACCGACGGCTGGGAGAAGTGGACGACGACGACGTGCAACGTGGCGCCCACGTCGGGCACGCACGAGGTCTACTTGAAGGTGAAGGGCGGCGGCCAGGGCGAGCTCGTGCGCCTCGCATCGCTGCGTTTCGTGCCCACCAACTGACCTGCCCGCCACGGGTGGCAAAGCCGCCGGCGGAGTCGCCGGCGGCCGCCCCCTTCCCGGCCGGCCTGACGGCCGCGAGCAGCGAGGAAGCTGCGGCTGGACCTGAACCTCCAAGAAGTGTGGCGTGGCCCCGTACGCCCGCCGGAGCCGGCGCGCTCGGGGCCGACGGGCCTGCCGCTCTCGCCGTGCCAGGCGTGATCAGATACGCCGCTCAGGGGCGCGCCGCGACCGGCGACATGGCCGCGGCCGCCGAGGCTCGGCTCGCCGACGACAAGGCGATGTCGCGCTACTACAACGAGACGCTGGCCGGCGGGAAGTGGAAGGGCTTCCAGACGCAGCCCAAGATCGGCTACGGCGGGAACTATCCGGACTCGGGCTGGCAGCAGTCGGAGAGGAACAACACCGGAGAGCTACCGCGCGACGAAGTAGGCGCGCGCGGCCCCACCCTTCCCCGCATAGGCGTTCACGAACCTTCACGCCGCGTTCTCCTACCTCCGAACGTTTACGTGGTCGTGGTCGTGGTCGTGGTCGTGGTCGTCAACGGCAGGCCGTGAACGACCACGACCACGTTCACGACCACGTTCACGACCACGACCACGACCACGACCACGTTCACGACCACGACCACAGGTTGGGCCCAGTTCAACCTGGGTCGGGCTGACGGCATTCTGGCCACACTGAGGCACTCCGCGACGTCCGCGACGTTCGAGCACGGCTCGACAGCGCGCTGGGCTGCGCTCGTGTCGCGAGCGCCGAGCCGCAGGCTTGGCATACGGCTTGCGATCCTTGCGATCGCGAGCCGAGGCCGACACGATCGAGGCCGCTCAACCCACCATGACCAATCGCTTCGACAGTCTGATCGCGCGCCTGCGCAGCGCATGGAAGCGGACCAAGCAGCCCACCGCCCCGCGCGCCTACCGCTGCCAGTGCGAAAGGCCCGTGTTCTTCCGCAACAGCGAATGCCTGGCCTGCAAGACGCCGCTCGGCTACGAGCCCGAGCGCGCCCAGGTCCTGCCGCTCAAGGCCGGCCCGACCGAGGGCACCTGGCAGATCTGGCACGACACGGCGGACGCGCCGCAGCTCTACAGGCGCTGCGGCAACTTCGACCTGGCGTCGGGCTGCAACTGGCTGATCCCGGCGGCGGCGGAGGCGCCCGCGCTCTGCGCCGCGTGCCGGCTCAACCGCACCATTCCAGATCTCTCCGTCGCCGAGCACCAGGCGCATTGGCGCCTGCTCGAGACGGCCAAACGACGGCTCGTGTCGCAGCTCCTGGCGCTGAACCTGCCGGTGAAGTCCAGGATCGGCGAGGATCCGGAGCGCGGCATCTGCTTCGACTTCCTCGCCTCGCCGCCCGACGGGCCCAGGGTGATGACGGGCCACGCCGACGGCGTGATCACGCTGAACATCGAGGAGGCGGACGACGCCACGCGCGAGCGCACCCGCGCCGCGATGCGCGAGCCCTACCGCACGCTGCTCGGGCATTTCCGGCACGAGGTCGGCCATTATTACTGGGACCTCCTGGTGCGCGACACCGGGTGGCTGGCGCCGTTCCGGGAGCTGTTCGGCGACGAGCAGCAGGACTACGCCGCCGCGCTGAAGGCCAACTACGAGCAGGGGCCGCCGGCCGACTGGCCCGAGCGCTTCGTCAGCGCCTACGCCAGCATGCACCCGTGGGAAGACTGGGCCGAGACCTGGGCCCACTATCTCCACATGGTCGACACCGTCGATACGGCGCTCAGCTTCGGCATCGACGCCGACGAGGTGGAGCTCGACGTCGAGCCATGGGGCGCGGACGCGCTGTGGCGTCCGGACGACCGAGGGGCCGAGACCTTCCTGGGCTTCTTGAACGCCTGGGTGGAGCTGACGGCCGTGCTCAACGAGATGTCGCGCAGCATGGGCCAGCATGACTTCTACCCGTTCGTGCTGCCGCGCCCCGCCGTGGCGAAGCTGCAGTTCATCCACCTCGTGGTGAACGGGGCCTCGCCGGCGGTACGCTAGCCGGCGGAGCACTCACGGCAGGGCGCTCGCCCGCGCCTACCGCCCGTACAGGCGCTGGAGCTGCTTCACGAACTCCGGCTTGAACACGCCGTCCACGCGGATCGAGTACCGGAAGAACGGGTCCGGCTCGACGCCGTGGTAATCCATGTCGTTGAACCAGTAGATGGGCGCGCGGACGACCGTGCGCTCCTCCCCTGCCCTGTCGCAGACATAGAACCGCTTGTCGCCGCGCGGGTCGAACGAGATGGACTGCGCCGCGCCGATCGCGCTCCCCGGCTCGGTATCCCGGTGCGCGGGCGCGTGATCGTTCGCCTCGAGGCCGAAGATCACGCACCGCCCGATCTCGACGAACGGCAGGCCCCGGATGAACTCGACCGTCCGGGGGAACATCGCCTTGGCCTCCGCCGAAAAGTCCTTGCCGGAGCCCGAGTGCTTGTCTTCCCAGCGATCGTTCTCGAGCAGATGATAGCAGACCTTCCAGGGGAAATAGACGCCGTAGCGGTACTTCAGGTACAGCATCTGCGCCCGCGTGAGCGGGTGATCCGTCTCGTCTCCGAACGTGTACTCGCGCCGCCGGTCGGGATCGAAGGCGGACGGGTCGTCGCCGAGCGCGATGAAGTCGCAGAACTCGTCGCGCGAGAAGCCCCCGATGACCTCCCCGTAATCCACGTATGGGTCGTCGTGCACCCAGGGCGCGACCACGCCCATCCATTTCAGGCTGCCGCCGGTGTACGAGGGCTCGACGCGGCAGAGGCCGCGCACGATCTCGCGATCGAGCTCGGGGAAGCACGCCGCGTCGATCAGCGGCGACAGGTCGATGTACGGGCGGCCCCACAGGCCGCAGAGCTTGCTCATGCCGTCCTCGCTCCGAGCGGTACCCGCGCGCGACCATGCCGTCAAACCTGCGGGCGCCTTCCTCCACCAGGGCGCAGGTCGACGGGGCGTGGCCCGGCGCGCGGCTCCCGCGCTGCTGGCGCGGTCCTCCCGGTTCACGGCGTCCCAGGAGGCGCACACGTGGCCCGGATCGAAGCCTGGCGTGAACGCCGCAGGGTGGAAGTACGTGCCGGCGATCACGAGCGTCCGGTCGGGCGCACGCGTGACCCAGCCGGCTGGCAGGCCACGGTCGCGAACACGTTGCCGATCCACCGCCGCGGTCCACCGCCGAACGGCATGGACGCGCAGCGCGGGCGGAGGCCGCGCGCTCGGGCGTGGAGCGCTCGGGACCGAACGCATCGGGGCCTCCCAGAAGGATGAGCCGCGGCGCAGACAACGAATTCGACTCTCGCCCGAATTATTCAATCCACCAACATGAACGTGACGTCTCGCATCGAGGCATAGGCGAGTATGCCTATACATCGATTCAGCTGGCTTGGGTACGACCTCGTGGCAGTCACCTGCATCGGGCGAACGCGGCCCCCAAGGTGCACGGATGAATTGTCAACACAAGGCAATGAATGGCTTTCGCCGCTTGAACCCTCGGCGCCAAGCGGACACTGGAGAAATAAAATGAGGTCGACACGTTCCTACGTTGCTACGAAACTGAGCGTTCTCGGTCTCCTGAGCATCGGCATCTGGGCCTGTGGTGAGGCCAATGACGGTGGTACGTCCTCGACCGGCGGAGGCGGCCCCGACGGGACCACCACCACCACCACCAGCAGCGCGGAGACCACGGTCGGCACGGGCGATATGGCCACCAGCGGTGCCGGAGGCGCAGCAGCCGGGAGCACCGCGAGCAGCAGCAGCAGCGCAAGCACCGCGGAGGCCAGCAGCTCGGCCAGCGGCGGAGAAACGGTCGGCACGGGCGGGGACCCGGGCGAGTGCGTCAAGGGCCAGACCAAGGGAAATCAGGTCGCGGTCATCGGCGAATCGTTCATCGCCGCGACTCACGGCATCACGCAGCAGATCGAAAAGCAGGCGAAGGCCAACGGCTCCCTCCCCCAGAACGATCGCTATATCGACAACTCGGTCAGCGGCACGACGCTGGCCAACGATCAGATTCCCAGCCAGTACCGCAAAGCTGCGGAGAACGGCATGATCAAGTACGTGCTGATGGATGGCGGCGGGAACGACTGCTTGCTGAGAGGGGACGGCGACGCGGCCCTCGCGGCGGCGGAGTCGCTGTTCGAGACCATGGAGAAGGACAACGTCGAGAAGGTGGTCTATTTCTTCTATCCAGACCCCATCGGCAACCAGTTCGCGTCGCTCAAGACCTGCCTCGATACGCTCCGACCGAAGATGAAGGCATTGTGCGACGGGCTCACGGCGCCGAAGTGCTACTGGCTGGACCTTCGTCCGACCTGGAACGGACACAACGAGTATACGCAAGACGGAATCCACCCCACCTCTGCCGGTAGCATCGCCACCGGAGATGCAGTCTGGGAAGTGATGAAGACGAGCTGCGTCGCGCAATAACGAGAGATCGATCTACGGGCGACCCCACCGGCCGCAGCGCTCGCTCATGCCGTCCCCGCGCGGAGCGCCGAGAGGTACCTGCGCGCGACCATGCCGTCGAAGGCGTGGACGCCGTCTTCCACCATGGCGTAGGTCGACGGCGTGTAGCCGGGCGCGCGGATCCCGCGCTGCTGCCGCTCGCAGATGGCGCGGTCTTCCCGGTTCACCGCGTCCCAGAAGGTGAACACGTCGCCCGGATCGAAGCCCTTCGTGAACGCCGCGGGGTGGAAGTACGTGTCGGCGATCACGAGCGTCCGGTCGGGCGCGCGCGGGGCGAGCCGGTACGTGAGCAGGTAGTCGGGCTGGAGGCTCGTGAGCAGGCCCGGGAAGAGCAGGGCGTCGCGCACGCGCCGTCGCTCCGCCTCGGGGACGATGAGCGGCCGCGCGCCTGGCGCCGCGCTCGTCGAGACGGTGTCGGCGCCGGGCGCGAGGTCCATGACGCCGCCGAGCCACGGGCCCCCCCGGCCCCAGGACACGGCGTCGTCGCACGGGGTCAGCCGCTCCAGCGCGGGGTGCACGCGCGGGAAATGGTGAGACTCCTGGAAGTTCTCCGCGCAGAGCTTCCAGTTCGCGGCGACCTCGTACTCCACCCGCCTGCCCCGCCGGAGCGAGCGCAGCCCGGGGCGCGAGAGCCAGGGCGGCGCCTCGCCGATCGCGCTCTCGAGCGGCGGCGCGCCGGGATCGAGCGTCACGAAGAGGAAGCCGAAGAGGGCGCCGGCGCGCGCCGGGAGGAGCCCGTGCGCGCCGCGGTCGAAGCCGGGCGGCGCGTGGGGCGCGGCGCGCAGCGCGCCGGAGAGCTCGTAGGTCCAGCCGTGGTACGGGCACTCGAGGTGCGCGAGGCGGCCGCACGGGCCGTCGAGCAGCGTCGCCGCCCGGTGGCGGCAGACGTTGTGGAACGCGCGGATCTCCAGATCGGCGCCGCGGAGGACGACGACGCCCGCCGGCGTGAGGGGGGCGAGCAGCCACTCTCCTGGGCGGGCGATCTCGTCCTCGCGGCCGACGCAGAGCCAGGAGCGCCCGAAGATCTCTGCCTGCTCGAAGGCAAAGACGTCCTCGTCCCAGTACGCGCGCGCGGGCAGCGGCCGGGCGCTGGGGAGCGGCGCGAGCACCGCGTCCAGATCGGCGGGGGTGAGAGGGAGCTCCGGCAAGGCGGGCGATGTTACCAGAACGAGGGCGCGGATCGCGCCGCCCGGGATCGGCTCAGGGGCCGGCTGCGGATCAGCACCCGAGGATGCTGGCGTTGCCGCACGAGTAATAACACTCGTCGCAGTTCACGCATGTGTCGTAGTCGAGATAGAGCCGCGCTCCATCCGGATGTCTGTCCATGCACGCGGTGAAGCAGGCGTCGTCCCCGTCCTCGCAGGTCACGGCGCACTGAGCGAACAGGATGCAGTCGTCGTTGAGGGTGCACGCATCGAGCTCATCGGCGCAGCTCCCCTGGACCGCGCATCCGATGCACCCGCTCGTGTCGCTGCCGCACTCGTCGAGGTCGTCGCAGGCCAGGGTGGCGTTGCAATCGGCGAGGTCCGTACCCTCCTCGCAGAGACCGGTGCCTTCGGGCTCGTCGCACTCGCCGTTGTTCGTGGAAGCGCACGGCGCGCCTACCGCGCAGTCCGCGACGTCCGTGCCCTCCGCGCAGAGCCCGGTGCCCTCGGGCTCGTCGCAGGCGCCGTCCTGCACGCGGTCGCACGGCGCGAGCTTGCAGTCGTCGACGTCCGTGCCCGCCGGACACCGGCCCGTGCCCTGGGGCTCGTCGCAGGTGCCGTTGCCGGTCAAGGGACAGGAAGAGAGGCAGTCGGCGGGGTCGGTCCCGGCCGGGCATTTGCCGGTGCCCTGGGGCTCGTCGCAGATGCCATCATCCGCGCTGGGACAGTGGCCCGTGGGATCGAGACAGCCCTGGAGGGCCGCCGCATGGGCGTTGCAGACCTCCGCCAGGTGATGACCGTCCACGCACCGGCCCTCCAGCCGGACACAGTCGATGTACGCCGCGTGCTCGTCCTGGCAGCGCTCCTCGGCTCGCTTGGCGATGGCCTCCTCCTCGGCCTCGCACAGGCCCTCTTCGTCGCCAGAGCAGTCCTCGCAGGCGCAGCGGGCCTCGCAGACCGTCCCGTAAACCGGCGGCTCGGTCTTGCCATCATCGCTCTGCGAGCTGGCGCAGGCCGCGAATAGACCGGCGATCGCTGCCGTGATCATCACGTGTCGGACACGCATGGGGTCTCCTCATCCTCTGGCTGAAATGAGAGGTCGTCCGCGGAGGCGCAGGGCGCCGACGCGACGCGGCAAGGGCAAGACGACATGGCTGGCACTCGAAGCACCAGGGCACCCTTCACCTGCGCACACCGCGCTCGACCGCCTTTTGTCTCGGCTATGACTGGAAAAATTCAACCCAAAGAAAACGGCTACCTATACCAGCTCCGAAGGCGGCCGGTCAATCATCGCGAGGCGACGCTCGGGTCGACAGCGCGTCGCGAGGCGACGCTGGGGTCGACAGCGGGCAGGGCAGCGGCCGCCGCTGCGCTCGTGGCGACAGGGGCGGAATGGCCAAAGCTTCACGGAACTCAGGAGGTGCGCTCGATGCGCTCCGGCTTGCCAACGAGCTGAGGAGCGGACGCCCGAAACCTCACGGACATCGGGAGGTGCGCTCCGGCTCGGGAAGGTGCTGAGGAGAAGAGAAACGCTCAGATCGGCAAGGACGGCCCGCCGGACGGGTGGAACGGGTGAAAACGAGTGGAGAAGAGAGCGTCGCGACCTCCAAAACGCGCTCCACCAACGTGGAGCGGACGCGACAATCGCGCGCGCTCGGCCGTCAAAAAGCTGCTTCGTTCGTGGTTGGCCCGGGGCGAGGATGAGCGTGGACGAGGTAGGACGCGGACAGCGCGGGCGCCCTCCGCCCGAAAGCGCCGTGAGGGAGTAAAGAGGCGTTGGCATCCGCGCCGTTTCGACAGAAGATGCGTGCGCGCGTATCGCGCTGCGGCCCCTCGCCTCCGACGGCCGGCGCCGCGTCACTGGACCCCTACCGGCTGGAGAACAGCGGATGAAGATGCGATCTTTGGTGTGTCTCTTCGTTCTTGGACTGATGACGACGGCGTGCGGCGACGACGACGCGACGATCATCGGGACTGGGGGCGGCGGGGGTGCCGGCGGCACCGGCGGCGAAGGCGCCACCTCGGCCAGCAGCACGACAGGAAACGGCGGCGGCACCGGCGGCACCGGCGGCACCGGCGGCGGCACCGGCGGCGGCGACACGGGCGGCGGCGGTGCGGGCGGCACCGGCGGCACCGGCGGCACCGGCGGCGGCGACACGGGCGGCGGCGGCGGCGCCGGCGGCACCGGCGGCGGCGACACGGGCGGCGGCGGCGCCGGCGGCACCGGCGGCGGCGACACGGGCGGCGGCGGTGCGGGCGGCGGCACCACCTCGAGCTCGGCCTCATCGAGCAGCGCCTCCTCGACCTCGGCCGCGGCCACCACCGGCGCTGGCGGCGACGGCGGCGGCAGCGTCTCCTCGACCTCGGCCGCGGCCACCACCGGCGCTGGCGGCGACGGCGGCGGCAGCGTCTCCTCGACCTCGGCCGCATCCACCACCGGCGCTGGCGGCGACGGCGGCGGCAGCGTCTCCTCCACGACCTCGGTCACCACCGGCGCTGGCGGCGACGGCGGCGGCAGCGTCACCTCCACGACCTCGGTCGCCACCGGCGTCGGCGGCGGCGGCGTCACCTCCACGACGGCGGTCACCACCACCGGCGCCGGCGGCGGCGAGCTCGGTGGCCCTGGCGCTGCCTGCGCCAGCGATGCGATGTGCGCGAGCGACATCTGCCTCGAGGAGAGCGAGAGTGGCTGGCCTTCCGGCTACTGCACCGCCGCCTGTCTGTCGGACGACGACTGTGGCGACGGCGTCTGCACCCAGGTGAGCCAGACACTCGCCATCTGCATGGCCGCGTGCGAGACGTCGGCGGACTGCCGCGACGGCTATGCGTGCGACGACGGGGTCTGCTGGATGGGCTGCACCAGCGATGCTCAGTGCACGGAGGTGGGCTCGTGCCACGAGGCGTCGGGCGGCTGCTACCTCCCGGACGGCAGCGCTTGCGAGACGGACGCCCAGTGCGGTGGCTACCTCTGCGCCACCGAGGCCGTGGACGGCTATCCGGGCGGCTTCTGCACGGGTCTCTGCGAGGATGACAGCAACTGCGACGGCGGCACCTGCATCGCCGCAGGCTACTGCCTCGTCGAGTGCGACACGGACGCCGACTGCCGCGACGGCTATCGGTGCGACGAGGGGCTCTGCGCTCCGGCCTGCACCAGCGACGCTCAGTGCACGGGCGAGGGTGCAACCTGCGTTGTGGAGGTGGGTCGCTGCGCCCCGCCGCCCGGCGAGGGCGCCGACGGTGACCCTTGCACGGCGGACGCCGACTGCGCCGGCCTCTACTGCGTCCCCGAGTCGTCGGACTGGCCCGGCGGCTACTGCACGGGCTACTGTGACGCATCGACTCCCTGCGCCGGCGGCGGGGTCTGCGCATCGGACGACACCTGCAACAGCGCGTGCGAGACGGACACCGACTGCCGCGAGGGCTATGAGTGCACGCCGGAGGGCTGCCTCCCGGCGCCCCCGGCGCCGGCCGATAGCGCCGACGGCGACGCTTGCACCGCCGACAGCGAGTGCATCAGCGGCATGTGCTACGACGGCTGGCCTGGCGGTTCCTGCACGGGCGACTGCGAGACGGACGCCGACTGCGCCGAGGGCGGCATCTGCGCCGCAGTGGACAACACCTGCAACCACGCGTGCGAGACGGACGCCGACTGCCGCGAGGGCTATGAGTGCATGGCGGAGAACGGCTGCGTCCCGCAATGATGACCCGATGACCGGCAGGCTCGCAGGCTGGTCCGTACGACCTGACGACGGACCCCTGCGGCTCCCCTGAAGCGATGAACCTCCGCGTCGCCAGGAGGCGACGACGAGGCCTCTCCCACGAAGCGCGGCGCGGCTGCTCCACTGGCGCAGCCGGCGCGCGCGCCCCCTCCCCGCTCCACCAGCTCGCCACGAGGCGCCGCTCGGCGCTCAGCCGCCGCTCGGCGCTCAGCCCTGCCCGCGCGAGCGGCGGCGCAGGCCCGCGAGCGCGACCAGCGCGAGCGCTGCCGCTGCCCCGGGGCCCTGGCCGGCGGCGGTCCGGCAGCCGCAGCCGCCGGCGCTCCCGGGCGCGACCCCGCCCGAGCTGGCCCCTGCCTCGGCGCCGCCCGCCGCCGCCGTGCTCCCGCTCGATACGGCCGTGGCGCCCCTTCCCCCCTCGCCTGCGCTCCCGGCGCCGCCCGCCGCCGCCGTGCTCCCGCTCGATCCGGCCGTGACGCCACCTCCGGTCGCGCCGCCTCCCGTGGCGCCCCCTCCCCCTGCAGCCGCGCTCCCGGCGCTGCTCGCCGACGACGCGGTCGACGAGCCCTCCTCGCGGACCAGCGCGAGGTACGCCTCGGCGAAGCGGTCGCCGAGGAGCTGGTACGCGGCGGAGTCGAAGTGATACGTGTCGTCGGGCGATCGCGCGGTGAAGTCGTCCGTGTCGACCCATGCGACCCGCGGGTCCTCCTCGGCCACGGTCACCTGCGCCGCGCGCACGGCGTCGATGTTCGCCTCCTTGCCGGCGGCGATGGGCCCGCCGTTCGCGGGATAGAGGTTGTCGCTGACCCTGCCGAGCACGACCGGGAGCCCGGGGACGCCGAGGTCCGCGCGGATCGCCGCGATGAAGCCGCGCAGCGTGTCGCCGTAGGAGAACGCGGCCGACCACCCCGCCTCGTTCTCGCCCTGCATCCAGACGAGCGCGGCGATCTCGTACGGGTGCCCCTCCGACTCGATCCTCGCCAGGGCGCCGTCGAGCCGCGTCACCTCCTCGGGATAACGGAGGGCGCGGTCGCCCTCGTACGTCGCGGAGTCCAGCTTGCCGAGGAGCGCGTGGTAGAGCTGCGATTTGTAGAGCACCTCGGGATCCGGCGCGAGGCCGCGCCCCCAGTGATCGACGAGGTTGGTGCCCCCCTGCGCCATCTTCACGATCGCGATCCGGTGCTCCGGGTACGCCGCGGCGATCGCGCGGCCGAACGTGATCTCGGGCCCGTAGCGGCGGGCTTCGCCCTTCGGCTCGAGCGGCCCCCAGTCGGCGCTCGTCGCCGCGGCGTACGGCCCTCCCTCGCGCGCGTCGGGGTTGTAGTGGTCGTACCAGACGTCCGGCTGGCTCTGGAGCTCGACCGGGAGCTGGCGGCCCACGCCGTAGCCGACCATGTTCGACTGGCCCGCGAGGACGAACACCTTCACCGGCTGCGCGATCGCGGGAGCGGAGAGGGACAGCGCGAAAGCCGCCAGGGCGATGCAAGACCGCTTCATGGCGCTGTGTATCCCCCGCGCGCGGTGGAACGTCAACGCGGCGGGATCGCGATCGACCGGAGGGAGCGCGCGGCGCTTCGGCGCCGAGCTGATCGAGGAGAGCGCGCGGAGAGACCACGACGCACGAGGATGGGAGCTTCGTTTGCCACGCGCTCGCCTCGCGTCCTCAGGACACGTATCGGGCGCTTGTGTGCCTGACAGGCGCGCGGTCCCGTCGAGCTCGCCTCGCGATCACGTCGCTTCGGGCGTCGACTGGTAGGCCGCGCTCGACGCCGCGTAGACCCCGTTGGTCGCATACGAGTAGCGGTGCGGCCGGACGTGGTGCTCCGAGTGGCGCGCGCACCAGAGCGCTGCGCCGCCCGTCTCTTGCCGGTGCCTCACGCACTCCGGGCAGGGCGGCTCGATCTCGGGGACCCGGCCGGCGGTCGCGTGATCCTTCGGCCGGACGATCCACACCGGGCAGCGCGCGAGCCGGGAGACGCGCTCGGCGACCGAGCCGAGGAGCAGCCGCTCGAGCCCGCGGTAGCCGTGCGAGCCGACGACCACGAGGTCGGCGTCCAGGTCGGCGGCGAGCTGGGCGATGTTCTCGGCCGCATCCCCGCGGCGGAAGTGGACGACGACGCGCTTCAGCCGCCCCCCGTCGAGCTTGTCGCCCATGGCGCTCACGCGCTCGCTCGCGCGCTGCTGGAGCTGCTGGAGCGCCACGTCGGGCTTGGTGGCCACCATGGGCGCCCGCGAGAGCCCGATGCCGACCCAGCTCTCGGGCTCGACGTAGACCCCGTGCACCTCGGCGTTCTCGCGACAGCAAGCGGACTCGAGCGCCTGATCAAGCGCACGGTTGCTCGGCTCCGAGAAGTCGATCCCGACGACGACGATGAACCGATTCGTTGCGTTTGCGCTCGACATGACAGCCTCCTCAGCCTCCATGCGAGGCCCCGACCAGCGGTCGCCTCGCTTTACCCATCTGCCCCTCTGCTCATCTGCCCATCTGCCCAACACTCAGCACGCCGCATGCCAGGCGTTCCTGGGGCCGGAGAGGAGGGTCTCGCGCGCGCTGGCTCCCTCGCGCGAGCGGGGCTCTTCCCGCGACCTGGACGCTTCGCGCGAGCCGAGAGCGAGCTCCTCTCGCCGCGAGCGCTGGGGGCGGGCGCCTCGCGAGGCAGCCCGCAGCCGTTTGCGCCGCGGCGCAAACGGCGCGCGGAGGCGCAGACGTGACCGCGGCGTACCAGGGCCGCCGCCGCACGCCGGGGATCTCGCGTGCGTGGCACGAACGGTGCTCATCCCACGGCGCACCTCGAGCGAAGGACGCAGAGGCGAACGGGAGACGACGATGACAACCCCTGGACCTACCGGCGGAGAGCACCAGCTCCGGCACCACACGATCCGCAGCGCGCACATCGTTGGAGACGACGGCGAGGAATCGGTCGTGGCGACCGTCTACTGTCCGTTGCGGGAGCGCTCGATGGCGGCGCGAGAGTGCGAGTCGTGCCATCGCTTCCATGCGCTGCACTTCGACAAGAGCTCGCGCACGACGTCGGTCGTCTGCCATGCCAGCCACGCGGCGCCGGGCACGGAGGAAGCGGCTCCGCTGCGCGGCGTGGGCGTCGACGTGGCCGTGAATCCGGAGGCGCCGCTCGCCGAGATCATGACCAAGAGCGTCATCTGCATCCGATCGGAGGTCTCCCTCGACGACATCACGGCCCTGCTCGTCCGCCACGAGATCAGCGGGATGCCGGTCGTGGACGCGGCGGGCAGGCCGGTCGGCATGGTGTCGCGGGCCGACGTGCTCCGTGCGGCAGAGGAGCGCGGCGACACCGAGGAGTCGCGTCAGGTGGCCTCGCGGTCGGGCGAGGTCGCGCCGCTCGAGATGAGTCAGGGCTTCCATGTCTACGAGCCCGTCAGGGTCACCGCGCGCGACGTGATGACGCCCGTCGTGGTGCAGCTGCACGAGAGCGCCAGCATCCGGCAGGCCGCGTCGCTCATGGCCTACGAGGGCGTGCACCGGCTGCCGGTCGTCTCGGACGACGGCAAGGTCGTCGGCATCCTGTCGTCGCTCGACGTGCTGCGGTGGTTCGGGCGGTGCTGCGGGTACCTGATCCCGCCGGCGCGCAAGCGGGTCTGAGGAGATGGCTCGCCGATGAAGCGTACGCGCCGCACGCCCGCTGCGTGTCGTGGCGCGAACGCCGATCCCGGCGGTCCGCATCTTGCAAACTGCCTCGTGGCCCATCGTGGCAAACCGAGCTTGATCGAAGGGCGCCGGTTCGATCAGCTCGAATCGATCATCGCGGACGTCCAGCGCCAGGGGAGGCCTCATGAGCTCTTCGACCATTCGCATCCAGGACTGCATGACCAGGAGCCCCCACTCGATCGGCGCCGATCAGAAGGTCGGCCTCGCCCGCGCGCTCATGCGCGGACATCGCATCCGGCACCTGCCGGTGCTGAGCGGCGGCCGGCTGGTCGGCATCCTCTCCGAGCGGGACATCTACTGGATAGAGACGCTCAAGGAGCAAGAGGGGGATGAGCTCGTCGTCAGCGAGGCCATGTCGCCGTGCCCCTACGCCGTCGCGCCGAGCGCGCCGCTCTCCGAGGTGGTCCGCGAGATGGCCGAGCACAAGTATGGATCGGCGGTGGTGCTGGACGGCGCACAGGTCGTCGGCGTCTTCACGACGACCGACGCGCTCGCCGTGCTGGCCGCGCTGCTCACCGAGAAAGAGATCTCCTGACCCGAGGCTCGACCCGCGTGGCGGCGCGGCCGGCCATCGCCCGCCCCGACGGCGAACGCGCTCGGTTCATCCCCCCAAGAACACCGGAAGAAGGCACACGATGCAGCAGACGATCACGGACTGGCGATCGCGCTTCGGCGACAAGATCAAGACGGCCGAGGAGGCCATCCGCGCGATCCCCCCGGGGCGGCGCATCCTCGTCGGCTCGGGCGCCGCGGAGCCGACCGATCTCGTGAACGCCATGGTTCAGTCCGGCGACCACCTCGCCGGCAACGAGATCGTCCACCTGATGACCGAGGGCCCCGCGCCGTATGTCCGCCCCGGTCTCGAGCGGCGGTTCCGTCACACGGCGTTCTTCATCGGCCAGAACGTCCGCGAGGCGATCCACGAGGGGCGCGCCGACTTCATGCCGGTCTTCCTCTCCGAGATCCCGAGCCTGATCCTCTCGGGCCGGGTGGGCATCGATGTGGCCCTCATCCAGGTGAGCCCCCCGGACGCCCACGGCTTCGTCAGCCTCGGCGTCTCCGTCGATATCGTCCGCGCCGCCGTCGACTCGGCAGCTCTGGTCCTCGCCGAGGTCAACCCGCGGATGCCCCGCACCCACGGAGACTCGTTCTTGCACGTGGATCGGATAACCCACCTCGTCCCGGTGGACCGCGAGCTCCCCGAGCGCGCGCTCGAGCCGCTCGACGACGTCGACCGCGCCATCGGCCGCAACGTGGCGACGCTCGTGCCCGACGGCGCGACGCTCCAGACCGGCATCGGCAAGATCCCGAACGCCGTGCTCGCCGCCCTGGGAGGCAGGAGCGACCTCGGCGTGCACACCGAGATGCTCTCCGACGGCGTGATGGATCTCGTCCAGCGCGGCGTCATCACGAACCGCAGGAAGACCCTCCTGCCGGGGAAGCTCGTGACCTCGTTCCTCCTCGGCAGCCGGGCCCTCTACGCCTGGGCCCACGACAACCCGGTCATCGAGATGCGCGGGTCCGCCTTCACCAACGATCCGCTGACGATCGCGAGGAACGACAGGATGATCGCGATCAACGCCGCCCTCGCCGTCGATCTGACGGGCCAGGTCGCCGCCGACACGCTGATGGGCCGCTTCTTCTCCGGGATCGGGGGGCAGGTCGACTTCATCCGGGGCGCGGCGCGGAGCGCCGGCGGCAAGCCGATCATCGCGCTCCGGTCCACCGCGAAGGACGGCACGATCAGCCGGATCCAGCCGGCGTTCGAGCAGGGCGCCGGCATCGTGACGAGCCGCGGGGACGTGCACTACGTGGTGACGGAGCATGGCGTCGCGGATCTCTGGGGCCGGAACATCCGGCAGCGCGCGCTGGCGCTCATCGAGATCGCCCACCCCGATCACCGCGCCGACCTCCTCGCGGCGGCCAAGCAGCGCCGCTATGTGTTCGGCGATCATGTCGTCTCGCGCGCGGAATCCCCCTGACGAGCGCCGGGCTCAGCCACGCATGACTCGCCGCGTCCAGACGGGAGAGCGCCGCGCGAGCCGATCGAGGTGGCCGCGGCGACCCGGCATCGCCGCGCGGAGCCCCCGCACCGGGACCGCGCAGCGCCCCGTGCCGCGCCCCACACGCCGGCGCCGGGGGCGCACCTCGCCGGGCGCGCGAGGTGCGTCCCCGGATCCTGCCATGATATAGAGCGCCTCGCCCGTCCATGAGCCCTCTTGATCACAACGATGTCGCCGTGAAGCCCTCCGCCCTCGTGCCCTCGCTCGACGATCCGCTCGACGAGGGATCCGGGGCGCCGGCCGCGCCTGCCTCGGCGTACGACGCGGCGCTCCGGGAGGCCGAGGAGCTCCGCAGGCGCCCCCATGTCTCCGCGGGCCCGGAGAACATCATCCGGCAGCACAGCAAAGGCCGGATGACGATCTGGGAGCGCATCCGGGTGCTCACGCCCGAGCCGCCGCGGGTCGTCTTCGAGAACTGGGGGCCCAACCTGGACGGCGCCTCGCTGGTCACCGCGATCCTGCGCATCGGCAGCCGCGACGTGGCGCTGTACGGCCACGATTTCACGATCCGCGCCGGGTCGATGGACGCGACGAACGGCCGCAAGCTCGCGCGGCTGTTCCAGCTCGCGGGAGAGCGGGGCATCCCGCTCATCGGCCTCAACGACAGCGCCGGCGCCTACGTCCCCGCGGGCGTCGGCGGGCTCGACGGCTACGCCGAGGCGTTCGCGGCGCTGCGCAAGATCAGCGGCGTGGTCCCGAGCATCATGTGCATGTTCGGGTTCAACGCGGGCGGCGGCTCCTACCTGCCGCGGCAGGGGAGCTTCGTCATCCAGCCGGGCGGCACGTTCTTCGGCCTGACCGGGGCGGCGGTCGTCAAATCGGTCCTCGGCGAGGTGGTCTCACCCGACGACCTCGGCGGCCCGCGCGTCCACGGCGCCTCGGGGGTGGCCGATCTCACGGTGCCAGACGAGGTGGGCGCGCTGCGCACCACCGTCCGGCTGCTCGGCTACCTGCCGAGCAACAACCGCGAGAGCGCGCCTCTCCAGCGGACGAGCGATCCGGTGGGCCGGGAGACGACCGAGATCGACACGCTCCTCCGCAGGACGATCTCGTCGCCGACGGGCTACAACACGCCGCTCGACATCAACATCATCATCCAGCGCATCTGCGATCACGGCGACTACTTCGAGGTGCAGCCGCAGCGCGCGCGCAACACGATCACCGCGTTCGGGCGGGTCGGCGGGCGCGTCGTCGGCTTCGTGGCGAACAACAGCGCGGTCGCGTCGGGTCAGATCGACGTCGCGGCCGCTTACAAGAACGCGCGCTTCATCCGCTTCTGCAACCTCTACAACATCCCGCTCCTCTTCATGGAGGACACCACAGGGTTCCTCCCGGGCAGGGAGCAAGAGGCGATGGGCATCGTGCAGGCCGGCCGGGCCATGCTCGACGCGATCATCGACGTGCGCACCCCGCGCATCCTGCTGCTCGTGCGCAACGCGTTCGGCGGCGCCTATGCCTCGTTCAACAACTACGCGACCGGCGCGGACGTCGTGCTCGCGCTCCCCACGACCCGCGTCGCCGTGATGGGCCCCGCCGGCAAGGAGTTCGTCTACAAGGACGAGCTCCGCAAGGTGCGCGCGCAGGCGAGCGCCAGGGAGAAGGCCGGCGTCAAGGAGCGGCTCGCCCGCGGCCTCGACGAGGCGAAGGCGAAGGCGGAGGCCCGCGACGAGGCCGCGGCTTGGCTGAAGGCGAGAGAGGCCGAGTTCAGCGCGCGGTACGAGCGGGAGCTCATGAACCCGCGCGAGGGGCTCAGCCTGGGCTCCATCTCGCGGCTCGTGATGCCGCGCGAGCTCCGCTCGGTGATCGCAGAGAACCTCGAGTTCCTGCTGCGGCACTACCAGCCAGGGCCGTTCACCGGTGTTCAGCGGGAGTTCCATTGATCATGGATGGATTCGAGACCAAGCGAGGTTACGACCGCAACCCCAGGGTGGTGCGCGACCGCAGGCTCGGCCGCTCGAGCTCGGCGTGGGCGCGCTCCTTCGCCGCCGACGACGTGCGGCCGCTGATCGTCTGCCGGGGCCCGATCCGGAAAGAGGCGATGGATGTCTTCGCCCAGATGGGGATCGAGCATTACGGCATCCTCCTGTCGGAGAAGGACTCGATCGTCTACACGCACGCCCTGGCGCCGGAGCTGCGCTGCATCCACCCGGCGCACGTGCACCGCGTGAAGGACTATACCGGCGCCACCAAGGACGAGCGCGTCAAGCTGATGCAGGAGATCGTCGCGATCGCCCGGGCCGGCGGCTACACGCACGTGTTCGCGGGCTACGGCTTCATGGCCGAAGACGGGGAGTTCGTGCGCACGATCGAGGAGGCGGGGCTCGTCTTCATCGGCCCGCGCTCGTCGGTGCAGCGCGCCGCCGGGCTCAAGGACGAGGCGAAGCGGACGGCGCTCGCGGCCGAGGTCAGCGTGACGCCCGGCATCGACGACGCGACCCGGCGGATCGTGCTCCGCAAGTGGCCCGATCACGCGGCGCTGCGCGCGGCCGCGGCGGACCGCGGGCTGCTCGGCGCGGGCGCCCCGGGCGGCGCGGGCGCGCGGCTCGCCGACGGGATCCCGCTCGCCGAGGCGGCGGACGCCCTGCTCGCGGCGGCGTACGCGCAGCGCGTGGATCTCTACACGACCGACGAGCTCTGCGAGGAGCTCGAGCGGGGCGCGGCCGAGCTGCTCGCTCGCCACCCGGGGCGGCGGATCCGGCTCAAGGCCATCGGCGGCGGCGGCGGCAAGGGGCAGCGGCTCCTCGCCGGCGTCGCGCCCGACGCGGCGACCCTCGAGGCCGCGGCGCGGGCGCGCGCGGCCGAGGTCCCCGCGCTGGCGCGGGAGGTCCTCGCGGAGGTGAAGGCCGCGGGCGTCGGCGACAACAAGAACATCCTGCTCGAGCTCAACGTCGAGGAGACGCGGCACAACGAGATCCAGCTGATCGGCAACGGCGCGTGGTGCGTCGCGCTGGGCGGGCGCGACTGCTCGCTGCAGATGCACGAGCAGAAGCTGCTCGAGGTGGCGATGACGCAGGAGGGGCTGCTCGAGGCGATCGAGCGGGCGCGCGCGGCCGGCGAGGCGCCGCGCGCGGCGTCGCTCGAGCGCGAGCGCGCGTCGCTCGCCCGGATGGAGGCCGAGGCGGAGCGGTTCGGGCAGGCGGTCGGGCTGAACTCGGCCTCGACGTTCGAGTGCATCGTCGAGGGGGATCACCACTACTTCATGGAGGTCAACACCCGTATCCAGGTCGAGCACCGGGTGTCGGAGCTCTGTTATGGCCTCCGCTTCGAGAACCCGGCCGACCCGGCCGACGCGTTCGAGGTGACGTCGCTCGTCGAGTGCATGGTCCTCCTCGCGCGCCACGGGGAGCGGCTGCCCCGGCCGATCCGCGTCCGGCGGGAAGGGTCCGCGGTGGAGGCGCGCCTCAACGCGACGAACGGCGCGCTGGAGCCCCACGCGGCCGGCATCATCGTGTCCTGGAGCGATCCGCACCCGCACGAGATCCGCGACGATCAGGGCATCTGCGTGAAGAACCCCGACACGGGGGTGTTCATGCATTACCGGGTCGCCGGCGCCTACGACAGCAACATCGCGCTCCTCGTGACCTACGGCGCCTCGCGCGAGGAGGCCTACCAGCGGATCTGCGAGATCCTGCGCACGACCACGCTGCGCGGCAGCGATCTTCACACGAACCTCCTGTTCCATTACGGGCTCGTGCACTGGTTCCTCGCGCGGAGCGTGTGGGCGAAGCCGACGACGGGCTTCGTGGTCCCGTACCTCACGCAGGTCGGCCTGCTCGCGGTGGAGCTCGGGGGGCTCGATTTCGACGCGATGTGGGCCGAGCTCGGCGCCCGTCACGAGCGCCGCCTCGCGGCGCGGGCCGGGGCCGCGGAGGCGACCGGCGGAGGAGCGTTGAAGAAGGTCTTCACGCTGAAGGACACGCTGGTGCGCCGTCCCGTGGAGAAGATCTGCGCGGAGCCGCACCTCCTGTCGGCGTGGCTCAGCCGGAACATGGGGTCGTTCGAGATCCGGTCGGGGCGGGTGCGCTGGCTCAAGAACCCGATCGAGGTGCTCGCGGACACGTACTGGCTGCTCAACATGACGCCGCAGCCGCAGGCGCCCGCGGCCCACGTGATCTGGGATCACGACCAGGAGGTGCTCTCGCGGGCGCTCGGCTTCTACAGGCGCGTCGGTGAGCGGATGGGCCAGGCGGGCGGCGCGCCTTCGTGGCCCGAGCTGCGAGCGCACCTGTCCGGGGATACCGCGCCTCACGGCTACGACGCCGAGCTCTGGCGGCGGGTTCGCGGCTCGCACCTCGGCTTCCAGGCGGGCCTGGAGCTGCTCGACGCGCTGGTCCTCGCGGGGGACGCCGCGCGCTTCTTCGAGCTGCGCGCGCGGGAGGACGGCACGGTCGCCATCCCGGAGCGCCTGCTCGATCGCGAGCTCTCGGCCCGCATGCGCAAGGTGCTCGCGCCGCCGCCCGCCATGCGGGCCAACGAGATCGTCGCGGTCACCGGCGGCATGTTCTACGCGCAGGAGGCGCCGGACCGGCCTCCGCTCGTGACGAAGGGCAGCCATTTCGCCGCCGGCGATCCGCTCTACGTGATCGAGGTCATGAAGATGTTCAACAAGGTGCTCGCGCCGTGCTCCGGCACCATCGAGGAGGTGCTCATCGACGGCGGCGAGGGGACGATCGTGCAGAAGGGCCAGCCGCTCTTCCGCGTGAAGCCCGACGAGGTGCTCGTGGAGGAGGACTCGGCCGAGCGCGCGCGCCGCCGGCGCGAGACGACGCTGCGGTACGTGGACGCGATCTTCGACGCCGAGGGCGCCTGAGGCCGTCGCCTCGAAGCGCGTAACCGCCGCGCGGACGAGGGCCCCGAGGCCGACGTCGCGATGGCCCGCGAGGCCTTGGTCACCGAGGAGAGATCGAGCTGATCGGAGCCCACCGCAACGGTGGCGGTGAGCGTGGGAAACCGCCGCTCGACGAGGTGGGGATTCTGCCGGTCGAGCGGCCTCACCTTGCCGTGGGCGCCCCAGCGGGCCGCGCGAAAATCGAACGGCTCGGGCTGCACCATGTAGGAGGCGATTGTACTCTTCAATACCGACGAGGAGGGCAACAATGTGGCCTACCCCCGCGGGATGCGGTACCCTCGTTGCCGAGCGCGCTCGCGCGATGGGATGACCGACGAACCGAAGGTCAAGGGGGTGGCGTTTCGCTCCGTGGTGGCGAGCTTTGGCAAGCTACGCGGCGAGCCTGTCCAGAAGCGCAGCCTGGATGAGATGTGTGAACCGCTGCGCGACGGCATCCGCTACGGCAGCCTCGTCTCCACCGGCTGGTACCCGATCGCCTGGTACAAGGACCTGTTCCAGGCCATCCGGCGCACGACCGGCGAAGGCAAAGAGCTCATCCACCAGATTGGCCGCCAGTGCACGCACGACGACATGAGCGGCATCTACAAGGTCATCGCGGGCCTCATCTCCCCTTCTACCCTCTTCTCCCTCGGCCAGCGCGTCTTCTCCAACTACTATTCCGCCGGCCACGTCCGTGTCCTCGAGTCCCGCCGCGGCTTCACCCGCGCTCTCTGGATCGGCTGCCAAGGCTTCGACGAGAACATGTGGACCGAAGTCATCGGCTCCTGCGAGCAGCTCCTCGTGATCGGCGGCGCCGACCACGTCCGCCAGCGCATCATCTCCGGCGGCGGCGACAACGACGATCACCTCGAGTTGACCGCGCACTGGAGCTGAGCCCCCGTGGAGTGTACCGGACAGGTCACAGCGGTCGTCATTCACGGAGAGAACGACTCGGTGGTCGGGCCGGACAACGGCCCGAAGGCGCGCGACTTCTGGAGCAGCGCGCTGCCGAGCCGGCCCGCGCGTTCGGCCTCACCGCGGGCTGGCTCGGCGTGTGTGCGGAGGCGCTCCGGACCGGGCGGCTCTCGCTCGGCGCGTGCGTCCACCTGCCCGGGCGCCGTCCACGCTGTTCTCCACGAACATCCGTCCCCCTCTGTGCCAACAAGAGCCTGGACAAGGGTCGGTCGATACTAATCCCGGCGGGATGTCAAGACCCATCTCGCCGAGGTGTTCTGCCTCCGCCTCCGCGCTCTCGGTGACCCCGCCCCAGGCGCCTCCGGCCAGGCCGTGCGGCGGATCGTTGCAGATGCCATTCGTGAGATGGAGCGCGAGCGGCGGGAGCTCGGGGGACAAGCCTTGACTGGCGGGACCTGGCTGCGTGAGTTTTCGGCCACGCAACCCCGGAGCGCGCCAGCGCTCGCGGGCTGCATTACTTCGGGCCGAAGCGTAGCGGCGAGATCCGCGAATCGGGCCAAACTTGGCCAGTCTCAATCAAACTCGGCCACTACCGAATCCGAGGGGGCACTTCATAGTCCCGCAGAGCCCAGCGGCCCCCGCCGCTACCGCATGCGGAGATCCAGTTGTTGCAGGCCCATTCGGCATCCACATACCTATGCCCCACCAGATCCCGACACTGCCGACGTGGTCAGTTCTCCCACTCAGCGTACGAATAGTCATACACAGCCCGGCACTGGTTAGCGCATTCGGGGATCCAGCTGTTGCAGGCCCAGTCGGCATCCCAATAATTATGACCCCACCAGATCCCGACCGCGCCGACCTTCCGCGACCCCAAGTAGTGGCAATTCCAAGCCGTTTTAGATACCCACACCGCTTGCTGCGCGGTTCCAACCGCCTCCGCCGCGTCGGGGTCGATCGACTCCGCGGACCCGGGATCAGCCGCCTCCGCCGCGTCGGGCTGGTTCTCCTGCTCGTCATCGCCTTCGAGGGAAGCCTCGCCAACGCAGCCACCGAGCACGGCTGCGGCACCGAGGAGCGTCAGCGGGAGGACCATCTTGCTGAATAAGCTCATCTCTTTGCTCTCCTGAAATTTTTTTACTGGAGGGGACCGGTCGCATCCCGGTCTCTCTCGCCTGGTGGATGCTGCGGTGGCGGGCCGTCCTTCACCCGATTGTGTTCGGCCCTCACTTTTTCGAAAGCAGCCTCCTGTCGCGCTGGCGATCTCGCTCTCCTCAAGCCGGAGCTCCTCGAGCTACGCATGAGCCGGTGCGCGATGTAGCGGGGGAACAGGGCCGCGGGCGCGCCGATCGGCTCGCCGGGCGCGTGCAGCGCGACCCGGGCGCCGAGCGCCGCGAGGCATCGGCGCTGGGCCCCCCGGTGCTCCACCGGGACGCCGCGCGGGTTCGGATCGAGCCCTTTGACGCCATCGAGCTCGATCTCTCGGTGCTGTGGGCGAAGTAGCAGATCGCCGTCACGCTGCGCTGGCAACGATGTTGCGGCCAGCGCGAAGGTAGGCGGCGCGACGACGCCGCGAGGTGATCCCTCAGCCGGGCGCGCTCGGCGCGACGACGCCGCGAGGTGATCCCTCAGCCCGCGGCAGGGGCACGGTCTCGAGGGCATCCGGGTGGCTTAAAGATCCAGCCTGAAAGACCCGCAGCCCCCGCGATTACGGCAGGTGTCGATCCACTCGTTGCAGGCCCATGTGGCATCCACTGACGTATGGCCCCACCAGATCGTGACCTTGCCGACGTACTCGGCACGATTGATGCACCACCATGTGCTATAATAAACCGCTTCCTCCGCTTGCTGCGCGGTTCCAACCGCCTCCGCCGCGTCGGGGTCGATCGAGTCCGCCGACTCGGGATCAGCCGCCTCCGCCTGGGTCTCCAGCCCGTCATCGCCTTCGAGGGAAGCCTCGCCAACGCAGCCACCGAGCACGGCTGCGGCACCGAGGAGCGTCAACGGGAGGACTCTCTTGCTGAACAAGCTCATCTTTCTATTCTCCTGAGATTTTTACTGGAGGGGACCGTTCTTATCCCGCTCTTGCCTGCTGGATGCTGCGGTGGCGGGCCGTCCTTCACCCCATCGTGTGCGGCCCTCACTTTTTCGAAAGCAGCCTCCTGTCGCGCTGGCGATCTCGCTCTCCTCAAGCCGGAGCTCGCGGAGCTCCTCGAGCTCCACGGCGGGGACGCACGAGGCAAGCTCGGAGACGACGCACGCGGGGGAGGCAGAGCTCGCGCGCCCGGCGCGCGCCGCGCGAGATAAGGCTGCTTGCCCCCACGGCGGCATCGCAGTACCCAGCCGAGCATGAGCGCCCGCCCAGCCGCGTTCTCGGCGGCCTTCCTGCGCGATTTTTCAGAAGATTTTCTCTCCATCGACCCGCCCGACCTCGCCACGTTCGGCCGCGGCTGGACCAAGGCCGTCGAGCCGAGGCTGTCCGCGGTCGCCTTCCCGCGCTCAACGGCCGAGGTCTCGCGGCCACATCGGCGACGGCAGCCGTCACATCAACTCCACATCAACGTCATGCAGCCCGATCACCTCAGCTCCTGCGGCGCACCCACGAGGCGGCTCACGCGAGCTTTTCGCTCGTCAAGAGACACCGCGGGAGCATCTCCGCCGAACACGGAATTGGCCTACTCAAGAGAGACTATCTCCCCTATCCTCGCCCGGCCGAGGCGCTCGCGATCGTGAGATCCATCCAGCGGGCGCTCGAGCCCCTGAACCCCATGAACCCCGGAAAGATCCTCGAGGTCTAGGCTCTGTCGGACGGACGTCGCGAGCGAGCCGATCCCGGGGCGAGCATGCGCGGGGCTGTGTCGCTCCTCTGCGCGTGCGCCGCGCTCGCCCCTGCCGCGGCGCGCGCCGAGTGCGCGCGGGGGGCCGCGGACGTGTCGTGGGTCCGCCTAGAGGGGGCCGAGGAGCGGTGCCCCTCGGCGCCCCGGCTCCGCGACGAGATCGCGCGGCGCCTCGGGCGGGAGCTCGCCACGACGGGCGGCGGCCTCTCGATCGAGGCCGTGGTGAAGGGAAACCCCGGGGCATGGTCGGCCCAGATCCGGACCGTCGGGTGCGACGGGACGCCGCCCACGGTGCGCAAGCTCGAGAGCAGCGCGGCGACGTGCGAGGCGATCACCAGCGCAGCAACGCTGGTGATCGCCCTCGCCATCGATCCCACGGCCGCCCTCGCCGCGCCGGCCTCGCCTCCCCTGGCCGGAGCCTCGCCTCCGCCGGAGCCGCCGGAAGCCCCGCCGCCAGGAGCCCCGCGGCCGGAGCCGCCGCGAGGCGCCCCGGCAGAGCCCGCGACGCAGGTGGAATCCTCGCGCGCCGCGCCCCCGCCGCTCCCCGACGCGGAGCGCGAGCCTCGCCCTGGGGCCTCGGTCACGCTGCGCGGGCTCGCCACCACGGGCCTCCTCCCGGTGATCGGGCCCGGCGTCGCATGGGCGGCCGAATGGTCCGTCGCGCCGCGCTGGACCACCGCGTCGGGACTGCTGTGGCTCCCGGAGCAGCGCACAGCCGAGCCGGCCCTCGCGTTCGGCCTTACCGCGGGCTGGCTCGGCGTGTGCGCGGAGGCGCTCCGGACCGGGCAGCTCTCACTCGGCGCGTGCGTCCACCTGCTCGCGGGCGCCGTCCATGCTGTCATCCATGAACATCCGTCGGTGCTCCCCGTCGACCCGGGAGCCCGGCTCTGGGTCAGCCCCGGTGTGGGCACGCGCCTCGCCGTGCGTGTGGTCGGTCCGCTCCGTCTCGAGACCGGAATCGACCTTAACTTTCCGCTTACGCGATACCGTTTCCAGCTCCAGGGGAACGAGCAGCCGGTCTTCGAGCAGCCGGTGATTGCCGGCGCGCTCTTCGGAGGGGCCGGGATCGCGTTTTGATGAAGGACCCCTCGGACGTCGGCATTCAGACGAGCGTGGAGCAATGTCTGGACGCAGAGGTCCGCGCCGGACCCAGGCCGCCCCGTGGCTTCGCCGCGGTGCACGCCGAGCACGCCGGCTTCGTGTGGGCCACGCTGCAGCGGTTCGGTATCCATCCGCCGGACCTCGAGGACGCGTTCCAGGACGTCTTCGTCGTGGTCCAGCGGCGTCTCCCCGCCTTCGACTGGGCCTGTCCGGTCACGACATGGCTCTTCGCCATCTGCCGGCGCGTCGCCGCCTCGCACCGCCGGCGCGCGCAGCGCTCGCTCGTCGGCGAGGACGTCCACGACGTCGCGGATCCCGCCTCGGGCCCCGAGGAGATCGCCTCCGGGAAGCAGGCGAGAGAGCGGCTCGAGCGCATCCTCCAGGCCATGGATCTCGATCGGCGCGCCGTCTTCGTGATGTTCGAGATCGAGGAGATGCCATGCGGCGAGATCGCCGATCTGATCGGCATCCCCGTGGGCACGGTCTACTCGCGCCTTCACGCGGCGCGGAAAGAGTTTGCGGCGCTGCTGAAGAGGATCGAGGCCGAGCGCGCGCGACGAGGGGGCATATGAGCGCACCGAAGCGGTGGATCGAGGAGGATGGAGGCGCCCCGGCCGGGGCGCGCGAGCTGCTGCGTTCGGCCGTGCGCCCGCGGCCGATGACGCCCGTCGAGGCGGCGCGCACGGCGGCCCGCGTGGCACCGCTCGCGGCGGCCCCGAACGGCGGCGCCGCGCTGCCCATGTGGGCGAAGGGCCTGCTCGTCGTGGCGGGCCTCGGGGCCGGCGGCCTCGCCCTCCACGGCGCCGTTCGGCAAGGACAGCGCGACGCCGCGCTGGCCCAACCGCCGCCTCGGCTGGAGCACCTGTCGGCGGAGCGCCTCCTCTCGAGCGCGCGGGGCGGCCTGCGCTCCGTGGAAGCGGTGCCGGCTGCCTCTGCGCAGGATCTACCGTCCCTGGCCGCCGAGGCGCCCCATCCGGCCGCGTCCGCCCCTCGCCGGGAGCCGCCGCGCGACGTCGGCCAGAACGTCCGGCAGAGCGAGCCCGCGCCGCCTCCTGCGCCGACCGGGAGCGCGGCGTCCGACAGCGACGACCTGCTCCGGGAGGCGACGCGTCTGGAGCAGGCCAGGGCGCTGCTCGCGCGGTCGCCAGAGGCCTCCCTCGCGGCGCTGGAGGAGCACAGCCGCAAGTTTCCGAGAGGCCAGCTCACGGCAGAGCGGGAGTTCATCACCATCGACGCGCTGGTGCGGCTCGGCCGGACGGAGGAGGCGCACGCACGCGCGGACGCGTTTCTCACGAGGCATGCGTCGAACCCCTATGCCGAGCGGGTGCGCCGCCTCGTCGGCAGGGCCCCTTCAGGCAGCGCCCCTTGAAACGACGCGTTCACATGAGTTTGCCTACAGGACCGGCAAGCTCGGAGGCATCCATGCGACAGGAGACGATCTCGATGAAGCGAGCCGAGCCCACGGCGGCCACCCGCGCGGGCACCCCGCGATTCCTCGCCGTCCTTCTCTCGACGGGCACGGCGCTCGCGGGGTGCACCACCGAGATCGCCGTCATCGGTCGCGACCTCGGCGCCACGACGTCGTCGTCGCCCGCCTCGTCCTCGTCCACCGCCGGCGGTGATGACCCCGGCATCCTCGATCCCGGCGCCGGTGGCGGCTCCGCCCAAGGCAGCGCCGGCGCTGGCGGGGACGAGCGTTGCGAGCCGAAGCTCGCGGGGGTGGTGCGCGACTTCAAGGCCTTCGGCTCTGACGGCGGGCACCCCGACTTCGAGAACTTCGCGGGCGACGGCCTGACAGGCATCGTCGAGCCCGAGCTCGGCCCCGACGACAGGCCGGTCTATGCCCATGAGGGCGGCACGGAGCACACGACCGGGCCCGAGGCGTTCTATCAGTGGTATCACGACGACCCCACGGTCAACATACGGATCCGGTACGACGTCCCTCTCGAGGTGAGCGAACGCGGCCTCGGACACTTCACGGGAAAGCAGTTCTTCCCCATCGACGATCAGGGGTGGGGCAACGAGGGGCGGGAGCACAACTTCGGCTTCACGTACGAGCTCCACATGACGTTCGAGTACGAGCCCGGCGGCGTCTTCTTCTTCAACGGTGACGACGATCTCTGGGTGTTCATCAACAGGCGCCTAGCGCTGGACCTGGGCGGGCTCCACGTCTCGACCCCGGGGTACATCGATCTCGACGCGATCGCCGAGGAGCTCGGCATCGAGGTCGGCAAGGAGTATCCGCTCGACTTCTTCCACGCGGAGCGCCGCGGCGGCGGGTCGAGTTTCTCGATATTCACGTCGTTCAACTTCACGAACTGCGACCCAATCCTGAAGTAGCGCCGAGAGCGCGCTGCGCGCCAGCTCAGGAGCTCGCCCCGGGTCGCGGGTTGAGCGCATCGAGGAGGCCGTCTTCGCCGAGCTCCTCCATGGCCACCTCCCAGACCGTCGGCTCATGGAGCAGCCGGGCCGGTCGGTCGTAGCAGAAGCCGACGACGGTGGTGAGCAGGAGGTGCAGGGCGCGCTGGTTCATGAAGACCGCCGACGCCCCGAAGCGCGTGGGATCGACGGTCTTCATCCGATGGAACCCAGGGAAGCGGGCTCGGTGAGGCGTACGGCTCGGCGGCGAGAGCGAGCGCGTCGCACACGCGATGGACGGATCACTTGAGGATATGCAACTGGGAGTGCCTCAGGTCGAGGTAGCACTTCATTCTGTGTATCTCGACACCGACATTGATACCCTTCGCCTTCAGCTTCGATACACTGATCTCCTTCACCTCATTCGGGGCTTTCTTGAATGCCAGCCCATCGATCCTCTCGTACTTTGTCCCTTTAATCCTCTCGACCCGTCTCCCAATCTCCGTTTTATATAGACCATTCACCACGCTGGTGGCGTTGCCGGTGACAGTGCTCTTCCTCCACGCATTCACCGTAGAGGTGACTCCGCCGTTGAACGTACTGGTGGTCCTGCCCGTGATCTGCGTGACGCTCCCCCCCTTGTGGATGGTGGTCGTTCTCCCTGCGTACAAGTCGGTCGTGGCGCGACCACGGATCTCCGTCGCCCTCGTACCCTGAACGGTCTTCTTGCTATTGCCTCGAATCGTCGTTTCGTTGTCTCCAACGACCGTCGTCTCGCGATCATCGCGAAAGATGCCCGTGTCCTTGCCCTGGATGGTGGTGGTGCGGGTCTTGCCGACGTACAATTGGCTATGGCCATCGATCTCGACATTGCGATTGGCCTTGAGCGTGGTCTTGTCGTCACCATTGACGGTCGTGGTCCGCTTCCCCTTGATGAGGGTCTCTCGGTACCCACGAACAGTTGCCTTGTCGTAGCCAAAGATGTTGGTCCTGCGCCAGCCCCCGACCACGCTGTCTGAGTATCCACCGACGACGCTGCACGAGTAAAGCCCGGTGATCGACAGACCGAAGCCTAACACCACATTCTGGGAGAACCCCCCGGTGACCGTCGTTCGGTTGAGACCCACGATGTTCTCGGCGGAGAGCCCGACAAACGCGAACGCGTTACCCCACGTCTTCGACTCGAGCGTCGCTCCAAAGTTGGGCGCCCCCATCCGGATGTAGGTGTTCGAATGGGGCGTCGACAGCGTGATCCGCTCTTGCCCCGCCTGGTCTTCCAGCTCGAGGCGATTGCGCCCGCCCGTCTGGATCACGTTCCGCGTGCTGTTTCCCGCCGTGACGGGGCTCGGCGTCAGCGCATTGGGCGCGACCCCGACGATGGCCGGCCTATCGGGATCGCCGCCCGCAAAGGCGCACATGACCTCGACGCCAGCTCGGAGCGGGAAATGGAAGCCCTCGATGCCACCGCCATGGGGCTGAAGCATCCGAACCCAGGTCGACGCCTTCCCCCCGCTCAGGTCGCTCTCGTCGAAGTGGAACTTGACCCGGTAGCGACCATGGCTGTCGATCTGGGCGTAGTCGCTGACCGCCGCTCCATCGACGATCGCGGTCTCGGTGCCGTAGATGCGCGGCCACTCGGTGACCTGCGGCGCGCGGAACTGCACCGTCGCGGCGATGGCCTTGGCCTCGATGCGGTAGTTCTCCTCCCACGGCGCGAGCTCCCGGAGCTCGGGGACGCCCGAGGCCTGGCTCGACCAGTGCTCGATCTCGGTGGTCAGATACTTCGTGTTGAACGCGGCCCGCGGATGGTCGTCGAGCTCGAACGTGAACCCGGGAATCAGCGTCCCCGCCGCGCCCATCGCCTGGTGGACGACGCCGGCGGCGGAGAGGCTCTCGGCCTTGATCCGCGCCAGCCGCGCCCCTTCGCCCGGCGAGAAGAACCGCGCGCCGTACAGGCTGACCTCGCCGAATCCGTTGGCGCAAACGGACGCCTGCCCGGCGACCGCTACAGCCGGATTGGTGTAGTCATAGTCCTTGAGGCGAACCGAGCCGGGCGTGGCGCCATGCCGGCACGTGAAGGCGCGGAAGGCGTCTCTCGCCGTGTTGACGCCGCCGCTTTGCGGGTAATAACGAATCGGCTTGTTTCCATGGGGCTGATGGACCGACCGATCGTCGACCAGCACCAGCGTCTCGCCGCTCTCCCCGTGCTCGAAATAATAGTAGATGCCTTCGCGCTCCATCCACCGGGCGATGAAGGCATAGTCGCTCTCGCGGTACTGGCAGACATGCTCCTCGGCGCCGTAGGCGCCCCGGAGCTGGAATGCGCAGTCCGTGACGCCGCCCTTTTGCAGGACTTCCTGAATGATCACCGGGATGGTCTTCTCGCTGAAGACACGGCTGTGAAGAGACAGGGTAAGCAGGGCGAGGCGCGGGACCATGACGGTCCGAAAGACGCATCTACCCGCAAAATCGTTGACCAGCTCGACGCTTTCAAGCACGCCGCTTCGGAGGAAGCGCGCGCCGCCGTCGCTCCGGTCGAGGGAGAGGGTCACCGGCTTGCCCACGGCAGCGGCCATATCAAAATCATGGCCGACGTCGTTGGTCATCGTCAGGTAGAGCTCGAAGCGATAGAGCTTCGAGATGCCCTCGGTGCCATGAAAAGCTACGAGTTTGGTGGAAGAGGGCAAGGCGCTCGAGTGAACGACAAACATATCGGACATGGAGGTACCTCACGGGTGAGTAAGAGCGGCCGATACAAAGACGCAGAGCCTCGACCGGCACCTCGGGCAGGCTCTCCTGAGGGCTACTCGGCGTAGCAGATGCTACGGCAGGCCGGGACCCATTGGTTGCAGGCCCAGGCGGCATCCGCTGACCTATGGCCCCACCAGATCGTGACAGTGCCGGCGTAAGGAAGACCGCGTTCATCACGGCGGCAGGTCCATTTGGTGAAGGTCTCATACGCTTGCGGCGCGTTGCCAACCGCCTCCGCCGCGTCGGGGTCGATCGACTCCGCTGACTCGGGCTGGGTCTCCTGCTCGTCATCGCCCTCGAGGGGAGCCGCGCCGACGCAGCCACCGAGCACGGCTGCGGCGCCGAGGAGCGTGAGCGGGAGTACTACCTTGCTGAACAAGCTCATCTTTTTATTCTCCTGGGAGTTTTTTTACTGGGGGGGACCGTTCGCATCCCGGTCTCCCTCGCGTCTGGTGGATGCTCCGGTGGCGGGCCGTCCTTCACCAAATCGTCCGCAGCCGTCTCTTCATCGCCGGTCCCCCTCGCTCATCGCCCGATGCGCCGCTCGATCCGGTACCGGCCGGCGAAGATGGCGCCGAGAATGAGGTTCGATGACACCTGCGTCTCTTTTCTCAGCGTACGTCGGCGTGGTGAGCCCGTGGCAATTCGGAAAATTGCGCTGCTCAGGGCTTGACCTCGCGGCCGACCCTCCGGCAGACTCCCGTGCTTCGAGCACCTATGCCGCACAAAGTCTGCGTCGCCACGCCGTTCGCGCTGGCGTCCGCCTTGCTCCTCCAGGCCGGAGCCGTCCGCGCGTCGGGCGCGCTCGAGATCACCGGCGCTCCTACGAGCGCCAACGGGCTGAACGCACGGGCGCTCGCGCGAGGACCGGAAGCCGCGTTCTTCAACCCCGCGCTCCTGCCGTATGCGGCAGCGACGACGCAAGCGGGCCTCTTCGTGCTCGTCACGCACGGCGACATCACCCTCGCCCCGCGCCCCCCTGGCGTCGACGTGCCCGAGTCGGTGTACGATGGCCAGATCCGGAATCCGGACGGCTCGACCTCCCGGCTCACCCACCGGCCCTTGCCGGGGTCGAAGCTCCCGAGCCCGCGGGATGACACGCGCGACCGGCAGATCAACAGCTACGCGACGCTCGGGTTCGTGCGGCCGCTCTGCGAGGACCGCCTCGTCCTGGGCTTCTACGCCCTGCTGCCGCTCAGGAGCTTCCAGGAGCAGCGGGCCTTCTTCGCCGACGAGCGCGCGCAGTACTTCTCGAATCGGCTGGAGTTCGAGCTGCTGGGAGATCGGTTGTCGGTCACCAGCCTGGCCGTGTCGATGGCTGGCCGGATCACCCGCTGGCTGTCCGTCGGGGCGGGCGTCGACGTCACGATCGGCACCAGCGCGCGGACCGCCGTCCACGTGCCCGACGCGAGCGACCAGCGGACCGCCCTCATCAACCCCGACGTGGAGGTCGAGAGCGTCTTCGCCCCTTACTTCGCCTTCGCGACCAGCCCGGCACCGTGGCTGCGCCTCTCGGCCACGCTCCACCTCGCCTCGGCGTCGGACACCGACGGCGAGAACAGGATCCGCTTCTGGAACACCACCTATCCGGAGGGCGAGAGCTCGGTCCCCCAGGCCTACCGCTTGACCCTCGGCCACCAGCCGACCCGCGTCGGCGTCGGGGCCTCGATCATGGGCCCGCCGAGCGAGGACGGAGGGCGCGCGCGCGCCGCGCGCTCGAAGAGCCCGGCGCTGCCCTCCTGGGAGATCGGCGGGCACGCGCTCCTGACGCGGTGGTCAGAGTACCGCGATCGGCACGCGGAGACCCCGCCCGACCCGTGGTCGAGCACGGTGTCCGTGGGGCTCGGCGGCGCGATCGCGCTGGGGAGCCGCAGGTTCTCCGCCGACGTCGCCTTCACGCCGTCTCCCGTGCCGGACCAGACCGGAAGGACCAACTACGTCGACAACCCGCGCATCGCGGTCAGCGCCTCGTTCGAGACGCCGGTGTCGCTCTTCGGCGCAGACTTCGGCGTGGGAGCGTTCCTGCACGGCCAGCTGCTCGTGCCACGGGAGGTGTCGAAGAGCCCGTCCGCCAGGAACCCCGTGATCGACGAGGTCCCCGACAACCTTGTCGACATCGTGAGCGGCGAGCCGCTCGACGGCGTGGAGGGGCTGCAGACGAACAACCCAGGTTATCCCGGCTTCTCCAGCGGCGGCTGGCTGGCCGGCGCCGGCTTCGTCCTGCGGCTGCCTGAGTGAGCAGCGCAGCGAAGCCGGCGTCCTCTCGATCGGAGGCCCGGAGGCGCTCGGTCACGCGGGGCGCCGCGACCGCCGGGAGGGGCTTTACTGGAAGAGCGTGTCGGCCCTTTCCTTGATCCAGGCGCAGTCCGCGTCGTCAGGGGTACGGACCATCACGAAGGTGCTGTTGCACTCCTCCGGGTCGGGATACGTCCTCGAGGCGGCCATGGTCGCCTTGAGGCTCGGAGGATCCGTTTCGAGCACGCTCTGCTCCGACACGAACCCGAGTCGACCCTCGATGCGATAGGTCGCGACCGCCACGCCGTCGAGCTCGGTCCGTGCCCGCTCGGCCACGTAGACCGACCCGTCGATGAGCCCCTGGAGCTGAACTGTCATTCCCGGGTGTCCATCCTCGTCCTGATCGACGACGCGAGCGTCCGCCGGATCCGTGGGCAGTTCGTCCTGCGCCAGGTCTTCGAGCGCCGCGCCGATCACCTCGTGGAGGGGCCCGAGCTTGTAGCGGAGCCCCCCTTCGCTCGCCGCAAACGTGCCCTCACGGGTCACCGGCGCGAGCGCCTCCCGGAAGCTGTCCGGGATGACGGCGTGCACGATCGCGTCCGGGTCCTCGGTGTAATGGTCGCAATACGTGCCCTGCAAGGAAATAGCGTCTCCATTCTGCTGCTGCGTGATGAGCATCACGCTGACGATGCGCGTCTGGAACGGCGGGAGACCCTGCGCCTGGGTGAGCTGCGACCCGATGGCGCGGTACGCCCACGTGCCGGAGACGTTGGTGACGTCCGGCGCCGCGGCCTGCGCGCAGCCCGGCGACTCCCCGCCCGCGCCTCCCGTCGCCCCGGATCCCGTGCTCGTCGTCGCGACCGTCGTCGTCGCGTCCGCGTTGTCAGCAGGATCAGATCCGCAACCCAGGAGGGGCAAGGCAAGCAATCCAACGAACAGGTTGTACCTCATTCAAAGCTCCATGCATCGCCGGCCCGCGCGTCGAGGCGGCCGTGAGGATGGCCGCCTTCGGTCGTCCATGGCCAGCTCGTCTGCGTTCGGACGACCGGCGCGGTTGTTAGCATGAGCGCGCGCGCTGGAGGTGCGCCGACGCGCCGGCTCCTCATTTTTTCCGCCGCATCCCGAAGCGCACGGCGAAGAGCAGCGCGAGGAGCGCTGCGTAGAGCAGAGGCCCCGTCGCGTCCTTTTTGCGCCGAGGAAGTCCCGAGCACCTTCACAGCGCCACCCCGCCACGGAGTCGTGTTTCTGGCAGGGACCGCGCCAGAGCTTCGCACGCGACACCGACCTGCGCATCCAGCGACTCGCCTTCGTCATGGGATCTTCGTTCTCTCGATAAAGAGATGGCCGCAGACGATTTGGCGAAGGACGGCCCGCCACCGCAGCATTCAAAAGGCGCGAAAGACCGCCACGGCTGGGCCCTGAGGACCGCGAGGCGGCTCATCGTAGATCCTCACAAAAGCATCTTCGACAGCATAGACGATCAGGACGACCGCGATGAGCTCGACATCGGAAGCAATCCCGATCGGCGACGGCATGGTTCGCCCGACGCAATTTCAGCGACTCCTCCCCACCGTTCCCCGCCTGGCCTCCAGAGGCGCATGGTTCGCGTGCTCGGCCTTGTATGTAGCGGCCGCCGTCGTCCTGATTCGGGCGGTACTCGCGGGTCTCGACGTCCCCGGGCGCGCTGCGCTCTTCGCCATCGGTCTTCTGGGGGGCTGGCGCCTGTCGTGGTTTCTTGTCAATGTCACCCGCGCTGCGCTCAACGTGAACTGGCGTTTCCCGAGGTTTCGGCGCGCGGCCGACGCCCTGGGGCCGGCGGGGCGGGCGTCGGAGGTGGTCGTTCTCATCACCTCCTATCGAATGGAGCCCGAGGTCACGATACCGGTGTTTCACGCGCTGTTCGACGAGGCGTTCGCCTATGGCGTGCCCGTGACCGTCATGGCCTCCATGGGCAGCGCCAAGGAACAAGACCTCGTCAGGACGCTCTTCGAAGGGCGCGGGGCACCATCGTCCGTCCGCCTGGAGCTGTTCCTGCAGAGCGGAGCCGGCAAGCGCGAGGCCATGGCGGATGTCCTCGCCGCCATCCAGCGCCGCCCCCTGCCCGACGGAGCGGTCGTAGCCTTCCTTGACGGCGACACCCTCCTCGTTCCCGGCACGTTCGAGCGCAGCTTCTCCTTCTTTCGCCTGCGCCCTGAGGTCGGCGCCCTGACCACCGACGAGCGGGCGATCGTGTCGGGAACGAGCCTTGCGCGCGAGTGGTTCGATCTGCGCTTCGCCCAGCGGCACCTCTACATGTCCTCGGTCGGCCTGTCCGACAAGGTGCTGACGCTGACCGGCCGCTTTTGCGCCTTCCGCGCCGAGATCGCGACCCATCCCGATTTTGCGCGCATCGTCCGCGAGGACCACATCGACCACTGGCGGCTAGGGCGCATCCGGTTCCTCACCGGCGACGACAAATCGACCTGGTACTGGGTGCTGCGGGCCGGCTGGTCGATGCTCTATGTACCGGATGTCTGCGC
Organism: Sorangium sp. So ce302; assembly: GCF_051530145.1. Classification (GTDB taxonomy): domain Bacteria; phylum Myxococcota_A; class Polyangia; order Polyangiales; family Polyangiaceae; genus Sorangium; species Sorangium cellulosum_B. Next base: position 4,924,720 of record NZ_CP150326.1, on the reverse strand, counting down.
CTATACATTCGAATCCATGCCCTCGCAGGGCTTTGTCACGCCGTCGGTGCAGCTGATGTGTCGCTGGTACGGGAACATGCTGCGCACCAATGGCCGCGCTCTCGCGCTGGGTCCGCGCCACGTCGGTCCGTTCGCCTGGTGGTCCTTGCTCGAGCAGCGCATCTCCACGTGGACCTCGCTGGTGGGACCGACGTTCGGCCTGCTGATGCTCACCGGCAAGATTCCCGGCATTCTCGCCGCGTACCTCCTGTGGACGCTCGGGATCAAGTCCGCTCAGAGCGTCCTCGTCGGCGTACCCCGGAGGCGCGTCTCTCCGTTCTATCCATTCCTTCTCTACTACAATCAGGTGGTCGGTGCTGTGGTGAAGATCCACATGACCTTCAACCTGCACAAGCAACGCTGGACCCGCCAGGGGACGGGACAACCCCAGGTGGCGCGAAACCTGCGCGAGTGGGTCGTCTCCTCCGCCCTCACGGCGCTGTCCTATGCCCTGTTCGTCGTCCTCACCGCCGCCGTCGCCCTGCACGACCCGCACGCCGAGGAAGCGACGACGCAAGGCCAGCTCGAACGCATGTTGGCGGAGGCCAAGCCGGGGTCCGTGGTGCGTGTCGCGGCGCGCGAGCTCCGGCTGACGAAGCCGCTCATCATCCGCCGCGACGATGTCGTCCTCAAGGGCGCCGGAAGAGGAAAGACGACACTGGTGGCGAGCTTCTCCAGCGATGGACAGCCGACGCCGGCGATGATCGTGGTGCGGGGCGAGCTGCCTTCGGAGGTGCAGGGCGACAGGAAGGGGCAGCTCGAATCCCCTCTCGATCCCGCCTCGACGATGGTGAAGCTCACGCACCCGATCCATGTCCAGACCGGGGATTTCGTCGCGTTGCGAGCCGGCAACGATCAAGCGTTCCTCGACGCCCTGGGAGCCCGTCGGTGGAACCAGCAATACCCCATCTTGCGTCAGACGCTGGGGCGCGTGACGCGGGCCGAGGGCTCCACCATCACCCTCGAACGGCCGGTCGGAGACAGCTTTCCGGCGGGGACCGAGGTCATCCCGGTGCAATTGCGGCGCGAGGTGACGATCCGCGATCTCACGATACGCTACGAGCTGAACGGCGAGCCCGCGCCCGATCTTTACGCAAATACGCGGCCGAACAAGGCTGTGGACGGGATCATGCTGCTGGGAACGGCCGACGTGACCTTGGAGAGCGTCGAGGTCTTCGCCGCGGGTCGGCATCCCCTGAGCATCGACACCGCCTACGCCCCGCGCGTCAGCGATGCCCGGCTCGAGGGGGCCTGGAACAAGGGACCGGGAGGCAACGGCTATGTACGCATCGCCCGAGCCAGCTTCGGCGCCTTCGACGATCTCACTCTGCGTGGCCTGCGTCACCTGACCATCCAGTGGTCAAGCCACGACAATACGTTCGACGACCTTGATGCCGACTGCGACGTGAATTTTCACGGAGGATGGAGCCGGCGCAATCGCGTGCAGGTCGCCCGTCTCGTCCCTCGGCCGAACCATCCCTGGCCGAGGATCGTGCGAACCCCGGCCACCGCCCGATGGGCGCCGCCCGATGGGCCGGGAAATGTTGTCCTGTCACCCTCCGGGGCAGAGCTGGCCGAGAGAACCGAAGATGGCCTGAGCTCTGACGCGGGTGACTCGCCGTCGTTGGAGGTGGGGAATTTATGACCCCTGGCAAGATCGCCGCAGTCGTCACCCCCTTGCTGTTGCTCGGCGCCGTCCAGGCGAAGATGTGGATGACGTATACGACCCAGGCTACGCCGGCCGTGAGCGTCCCGGCGGACACCGCCACGGCCGAGGACGCCGGCGAGCGGGAGGTGATCCGCGCGCCGATAGCCGGAACGCTGTATGCCCCGAAGCTCACCCTGGGAGCCCAGGTGTCCGCCACCGACCTGCTCTTCCGGGTGGGGCCTGATCATGAGGGTGAGGTGACCGCCAAGGGCGATGCCGAGGTGGTCGAGGTCCTGGCGGTTCCAGGCACACATGTCGCCCAGGGCGACGTCGTGATGGCGCTGCGTTCGCAGAAGCCGATGGCGACCTCCTCTCCGGACGCGTCCATCACCGCTGAGCCCACACTCCCCGGAACATGGTCATCCGACCTGCTCGCCTCGGGCGAGTATGTGCCCGACCTCTCCTATGCGGGATATTGCTTCGGTGAGGCTCCGCTGCCCCGGACGGACGACCATCCGGCCACCCTCATCGACGTCACCCGTTTTGACGCGCTGCCCGACGACGATCGGGACGACACGACGGGCCTGCGCGCAGCCCTGGACGAGGCCGAGCGTCACAAGGGCCCCGTGGTAGTCCGCCTCCCCCCCGGCCGCTTCATCCTGAGCGACATCCTGTTCATCGAGCGCGGCGACATCACTTTGCAGGGCTCAGGGAGCGGAGCGAACGGTACGACAATCTACGTTCCCAAGCCCCTGGCCGAGATGCCGAAGCCCGACGTGATCAGCAAGATCGAGAAGGACATCGCCAGGCGGAACTGGCGTACCGGACACGGAGGGCTTTATTCGGCATTCGCCTGGAACGGAGGCATCATCTGGACGCGAAACCCCGACAGGTCGACTTCGCCACCCATCGGCAAGGCCCTGGAGGGAAAGCGGGGTCAGCACGACCTGCGAATGAACGACGCCAACGCGGTGACGCCCGGCGAGATCCTGAGCATCCGGTGGTACAACCGGAGCGGCGACGACTCCCCCATCCTGCGCCACATGTTCGGCGTCCGGGACCGCAGCTTCGGCGAGAAGATGGCATCCCCGTCGAACACGCCGATAGCGACGCAGGAAGCGACCGTGGTCGATGTGAAAGAGAACGTCGTCGTCCTCAAGCAGCCGCTCCTCTTCGACGTGCATCCGGAATGGGGCTCGACGGTGAGCCACACCAGCTTCCTCGAGAACATCGGTATCGAGCATCTCCGGGTGAGCTTCAAGCCCGCCCCGCAAGCGCCACACGAGGAGGAACGCGGTTTCAACGCGATTTACCTGACTGACGTCGCTCATTCCTGGGTGCGTGACGTTCGCGTCGACGATCCGGACTCCGCCTTCCTGGTGACGGACAGCGCCAACGTCACCCTCGAGGAGATCACCGTGAGCGGTCGGCCCGGACATTACGGCGTCATCCTGCTCAACGCCTACAACGTGCTCGTCAAAGACTTCGACATCGACGCCGAAGAGATCCATTCGATCAGCTTCGACTCGCGGGCGCACGGCAACGTATATACCCATGGTCGCGTCCGGCGGGGCACGCTCGAGCTGCACAGGGGGCCCAGCCACGCCAATCTGTTCGACGACATTGTCGACATCGAGGACCGCGACAGGGCTTTCCTGTTCAGTCAGACCGGTCAACCTTACTGGGGACCGGCCGGAGGGTACAACATCTACTGGAACCTTCAGCTGAAAATGTCCACGCCGCCCCTGGCTCCCCTGGATCTGGGGCCGTTGCCCGAGGCCGGCCTCACGCGCGTCGTCGGCGTTTCGGCGAACGTACCGGTCCAGCTCAAGGGCCCGGCCGCTCACATCGAGCACATTGGCGCCGACGACCCTGCCATCGACTCGCTCTACCGCCACCAGCTCGCCAGGCGCCTGGGGCAGCCCAGCCGGACGGTCCGCGTCTTCAACGAGCTTCAGCGCATGAGCGGCGAGACCCGCTGGACGGTCTGGGGCAACGGACATGTCGCGCGGAACGGCAAGTACTACTTCGCCATGGGCAATCACCAGATCGTCGATGGCAATACCATGGTCATGGAGTACGACCCGGACAAGCAGACGCAGGCGAAGGTGTTCGATGTCGCGAGCGCCATCGAACAGCGCCATGGGCAGAAGGGCCACGGCAAGATACACGCCGACATCGTCGAGGACGCCGACGGTTGGCTCTACTTCGCCACCTGGTGGGGCGGACGCGATCCCGATCACGAGGAGCCCGCCTACGACGCGAGCTATCAGGGGTCGATCCTGCTCCGCTATCACCCGGAGCTCAAGAGGTTGGAGAACCTCGGCACCATCGTCCGCGAGCATGGCGTCGTCACGGCCGTCTGCGATCGGGCGCGCGGGCTGATCTATTTCCGCGCCATCTCGTACCGCCGGGGCAAGAACGAGGCGGGTCTTGCGGTCTTCGACATCGCGAAGAAGAAGGTGGTGTTCACCGGCGGCGGGGCGGAAATGGGGGAACGACGCGGGCTCATGCTGGGCGGAGATGGGATGGTGTATTTCAGCGGTACCGATCTGCGCCTGCATGCCTACGATCCGGCAGAGAACAGGATCAAGACCACCGACATCGCGCCACCGAGCGTGCCGTTCCAGACGTCCTTCTCACGCAAGAACATGCTCCGGGTCGGCACACCGCCGGCGCCGAGCGGCACGGTGTACGCGACGACCCACGGTGGCATGATCTTCAGCTTGGGCCCGTCCGGCCAGACCCGTTCGCTCGGCACCACCTGGAAGCAAGGGTACTATGCGCCATCACTCGCCTTCTCGCCGGATGAGCGATGGCTCTACTACGCTCCCTACTTGCCCGGCCCCGCCGGCCAGCCCGAGCTCAAGGAGGCACCGGTCATGCGCTTCGACCTGCTCAGCGGCCAGCGCGAGGTGCTGGCGCTGCTGGGGCCGCGGCTGATCAGGGAGCGCGGCTACATCATCGGGCAGAACTACGGGGTCGCCCTGGATGCCAGGCGCTCCCTGCTCTACCTCCTCTACAACGGGCGCGTCGCCGCGTCGGACGCGGAGGTTCCGTGCTTCGTCGTGCTGCCGCTCGCGCGGCGATAAGACAGAGCGGCTGTGGTGTCATGACTCTGCCGAGGCGCTTCGCACGATCGGATTTCGCTCCTCGACGGAGGCGCTCCGTGTGCTGATCATGCTGTCCTCCTCGGGCCGCGCAAACCTGGCGACATCAGCGAAATTTCAGGCAAGGAGGCCCTGGCTGCTCGAGCGGAGCCGAATGCGACAACTACTTCCCCCAATGAGCCCACTCAGCCCAGCAACTTCCGTTGCACGCGCTTATCCATTCGTTGCAGGCCCACTTGGCATCATAATCGTGATGCCCCCACCAGATGGTGACCCAGCCTTTGCGGGCTTCGGCACCCCCCCATGGCGCCGGATCAATACGCCAGCACGACCATGTGCTATTGCTATAATCCGTAGCCGCTTGCTGCGCGGTTCCAACCGCCTCCGCCGCCTCGGGGTCGATCGCGTCCGCTGACTCGGGATCAGCCGCCTCCGCCGCCTCGGGCTGGGTCTCCTTCTCGTCATCGCCTCCGAGGGAAGCGTCGCCAACGCAGCCACCGAGCACGGCTGCGGCGCCGAGGAGCGTCAACGGGAGGACCCTCTTGCTGAACAAGCTCATCTATTGATTCTCCTGAAAATTTTTCAATGGCGCGGACCGTTCGCATCCCGATCTCCCTCGCCGACTGGATGCTGCGGTGGCGGGCCGTCCTTCACCAAATCGTCTGCGGGCGTCTCTTTTTCGAGAGAAGCCTCCTGTCACGCTGGCGATCTCGATCTCCTCAAGCCGGACGCGGAGCTCCTCGAGCTCCACGGCGGGAGCGCGCGAGGCAGGCTCGGAGACGGCGCGCGCGATCACGGAGAGCCCCCGCGCATGGACGCGGCGTGGTCGCCGGCGTGGAATCGCCCAGAGCCCGGATGTGCGGCGACGCCTTGGTTGCGTTGGCGTGAAGCGATGCGTGGGCTTCCCTTCACCGTGCCGTCGCGTGGCCGTGCGCTCGCGGATGCCCATGCGCGCGACATTGCCGGGCTCCAGGAGGCCTGATGAAGACCGCGCATTGCGCTACACGCCGTTTTCTCACCGTGCTCATCGCGCTCGCCGCACTCGCGCTCGTGGCCCCGCGCCCGGCCGCGGCGACGTTGCAGATCCGCGTCGAGGAGGTCACGTTTCCCGTCACGCTCTCGGATGGCAACACCTATTCCATCGCCGGGCACCTCTACTACCAGCACAGCTACCGGAACATTTGAGGGGATATCTCAGAAGTCAGTACGGCACCCATTGTTCACTAACGAAACTGCCAGCATTACGCCAGAGCTCGCTGCGCTCCTCGAGCTCCTTGCGGGGGCGGCGATGGGGCGTCCGAGACGTGCTGATTCCGGACGACTGCGCATTCAGGCTGCGCGCAGGCGCCGATGTAGCCGCTGGGGTGCGCCTACATGCTCACCAGTTCTGCACCCAAAGTTCATTGACCTGTTTCGCCGTGACGCAGTCCCCGCCCCCGCGGCGGCAATCCGCGATCCACTGGTTGCAGGCCCATAGGGCATCCGTCTGGGTATGGCCCCACCAGATGGTGACCTGGCCGGCCATCGGATTCCAATTGAAGGCCCAGCAGTGCCATGTGGTCAGACGTGTAAGCGCTTGCTGCGCGGCTCCAACCTCCTCTGCCGCGTCGGGGTCGATCGCGTCCGCCGACTCGGGATCAGCCGCCGCCACGTCGGGCTGGGTCTCGCCATCGCCTTCGAGGGGAGCCTCGCCAACGCAGCCACCGAGCAAGGCTGCGGCACCGAGGAACGTCAACGGGAGGACCCTCTTGCTGAACAAGCTCATTTTCAATCTCCTCAGAAATTCCTACTGGAGGGGCCGTTCGCATCCTCTCTCTCTCTCGGCTGCTGGATGCTCCGGTGGCGCGCCATCCTTCACTCAATCGTGTGCGGCCGTCACTTTTGCGAAAGAAGCCTCCTGTCGCGCTGGCAAGCTCGCTCTCCTCAAGCTGGAGCTCGCGGTGACCCTCGAGCTAGTTCCGCGCGTCGGAAATCCCGCCAGGATTTCTGGGACGACGAGGCGGACGCAGACGAAATATCAATAATTTCAATCTGTTCTGTCTGATTCGCGGCCGGGTCGCTCGCCGACGTGGCCCAACGCGGGCCCAACGGGCCGCCTGCAGCCACCGGGGCGCCCGCTGCGGGCTGGCCGGCGTGGTCAACGACCGCGGCCGGCGCTCGGTGGTGCAGCGCGCGGGCGAGGGACGCGACGTCGCTCGGCGACGGCGAGCCCGCCTCCGGTTCCGCGGACATGGGATCACTTCCACCTAAACGGCCGCCCCTGCCGTTCAGCTCGGGAATCGCCTCGTCCAGAGGCGCGAAGTCCCCCAAGCCGAGCTCAGCGACCTTGCGCGCGGCGCGCTTGTAGTGGTGGATCTGGCGGCTCGACTTATGCCCGGTCCGATCGGAGATCCACGTCTCCGTGCGGCCGTTCGCGAGCTTGATCGAGATGAAGGTCGCACGGGTGTCGTGCAAGCGTATATTCAGCCGTGACTGCGTGGTCTCGAACAACTCGGGCCGATCGATGCCAGCACGGCGCAGGTGATTCCGAAAGTTGTGCGCCCCACTGCGCCCCGGCAGGGGCCCGCTCGGCCCAATGAAGACACGCTCCTTCGGGGGACATATAGCGAAATAGGTCCGAAGCGCGCGCACGACGTCGGGTGAGAGTGCCCAGGCGCGTGGGTCATCCGTCTTGTTCTCGTCGAGCACCACGGCGCCGCGCTCGAGATCGAGATCGGACGGCTCCAGCCTTCCGGCCTCGTCTGCCCGCATTCCCTCGCGGATCAGGAAGCCATAATAGATCCGATAGGACAGCGGAATATCCACCGCCGCCATGAGGCGCCTATCCTCGTCGGGATAGAGGGAGCTTTTGGCCTTGTTGTCCTCTGCCTTGGGGATCCATCCACGCGGCAGCGGATTGCTGGCGATGATGCGCGCTGGATAGGTCGCGAGCGCGAGTATCCGATGAATGACCTTTGCGATGCCTTGGCGTGAGGAGTCCTCAAGATGTCCTGGCAGCATGGAGATCGCTCGATCCGCATGATCGAGCGTCAAACGAGAGAGAGGAACGGGGCCGAGTACCCCCAGAACATGATTGAGCTTATGCCGGTATTGCTCCGGATGGCGAAGCGCTTTCACATGCAGTGGGTATTGCTCGGCGAGCCTTCCAGAAACAACCAGCTCGGCGAACTCAGCGAAGGTTGTTTCCCCGGACGCGCGAGCACGCGCTTCGCCCCTGCAGAGATGCTCGATGGCAAGTCGGACGTCGCGGAGCGCGCTGCCCTCGCGCGCAGCAGCCCGCTCCAGCAGCGGCAAGCCGAGAACGATCTGGCCGGCTGCGAGCAGGCGCCCGGCGAGGTCGGCCAGCACCTCCAAGCGTGCGTTGGCCTCCTGCTCGGTCCGGCACGTCGGCAACTTGAACGTGGGTCGACCGGCCTCGCCGAGGCTGAGGCGCGCGGTCCACATTTTCCCGCGCAGCCGGACGGCCCCGGAGCCGTTGGCGCGCTTTTCTCCTGCTGGACTGCCTGGGGCGCGGGCGGCCAGCTTCGGGCGATCCGTCGTGCTCGCCGAACTCGGCGAGTCTGCGACGGGCACAGCTGCCTCCGCGGCCGGAGAGGGGCGCCCGCCAGAGCGGCTCGAACGCAAACGCCGATCCGTCGACGCCGGTGCAGGGAGGGATGTGGTGGGGAATGAAGCCGAGCGCTTGGCGCGCGCCCGTCGCTGGGGTACGTCGGTCATGGATCGGTCTCCGGTGATGCGGGGGTCGATCAAGGGCCCGTCCGGCGCTCCACCGCCGAGCGGGCCCGCTCTACTTCGGCGGCAGCCTAGCACGGCGTGTTCCTGCGGGAGGAGCGCTCGCCCGGTCGGTGTTCGGGCATGGGACAGATTCAAGGCCGACAGAGGCCAGCACCGCGGCAACCCGTGTGCGCTCATCCACCTCTGCGTCACGGCGCGATGGTGGATCACTGGCCAGCGCCTGGAGGTAGGCGACGAACGCTTCGCGCTGGACGAGGCGCAGCTTGCCAAGCCTCGTGACCGGCAGCGGGAAGCCCAGCCCGCGGATCGTGTCGAGGAAGACTCGTGCCGGGATCCCGGTGACCGACTCGACATTCTTCTGCGAGAGCATCTCCGGGTGCGGCGCTGTGAGCGTGAGCCCGTCCAGCGGGATCGCGAGCGTCGCCGTTGCTGTGACGGGATGGGCAAGCCCCCTCGGGGGGCACGATCCTCGGGCCGGCACGTCCGGGAATGTCCTCTCGACCACGCGTGTGCCGTGTTCCACCTGACGAAGCGCAAGGGGTGCCGATACACGGGCGAGAGCCGCTCGTGTCATGATGTACCTCCATCCGTGTTGGGTTCGTTCGCAACCGTGACCGACGCCGCCGGAAGGGGCACGAAACGGTAGTTCTGCGCTCCCGGTAGTTCGACGCGAACTACCGGTGTACGCGCCCGGAAAGAACATCAAGCGATGTCGCGGGGTTAGGTGTTTTTGGAAGCGTCGCTGAGGGGCCGAAAAACGGGGAAAATGAAGGGCTCGATTTGGTAGTTCTGCGCGCCCCCTCAGCGACGCGCGCGGAGGTGACCCCGAGGGGGGCCCCAAGGTAGGCACACCGCGCAGAACGCGACCCACGCGCACCGGGCGAGCGGGTTCGGCCGGTCCGCCGTCGCCTCCGAAGCCCCACGCCACCGTGTCAATGATGCCCGTCGGGCGCCACACGACGGACGCTGTGATTGCCCCTATCGGCGATGTAGACGCTGCCGCCGAGCCCCACCGCGATGCTGAACGGACTCGTCGATGTGGCCAGCGTGGCGGGGCCGCCGTCCCCGCTGTACCCGGCCGCGCCGATACCGGCCACGGTCGCGATCGTCCCGTCGGGTGTACCCCGCCGCACGCGATTGCCGCCCTGCTCGGCAATGCGCAGGCGGCCATCAGGCCCGAGCGCGAGCCCGCGCGGCACGTCGAGCTTGGCGGCGACCGCAGGCCCGCCGTCGCCGCGATCCCCCTCATTGCCTGTGCCGGCCACGGGCCTCAATCACGCCGTCTGTGCCCACGCGGTGCACCCGGTGGTGGAACGTATCGGCGATGTAAATGCTGCCGTCCGTCGCCGCGGCCACGCTCGAGGGAGCATAGAGCGGCACCGCCGTTGCCCGCTCGCCATCCCTCAGCACGCAGTTTGCGCAACCGTGGCCCGCCACGGTGGTCAACACGTTGCCGAGCGCACCGGCGCGGCGACGCCGCCCGTCGTCGACGTGAAGCACCCGCCCGATGGGCTCGTAGGCGTGGTGCTCGCTCAGCATCCAGCCGCCAGACCCCTGGGAACGAGCGCTCAGCATACCGAGCGCCCCGCGCCAGACCTTCCACAGCGTGACGTCGCCTCGTGTCCTGGTGCCGACGATCGGGGTGCTCGAGAACGCCGCGAACGCCTTCCTGCGCTCCGCGGGATCCATGTAGACACCCCGGTAGACGTAGCCGACCCGCACCGTCATCGGCTGCGCGCCTTCGAGGGGGCGCCCGGAGGCGTTCTTGCCGTCCCACGAGAACGGCGTCTCGCTGTTCGGCTCGCGGGAGCAGGCGAATCGCTCCTTGAAGCGCCGGCCGGCGATCTCGACGACCAGGTCGATGCGCTCGAGCGAGGCGGGCACGCCGCGGCGGCTGAGCAGGATCGTTAGGGCATCAGGCCGAGCGCGAAGAGGGCGTCGGACCAGAGTGGCCAGAGCGTGCGGTACGGGTGGGTCGCCAGCACCACGCCGCCGCTCGGCAGGCGCCGGACGTAGAACCGGGCGTGATCGACCAGGAACTCGAAGTGGTCGAGGGTGATCTCGACCTGCGAGAGCGGCGAGCCGTCGCCTGTCTCCGTGCCCTGTCCGTCGCGCCCCCGGAACGGGAGCGTCCGCTCGTAGATCTCGCGCGCGCGCGGCTCTGCGGCGCGCCACGCGCCATCGGGCTTCTCCGCCGCTGCTTCGAGCGCCTCGAGCAAGGCGGAGGGCGGCGTCGCCATCGCCTTGAGAACGGTTTCACGGGAGAGCGAGCTCGAGTGCCCGCTGCTATGTCTCAGCGCGACGCACGCTCCAGGCGGCGCGGCTTCCACCCGCGCGCGGAGCGCTTCCAGCGGCAGGCCCGCGATGCGCGACACCCTCTCCTTGTCATGGAGGCACAGCCACGACAGGGCGAGATCGCGCGCGATGTCGCGGGCGTCCGCGTTGTACGTCGCGCACAGGGCGACCGGCGCGAGCCAGGTCCGCGCCGTCGTGCAGCCACCGGTCGGGACGCGCCCGCTCGCGTCCGGCGCGCAGAGGCGGAGCAGGACGTCGTCGATGTCTTCCAGCGCCATGTGCCACGCGAGCACGGCCTCGGCCTGCACGGAGCGCGGGCCCCTCCCCAGGGCGAGGTCCATGTGCATGGGGGAAAAGTCCTCGATCTGGCGGGCGTGCATGTGGATGGGGCCCATCGGCTTGAGACGCTCGCTCCTGTCGGTGAAGCAGCGAAGGATGCAATGGACGAAGTGTTCCTGGCTCAACGACGCGACGAAGTAGGCTTCGGCGTCGGTGCGCCCGAAGTGCCCGCGGAGCAGCGCGACCACCTCGTCCACGGAGATCGTGTTGCATTCCGTGTCGCGGTCCATGATCGCGCGGATAAAGTATTGTTGCTCCTTGATGAGGGCCGACAGCGCCGCGCCGAACGCATCGACCCGCTGTGCCTCGTCACACCAGGCGAAGAAAAACGGCCCTTCTCTCATCGCTTGATCATCCTCATGAGATAGCCTGCGTCAGGACAGGAGGCCGAGCACGAAGAGCGCGTCGGCCCAGAGCGGCCAGAGCGTGCGGTACGGGTGCGTGGCCAGCACCACCCCGCCGCTCGGGAGGCGGCGGACGTGGAAGGGGGAGTGCTCTTCCAGGAAGCGGGTGTGCTCGCGCGTCGTGATATCTACCCAGAAGGCGGGGGGGACCTCCCCCGCGGCTTCGTCGTCAAGCTGGCGGCGTAGCTCCAGGAGCTCGCGCGCCTGGGGCTCGGCCGCGCGCCACGCGTCGTCGGGCACAGCCGCGGCCTCGAGCGCATCGAGCAGGGTGGCCGGCGGCGTCGCGAGCGCCTTGAGCACGGTCTCGCGTGAGAGCGAGCCCGTGAGCTCGGTCGTGCTTTTCATGGGCACGCGTGCGCCGCACGGCGCGGCTTCCACCCGCGCGCAGAGCGCCTCCAGCGACGTGCCTGCGATGCGCGAGACGCTCTCCGTGTCGTGGAGGCTGACCCACGACAGGGCGAGGTCGCGCGCGAGCTCCGCGGCGTTCGCGCTGTAGGTCGCGCACATCTCGACCGGGGCGATCCAGTCCTCCTCGCCCGTACAGGCGCCGGTCGGCACGCGCCCGCTCGCGTCTGGCGCGCAGAGGCGGAGCAGGAGGTCCTCGATGTCGCCTTGGACCATATGGTAGGCGACCGCCGCCTCGGCCTCCACGGAGCGGGGGCCCCTGCCCACGGGGATCTCGTACGGGTAGAAATCCCACTTCCGTTCGCCCGCCTTCGCCTTGAGGGGGCCGTAAGGATGATCACACTCGCTTTCTTCAGGGTAGCACGCGGCGCTGAAAACCATGACGCGCTCGGAATCGTTGAGCATCACGCCGGACGACACGTGAGCGCTGTTCCGTCCTCCGAAGTGGGCGCGGACCGTGGCAAGGACGTCTTCGACGGAGCGTGTTCTGCACGTTATGGTCGCGCTCATACCCAGGCTGATGAGATCCCCCGGAATCATCAGCGCAGACAATGCCGCTGCGAGCGCATCGATCCGTTCTGGCTCGTCGCACCAGGCGAAGAATCGAGGTCCTGAGCTCATAGCCGGATCACCATGATGGGCTTATTGAAGCCATCGAGGGTAAGGAGCTTGCCAGCGTCCGAATCGAACAGGTAGCCGTCCTTGACGATGAACTTATTCGGCTCGAACTTCGCCCCCTGCTCCATGATGAGCTCGACCCGCTGCACGTCGCCAGCGAGCCCCCACTTGTCCTTCAGCGCCCTCATCGCATTCAAGAGCTGATCGCGCACGTCAAAGGCGTCGATCGTTCCGCCGCCCTTCGCCTCGCTCAGGATGAGCTTGTGCCCGCTGGACACCGACAGGAAGTCGGGCGCCTTCCCCTCGATGGTACCCGTCGGTGACTCCCTCGGAATGTCGAGCACCCTGCGCACCCCATCGTCGCCGACCCCAACGAGCGACCTGCCGTCGTCCACCAGGAACTTGGCCGCTTTCTTCTCGAAAATGTCTATTTTTTTCTGCTTGGTGATCGCCCCGCGGAGGTTCTTGTAGCCCCGGACGCGGTTCGTTTTCACGATCTTGGCAAAAAACTCCTCGATCTCGGCGATCTCCCCGGCCACCCGGATCGCGGCCGGTCGCAGGCCGCTGCTGGTCTTGACCGCACGCCACATCGGCCCGACCGCCCCGAGCCCGAAGCCCAGGCCCGAAAAGATCCGCTCCTCATCGCTTAGCTCCTGCCCCGACGGCAGGCACCACGCCTTCCCGGTGACCGCCTCGCACAGGTCCAGCGCCGGCCCGACCACCGGCACGAACCCGACCCCGATGCGCGTCGTCGCGTGCACCAGCGTCTGCATCACCTCCGCGTACGCCTCGAAGCCCTCGCCGACCGTCGACATCGCCCCCGCGAACGCGCTGATCGTCTGGTAGAGCTGCGTCTGCTCCAGGTCGAGCCCGTCCCCCGTCCACTGGTTCAGGCTGTCCTTCATCTGGTCGGCGAGCGCATCGAACCGCGGCTTGAGCACCGTGTCCACCTGCGCCCGCAGGTCGGCCGGCACCGGCGAATCCTCGAACCAGTCCGACGCATCCATGAACTGCCGCACGAACCCGGCGATCCGGTTCTGCGCGTTCAGGAACGCGTTGGTCTCCGCCAGCGACACCCCCATCCGGTCGCGCAACGCGATCTCCAGCGCCGCGCTGTTGGCTCGCCACGCCCTCACGTTCGCCACGAAGTCTGCCCGAAAGACCACCACCCGGCCGCTCACGTCCGCCTCCAGCGCCGCAAGCACCGCGTCCGCGTATGCCGCGTAGGGATCCCTCCCCTCGTCGAACGCCCCCTCCACCTCCGCGATGTCCGGCACCTCGACCCACGGCACCTCGCTCTCCCCTAGCGCGTACGCCTGCGGATCGTCCGGATCCCACCCTTCGGCGCGCGCGTCTTCCGTCGCCAGGTCCGCCACCTCGTCCGCCTGCGCGCCGAACTCGTCCATCAGCCGCGCGAGCTCGTCCTCGAGATCGCTGACGCTCCGCTTCAGGTCGTCGACGAGCTGCTCCATCGCTGCGCGCGTCTCCGGCGCGACCGCGTCCTTGTACCGGTCCAGGATCGCCTCGAGGTCGGTCCGCGAGATCTCATCCAGCGGCCGGCTGACCAGGTCCTTGAGCTCGGTGTCGAGCTGCTGGAGCAGGTCCATCTTCTCCGCCAGCAGGCCCACCGCCCGTGCGTTCGCCACGAGCGCCTCGCGCTCCTTGGCGATCTCGGCCAGCAGGATCTCGATGTCGCGCGCCAGCGCCGGGTTGATCTCCGCGAGGCTCAGGTCGACCTCGGTGTTGCCGGAGAACTTCTCCCCGCGGCGCTGGACGTCGAAGAGCGGTTTGTTCAGCCCGAGCGGCTCCGAGACGAGGTGCACCACCTCGTGCGACTCGGTGCACCAGTCCTCGCCAGCGGAGTTCTTGACATGGAAGTGGAAGTCGTTCGCTCCCATCTGGAGCAGCACCGAGTCGAACTCCGTCTCCGCCCTGTTCGTCTGCGTTCCGTCGGGGAGATCCAGCAGCGCGCCGGGGACCTCGTACGTGGTCAGCGGCGTGTCGTTTACGCTGAAGAAGTTGTGTCCGACGAGGAACGCCCCTTCGCACGAGGAGCTGAGCTCCGTGCGCTCCCAGTCAAGCCTGTACGGCGTACCGGCCCACGCGAACGACGGCGCCAGCACCGCCAGCGCCGTGACCAGCGCGACGAGCCTCTGGAACACCGCGGCGCTCCGGCCGCGCAGCGCAACGTCCTTGGAGCCTCTCATGTCCCCTCCGCGCCGCGCACGGCGGCGTCATACGCGATCGCGGCGCCCTTCACGTCCCCCGCGTCGAGCCTCGCCTGAGCCGCGTCGAGCTCCGCCGCGGCCATGCCCTTCTCCCGCAGCGCCGCGAGACCCGCCGCGATCTTCTCCGGCACCCCCGTCCTGAGCTCGGCCTCCGCGGCGCCGAACCTTCCTCGAAGCTCCGCGCAGCCGGCCTCGCGCCAGGACGACCCCGCCGCCTCGCAGAGCGGTCGCAGCTGCACCAGTGCCGTCAGCTCCCCGCACCGCTCGGCCAAGAGCGGCAGCCCGAGCTTCTCGCTCACCGGCGGCGCCGCCGACAGCGCCGCGACCTGCGCGCGCGCACGCTGTTCGAAGGCGTCCGACGCCTTGCGCGTCCGCGCCCCTGCGACGGCCTCGCGCGCCCCCTCGTCCATCTGCAGCACGCGGAGCGCCTGCCGGCGCAGCGCGATGCCGCCGAGCAGCGCCGCCGCGGTCGCGTCGCTCCGGGCGACGCGACCCTTCACGTAACCCAGCATCGCGTTCAGCGAGCGCAGCGCGCCCGACGTCATGTCCGGCAGCACCGCGCCGTGCGTCGCGAGCAGCTCCCTGTGCGGCGCCATCGCCTCATCGAAGGAGGCCGCGAAGACCTGGAGCGTCGCCGACCACCTCAGGATCTCCGCGGTGAGCTCGCCGGGCGAGCGGCTCGCCTCGCGCGCCGTCGCGAGCACCGCCTGCTCCACGCCGTCGAGGCCGTCGATGTCCGACCGCGACGCCTGCGCCGAGAGCGCCGCGTACGCCGCCGTCTCCGCCGCCTCGGTCGCGCGGTACGCGGCGAAGCGCGCTGCGACGCCCGCGTATTTCGATCGCAGCGGCGCGACGTCGCTCCGGGCCTGGTCGAAGACCGCCTGCACGGCCGCCATCGCCTGCCGGTCGGCCGCGAGCGTGGCGGCGAGCGGCTCCCGCTCGGCGCTGGCCTTGTCGATCATTGCTTTCTTGAAGTTGCCCGGGGCGTCGACCGGCGCCTCCGCGAGCAGCACCCTCTGGCGGTCCCTCGCCTCGTCGAGCAGCCACGCGAGCTTGCCCGCGAGCGTCGCCCGCAGGGACTCGGCGTTCCTCGCGTCGTCGCGCACGTACGCGATCGCCTCGTCGATGTGGCCGAACCAGACGCCGAGCGAGGTTTCGCTCGCGACGATCTCCTCCGGCGTCTTGTTGTTCGGCCAGGTGGCCCACACCTCGATGGGCAGAGCGCCGTCCTTCTCGGCCTGGGCCCACGCGGCGCCCGGACCCTGATTCTCGCCCACGCAGTGCTCCTCGCCGCCCACCGAGGCCGCGCAGAAGCTCCCGAACGTGTCGTCCCCGAACTTCCACAAACACCCGGCCCCTGCCGCGCCAAGCGCCAGGGCGGCCACAGCGACCGCAAGGATCGTCCTCCGTCGCCTCGGTCTGGATCTTTCGCCCATGCTCATTGCCTCCACCCCGCGATTTTTCTCGCTTGCGCACGCTCGCCCGCACGTTTTCCAGAAGCAAGCGTCCCCACCAAAGCGCTAGGACATTGCTCGGCCGTGGATCGCGCCCCGAGCGCCAGGTTGTCCGTCCTCAATGCGCGGACAGTCGCGGAACCGGAGAGGTGTGCTTGGGGGTGCGTGGCGCCACGGCCTGCGGACCGGCCGCGGGGGTCGAGGCGGACGCCGCTGAGCTCGTGGCCCTCGCCGTGTATCTATCTGGTCGTGCTCGTGGCCCTCGCCGGCGAGCTCCGCGAGCGAGGTCTCGGCGCCGTGGACTGGAGTCGTGCTCCTGGGGCGCCGCGCGGCTGTCCACGTCGCCACCAGCAGAGCAGGCCCGCGGGCGCCCTCGTGGAGCTCCGGACGTGCCACCGTCGGCGCCCTGTCACTACAGGGTTCGCCTGAAGTGTCGTGATCCTATTCAGGGAAACGCTGCGTCTCGACCTGGATGCCGTCCTCCCCCGTGATCTCGTCGCCGGACCAATCCCAGCTCACGCCGCCCTTCCCCGGCGGTCCGAGAGTATAGGTGACCCCCTCGAGCGTGAGCTGATCCTCGTCGAGGTACGCGATGCCGATCGAGTCGCCGCCGCGCCCGGGGCCGCCGTAGCCGCCATCGCCCCCTCGGCCGCCGTCGCCACCCTTGCAGGACCAGGTGCCGTCCCCCACGGCGCCGCCCAGTTCGCCTCGACCGCCTTTGCCGCCTTGCTCGGGTGGCCCGCCGTCGCCACCCGGTCCCCCGGCGAGCGTCTCGATCACGGTGTCGCGTACCGTCAGGTTGGCGTGGAGCGCGACGATCCCGATCGTCGGGTGGCCGTTCTCACCCCCTCGACCGCCTCGCCCACCGCAGCCACCGGCGCCTCCTGAGCCGCCGCCGGCGCCTCCCTTCGAGGCCACGCCGCACGCGGCGAGGCCGCCTCGACGGCCGCCGCCCCCGCCACCGCCTTGACCCGGCATGCCCCTATCGCCGTCGCCTGCCCAATCGGCCTCCCATCCTGTCTCGGCGATACGCCCGATGCCCTGACCCGCGGCGCCGACGGTACCCCACATGCCGTTTTTCCCGGTGAAGCCGCCGCTGCAACCACCGTCTGCCCGGTTGCCAAGTCCTCCCCGCCCATCGTGGCCGGGGTCCGGCTCGGATACGGGCTCGCCGTCCTCCCCATCTCCAGCGCCGTCGGCGAGCCCGTCGCCTCCCTTGCCACCGGCGCTCGGGATTCCGCCATCGCACGGATTCATCACCGCCGGGCCGCCGGGGACGGTGTCTGCCGAGCACGCATCGCCGCCGTACACGCCATCGGGTCCGCGCGGTGCCTGGTTTAGCCCGCCCCATTTCTCGCCATCGTGGCCTGCCCATCCGTAGGCGGTGCGGAGCTCGCTCCGGGTGAGCTCCACGGCCGTGTTGGAGCGAACCAGCATCGTGATCGGGCCCCACCCATCCAAGATCATGTCGACGATCGTCGATACCCCGTCCGCGGCGCCCGTGTCGCCGTCGCTCGCCGGCACAACGGTCAGGACGATGTCTGGCTTGTCCGAAATCTGAAGCACGGAGCGTGTGTCGGCCTGGCGCTTCCAGCTCACGCAGCCGAACCCCCCGATGAGATCCACGCCGGAAGGCAGCGTCAGGGGCCCGAAGAACCCGTCGGCGCATGCGAAGACGCGCCCTCGGCCGGTACGCGCGAGCTCCACGCCGCGCTGCAGCGTGCGCACCGGCTTGTCTCTTGTCGTGCCGGGGTTCGCGTCGTCGCCGCTGCCCCAGACGCCGCCCACGAACACGCCGCATCCATCCTCCCACACATCGGCGGCGAGACGCTCGAGACAGAAGGACTCCGGCGGCGGCTCGCCTTGACACGACGAGGTGCCGTCGCACGCCGCTCCGCCAGGCTCGTTGGGGCCCGGCGCGGTGCCGCAGCCGGCCACGGCGAGCAGCAGCGCGGGGGACAGGTGGAGCGCTCTTGTGGTTCGCATCGTTCTTCCTCGATGTCGTGTTGTAGCGAGGGGGGACAATCAGCGGGGCGGTGCGGGAGTGGGCACGTCGAATTGACGGTAAGGCATGGAGTCGCCCCCCTGCCCCTGCCCCACCGCGTCATCAGGTGCTGCATTGCCTGCGAGACCGCCATCGCCAGGTCTTCCAAGCTGTATAGTGGCGTCCGGCCCGATGCCCACGTAGGCGCTATGAGCAGCGACGCCGTAGGACGACCCCCCGAGGCCGCCGCCGGCGTCGCCCCCATGGCCGCCGTCGCCTCCGGTGCCCCCCTTGCACGCGGGCCACATCTCACTAACACCGGGAGGAGGCGTTCCACCATAGCGGCCGACGGCGCCCCCTCCGCCCGGTTGGCCTGTGCCGCCGACCCCGCCGTTGCCACCGTTGCCCGTAGTCACCCGAGTCGCCTCGAGCGTCACCGCGCTCCCCGGCAGGGCAACGACGCCGATGCTCGACCCGCCATAGCCACCGCCTTTGCCCCCAAGGCCACCGCAGCCGCCGCTGCCACCTGAGCCGCCACCTGCGCCGGCCTGCGGGCGGCCAGCTGGGCACGCCCCCATCGCTCCCCGCGATTTGCTGCCGCCACCGCCGCCCCCTCCTTGACCGACGCCGCCCCTCTTTCCATCATCACCGCGGATTCCCATCCAGCCGTCTTCGGTGAGGTAGCCTGCGCCAACAGCACCGCCCGCGCGACCGGCGTCAAGGCCGTCCATCCCGTTTGCGCCATCACTGCAACGCGCGCTAGCCGCGCCAGTGCCTCCAAGGCCGTTGCCTTCTGGATTCTCCGCGGGCCGCGGCTGCCCCGGAGCGCCATCGCCCCCCGACTCGAGCCCACCGTCGCCCCCGTAGCCTCCGGTGGACTCGACGCCATCGTCGCACACGGTCACGACTGCCAGCGCGCCCGTCGGGGAGTCCGTGGTGCAGGCGTTCGCGCCGTCGTTCCCCACCATGCCGGCATTCGCGCGGAAGCTCGGCGCGTCCTTCCCCGGCTCCCCGTCCTTGCCGTCGCCCGCGACGATCACGCTTTCCCGCACGATCGCCCTGGCCCCCGTGCTCAAGATCACCGCGATCGACGACTTGCCGTCGGGTGCCGAGGCGCCGGCCGCCTTGACGCTCGCGCCGAAGACCGTTGATGTCTTGCCCTCTTTTTCGCCTGGGATCACCCTCAGCGGGATCCCCCCCGGCGGAGCGATGATCGTCGGGTGCTCCGGCCCGCCGAATGACCCCTCGTACGACCAATCCCCGCCGTCACACAGGCGCCCGCCCCAGAGGTCGACCCCCGAGGGCAGCGTGATCGTCTCCGCGAATTCCCCTCCGCACGCGTACACGCGCCGGGTCGGCTCCTCGTCGTGGCTTCGCCCATGCGCGGCGAGCCCAATCGCGTGTTGCAGGGTCTTCACCGGTGCGTCCTTCGTGCCAGGGCTCCTGTCGTCACCCGACAACGGGCTGACGAACACCCCGCACTCGTCGAGCGCCATTGCGGTCACTGGGTCGCCGTCACAGAAAGTCGGCTCAGGCGCAGGGGCGCACTCCATCACTTCCCAGCAATCGTCGCGGTACGAAGTGCAAGCTAGCAGCGTGCTGCTCGCTCCCCACGCACAGACCACGACAGCAACCGCGGCGGCCAACGCTCTTCGGTCTTCCCGTGGCCGCATCCCCTCGGTATCCGGCATGGTCACCACACCCCCTGCATGCTCACGCCCGTCTCGTGCCCGGTCACGACGGGCGATATCTGGACCCGATCCTGAGCTGACGTGCGGCCCAGGAAGGAGAAGTCCGTGAAGAAGGACGCGGCGGTAGCCGCGCCGATCACACCGCCCGTGATGACCAGGGCCATGCCCACCCGGTCGGACAGGTTGCGCGCGTCGCGCAGGCGCCGCAGCTCGCCGCACGGCGAGCGCTCCGGCGCTTGCCAGCACATGGACGAACTCGATCTCGGGTCGCTCTGGAGCTGGTCACGCCGCGCGCTCATGTCCTGATCGAGCTTGCTGGCGCTGATCATGAGGATGGCGCCTGCCGATACGGTGCCCGTCGCGAGCGAGATTCCCACGACACGCAGCGTGCCCGGCCACGAGGCCCACGGGCTGGGGGCCTGCGCGCGCGGAGCGGGTAAAGCGCGCACCGGAGTCGGCGTCGCGGTCGCGGTCCCCTTGGCGCCGCTCGCCTCCTTGGTGCCGCTCGCCGCCGCACACAGCAACGGCATCGTGAACTCGTGCTCCGCGCCTGCCACGGCGCGCAAGTAATGAAGAGCGTCCTTGCAGCCCGGTGCACGGCCCCGCACCATGTGTTGGCCCGGCTCGAAGAACAGCGTGTAGGTCCGCGCGGTCCGGCCGATGCGCTTGCCGTCGACGAGCACCTCGGCGTCGGGCGGATCGACGCCGAGCACGAGCCGCGCAACGTGCGGCGCTGCCTTGCGCTGCCCTGCCTCGAATCGCTGCTGGAGCGCTTCCGGCAACGCTTCGCGCTGTTCTAGGCTCCTGGCCAGGTGCTCGGCCGCGTCGCGGTACTTGTGCAGCGCGAGCTCGCAAAGGCCGAGCTCGCCGGCGAGCTCCGCGCGCTCCACCTCGGTGCTGGTCGCCGCGTCCGCGGCCTCCAAAGCTGCCTTGTATTCAGCGGTTGCCTCGGTCCACAGCCCGGCCTTGCGCGCTTTCTGACCACGGCGAACATGCTCCTTCACCGTCGATCGGTCGCTCGGTCCCGCCTTCGGATGGATATCGTCCGCGCTGGCCGAGTTCGGGAAGCCTGTTGCGGCCCCGAGCGCAAGAAAAATCGAGAGCGAATGCGCAATGCAACGCATGCCGCGACGGTACCGACGCCGGCTGCTAGGCGTCAACCGGCAGAAACCGCCACGTCTCGGCGGCTTCGGTGGGAATTGGCGGTCGGATGAGGGAATGCGTTCAACCATCCGTCAGACATGGCCAAGCGTAGTCCAAGAAACTACATGGCGGCACATTGTCCGACCGAAGTTGCTCCTCGACTCATTTCTCTGAACCTTTTGGGCCGCCTCGCGTGTGCTGCTTACCGTGGCCAAGCCAGCGACCGTCTCCCCCGGCTTCGAGCTCTTCCGGCGCCTGGCCAGGCGCCACGGTGTACCGGCGCGAAACGCCGAGGATATCGCCCAGGAAGCGCTGCTGCGGGGGCTCGACGCCGACCACCGGATCGAGCCGGGCGGAGATCCGGGGCCCTACCGCGTCACGATCGCCGTCAACCAGGCGCGCAATCACGTCCGGGACGCGCGCTGCCGCGGCGAGGTGCTCACGTCGTTCGATGAGCGCGAGATCCGAGATGAGCTCCCCACGCCGGAAGAGCTGCTCCGCAGACGGCAGCGGGAAAAGCTCACCCGGCAGCTGATCGACCAACTCGATCCCAAGTACCGGGATCTCGTGATCAAGCACGACCTCGAGGAGATCCCGCTCGCCGAGATCGCCGCCGAGCAGGGGCTCCCGCTGGACACGGTGAAGACGCGACACCGGCGGGCGCACAAGGAGCTCGAGGTGCAGGGGGGACGGTGGCAGGCGCAGGAGCGCTCTCAGGGAAGGGACGGGAGCATCTGCGTGCCGCTTGCACTGGGCTTCGGCCGTCGCGCGTCGTGGGTGGCCTCGCTGCGCCGGCTCGGCCTGAGGATCGTCGTTCAGGCCGCGCTCGTCCTGCTGACCGGCGCGCTCGTCTCCGCCGTGCCGCCATTGCCCGACCTGGAATCGTGGATCAGGGCGGCGGCGGTCCGCGCCCCTGCCACCGCGCCCGCGGAGCAGGACGCCGTGGCGCCCCCCGCGCGAGATGGCGCCCAGAGCGCCGCGGGGCCCGCCAGCGGAGATGGGGCGCTCGGCGCAGCGGTGTTGATGGTCCCCCCGATCCGCAGATTTCTGCCCCTCACCTCGTGACGCCTGGGGCGAGCGCGGGCGGCCGGGAAGTTCGCCAGCGCGAGGCGCGGCGGTAGAGATCGAGCCCAAGCGGTGCGCTGGAAAGAAGAAGGCCCTGGGTAGCGACCAGGGCCTTCCGGGGATCGGCGACAGACCGATGTTCGGCCTGTCTCGCACGACCCAGCCGCCGAGGGCAACTTCCCGGCGCCCTGGTCCGGGGACTCGTGCAAGACAGCTTCCGGCTCGCCCGCTGCGGGCTCTGCGCCGTGATCTTCTTCGTCTGCGGCCGGTGTGATCGAGGGCAGCTCTACTGCGGCAGCGGCTGCCGCGACACGGCTCGCCAGCGGGCGCAGCGCGCGGCTCGGCTGCGGCACCAGAGCTC
Source organism: Sorangium sp. So ce302 (assembly GCF_051530145.1). Lineage (GTDB taxonomy): Bacteria > Myxococcota_A > Polyangia > Polyangiales > Polyangiaceae > Sorangium > Sorangium cellulosum_B. The sequence goes on along the minus strand of NZ_CP150326.1, from coordinate 4,902,201 downwards.
CCACGAGGGGCGCCTCGATCACCGTGATCGCCAGCGTGTCTACCGCGCCCGACGGGGCCGGCGCGTGATGGATATCGGTTCCGACAACTTGCCCGCATCCGCCAGCGTATGCCCGCGGATCGGCGCGCCGACGTCGAAGGACGACGTGGCCGTCGCCGGCCCGCAGGAGTCGAGGGATGGACGAGTTGGTGATGACGATCTCCGCGACGCCGCAGGAGACGCGGGTGCTGCTGACGCAGGGGCCCGACGAGGTGATGAAGGCCCGGCTGCGGTCAGTGGCCACGCCGGCGCATCGGTTCGCCGGGCCGATGCTGTGCGAGTCAATGGCGCTCTGGCACGACCAGAGGGTCCGTGCTGTCGTTTCTGCGGAGTCCGAGGACATCTTGTTCGCGCTGGGTTTGTGCGACGGCCTCGGCGTCGCGCGCGCGACGCTGCACTACGTCGTCGAGCCTCTGTTCATGGACGCCCCGCCCCGCCGCGGGCAACGCCTGCCGGGACTCGGTAACTTCCGCGGCGAGCATCGCCTTCGCAGGAGCCTCGGTCGATGACGATCGACGAGGCCAAGGAGGCGGAGATCCGCCGCCTGCACTTCGCCGAGCACTGGAAGATCGGCACCATCGCGACGCAGCTCGGCCTGCACCACGACGCCGTCGAGCGCGTGCTCGGCCTCGGCAAGGGGGCGCGCTCGCGGCCCGTCGTTCGCGACGCGGATGCCGCGGTGAGCGAGGTGCCTTTGCCGCTGCGCGGCTACGAGGCCTTCGTCATCGAGACGCTGACACAGTATCCTCGGCTCCGCGCCACGCGCCTGTACGACATGCTGGTGGAGCGCGGCTACGAGGGCAGTGTGCGCACGGTGCGACGGCATGTTCGGCTCGTGCGCCCGGCGCCGAAGAGCGAGGCCTTCCTCCGCGTCGAGCCGCTCATCGCCGAGCAGGCCCAGGTCGACTGGGCTTACGTCGGCAAGCTGCGCGTCGCGGGCGGCACGCGCCAACTCTGGGCCTTCGTCATGGTCCTGTCGTACTCGCGCGCGATCTGGGGTGAGCTCGTGCTCGACCTGTCCGCAAGCTCGCTTCGCCGCTCGCTCGTGCGCGCGTGCTGCTACTTCGGCGGCGCGACGAGACAATGGCTCTTCGACAATCCCAAGACCGTTGTCCTCGAGCGCCACGGCGACGCCGTGCGCTTCCACCCGGACCTGCTCGCGCTCGCCGGTCAGCTCTGCGTCGCGCCGCGGCTCTGCGCCGTGCGCAAACCGCAGCAAAAGGGCAAGGTCGAGCGAGCGATTCGCTTCCTGCGCGACCGCTTCTTCGCCGCGCGCACGATTCGTGACCTCGAGCGTGGCAACGCCGAGCTGCTCGTCTTCCTCGACGAGATCGCCAACGTGCGCCCGCACCCGCGATGGCCTGAGCGGCGCGTCGACCAGGTGCTCGCGGAGGAGAGGACGCGGCTGCTCGCGCTGCCCGATCCGCTGCCGGAGACGGACCTCGTCGAGCCCGTGCCCGTCGACAAAACCGCCTTCGTGCACTTCGACGGAAACCGCTACTCGGCGCCGTCGATCCACCACGGCAAGACGCTGATGCTCGTCGCCAATGACACGACCGTGCGGCTCTCGGACGGCGGCACGGAGGTCGCGCGGCACGTGCGCTGCTGGGGACGACACCAGAGCATCGAGGCGCCCGAGCACCGTGCCGAGCTGCTCGACCACAAGCGCGCCGCGCGCGAGGCCAAGGGGCGCGATCGGCTCGGCGCCGCGATCCCCGGCTTCGAGATCCTGCAAGAGCGCTGGGTGGAGGCCGGTCGCAACGTCGGCTTCATGACGGCCAAGGCCCTGCGCCTTCTCGACCTGTACGGCGTCGAGATCCTCGGCGCTGCGGCGCGCGAGGCCATCGCCCGCGGCACCCACGATCCCGGTGCCCTCGCCGTGCTCTGCGAGGAGCGCCGCCGCGCCGCCAACGGCCCTGTCCCCGTCGACATCGCTCTCGGAGCCCACGTCCCCGATCGCGACGTGATCCCCCACGACCTGGAGTCCTACGATGCCCAACGATGACGTCGCTGAGCTGGTTCGCTCCCTCGGCGTACGCGTGTCGCGCGAGGCGCTGCTCGCGCTCATCGCGCATGCCACCACGGCGCGCCTGTCGCCGGTGCAGACGTTCGAGGAGCTCGCCGCCATCGCCCACCGCGAGCGCGCCGAGCGCAATCTCGCCGCGCGCGCCAAGGCGGCGACCATCGGCACCTTCAAGCCCCTCGATCGCTTCGACTGGAACCACCCGCGCACGATCCAGCGTGAGCTCGTCGAGGAGCTCATGACGCTCGACTTCATCGCCAAGGGGCACAACATCCTGCTCCGGGGTCCGAGCGGCGTCGGCAAGACGATGCTCGCCCAGAACCTCGGCATGCTCGCGCTCCAGCGCGGCTATACCGTGCGCTTCACGACGCTGTCGGCCGCCCTCGCCGATCTGCTCAAGCAGGAGTCGCTGCCGGCCCTCGAACGACGGCTGCGGAAATACACGGCCCCGTCGCTGCTCATTCTGGACGAGATCGGCTATCTGCCGTGCAGCCGTCAGTCTGCCGACCTGCTCTACAACATCATCAGCCGCAGGCACGAGAGCCGCTCGCTCGTGCTGACGACGAATCTGCCGTTCAAGCAGTGGAGCACGGTCTTTCCGGGCGCAGCGTGCGTCTCGGCGCTGATCGACCGCTTCGTCCAGCACTGCCACATCCTCGACATCGACGCCGACTCGTGGCGGCAGAAGGAGTCGCTGGCCATGAGCGAGGCGCGACCCAAGCCGGGGCCGGAGGCCCCCGAGCCGCCCGCGGCAGCGAAGAAGCGCTGACCCGGCCGACGCCAGGTCAGATTTCCGCGGCGCCCGGGGTCAGATTTCCGCGGGCGCCGCGGTCATTTTTCTGCGGACGCGCGCGGCACGTTTCCGCGGATCTGCGTGGTTAGATTCCTGCGGATCTCCGAGGCCATCTACACAGCGGCGCCCGACGCGGCGACCGCGCACGAGATCTCGTCGCGCACGGAACATGGAAGCGCGCACGGCGAAGCGATGGCGACCGGCACGCCCGCTCCCTCGAACGCGACGACGAGAAGTCACCGGGCCGCGCCTCCGGCGAGTGCCGTTCGACCGACCGCCGGCGAGGTCGAGAGGAGCCTGGTCAACCAGGCGCGGAGGGCCATCGAGGCCAACGACGTCATGGCCGACGTCGAGGCTCGGCGGCTGCTCGAGGCCCACGCGCGGCAGTTCCCGCGAGGGCGGCTCGCCGCCGAGCGCGAAGCGCTGCTCAGGCAGCTTCGCTGAATCGCCGGCTACCCATCAACAGCTAGGCAGGCGGGGATAGCGGTGCTGCTTTCGCGCAGCGCAACGCCGAGATCCGCCTTGCGTCGGACAACAACGCTCAGGTCCAGGAGGCGAAATATCATGGAAGACATGCTGGGTGCGATGTGGCTCGTCTCGCCGCTCGGGCTCGCGATGATCGCGTGCGTCGCGATCGGCTTCGCGGTCACCGCGCGCGAAGCGCTGGGACGCGAGCGCGGGCTTCGCGAGGCGCGCGAGCACGCGCATGATGACGAGGAGGCAGCCCTCACCGATGCGAAGGAGCAGGCAGCGGGCGAGCGAGACCGATACCGGCGCCTCCTGGACTGTCACGTCGACGCGGCGCTCGCAGAGCTGACGGAGGCCCGCACGCGCCCCGTCCCGTGGCCAGGAAGGGTCCTCGAGTCGTTCTGCGCGACGACGCCTTCGTGGAGGAGAAAGCTGGCCGAGAGCACGGGGTTGGAACCGAGGGAGCTGGAGCGGTTGCTGGGGAGCGACCTACCGATGACGCCCGGCCTTGCCCGGCAGCTGGAGTCCTTCACCGGCACGCCTGCGCGGTACTGGGAGCGCCTGTGGCGGCTGCACGACGACCACCGAACGGACGCGGAGACGACGGTGGTGATGCAGATCGGTGCGCCCAGCACCAAGCGTGAGAGCTCGGCGCTTCCCGCGGCGTCGTCGGCGCCGAGCTCGGCGCCACCGACTCCGCCGACGATACCGCCCCGCGCGCTCGACGTTCCTCCGCCCGTGGTACCGTCTCCCGAGCTTGCGGCCAGGAGCCCGCGGGCGAAGCTCCCGCCGGCTCCGCTGCCGCGGCTTCGGTCGCCGCTCCCTGTCCGCACCGCCGCGGGGGCGGAGCTCGCCCAGCGCGCCGCCACGCTGACGAGCTTCCCGCTACAGCGTGACGAAGGGGGGACGAGCTCCGCCAACGCGTCCGACTGGGAGGACGCAGAGCGCTCTCCGCTGAACACGACACTTCCGGGCGTAGGGAGCCATGGATGAGCGCCGCCGCGCTTCGCAGCTACACACCATCAGGAGCCTGCTGGCGAGCATGCCGCCGCTACGGGAACTGAGCAGCTACGGCTGACGTCTTCCTTTGGTAGCGGACGGGGAAGACCGCGAACCGGTGCCGCATGAGGCGGACGCGCGGCATCACCCGCTTACGGGCGATTGCCCGCGGGGGAGGGTAACGCCATGGATCGTCTGTCGAATGACGACGAGCGCGCCGCCGCACACGCGCGCTTGTTTTGCCCGGCACAGGTTCGTGCCGTGCTGCGCTGGTTGGGGAGGCTGGGGGTCCCACTGTGCCATCGTACCGACGTCGCAGGGCAAGTCTGGCTCAATGCCTGGGAGAGCTGGCCCAGGTTCGATCCGAAGCGCGGCAGGCCGGAACGCTGGTTGAACGCGATCACCGTACACGTTGCGTCGCACTATCACCAGCGTATGCAGCACCGCAGGGAGGAGCTCGTCGATTTGATCGATGTGGCCGATCCAGCGCCGGATGCCGCTGCTCCGATGGAATCCGACAGCATCAGGACGGGAACTATCGACGCGGTGAACGAGCTCGATCCGAAGCTGCGATTTGTTCTCGTGGCACACGATCTGAACGGAGTCTCGATGGCCCAGATCGCTGAAGACGCAGGGCTACCTCTCTCTGTGATTTACAAGCGACGCACCAAGGCGATCGGCGCGCTACGCGACATCATCGGACTTCGGGAAAACATGGAGGACTTCGCTCGGAGAGTGGGGCCGCGATGATCATCAAATGTCTAGTTGTTCACTTCCGGAGCGAATTGGAGAGCCACGAGGCCGAGCGAACCATCGACTGCGTATTCCGGTCGACTCGGCCGCCCGTTCCACTGGCACCCGGCCACCCGTTCCGGGACCCCCGGGCGCCACCGGAGCGCAGCGACGGGATCCCTCGTCCGGGCGCCGGTCCTACGTCGGAGCGACGGGAGGACCCCTTGCGTCAGTAGCGAATTCTAGCGTTGAAGAATTCCACACGTTGGAGCAGCGCAGGAGTGGGCAGCTGGCCGAGCGCTTCCAAATAGATGAGCAAGTTGCAAAGCATTCCCGCAACTTTGCGCGTGAATGCCTGAGGCACTGCAAGAAAACAGGGCCAAAGTTTTTCCACCGCCTCCTGCGTCGAGGCGAGCGCCTCTTCCCTCTGCCCCAGCTCACTCTGCGTTAGGCCCAGGTTGTTAAGGCTCTGCGCGAGGTCGGAAGGGAACGCGTCGGGCCGCTTCTCGGCAAGCCGGCGGAAGTGGCCCACCGCCTCCTGCGTCGAGGCGAGCGCCTCTTCCCTCTGCCCCAGCTCACGCTGCTGCAGGCCCACGTTGTTAAGGCCCATTGCGAGGTTGGGCAGGAACGCGTCGGGCCGCTTGTCGGCAAGCCGGCGGTAGTGACCCACCGCCTCCTGCGTCGAGGCGAGCGCCGCTTCCCTCTGCCCCAGCTCACTCTGCGTTAGGCCCAGGTTGTTAAGGCTCAGCGCGAGGTCGGGTAGGAACGCCTCGGGGCGCTGCTCGGCCAGCCGGCGGAAGTGACCAACCGCCGCCTGCGTCGAGGCGAACGCCACTTCCCGCTGGCCCAGCTCGCTTTGCCTTCGGCCCAGGTTGTTAAGGCAGCCGGCAAGTTTGGGCAGGAACGCGTCGGGCAGCTGCTCGGCCAGCCGGCTATAGAGACCCACCGCCTCCTGCGTCGAGGCGAGCGCCTCTTCCGGCTGCCCCAACTCGCTCTGCGTCTTGCTCAGACTCTCGAGGCTCATGGCGAGGCTGGGCAGGAACGCGTCGGGACGCTGCTCGGCAAGCCGGCGGCAGTGATCCACCGCCTCCTGCGTCGAGGCGAGCGCCGCTTCCCTCTGCCCCAATTCGCTCTGCCTTAGGCCCAGGTTGTTAAGGCAGCCGGCAAGTTGGGGCAGGAACGCGTCGGGCAGCTGCTCGGCCAGCCGGCTATAGAGACCCACCGCCTCCTGCGTCGAGGCGAGCGCCTCTTCCCTCTGTCCCAATTCGCTCTGCCTTAGGCCCAGGTTGTTAAGGCTCATGGCGAGGTCGGGCAGATATGCGTTGGGCCGCTGCTCGGCAAGCCGGCGGGCGGAATTCACCGCCTCTTGAGTAGAGGCAAACGCCTCTTCTCGCTGCCCCAGCTCGCTGTACCGATTGCCTAAGTTGTTGAGGCTCAGAGCGAGCTTGGGTAGAAATGCTTCGGGCAGCTGCTCGGCAAGCCGGCGGTAGTGCCCCACAGCCTCCTGCGTCGAGGCGAGCGCTGCTTCCCTCTGCCCCAACTCGCTCTGTGCGTTGCCCACGTTATTGAGGCTCATGGCGAGACTGGGCAGGAATGCTTCGGGCAGCTGCTCGGCCAGCCGGCTATAGAGACCCACCGCCTCCTGCATCGAGCTGAGCGCCGCTTCCCTCTGCCCCAAATCGCTCTGCGTGCTACCCAAGTTGGTGAGGCTCAGCGCCAAATCGGCCAGGAATGCGCTGGGGCGCTGCTCGGCCAGCCGGCGGTAGTGCCCCACGGCCTCCTGCGTCGAGGCGAGCGCCGCTTCCCTCTGCCCCAAATCGCTCTGCGTCTTGCCCAGGTTGCCGAGACAGCCGGCGAGGTTGTGCAAGAACACTTCGGGACGCTGCTCGGCCAGCCGGCTATAGAGACCCACCGCCTCCTGCATCGAGGCGAGCGCCGCTTCCCTCTGCCCCAAATCGCTCTGCGTGCTGCCCACGTTGTTGAGGCTCATGGCGAGACTGGGCAGGAATGCTTCGGGCCGCTGCTCAGCCAGCCGGCGGTAGTGACCCACCGCCTCCTGCATCGAGCTGAGCGCCGCTTCTTTCTGCCCCAGCGCGCTCTGCGTCTTGCCAAGATTGTTTAGGCTCAGCGCGACATCGGACAGGAAGGCATCGGGACGCTGCTCGGCCAGCCGGCTATAGAGATCCACGGCCTCCTGCATCGAGCTAAGCGCCGCTTCCCTCTGCCCCAAATCGCCCTGCGTGCTCCCCAGATTGGTGAGGCTCAGCGCGAGCCTGGGCAGGAACGCTTCGGGCAGTTGCTCGGCCAGCCGGCGGTAGTGACCCACCGCCTCCTGCGTCGAGGTGAGTGCCGCTTCCCTCTGCCCCAGCTCGCTCTGCCGACTTCCCAGGTTGTTGAGGCTTAGTGCGAGGCTGGGCAGGAACGCTTCGGGCTGCTGCTCGGCCAGCCGGCGGTAGTGATCCACCGCCTCCTGCGTCGAGGTGAGTGCCGCTTCCCTCTGCCCCAGCTCGCTCTGGCGGTTGCCCAAGCTATCTAAGGTCAGCGCGAAATCAGGTAAGAACGCGTCAGGCCGCTGCTCGGCCAGTCGGCGGTAGTGATCCACCGCGTCCTGCGTCGAGGCGAGCGCCGCTTCCCTCTGCCCCAGAGAGCTCTGCATCGCCCCCAAGTTGTTGAGGCTCAGCGCAAAATCGGGCAGGAACGCGTCGGGCCGCTGCTCGGCCAGCCGGCGGTAATGGTCCACCGCCTCCTGCATCGAGGTGAGCGCCGCTTCCCTCTGCCCCAGGTGGCTCTGCATCTTGCCCAGGTTATTGAGACTCATGGCGAGGTCGGGCAGGAACGAGTCGGGCCGCTGCTCGGCCAGCCGACCGTAATGGTCCACCGCCTCCTGCGTCGAGATGAGCGCCGCTTCCCGCTGACCCAGGTAGCTCTGCCTCGCCCCCAAGTTGTTGAGGCTCGCGGCGAGGTCGGGGAGAAACGCGTCGGAACGCTGCTCGGCTAGTTGGCGGTAGTAACCCACCGCCTCCTGCGTCGAGATGAGCGCCGCTTCCCACTGACCCAACTCGCTGAGCGTGCTACCCAGATTGTTGAGGCTCAGGGCGAGGTAGGGCAGGAATGCGTCGGGACGCTGCTCGGCGAGCCCACGATAGTGCCGCACTGCCTCCTGGGTCGAGACGAGGGCTGCTTCCCGTCGCCCCAGATCGCTCTCCCAAGTGCCCAGGCTGTTCAGCAACCATGCTCGCTTGGCCAGCACCTCTATCTCAGACCCTTCTGGCAGGTGCTCCAATCGCTTCTTCTCCACCCACACCGCCACCTCGCGCAGTGACACCGTGCGTTCCGGCACCCCGGCCGCGGCCATCTTTACTGCGATGTCAACCGTCCCCTCCCTCTCCAACGCCCTTGCCAGAACCGTCCCGAGCCGGGCATGCGCCGTGCGCTGCCCAACCGCCTTCGCGGTCGCGAACGCCGCCATGGCTCGGTTCGCCACGTCGCGGCCTAGCACCTGAGCGATCCACGTCTCTGCATCCTCGGGGTGATCCTCCGATAGCCGCCCGAGCACGACGAACGCCGTCCGAAGCGCGTCCTCGCCAGCACGCGTAAGTACGCGATCGAGGTATACGCCCGCGTCGCCGCCTTCCAGCGTGAGCGTCCTGTGAACCATGGCTTCGCCTAGCAGATCGGGCTCGAGCCCGCCGAGGTAGCCGCTCCCGCCGATGCTGTTGCGTTGCCCGGGGTAAAGCCGGCGCAGGAGCCGGATGCGCCGGTCGACGCGCCTATCGTCGCTGTCCTCAGTCGTCCGTGCCACGAGATCCACCGCCTCGCTACGGGTGCCGGCCCTGCCGCACAGCGTGAGCGCGGCCACGGCGCGTCGAGTCTGCTCGGTGAAGTGTTGCGCGTCTAAAAGATCGTCATGCGGGAAAAGCGAGAGCCAGAACCGCTGCTCGTGGTCGAGAGTACTGCCCATCAGCGTCTCGGCCGTAAACGGCCGCCCCCCCACAGTCGCGAGGGCCGCCATGTGGACGTAGAGCACCCGGTCGTAGCGCGGGTCATCTAGCGGCATCGTCACATCTGGAACTGGTTTTCCCAAGAGCTGCGCGAAGCGCACGGTTGCCTCGTGGAAAATCTCAGTGCGCGAGGGCCCCGCGCCCACAAGCGGCGGCAGCTCTCGTGGCGCGTGATCACCGAGCAGGATGCCCACATCTGCCGCGGAGCTCTGCAGGAACGTCCACCAGTCGTCGGCATTGCGGGCGAGGAGCACGAGCCGCAGCCGACCGTTGCCCTTCTCGGAGCGCAGCCGGGCGACGGGAGCCAGCAGGTCGAGAAGGTCGGGGCGGCTCTCCGCATAGTCGATGACCGCGAGCGTGGGACGCTCGGCGGCCACCAGCGCTTCGATCTGCCGCGGGTCGACGCCCCCCGGCACGAAGCCAGTTCGCCACCCTTCGCGACGCATCTGCGCGCACACCTCGATGAAGAGCCTCGTCTTCCCTATGCCACCAGGGCCGTAAAAGAGCCGCGCGCGCACGGGCGAAGCCTCGCTGCACCAGTATTACCGCGCCCTCCCAGTAGTGGAGTTCGCCCCGATATTGATCCCTGTTCGTGATGGCTATCTCCTGAGTGGCCTGTGCCCGTCCATCAGGGAGTCGGTGCGGATCAGGGAGAGGGAGCCGGGGTGGATGCAGAGCCTCCGCCGTCGACCGGTGCTCGCCGTTCTGCATTCCCCGTACCCACCAAAAATTCTCACAAAAACCTCCGCCTCGCGGTCTCGCCGCTTCGATCCTCATGCATTCCGGAGCCGTGTCACAAATTATCACTCCACTTTGCACCACGTCAGCGCCGCCGCTGACGTAAGGCCGGGGCCGATGGAGCGGAGCAGCGGCGCGGAGCCGGCCACAAAATAGGCGACGAGGGGATGCGTGTTGTGGCGACCCGTCTTCCCCTCGTCGTGCTCCGAACACCGTGCAGGAGCGGAGCTCATGCAGGATCGTTCAAGCCGATGTCGATATCAAGCGCTGGATGACGGCGGTGCCAGCGGTTCACTACCTGCGGCCGGCGCGCTGTCCCTGTTGCGACGCGGCCGGCCGGCCCGTCGACGGCCCGCTGAGGATGCGCGGCCACGGCCTGCGCGAGCGTCAGGTCTACGGCCCGCTCCAGGCCGGTGGCGCTCCGCAGCTGGTCACGGTGCACGCCCGGCGCTATCGATGCAGCGCCTGCGGCGCGATCGTGGTCGTGGTGCCCCGCGGGCTGCTGCCCCGGCGTCGCTACACCGCGTCGGCGATCGGCTGGGTGCTCGCTCGCGTCGGACTCGACGGCGCGACCACGCCGACTGTCCGCGCCGAGGTCTGCAGCTGCGCGATCGTGGGCGTCGCGGCCGCCGAGCGGTGGCTCGCGCCGTCGCGATGGATTGAGGCCAGTCGCCGCGGACAGCTGTTCCCGCGGCTCGGACGTCACGGCGCGGAGAGCACCCGCGTGCAGATCGCCGAGCGCACGGCGATGCAGCTCGTCGCGCTGTCGCCCCGGGGCGACGCGGGCGAGCGCGCCCCTCACCTGGCGTTCCGCGGCGCCGCGCTCGCAGCATGATGCCCATCTGCCGGCAAACGCGGGCTCCGGCGACTCCACCACATAGGATCGGGCACGGCGGCGGCAAGATGAGGCACTGGGTCCACACGGGTCGTCGAAACGCACCCGTGGAAAGGACCGTTCGTGGACATCCTCAAATCCAAAGATCACTCGGAGGAAATCGCCATTTTCCGCCATGGCGTCATCGGGCACATCTGCGCTCGTGATCTCGAGCACGGCGACCTCGCTGAAGCCCTACGCGACCTCTCGATCCAGCGCCTGCGCCCGCCCGGCGGCGCATGCACGCGCTCCTTCTCGGTGCCGACCCTCGAGCGCTGGCTCTATGCCTATCGCCGGCGAGGGCTCGAAGGTCTCCGCCCTCGCGCCCGTAGCGACCGCGGGCGCGGCCGCGAGCTCGATGCCGTGCTGCGGCAACTGCTGTGCGACATCCGGCGGGAACACCCGGCGGCCTCGGTGCCGCTCATCCTGCGCACGCTGCGCGCCGACGGACGCCTGTGCGCCACGGTCAGCGCCTCGACCGTGCGTCGCCTCTTCCGCCAAGAGGGGCTCGACAAGATCCCGCAGCGTGACGGCAAGGGGCCGACGACTCGGCTCAAGTGGCAAGCCGACCACCCAGACGCGCTCTGGCACGGCGACGTCTGCCACGGCCCGACACTCCATCTCGCCGGGCGCAGGGTCCCCGTGCGAATCCACGCCCTGCTCGACGATGCCTCACGTTTCATCGTCGCCATCTCGGTCGAGAGCGACGAGAAGGAAGACACCATGTTGCGGCTGCTCGTCCGCGCCCTCCGACTCCAGGGCGTTCCAAGCGCGCTGTATCTGGACAACGGTGCGACCTACCGTGGCGACGCCTTGCGCCTCTTCTGCTCGCGCCTCGGGATCACCCTGCTTCATGCGCGCCCCTACGACCCGCAGGCGCGCGGCAAGATGGAGAGATTCTGGCGAACGCTTCGAGAGAACGTGCTCGACCACCTGGGCTCGATCACGTCGCTGGAGGACATCTCCTCTCGTATTCAGGCCTTTGTCGACGTCCACTACCATCCGTCCCCGCACGCCGGACTGATGGGGCGCGCGCCCGGGCTCGTGTACGCGCCCGGGCAGCGCGAGGTCGACGCCCTTTCCGAGGCTCGCCTGCGCGAAGCGCTCACGCTGCGGCAGCGCCGGCGCGTGCGCCGAGACACGACCGTTTCGGTCCGAGGGCGGCTCTACGAGCTCGATCACGGCTACCTCGCCGGCCGTGTCGTGATCGTCGCCTACTGCCTGCTCGACGAGCCTCTCGCCCCGGTTGTCGAGATCGAGGGGCAGCGCATCCCGCTTCGCCTCGTCGACCCGGTACACAACGCGCACGTCAAGCGGCCACCACGCCGTGTCACGAAGAGCGGCGAGTCGCCCGCGGGGCAGCCGGTCGCCTTCGACCCGGCCGGCGCCCTGCTCGTGAAGAGCGCGCGCGATGCGGCTCTGGCGCCCGGCGCGGACGACGTCGATACCGAGGAGGATCTCGATGCGATCTTCTGAGCTCGGCTTCTTCGGCCTTCGCACGGCCCCCTTCTCCAAGGAGCTCGACGATGCCGAGCTGTGGTTGCCCACGTCGAAGCAGGTGCTCGTCGACGATCTCGAAGCCGCGCTTCTTGAGCGCGCCAGCGTGCTCCTCGTCGGTGAGCCGGGCGTCGGCAAAACGTGTGTGCTTCGGGCCTTGCGGCACCGGCTACCACAGGCTGGATTTCGCCTGACCTACTGCCACAATGCGACGCTCGGCCGGCGCGACTTCTACCGCTACCTCTGCCATGCGCTCGGCCTGCAGCCGACCTCGAGCGCCGCGAGCCTGTTCCTCGCGGTCGAGCGGCACGTCCACGAGTTGCGCAGAGACCAGGTGCATCCGGTGTTTCTGCTCGACGAGGCCCATCTGCTGCACCCGGACATGATGGCGCATTTGCATATCCTGTTGAACCACGAGTGGGACAGCCGTGCTCTTCTGTCGATCCTCCTTGTTGGCCTGCCGGAGCTCGAGGGCCGCATGGCGTTACGCTCCCACCGCTCGCTGCTCACGCGCATCCACCACCGCTTTATGATCGAGCCAGCCACGGTGGAGGACACGGTGGAGTACGTGGCCTTCCGCCTGAAGGGTGCCGGCGCGGACCACGAGCTCTTCTCGCGCGAGTCGCTCGCCGCCCTGCATGAGCTCGCGTCGGGCTCGCTGCGCGAGATTGACCGCCTCGCCGCGGCGGCGATGCGCGAATCGGCCCGCCGGAAGCGCAAGCTGGTCGACCGCGACGCGGTGGCCCGCGTCGCGGAGACGCTCACGCTCTCCTCGTCGCTCGGCTAAACGGCGGCGCTCAGCCCGCGAAGCTCGTCGGCCTCGCGGGCCGAGTCGTGTCAGGTCCACGATGGCCATCGCCTCGCCGCGACGGACGGTGGCCGGCAGGATGCCCATCGCGCCGTGCGACGTCGGGGCAACACCCGCAATGGCCGTCGCCGGACGGAGCCCTGCCGAACGGCCGCGAGATGGCCATCATCGAGGCGGGGCGCGGTGCCATAAGCCAGTCGGCTCGGTAACACACCAGGCGCGGATCTCTTCAAGCAGCGCGGCGCGGCCAAAGAAGGGCACGATCTGATGGCGAGCGCTCAACAGCGCAGCAGGGCTCGGTTCTGCGGGTGGCTCCGACGTGCCGGGAATCAACAGGCGGTCGAGTGCAGCATTTGCCCCCCTCGGCGGGAGGTTCGCGCGCAGGAACGCGATCAGACACTCGGCCGAAGCCCGTGCGGCGAAGGCCTTCATGTTGTCGCTCTTGTCGGAATCGGCGTGGTCCATCACGCCCTTCATCGCCACCACGCCCTCGAGCTGCCGCTCGTAGCCGAGTGTGCCGATGGCCGCAATTTCCATCTCCAGGCCTAGCACCTTGCGCATTGGGGTGGACAGCCGTTCAAAGATGTCTGGATCCTCGACGACCTCGCTCCCGGAAGCGACGGGGCCGACGTGCACTTTGAAGGGCCTGCAGTCGGGCAGCTTGCCGCGACCCAGGATAAGCTTTCTCCGAACGTGCTTCTCACCCGCGTCGGTCAGCGTCAACGTCCCGTCTTTAAGCAAACTCTTCTTCCAGAGTTGCTCGACCACCCTTTCGAAATCGGCGCATTTCGCGTCACGCTCGGGATCGGAAATCGGGTCCGCCCCCGCGACGAGACGCTCGAGCACCCAGTCTCCTTGCGCCTCGTAGCTCCGAGGCCGCAGCGAGAGCCAGGAAGCTTCGGGGTCATAGACGAAACGCTCGGCCTTGTGTTTCCAGTCGGGTGGGTGGAGCCGGTACATCTCGATGTCCCCTTTCTGCTGCTCCACGCGCTGGCCTTCAACAATCTCGACCTTGAGCTTGCCGGTGTCGTAGGTCCACATCCGGTCGGCGATGATCACGTCCCCCAGTTCGACGTAGCCTCGGCGGCCAGCGCACACGCCGCACATCGCCAGGCAGCGCACGTTGAGACCATCGAGCAACCACGATGCGGCGCTGACGGCCCCAACCCCGCCCATCCCGTACGCCTGAACGACGGCGAGCCGCAGCTCGCCTCCGTCAACGGTGAAGCTGCGCGCACGGACCTCGGGCCTGTTTAAAGGTCCGCGCCTCTCCCACGTGCTGCCCTGCACCGCCCCCGTGTCGACCGCGAGCACGGCGTCCCACTCGTCCTTGACAGCGGTAACGATGAGCACGTCAATGCGTTCGACGAACGCGTTCTCCTCGGCCATAGGCGGCCATCATGCAGCTGCTTCCCTGCGGGGTCAACGCGCACTCTTCCCGTCCCTCTCAAGAGCCGAGGCCGGAAGCTCCGCCTTTGATCCAGAAGCAAAATCCGACCGCCGTCCCCTGCTGCGCGACGAGTCCGCAGTACCCGATCCACGAGGTGCGCCCCTGAGCTCTACCTCCGCCGCGCACCGCAGCTCGGGCAGAGGCCGCGCCCCTTGCAGGATGAGCACTATCAGGGAGATGGAGGGGGCTGGGGCCCATCGTGATCGACTTGTTTGAGGGGCGCACAAAGAAGCCCCCTCAGAGAACTTGGTGAAGTTCGTCCGAGGGGGCTCCCCTCCGGGTGTCAGGACCGAAGGTGGACCATGCTGGACGATCCCCATCTTGGGCGCGAGTTCTTCAGGGTGCTGGTGGAGGTGGACGAGGCGGTGACGCGCCGGGTCGCGGCCGAGGGCTGCCCCGAGTGCGACGGGTCGCTGCACCGGAGCGACTACGACCGCAAGCCGCGTGGGGGCCTGGTCGCGCCGGCGGGCGAGGCGTTCGCCCGTCGGTTCAGCTTGTGCTGCGGGCGCGAGGGCTGCGATGCGGTTCCTCGGGCGGCGGGTCTACTTGGGGGCGGTGGTGATCCTGGCGAGCATCGTCGCGCTCGCCCTCCGCGCGGCTGCGAAGATCTGGCGGCGGACGGGGGTGCCGGCGCGCACGACGCGCCGATGGCTCGGCTGGTGGCAGGGCCCGTTCCTGCGCACGGGGGTGTTCGTCTCGATCTGCGTGCGACTCATCTGCGTCGACGTCGGGCGCGTGCCGGCGTCGATCGTCGATCGGATCGAGGGTACGCAGACGCAGCAGGTGAAGACGATGCTCGAGCTGCTGGCGCCGCTCCGACGATCTCGGGGCCCGACGGATCACGTTTCTTGAGGGGGAGTGCATGCTCATCGGCGAGCACGCCTACGCGATGCTGCTCGTCGAGCCGTTCTTCAAGACGTTCCCCAAGAAGGAGATCTGCGACACCGCGACGTACGTGGAGGGGGCCTTCGGATTCTCGTGCGAGAGCCGTGCCGAGTTGGACGCGATGGTGGCGAAGGCGCTTGCCGGCGGCGGCAAGGAGGCGGAGCCGCCGCAGGACCACGGGTTCATGTACAGCCGGAGCTTCGAGGACCTCGACGGGCACCACTGGGAGGTGGTGTGGATGGATCCAAAGGCCGCGCAATAAGCCGCACGGATCTCGGCGGAGGAGAAGGGAGTCGAACACTTGGCGCGGGCGGCAGGTGGCGGCGTCGGTTTCCGCCATGGCGGCGCCAGATAGCCGCCGCTTGGCCGGCCCACCGACGACGCGCGATCGCCGCGGTTGGCTACCCCGTCACCAGGCGCCGGTGGCCTCGTCGCGCTCGCGTCGCACCGGCGGCGCCCACCGGCGGCGCCCACCGGCGGCCCGTTGCTCGGACGAACGATCGCCCAGACGGGATAGCGGGCGGCAATCACGCTGCCCTGCGCGGCTGAAGGCCGTCGTCCGCGCCTTGTTCCATGACGCCGTGCGTCCCTCGATCTTCTTGATCGAATCTCCTTCAATCTTCACGCCCGTGCTCACGCCTCGCCCCCCCTGGGCCGAGGCCGCTGCCACCCATCTCCCAGGAGAAGCAGCTAGCCCGCGAGCGCCGGGTGCGGGTGCGCGAGCTCACGATGCCCCCTCGTTGAACAGCACCGTCCCGGTGTGGCACAACATTTGCGGTGGCTGAAGTAGCTGACCCCCGCGCCAGTGACGCCCTTTCCCCTCACGAGGGCGCGGAATCAAGACCGCCAGGCTCCCTTCCGTTTCGTGTCTGACCGAGAGACACTGGGGCGCGCCAATGACGACCATCTTCTCATGGATCCACATCTCCGACATCCACGTCGGCCACGGCCCGGAGGATCACCGCTCGGACCAGCTCCTCGTGCTTGGCCAGCTAAAAGGTGACATCGAACGTATGCTAGCTGGCCCCGGCAGGGTGCCGCGTCCCGACGCGATCCTCGTAACCGGCGACATAGCGTTCAGCGGCGACGTACTCCGACGTGAGTACGGCGCCGCTCGATTATTTCTTGCTGACGTCGCCCGGATCGCGGGACTCGGCGTGGACAAGGTCTTCACGGTTCCAGGCAACCACGACGTGCAGCGGACGAGAATAGAGACAGACGCCGACACGACGCGCCTGCTCAATTCACTTCGCGGTGGAGAAAAGCTGGACGACGCGCTGGAACGACCGAGCGACCGCAATAAATTGGAGCTTCGCTTCAACAATTACCGCGCTTTTGCGAGCGAACTTGCCTCACCGTGCCAGGATCTGTTCTGGGTCCACATGTTACCAACGGACAGGCTGGGCGTCCGGGTCCGCCTCGTTGGACTCAACACCGCGATCCTCTGCAACGACGACAAGGATCACGGAGTCCTTCAACTCGGCAACAGTCAGATCCTCAAAGCCTTCATCCCACGCCCAAACGAGAACGAATTAACTATAGTAATGAGCCATCATCCCCTACGCGGAGGTTGGCTAGCCGATGAAAAGAGCTCGCTTCGATGGATCGGAGCACACGCACACGTTCATCTCTCGGGCCACGTGCACGAGGCCAGCAACCAGCGTGTCTACACCGCCGGTGGAGCCGACCTCGTTGAGATTGCCGCAGGCGCCGTCCATGGGGAGAAACTACCCAACGGGATCTCTGCTGAGCATGGCTATAGCTTCGGCGCCGTCGTCGTGAGCAGGAACCAATTAAAGCTTCGGGTATGGCCGCGCCTTTGGTCGAAGCAGAATGATTTTCGTCCCGACATCAACAACATTCGCAACGGACAGAGCTACGCGGATCACGTCCTGCGACTCAAGGTACCAAAGTTACCATCCAAACGCTCTAAAACCATCAGTGCACACACCACACCGCGCCGAACACCGATACCCAGAAGGGACCTTAGAGCCGAGGACCATCCAGGAATCTCCCCTGTAATACAAATAGATCTTATGCAACTTGGAGACGAAAAGCGCTTCCAAGACTTATGCACACGGCTCGCACGAAGGATATTTCCCGACACGATGCCCATCGCATTCGCATCGTGGGATGGCAAGCGATCCATTGTCGCGATGATGGGCATACGCGACAATGTGCCGGTCAGTGAGGCAGTATGGCAGACCAAGTTTACGGATCGATTCGACGCGCCAACAAAACAATTGATCCGCGAATCAATCGCCACCATTCGCGACCTAGAGCACACAAAGATCGATCGATGGATCCTCTGTGTCCCTGTTGATCCTACCGACGCATTTATCGACTGGCTGACGAAAGAGGTCCCAGAGACGTGGAGATTAGAGGTATGGGGAGCTACAGCCATTCGGGAGCTGCTGCAGAAGAACCCAGACCTAGTGGAGACGTTCTTCTACGCTACGCACGAGGAGCTGCAGCAATTTTTCGCCGTTGAGAATATAGAGCTGGTGCGCTTCATGATCGACCCATCATGTCAGTGGCTTCAAGCAGACCCGCAAGTGCTGCATTTCTCAATAAGCGATAATGTTGAATCTCCGGATCTGGTGCTCGATATCATAGTCAGAAACTCGGGAGAGGTCGACGCCATACTATTGGGATTCGCAGTTAATTTTATTGAATGGGAAGTGAAGCCACACGGAATTCCGGGAAGTGGTCTCCTGTTTCCTCAGATCACCTACGAAATATCTATCAACCACGGCCGTCCAGGTACCTATCGTTCCGTCTGCGAACCGCCCCTGATTGTCCGCGCTGGTAGTGTCGAACGGTTCAAGATACGCGTTCGTGACACAGGTTACGCTTGGAGAGGCACGATCGCAGTGACACTGGACTTCGGCAATGGGAAGCGCTTGCGGTTGCCTTTTTTTCGTCTTTACGCGTAATGCATCAAGGTATGCGTTCGGTAGACCGCATCCTGACGTCGAGCTGGCCAGGGACACAGGCTTGCCGTGCGATGCGAGAGCGACGGAAGGGCGCCGGCAACGGCGGCGAGGCCGGACTGAGGGGCCCCAAAGCGACGACCGAGGAGCGCACCGGCGACGCTGGCGTGCGAAGGCGGCGCCCCGGCAAGTCGAGCGTGCCCGCCGCGATCGATGGCGCAGATGCGGCGCCGCCGCGGCAACGCCGACGAGCGGCGCCCGCGCCCAGCGCGACGTCGCCGGACGCTACCGGTGGCGCAGAGCAGGTTTCGAAGCGCTCACCCGGCCAGCCTGACCGGCGCCATCCACGGACTGGCAGCGAGCCGCTGCCGAGTGTCGGTGTTGTCGAGGGTCTGAACCTTGGCGTGCGTTGCGCCGCAGATGAGCCATAATCCGCTTGATTGCGGTAGGGACGGCCCTTCGTAACCACCGAGTCATCCACCATGGGCACGGTCCCTTGCGGCTCTCGCCGAGGTCAACGATGCTGGTTGTGGGGCGGCGTCGGCTCACGACTCGGCGCGGGCACGGGCGGATCCTGCGAGGCGACCGGGCGAGGCGGCCTCCGCGCCAACGTGCAGGAGCCCCTTCGCCGCTCGTTTTCTCACAGCTCGCTATGGCATCCGCAGCTCCGCGACGGCGTCGCCAGGCATCATCGCGGCGAGAGGTTGATCGCCGCGTACGCCCTCGTGCTTGCCTCCCCGGCACAGGCCTGCTGCTTGCCGACAGCACTTCGCCGGATCCCTCCGGGGCGCTTCCGCACGCAACCATTGCGCGCGGAGCGATCTCAGCAGAGCCCGCGAGCGCTGGCGAGCGGCAAGGCTCCGGCAGCGAGACCACGCGAGCGGTGGGCTCGACGTTCGGCCCAAGCGTGCTCACCCCTCCGGGCCCACAGGCAGCCCGATCAGCCGACCGAGCGCCTCGTGAACGACCCGGGCCGCCACGTCATCCCCGAGGGCGACGGCGCGGCTCAGGGTGCTGGCGAGCGAGGCGACCACGGCGGCGCGAGGCGACTGGTCGGTCAGGGCGATCTCCCCGGACTCAGGGCTTGACCATTGGACCAAGCCGCTTCGCGGCAGCTCCTGTCCCTGCTGAGGTCGACCGCGACGACGACCGCGATCGCGAGACGACACCGCCCTCGCGCCCCGCGTAGCCTCCACGAGACCTTGGGAGCCATGGACCTGGTGGCGGCGCTCGGGGCCGCGAGCTAGCGCGATGCGGACGAGGTGCAGGAGCTCGGCGTGAGGCTCAAGAAGCTGCTGCGGGCCCTGCTCCGTTAAGCATTGCGGATACCGAGCCGAGGTTTCCTGCCGCGGCTCGGATCCTTGTCTTCGCTGCGGTTGTCACGGCGGTCATTGCTGCCGCAGCGCGACTTTTGCCGGTATTCACTGCGAAAAAAAGCGCCCGGCGCCGCGCAGGACTCGCCGCCCGCCGCCTCATTCCCTGCCCACCCTGCCGTTCGCGACGCCCCTGCCCGGGCGCCGCGTTCACCAGGAGGGCAGCGATGGGACAGCTCCGCGATCGAATGGCCGAAGACCTGAAGCTGCGGCGATACAAGCCGTCGACATGCGACAATTACCTCCGCTGCGCACGGGCCTTCGTAGCCTACCACCGCAAGCCGCCGCAGCAGATGGGTCTCGACGAGGTGCGCGCGTTTTTGCTCTACCTCGCCGAGCAGCGAAAGATCGCGGAGGCGACGCAGCACCAGTACGTGGCGGCGATCAAGTTCCTCTACGCCACCACGCTCGGGCGTCCGGAGGTCGCCGTCGCGATCCCCTGGCCGAAGGTACCCCAGAAGCTGCCGCCGGTCCTCAGCGGCACCGAGGTCGAGGCGCTGCTCAACGCGATCGGCTCGGTCAAGCAGCGCACGATCGTCCTGACGGCGTACGGCGCCGGTCTGCGGATCGATGAGGTCTGCTCGCTGCGGGTCGAGGACGTCGACAGCAAGCGCAACCTCATCCACGTCCGCAATGGCAAGCTCGGGCGTGATCGGTACGTGATGCTCAGCGCCCCCGTGCTGACCGCGCTGCGCATCTACTGGCGGGCGGAGAGACCCGCTGGACCGGAGCTGTTCCCGGGTCGCAAGCAGGGCTCGGTCATCTCGCACGAGGCGGTGCGCAACGCGCTGCGCGAGGCGGCGAGGCGCTGCAAGCTGCACAAGCGCGTCACCCCGCACGTGCTGCGGCACAGCTTCGCCACCCACCTGCTCGAGCTCGGCACCGACATCCGCGTCATCCAGGCCCTGCTCGGCCATCGCTCCATCCGCACCACCGTCCGCTACGTCCGCGTCAGCCAGGCTCACGTCGGTCGCACCCGCAGCCCGGTCGAGGTGCTCGGCACCCAGGAGGCCAAGAAGAAGCTCGGCTGAGGTCGCGTGCACCCGCATCGCCTGGCGCCGCGGCCCGCGGCGACGGGTAGGCCTCGTCTCGAGGTCGCGGATATCGTCCGCGCCCACGGCGAGGCCTACCTGCGCGCCCACGCCGTCTCCACCGCCCAGCGCAAGGTCCTGCGCGACATCGCCGCGTGCAGGACCGCGGTGCTGGGCGGCCATGTCGACGTGTGCACGGGCTGCGGCCACGAGCAGCCCTCGTACAACTCCTGCCGCAACCGCCACTGTCCCAAGTGCCAGAGCCTCAGCCAGGCCAGGTGGATCGCCGAGCGGCAGCAGCGCATCCTGCCGACGCACTACTTCCACGTCGTCTTCACGCTCCCGGCCGAGCTGCGCCCGCTGGCGCTCGTCAACCCGCAGACGGTCTTCGATCTGCTCTTCCAGTGCGGCTCGCAGACCCTGCTCACCCTCGGCCGCGATCCCAGGCGGCTCGGCGCCGACATCGGTGTCACCGCCGTGCTGCACACCTGGAGCCGCAATCTCAGCTTCCATCCGCACCTGCACTGCATCGTCACGGGCGGTGGGCTCTCGCTCGACGGCTCGCGCTGGATCGAGGGGCGGAGCGGCTACCTCTTCCCTGTGCAGGTCCTCGGCAAGCTCTTCCGCGGCAAGTTGCTCGCCGCGCTTCGGCAGGCCTATGACGCCGGAGAGCTCGACCTGACCGGCGGGGCCGCCGCGCTGGCCAACCCCGCTGCCTTCGCTGCGCTGCTCAAGACGCTCTACCGCAAGCCCTGGGTGGTGTACGCAAGCCGCCCTTCGCTGGGCCCGAGCAGGTCTTTGCTTACCTCGGTCGCTATACCCACCGTGTCGGGCTGTCCAATCACCGGCTGCGGTGGATGGATGAGCGCGGCGTGTGCTTCCGGACCCGCGGAGACAAGACCGTGACGCTCTCCGCAGAGGAGTTTCTGCGTCGCTTCCTGATGCACGTGCTGCCTCATCGCTTCGTGAAGATCCGACACTTCGGCTTGATGGCTGCGTGTCACGCCACCACCACGCTCGAGGTGGCACGCACGAGGATCATGGCGGCGCGAGACGCAGGGCAGCGCGCTGTCGGGGGAGATGAGCACCGGGAAGGCAGCTCTCACGAGCCCTCTCCGCGCCACGTCGTCAAGGTCGACTGGTGTACGCTGCTCGCCGCGCTCACGGGGGTCGACCTGTCCATCTGTCCTCGCTGCGGTCAGGCTGCGATGGCTCGCCGCCCGCTGCCGTCGTGCGTCATCGCCTCCTCCGCTGCTCCTCCGGACACGTCATGAGCATCGCTGGCCTGGGCAGAAGCGACAGCACCACCTCCGTTGCGCGGCGGTCAGGCATCGATCCGCCTTCTGCGCCGTCCACGTCGGCGGCCTGCGTGCTGCTGGGCCTCCGTCGGCGCCGTGCTCTGCCTCGGCGCGTCTGCGCCCAACGTCGTGGCGGCGGGATGCACCACGCGTGCGAGCCCCGCCGCGCCCGCCTTCTGCGGCCTTCTCGGGCAGGATCTCCATAGGCCTCGCGACCGCCTCGCCCGGCCGCGAACCGGCCCGGTCCAACCCGACGTTTACGGGACTGCGCCGGGACCTCGCCGCCGCTGCTGCTCGGGCGCAGTCCCGCAAACGCCTATTCATTGGACCAAGCCGCTTCGCGGCAGCTCCTGTCCCTGCTGAGGTCGACCGCGACGACGACCGCGATCGCGAGACGACACCGCCCTCGCGCCCCGCGTAGCCTCCACGAGACCTTGGGAGCCATGGACCTGGTGGCGGCGCTCGGGGCCGCGAGCTAGCGCGATGCGGACGAGGTGCAGGAGCTCGGCGTGAGGCTCAAGAAGCTGCTGCGGGCCCTGCTCCGTTAAGCATTGCGGATACCGAGCCGAGGTTTCCTGCCGCGGCTCGGATCCTTGTCTTCGCTGCGGTTGTCACGGCGGTCATTGCTGCCGCAGCGCGACTTTTGCCGGTATTCACTGCGAAAAAAAGCGCCCGGCGCCGCGCAGGACTCGCCGCCCGCCGCCTCATTCCCTGCCCACCCTGCCGTTCGCGACGCCCCTGCCCGGGCGCCGCGTTCACCAGGAGGGCAGCGATGGGACAGCTCCGCGATCGAATGGCCGAAGACCTGAAGCTGCGGCGATACAAGCCGTCGACATGCGACAATTACCTCCGCTGCGCACGGGCCTTCGTAGCCTACCACCGCAAGCCGCCGCAGCAGATGGGTCTCGACGAGGTGCGCGCGTTTTTGCTCTACCTCGCCGAGCAGCGAAAGATCGCGGAGGCGACGCAGCACCAGTACGTGGCGGCGATCAAGTTCCTCTACGCCACCACGCTCGGGCGTCCGGAGGTCGCCGTCGCGATCCCCTGGCCGAAGGTACCCCAGAAGCTGCCGCCGGTCCTCAGCGGCACCGAGGTCGAGGCGCTGCTCAACGCGATCGGCTCGGTCAAGCAGCGCACGATCGTCCTGACGGCGTACGGCGCCGGTCTGCGGATCGATGAGGTCTGCTCGCTGCGGGTCGAGGACGTCGACAGCAAGCGCAACCTCATCCACGTCCGCAATGGCAAGCTCGGGCGTGATCGGTACGTGATGCTCAGCGCCCCCGTGCTGACCGCGCTGCGCATCTACTGGCGGGCGGAGAGACCCGCTGGACCGGAGCTGTTCCCGGGTCGCAAGCAGGGCTCGGTCATCTCGCACGAGGCGGTGCGCAACGCGCTGCGCGAGGCGGCGAGGCGCTGCAAGCTGCACAAGCGCGTCACCCCGCACGTGCTGCGGCACAGCTTCGCCACCCACCTGCTCGAGCTCGGCACCGACATCCGCGTCATCCAGGCCCTGCTCGGCCATCGCTCCATCCGCACCACCGTCCGCTACGTCCGCGTCAGCCAGGCTCACGTCGGTCGCACCCGCAGCCCGGTCGAGGTGCTCGGCACCCAGGAGGCCAAGAAGAAGCTCGGCTGAGGTCGCGTGCACCCGCATCGCCTGGCGCCGCGGCCCGCGGCGACGGGTAGGCCTCGTCTCGAGGTCGCGGATATCGTCCGCGCCCACGGCGAGGCCTACCTGCGCGCCCACGCCGTCTCCACCGCCCAGCGCAAGGTCCTGCGCGACATCGCCGCGTGCAGGACCGCGGTGCTGGGCGGCCATGTCGACGTGTGCACGGGCTGCGGCCACGAGCAGCCCTCGTACAACTCCTGCCGCAACCGCCACTGTCCCAAGTGCCAGAGCCTCAGCCAGGCCAGGTGGATCGCCGAGCGGCAGCAGCGCATCCTGCCGACGCACTACTTCCACGTCGTCTTCACGCTCCCGGCCGAGCTGCGCCCGCTGGCGCTCGTCAACCCGCAGACGGTCTTCGATCTGCTCTTCCAGTGCGGCTCGCAGACCCTGCTCACCCTCGGCCGCGATCCCAGGCGGCTCGGCGCCGACATCGGTGTCACCGCCGTGCTGCACACCTGGAGCCGCAATCTCAGCTTCCATCCGCACCTGCACTGCATCGTCACGGGCGGTGGGCTCTCGCTCGACGGCTCGCGCTGGATCGAGGGGCGGAGCGGCTACCTCTTCCCTGTGCAGGTCCTCGGCAAGCTCTTCCGCGGCAAGTTGCTCGCCGCGCTTCGGCAGGCCTATGACGCCGGAGAGCTCGACCTGACCGGCGGGGCCGCCGCGCTGGCCAACCCCGCTGCCTTCGCTGCGCTGCTCAAGACGCTCTACCGCAAGCCCTGGGTGGTGTACGCCAAGCCGCCCTTCGCTGGGCCCGAGCAGGTCTTTGCTTACCTCGGTCGCTATACCCACCGTGTCGGGCTGTCCAATCACCGGCTGCGGTGGATGGATGAGCGCGGCGTGTGCTTCCGGACCCGCGGAGACAAGACCGTGACGCTCTCCGCAGAGGAGTTTCTGCGTCGCTTCCTGATGCACGTGCTGCCTCATCGCTTCGTGAAGATCCGACACTTCGGCTTGATGGCTGCGTGTCACGCCACCACCACGCTCGAGGTGGCACGCACGAGGATCATGGCGGCGCGAGACGCAGGGCAGCGCGCTGTCGGGGGAGATGAGCACCGGGAAGGCAGCTCTCACGAGCCCTCTCCGCGCCACGTCGTCAAGGTCGACTGGTGTACGCTGCTCGCCGCGCTCACGGGGGTCGACCTGTCCATCTGTCCTCGCTGCGGTCAGGCTGCGATGGCTCGCCGCCCGCTGCCGTCGTGCGTCATCGCCTCCTCCGCTGCTCCTCCGGACACGTCATGAGCATCGCTGGCCTGGGCAGACGCGACAGCACCACCTCCGTTGCGCGGCGGTCAGGCATCGATCCGCCTTCTGCGCCGTCCACGTCGGCGGCCTGCGTGCTGCTGGGCCTCCGTCGGCGCCGTGCTCTGCCTCGGCGCGTCTGCGCCCAACGTCGTGGCGGCGGGATGCACCACGCGTGCGAGCCCCGCCGCGCCCGCCTTCTGCGGCCTTCTCGGGCAGGATCTCCATAGGCCTCGCGACCGCCTCGCCCGGCCGCGAACCGGCCCGGTCCAACCCGACGTTTACGGGACTGCGCCGGGACCTCGCCGCCGCTGCTGCTCGGGCGCAGTCCCGCAAACGCCTATTCATTGGGCCCGGGTTGGGCCCATGCCTCCCGAGGGGGTGCGATCCGTCGTCACGCTCCCCCCAGATCCCCGGGAAGTGACGGATCGCGACGGTTCGCCCCCGCGGAATCGTCCCGCCCGTTTTTCCTGCAGTATCCATGACTTGTGCATGCCTCTGGTCTTGCGCGGCGCCCACCAGAACTCGGCCAAATACCCCAAGGAAATCTGCGTCTTGGAACCCGAACTCGTCTTGCGCGATGTCCCAGCGAAGTCGGTCGAGCGGCGGCGGCACCCGCAGCGGCGTAGGCGGCGGCCACGCCATCGCCATCCGGTGCTTCAGCCGCCGCGCTACGAAGTAGTCCGGGTTGCGCTCCGGCCACAACTCGTGCGTCTTCTTCCGCCTCGCCACCTGGCACGACGGCGATGAACACACGTGCTGCCGATCGCCAACTCGAGGATCAGGCTGGAACCACTGAGGGCAGACCCGGCACGGCGACGCGCACCGACCGCGGGAATGCTGGGCGCCGTGACGACCACGCCTCATGATGCACTCCCTTGACCGCTCGCTCGGCATCACGTTACTTTGCGCGAACCATGGCCCAGGATTTTCCTGACGTCGCGCACCTTCGTCAGCTTCGAGCGCTGCTCTGGTCGGATGCCTCTCGCGGCGGCGCCTCCGTGATGGTGGGAGCAGGGATGAGCCGCAACGCCACGCCGCTTCGCGCGGATCAGCCGCGCATGCCGCTGTGGGGCGATCTTTGCGCGAATATGGCGAAGGAGACGTGGGGCTCCGACGGGTTGCGTCGAGGGGTCGACGCGCTACTCGTCGCCGAATATTTTGAGCGCGTGCACGGGCGCACCGCGCTCGACGATTTTCTTAGGCGGCAGATCCGCGACAACGAATTCACCCCGAGCCGACTCCACATGTTGCTCATGGCTCTGCCGTGGGCGGACGTGTTCACGACCAACTACGATACGCTGCTCGAGCGCGCCAGCCGGAAGGTGATCGAGCGTCGTTACGAGGTCCTCGTCAATGAGTCGGATCTGGCGAGTTCCAAGCAGCCCAGGATTGTCAAGCTCCATGGCAGCTTCCCTTCGCACCGGCCGCTCATGATTACGAAGGAGGATTTTCGCACGTATCCAAGCCGCTTCCCGGCCTTCGTGAACACCGTCCAGCAAGCCATCATGGAAACGGCGGTATGCATGATCGGCTTCTCGGGGGATGACCCGAACTTCGAAGCCTGGGCCGGATGGGTGAGAGACAATTTGGGCAGCGCCGCACCTCCATTGTATCTCTGTGGGATCCTGGATCTGGACATTGCTCGTAGGAGCTATTACGAAGCGCGTAACATCAAGCCGATCAATCTGGCGCCTTTGTTCCCCATCTCGGAGTGGGGCCACGGCGACGCGCGGCACGCCGCCGCAATGGAGTGGCTGATTCTATCACTGGCGGAGGGCGCCCCTGTCAATTCGATGCTCTGGCCTCGATTCCAGAGACGCCTTCCCGCGCTCCCGATGGCGGAGATGCTGCGCGTGCCCTCAAACGCCCGCCCGCTCAGACGGACTCGCGGCATGCGCCCCGATGCACAGCCGGCGACGCCCGCGGCTCAGGCTCCGAGCGCGTGGAGCCCGAGCCCCGGTCTACCCGCGCTGTTGCCGGGCGAGGAGCTACCGGGGTCGTCTGGACATGACAAGAATGACGTCCAGCGAATCCTCGGCAGAGCGTCGCTGCTTCAGAGGACATATCCGGGCTGGCTCATTACGACAGAGATCGACATCTTCAGCTACGAGGTGCTCAAGTGGTTCGAAGCGCTCAAGGTCACCGCGAGCGCGGATCTCGAGCTGGTCCATGCGGTCTCATGGGGCCTCGACGTACTCCAGTGGCCGTTTCCGGAAGAGGTCGTCACTCGGGCGGACCAGCTCGTCAACGCGTCCGCGACCGTCGCGCCTAGGCCCGAGATCGTCACGTTGCTACGATGGCTGATTCGCGAAGCCCGCGAAGAGGACGACCACGACGCCTTCCGGCGTCGGATGGAAATCCTCGCGAAGATGGCACGGAACAACACCGTCCTCGCGACGGAGTGGTGGCTCGAACAAGCAAAGTTCCATTTCATGCGGCTCGAACTTGACGAGATGGAGAGCGCGCTGGGCCACGTCCCGAGCCAGTCGGGGTCTCCATTCGTCGACGTCGTCCGCGCCTCGCTCCTGTTCGAGATCGGGCAGTTTCGCGAGGCGGCGGAGCTCTCGATCCGGGCCGTCGACGAGATCAGGAGAAACGCGCCTCGAGAGGCTGTGTCGATGCGGTCTCTCGGCGAGGAGGCGTCCGCCCTCGATCTCGTGATTAATTCGTCCGTGTCGCTGGAGTTCGGATTCTCGTCTGTAGGGACCGGATACCAGCGACGTGACGAGCTTCGCCGATCGGGCGCCGATCCTCACGTGGAGCTCGAGATCCTCGGCGCGGAGCTCGCCAAGGTCGCGCCGCCGCCGCGCTACATCGCGAAGGAGTTCGACCCGAACCAGTATACGGAGCGCGCGACGCACACGTTCGGCAACGATCACCTGCGTCCGTTCAAATACCTCCGAGCGCTGGAGACGGCCGCGCAGCTTCCGCACAACCACGCCGAGCACGTGAGCCTGGCCGCGCGCGCCATCGCCAAGGAGCGGCCCGGTTTGGCGTTCGCGTCGCTGATCCGCGCAGGGCGCAAACTCGACGAGGCGTTTCCGCGGCACGTCGTCCTCGAACTCCGACAGGAGAGCGTCGAGGCCCTCTCGGATCGGTGCGAGCGCTTTCTTCGATCCTTGCTCGACGGACGAGAGGTCGAGTTCGACTTCATGGATTCGTTCCTGAAGAGAGCCACCGACGGCGCGATTGACCTCCTTTCGCGGCTCACGCTCCGGAGCGATGTAGCGCGGCGGCGTCGCTGCCTCGCGCTGGCCGAGTCGCTCCACGAGGCCGACGTTATCCGTTCACACTGGCCGATGCACGCGCCCCTCGGCAAGCTGTTCGAGCGGCTCTTCCTATCGATGTCGCTCGACGAGCTCGCCGAGACGCTGCCTGCCGTCGTCGCGATGACCATCCCCGGAACCGGAGGCACCCAAGAGGTTTGGGATCAGATGTGGCATGAGCCGTGCTTGGATTATCTGGACATTCCACTCGGCGATCGGCTTGTGGGACACCGGGCTACGCTGGCGTCGCGAGTTCACGCCCTCATCGTCATCGCTGGCAGCGCGAACGACTTGCCCCGAGCCATCGCAGTGTGCAGGCTCGAAGCCTTGCGTGCAGCGGGTGGACTCGATGAGACGGCGCTCCAAGCCTATGCCGACGCAGTCTGGAACAACCCTCATGATCAGGAGGGCATCCCGGATGTTCAGGGCTTTCTGCTGAACTTCGGGCTGTACCACCCGACGGAGAAGGCGCGAGAGAAATTCACTGCGTGGGCACTGCGCACTCCATTGCCTCCCCTGTTCGTCAGCGAGACCGTCGCCGACCGCGTCGTCGAGGAATCGCAAGCTCACTGGGATCAACGCCACATCTGGTCCCTGGTGAACGGAACGTCGTTTCCAACGACGACGGAGGAGAACCGGCAACGGCTTGTCGACTGGTCGCCTTCCGAGGCACTCGCCTTGCTCGAGCACGTCTTGCGATGGCTCGACGATGCCAGGAACAAGCTGGCTTCGCGCAAGGAATATTTCATCGATCGCGAACTGAGCGTGGTTGCCGCTGCTGGTCAATTCGTGGCGAGCGTCATCGTGCCGCGCGCGGAGCTGTCCTTGAGTATGGCTCACCTCGATTCGATGGATCGCGCGCTCGCCGACATGAAGATCCTATCCCTGCGCGAGCACCCGACGTGGCTCATCGTCGACCCGGCCCGGCCCGTCGCCGACGGGATCCGGATCGGGCTCATGTCTCTGGATGAGGTCACGGTGCAAATGACCGCGCCGCTGGTGTTCGAGTGGCTCATGTACAGCGCGGCGCATCGCATCCCGGAGCCGCCCGAAGATATTTTGGATCACCTCGTGTCGCTGGCGACGGCCGGCCCCAATCGATCGAAGCTGTCCGCCCTGTCCGTTCTGTTCGATGTGGCATTTTACTACCCGAATGCGCTCAATCCTCTTCGTCGTCATCGGTTGGAGCTTCTCTGCCGTTCGGTGTTTCGTACGAACCCCGCCGACGCGAGCGCCGGCTTCGTGCCGAGCATAGATTACGAGGGCGACTACCGTGCTGCGGTCGCCAAGATTGGGGCGCTGCTCGCGATCAGGGACGGCACGACGTCCGAACCGCTGCGGAAGTGCCTGGAGCTTGCCTCGGCCGACGTATACCCGGAGGTGCGGCGAGCTTGCGAGATCGTGCGCGAGAAGCTCGCAAAACCCGTCACATGAGGCGGCGAATCCTCAAACCGCTATCCGATACCGCAACTCGTTCAGCGCGACGCTGCTAACAGCGTCGTCCTTCTCCCCTCGGTCCATCGTCATTCCGCACTGTTCCTAGAATGGCAAACATATAAAAATTTGCCTAATTTCAAATATTTACACCGCCTCCTGGATCAGTCGCTGGGCCGCCTCGAGATTCTGGATCGCTGCTGCGCGCCGTAACCGCCCGACCAACGCCATCGTGCCCCCCCGTCGGGGCCGGTTACCAGTGCACATCGCGACGAAGGAGGAAGCGATGGCGACGAAGGCGGAGTGGGCCAAGCGGGTGGAGCGATGGGAGCTCAGTGGGCTGCTGAGCGCCGAGAAGTTCGCGCGGCGCGAAGGGTACAAGCCGAAGCAACTGTACTGGTGGCGTTGGAAGCTGCGCGCTGACCGGCCCGCGCAGCCCTCGCCCTCGTCGTTGACCGAAGCACCGCGCTTTCTGCCGGTCCACGTGGTGACGGACGCATCGGCCATCGCGCCAGAGCCGATCGAGATCGCGTTGTCCAACGGACGGGGGGTAACGGTCCGGCCGGGCTTCGCGGGGTCAACGTTCGGCCCAAGCTTGCTCACTCCTCCGGTGCCACCGGCAGCCCGAGCAGCCGACCGATCGCCTCGTGAACGACCCGGGCCGCCACCTCGTCCCCGAGGGCGACGGCGCAGTTCAGGGTGCTGGCGAGCGAGGCGACCACGGCCGCCCGGGGCGACGGATCGGTCACGGCGAGCGCCCCAGGCCCTGGGCTTGACCATTGGACCAAGCCGCTTCGCGGCAGCTCCTGTCCCTGCTGAGGTCGACCGCGACGACGACCGCGATCGCGAGACGACACCGCCCTCGCGCCCCGCGTAGCCTCCACGAGACCTTGGGAGCCATGGACCTGGTGGCGGCGCTCGGGGCCGCGAGCTAGCGCGATGCGGACGAGGTGCAGGAGCTCGGCGTGAGGCTCAAGAAGCTGCTGCGGGCCCTGCTCCGTTAAGCATTGCGGATACCGAGCCGAGGTTTCCTGCCGCGGCTCGGATCCTTGTCTTCGCTGCGGTTGTCACGGCGGTCATTGCTGCCGCAGCGCGACTTTTGCCGGTATTCACTGCGAAAAAAAGCGCCCGGCGCCGCGCAGGACTCGCCGCCCGCCGCCTCATTCCCTGCCCACCCTGCCGTTCGCGACGCCCCTGCCCGGGCGCCGCGTTCACCAGGAGGGCAGCGATGGGACAGCTCCGCGATCGAATGGCCGAAGACCTGAAGCTGCGGCGATACAAGCCGTCGACATGCGACAATTACCTCCGCTGCGCACGGGCCTTCGTAGCCTACCACCGCAAGCCGCCGCAGCAGATGGGTCTCGACGAGGTGCGCGCGTTTTTGCTCTACCTCGCCGAGCAGCGAAAGATCGCGGAGGCGACGCAGCACCAGTACGTGGCGGCGATCAAGTTCCTCTACGCCACCACGCTCGGGCGTCCGGAGGTCGCCGTCGCGATCCCCTGGCCGAAGGTACCCCAGAAGCTGCCGCCGGTCCTCAGCGGCACCGAGGTCGAGGCGCTGCTCAACGCGATCGGCTCGGTCAAGCAGCGCACGATCGTCCTGACGGCGTACGGCGCCGGTCTGCGGATCGATGAGGTCTGCTCGCTGCGGGTCGAGGACGTCGACAGCAAGCGCAACCTCATCCACGTCCGCAATGGCAAGCTCGGGCGTGATCGGTACGTGATGCTCAGCGCCCCCGTGCTGACCGCGCTGCGCATCTACTGGCGGGCGGAGAGACCCGCTGGACCGGAGCTGTTCCCGGGTCGCAAGCAGGGCTCGGTCATCTCGCACGAGGCGGTGCGCAACGCGCTGCGCGAGGCGGCGAGGCGCTGCAAGCTGCACAAGCGCGTCACCCCGCACGTGCTGCGGCACAGCTTCGCCACCCACCTGCTCGAGCTCGGCACCGACATCCGCGTCATCCAGGCCCTGCTCGGCCATCGCTCCATCCGCACCACCGTCCGCTACGTCCGCGTCAGCCAGGCTCACGTCGGTCGCACCCGCAGCCCGGTCGAGGTGCTCGGCACCCAGGAGGCCAAGAAGAAGCTCGGCTGAGGTCGCGTGCACCCGCATCGCCTGGCGCCGCGGCCCGCGGCGACGGGTAGGCCTCGTCTCGAGGTCGCGGATATCGTCCGCGCCCACGGCGAGGCCTACCTGCGCGCCCACGCCGTCTCCACCGCCCAGCGCAAGGTCCTGCGCGACATCGCCGCGTGCAGGACCGCGGTGCTGGGCGGCCATGTCGACGTGTGCACGGGCTGCGGCCACGAGCAGCCCTCGTACAACTCCTGCCGCAACCGCCACTGTCCCAAGTGCCAGAGCCTCAGCCAGGCCAGGTGGATCGCCGAGCGGCAGCAGCGCATCCTGCCGACGCACTACTTCCACGTCGTCTTCACGCTCCCGGCCGAGCTGCGCCCGCTGGCGCTCGTCAACCCGCAGACGGTCTTCGATCTGCTCTTCCAGTGCGGCTCGCAGACCCTGCTCACCCTCGGCCGCGATCCCAGGCGGCTCGGCGCCGACATCGGTGTCACCGCCGTGCTGCACACCTGGAGCCGCAATCTCAGCTTCCATCCGCACCTGCACTGCATCGTCACGGGCGGTGGGCTCTCGCTCGACGGCTCGCGCTGGATCGAGGGGCGGAGCGGCTACCTCTTCCCTGTGCAGGTCCTCGGCAAGCTCTTCCGCGGCAAGTTGCTCGCCGCGCTTCGGCAGGCCTATGACGCCGGAGAGCTCGACCTGACCGGCGGGGCCGCCGCGCTGGCCAACCCCGCTGCCTTCGCTGCGCTGCTCAAGACGCTCTACCGCAAGCCCTGGGTGGTGTACGCCAAGCCGCCCTTCGCTGGGCCCGAGCAGGTCTTTGCTTACCTCGGTCGCTATACCCACCGTGTCGGGCTGTCCAATCACCGGCTGCGGTGGATGGATGAGCGCGGCGTGTGCTTCCGGACCCGCGGAGACAAGACCGTGACGCTCTCCGCAGAGGAGTTTCTGCGTCGCTTCCTGATGCACGTGCTGCCTCATCGCTTCGTGAAGATCCGACACTTCGGCTTGATGGCTGCGTGTCACGCCACCACCACGCTCGAGGTGGCACGCACGAGGATCATGGCGGCGCGAGACGCAGGGCAGCGCGCTGTCGGGGGAGATGAGCACCGGGAAGGCAGCTCTCACGAGCCCTCTCCGCGCCACGTCGTCAAGGTCGACTGGTGTACGCTGCTCGCCGCGCTCACGGGGGTCGACCTGTCCATCTGTCCTCGCTGCGGTCAGGCTGCGATGGCTCGCCGCCCGCTGCCGTCGTGCGTCATCGCCTCCTCCGCTGCTCCTCCGGACACGTCATGAGCATCGCTGGCCTGGGCAGACGCGACAGCACCACCTCCGTTGCGCGGCGGTCAGGCATCGATCCGCCTTCTGCGCCGTCCACGTCGGCGGCCTGCGTGCTGCTGGGCCTCCGTCGGCGCCGTGCTCTGCCTCGGCGCGTCTGCGCCCAACGTCGTGGCGGCGGGATGCACCACGCGTGCGAGCCCCGCCGCGCCCGCCTTCTGCGGCCTTCTCGGGCAGGATCTCCATAGGCCTCGCGACCGCCTCGCCCGGCCGCGAACCGGCCCGGTCCAACCCGACGTTTACGGGACTGCGCCGGGACCTCGCCGCCGCTGCTGCTCGGGCGCAGTCCCGCAAACGCCTATTCATTGGGCCCGGGTTGGGCCCACGCCTTCCGAGGGGCTGCGATCCGTCGTCACGCCCTCCCAGAATCTCCGGGGATGCGACGGATCGCGACGGTTCGCCCCCGCGAAATCGTCCCGCCAGAAATCATAGCGATTTCGGTATCCTTCGGCTGTTTTGCCACCGAGGGCAGCTCCGGCGTGGCCCAACGGGCCCCCTCCGCCGCCGCGCCAGCCGATGTCCGGGCCCGCGGTATGATGGGTCGGCATCGGCACCTCGCCCCGATCGGGTCACCAAGATCGACCGGGAGGCCGTCGGCCAGCGGGACAGGAGGCTTCTTTCGCAAAAGTGACGGCCGCACACGATTGAGTGAAGGACGGCCCGCCACCGGAGCATCCAGCTCGGCAAGAGCGGGATGCGAACGGCCCGCTCCAGGTAAAATTCTCAGGAGAGTAAAAAGATGAGTTTGTTCAGCAAGAGGGTCCTCCCGTTGACGTTCCTCGGTGCCGCAGCCTTGCTCGGTGGCTGCGTTGGCGACGCTTCCCTCGAAGGCGATGAAGGGCAGGAGACCCAGTCCGACGTGCCGGCGGCTGATCCCGAGTCGGCGGACGCGATCGACCCCGACGCGGCGGAGGCGGTTGGAACCGCGCAGCAAGCGGCAAAAGCCAGTTGGACGTGCTATGTTCGTGACGATGACTGGAATTCGGGGTCGGGCATCAAAATCGCCGGCTATGTCACAATCTGGTGGGGCTATCAGCAACATGATGCCACATGGGCCTGCAACGCTTGGCGCTCGGCGTGCGGTGGGCAGTGCTGGGCAGAATAAGGCTGGTAGCCTGAAGATTCCGCCAATGTAGTTGTCGCATTCGGCTCCGCTCGAGCAGCGAGCGGTTCCTTGCCTGAAATCTCGCTGAGGTCGCCAGGTTTGCGCGGCCCGAGGCGGACAGCACCAACCGGTGGAGGCGGCCATCACGATCCGCGGGTTCCGGACGCGATCTCGCCGTTAGCACCAAACGCCCCTCAGCGCATTCACCCACGATTTCCGCCGCCCATGATCTCTGCTTGAGCCTGGCTGCTGTCGGTTGACCCTGCGCAGGCGTGTACGGCACTCGGCATCAGCCGCGCAATCCTCTACCGGCAGACCCGGCCCGCGAAGCCGCCCGCGCTGCCCAGGCCCGCTCCGAGCCCACGCCGGGTCAGCGCCCCCGAGCGGCAAGCCGTGCTCGACGTGCTGCACAGCGACGAGCTCGTCGACCAGCCCCCGCCGGAGGTCTACGTGACAGGCGTCCGAGATCCCTCAGGGGGACAGGATGAGCACCTTGACCTGACTCGGCACGATCCGCATTCCGGGGCAGTTCGTGGAGTTCTGCAGGCTCATGCTGGTCAGCCGGGTGGCCGGCATGCCGCCGACGAGGCATGTGAACGCGGCGGTGATGTGACGGGAAGGCCCCATGACCGAGCCGGACGCGACCCCCAGGGCGACGCCGGGCTGATCGCCGACGGAGATGAGCTGCGTCGTCAGCAGGTTATGCGCGGGCGCGCACATGAACAGCACGTTGTACGCGGCCGGCGCGCTCACCGGGCCAAAGGACATGTTCGGATAAGGGATCGGGGCAGGCACCGGCGGGGTGAGGCACACGTCCGGAAACCCCAGGTTCATCCCGCCCATCTGCGTGTTCGCGAACATGATGCCTCCTCAACCCAGGTGGATCTGCTCGCCGTCGATCTTGACGAGCTCCTGCGCGGTCACCAGCGTGTTCTCGCCGCGCAGGCTCATCGTCTTCTTCGCGACGTAATCGACCCGCTCGGCCCGGAGCTGCTCGCTCTCCTCGACGGTGCGGTAGGAGCGCTTCACCCGCTGCGAGAGCCGCTCCAGCACGGAGTCGAGGCTCCCGGCGAGGACCTTGGCCTTGCCGATCTCCGCGCGAAGGAGCGTCCCGACGAACGAGAGGCTCTGCAGCGCGATGTTCCCGTCGACGGCGTTCACCGAGAGGCCCCCCGAGACCACCGCCACCTCCTTGGCCGAGACCAGGCCGATGCCGTCCTGCGCGGCGACGCTGAGGCGACCGGCTGGCAGCTTGATGTTCAGGTCGCCGTCCGCGACGATGCTCCCGGGCGCGCCGTCCTCCCGCTCCAGCACGGAGAGCACGTAGCAACGCCCGTCGGTCGCCACGGCGACGAGCACGAGGTCGCCTGCCTCGGGCTCGAGGAGGCACCCCTTGGCGCGCTTCGCCCGGAGCTCGCCCGCGTCGGTCTCCACGACGAGCGCCGCGCCGTCGGCGCGCACCACGGTGCCGAACTCCTGAGTGACCAGAGCCCTCGTCTCTTGCTTTCTCGCCAGACTGCGCATGATTCCCTCGTCAACGCGTAGACGTCTCGACACCCGCGGCCAGAGGCTCCGAGCTCCCCCGGCTGCTGCTCACAACCCGTGATTGCCACTGCTCCGCCTCGGCGAGATCCGCGTCGTCGCCGAGGGCGGCTGCCCGGTTGGACCACACGGCCCCTTCGTCCTTGATCCGATGGAGGCGCGCTCGAAACAGGGTCGCCCTCGAGAAGTCGCCGGCCGAGACGTCGGCGTGGGAGAGGTCGGCGTACGTCAGGTTGGCGCCGTTCCAGCGCGCGCCCGCGCACGCGGCCCGCGTCAGGATGCACATCTCGAGGTTGGCGCCGGCGAGGTTGGCCTCGATGAGGCGAGCGCCCACGAAGACCGACTCCTTGAGCACGGCCCCGGCGAGGCTCGCGCGGGTGAGGTTGGCATTCACGAAGAGCGCCCGGCCCGCGAGCGCGCCGTCGAGCTTGGCACCGGAGAGGTTCGCGTCCTTGAAACCGCACTGCGTCAGCGTCGCGCCGGAGAAGTCGCAGCCGCTGAGATCGGCGCCCGTGAACTGCGTCATCGTGAACGACATCCCGCGCAGGTCCTGGCCCGCGAGCTTCCCCTCCACGAGCACGACGAGCTCGAAGACGGCGCCGCCGAGGGTCGCGGTCGAGAGATCGGCGCGCACGAGCGCCGTCTGCTTCAGCACGGCGCCCGAGAGGTCGATCCGCTCGGTCCGCACGTCCAGGATGGCGGCGCGGTCCAGGTTGGTGCGCGCGAGCCGGGCGCCCGAGAGGCTCGTGTTGATCACGCTCGCGAGGGTCAGGTCTGCTCCGCTCAGGTCGATCCCGGAGAGATCGCCGCCGGTGAGCTGCGCTGCGATCAGGGAGACGCCGTCCAGCTTCGCCCCCGTGAGATCACAGTCCACCATCGCCGCAAGGTGCAGGTTGGCGCCGGACAGGCGCGCGCCGCTGAAGCTGCAGCCGGTGGCGGTCGACTCCTTCAGCCGAGCGCCCGAGAGGTCCGCGCCGGCGAAGCTCACCTTGTCGAATATCGCGCCGGAGAGGTCGGCGCCCGAGAGGTCGACGCCCGAGAGGTCGACGTCGGAGATGATCTCGCCGCCCTGGACCAGCTCGACCAGATCATTTCTGTCCATGGTTCTCCGGCGGCGCGACGAAGCGCACGTACTTTACATTGGCCCCCTTCAGGCTCGTCGCGGCGTTTCCGCGCATCTTCGCGGCGTCGACGCGGAACAGGTTGGCCCTCTCGAAGTTCGCGTCGTCGACCTTCGCCTTCTGCAGCACGGCCTCCATCAGATCG
Organism: Sorangium sp. So ce302; assembly: GCF_051530145.1. Taxonomy (GTDB): domain Bacteria; phylum Myxococcota_A; class Polyangia; order Polyangiales; family Polyangiaceae; genus Sorangium; species Sorangium cellulosum_B. The sequence continues at coordinate 4,865,323 of NZ_CP150326.1, read as the reverse complement.
ATGCCGGACAGCGAGGCGCCTGTGAGGTCTGCCCGCGTGAGCATGGCGCCCACCGCGACGGCGCGATCCAGGCGAGCGCCCGTGAGGTCGCACTCGCTGAGATCGGAGCTCCGCAGGTTGGCCTCGGTGAAGTCGCTCCCTCTGAGGCAGGTGCCCCGAAGGTTGGCCTGCTCGAGCGAAGCGCCGCGGAAGTCGGCGCCGGCGAACGACGAGCTTGCGATGATGCGGATGTTGTCGAGCTTGGCGCCGCGGAAGACGGCGCCGTCGCCCTTGCCGGTGATGAACACCGACGCGCGGAGGTTCGCGCCGCGAAAGTCGACGCCCTGCACGTTGGCCTCGATGAAGGTGCACTGCTCGAGGTCTGCGCCGGAGAGCTGGGCACCGGAGAGGTCGGCGTTGATAAGGACGAGGTTGCGCGCGGTCACGCGGCTGAAGTCGGCCCCGTCGAAGGTCGCCTCGGACAGGTCGGCGTCCGACAGGCGCGCGCCGGTCAGGTCGGCGCCCGACAGGTTGGCCTTGGCCAGCACGGCGCCGGTGAGGTCGAGCCCGCCGCCCATCTTCACGTCGCAAAGGTTCGCTCCGCCGAAGTTCGCGCCGGCAAGGTTCGCCCCGGTGAGATCTGCGCCGAGGAGATTGGCCTTTGCCAGGACCGCGCCGGCGAGGTTCGCGCCGCACAGCCGGGTGCCCGTGAGGACCGCGGCCTCGATCAGCGCGCCCTCGAGATCGATGCCCGACAGGTCGAGGTGCGAGAGATCGGCGCCCGTGAGATCGCGCCCCGCGAAGCTCTCCCCGGCCCGGTGCCCGGCGGTCACCTCTTCCCGCACGCGAGCGGCCTCCTCGCCGCCCAGCCGGGAGGCCGCCGGGTAGTGGTGTGCGAACTTCCGGTAGGCAGAGCGCATCTGCTCCTCGACCGCGAAGAGGCGCGCCACGAGCTCCGGATCACCGAGCTGCGCCTCGAGCTCGGGCCACTCGACCCCGCCGTTCCGCGCCATCTGGGCCACGTCCTCGAGCCGCTCGAGCTCCTTCTTGGCCGAGAACCGGGGCGGGCCGCCGGCTTCCTTCTGCCGCTCGCCCATGATCGCGTCGTAATCGAATCCGTGCTTCTCGCACTCGGCGCGCGCCCTCTGCTCCTCGGCCGCGCGGCGCGCCTCCGCGTCCGCCTTGACCTTCTCGGCCTCGGTCATCGCCCGCTCGACGTACGCCGGCAGCTCGTCCAGGCTGGGCTCGGTCACGTCCTCGTCCGGCGGCAGCGGGGCGACGAACGGCTCCGGATCGAGCCCCTGCGCCCGGATCTTCGCCTTGATCTCCTCGAGCTGCCGCTCCGCCTTCGCGCGGGCGCGCTTCTGCAAGAGCCCCTCCGATCGGAGCAGCCTGGTCATCTCCGCTTGAGGATCGTCCGGCAGCGGCCCCGCGCCCGGCTGCGGAGGCGGCATCAGATCCGCGTCACGCAGGAGGAAGAGGTGCCCTTTCTCCTTGTCCAGCCGCTGGGTCATGACGGTTCGGTAATGCTCGACCGGCCTGGGCTCGCCCATCGCCTCGCAGCCCGCGACGATGTGGAGCACGTCGGCCGCATCGTCTTCACGGATCTTGAGCACCCCGCGATAGACGAGGATCCCGCGCTCGTGGTGGGGGAAGAGCCGGACGGTGTCGAGGCGGGTCGCGATCTCCCGGAAGGACTCCCCCTCGCCGGTCTTCTGGTTGATGAAGCACCGCGTCGCCACCCCCGGCAGCGCCCCTTCGATCCGGGGCTTCCCGGGGTGCATGTTCTCGATGACGAACGCCTCGTCGCCCCGGAAATACCCCTCGATCTGCTGGTCCGGCGGCGCGGTGTTGAAGAAGCTCCAGTCGAGGTCCTTGGCGAGCTCGGGGAAGCGCTCCTTGAGCCACGCTTCATCATACGTCCCGACCTTGGAGAAGCGCTGTGGCCAGGTCGGATCGTAACCTCCGAACCCGGCGGGCGGAGGCCGGTCGCCGGGCGACCGGACGAGGCGGCGCGGATCCTCGATGTTGGGCAACGGATGGACAGAGCCGCTCTCGCCGCGCACCGGCGCGAAGCCTTTGCCGATCGGGTTCGGCGCGTAGCCCTCGCCGCCGAAGGCGTTCTGCCATGTGATCGGCATCTCGGCGAACGGCTCCGGATCGGTCATCCCCAGGAGCTCGAAGCGGCGGTCTCCGACGACATAAAGAGTCTTGTCGATCGCCCCGAGCTGGACCCGCACCGAGCACGCGGTGCGCGGCACCGCGCCCGCGGTGAAGCAGCGGCCGTTCACGAGCAGCTCTCCCCGGAGCTTCGGCATGCACTCGTCGAGGATGGCGTCGCTCCCGAGCTCCGTGCCGGCGAACCTCCAGAGGCTCTGCTCGTAGAGCAGGTGCCTCGGCGCCTCGAACGGGAAGAAGACGAGGAGCGTGACGACGAGGTACGGCTCGCCGTCGTTCTCGAACACCTTGGTGAGCAGCCCCAGCCGGTTCGGCTTGATGGTCTTCATGAGGTTCGCTGCAGGCTCCCGGGGTCTTCTGCTCGGCGCCGCGCTAGTGGAACATGTGAAGAAAGGATTGCCAGACGTGAGCCCCCGTCGAGGTCACCTTGGCGGCGGCAGTCCTGCTGAGCGTTACCCCTGAGGTGCCGATCTTGACGGCCGAGTTCTTCATGTCGAGCAAAGTAACGTCAGTCTTGCCTTTTGAATTCTTGTAGTTCCAGCCCCAGATGATCTCCGCCTTCATCCCGGCGATGACATCCAGCTTCAATCCCACGACCAACTCCGTCCTTTGAGGGGCGACGACGTTCAGAGTGCCGAAGCCGTAGGTGAGGTTGATCAGGCCGCCGAAGGTGTTTTGAATTCTGACGCCCTGAATCTCGCGGTAGTCGGATTTGGCCTTCGCTCTGAAGTGCTCTGCCTGGATAACGTAGTTCCCCCCCGCGATGTGCTCGACGTTGCCGCCCGGGATCTCGACCTTCCAGCCATCGTTGAACTTCTCGTGCTGAAGGCCGGTGGTCTCCTCGTACCGGCCGCCCGTCGTCACCTTCGTCTCGTGATGGCCCTCGTACCGCTCCGTGACCTTCCCGTGGACGGTCGTCTCCTCGGCGCCGTGCTCGGATTTGCGCAGGTTGGTGACCGTGGTGGTCTGGGTGTCCAGGTATGTTTCCGTGACGGGCTTGGTGACCGTCTCGTTCTTCGTGTCCTTATAAATCTCCGTGACGGCCTTCGTGACGGTCTCGTTCTTCGTGTCCTTATAAATCTCCGTGACGGAGCCGGTGACGGTCTCTTTCAGGTAACCGCCGACCTCGATCTCCATTTGATCGTCGACGTTATCTTTCCTCCAGGTGCCCGTCTGGATCTCGAGCGACTTGCCCGTCTTGATCAGGGCGGTGCCGTCCGTCCTGGAGATGAAATTGTGGTGATCGTTGGGCGCGCCCATGCGCAGGATCGTGTTCTCGGTCGGTGTGCTGACGGTGATGCGCTGCGAGCCCGCCTGGTCCTCGAGCTCGATGCGGTTCCTGCCCCCGGTCTGGATGACGTTCCTCGTCCTGTTGGCCGAGGTGACGGGGCTCGGCGTGAGCGCGTTGGGGGCGACGCCGGCGATGACGGGGCGGTCCGGATCCCCGCCGAGGAAGGTGCACATCACCTCGGTGCCCTTGCGCAGGGGGAAATGGAACCCCTCGGTGCCGCCGCCGTGCGGCTGGAGCATGCGCACCCAGGTCGAGGCCTTGCCGCCCCGGAGGTCGCTCTCATCGAAGCTCAGCTTGACCGCGTAGCGACCGTGCTGGTCGATCTGGGCGTACTCGCTGTCCGCCGGGCCGTCGACGACGGCGTGCTCGGTCCCGTAGATACGAGGCCACGGCGTCCGCTGCGGCGCCCGGTACTGGACGGTCGAGGAGACGGCCTTGACCTCCATCCGATACACATCGTCCCAGGTGAGCCCGATGATCTGCATCAGCTCCGGCGCCCAGCCCGTCTGGTTGCCCCAGTGCTCGACCTCGGTGGCCAGATAAACCGTATTCAACGCCGGCCTCGGATGCTCTTCGAGCTCGAACGTGTACCCGGGGCGCATGTGGAACGCCGCCCCGGCGCCGTGGTAGACGACCTGGCCCGCGAGCAGCTCCTGCGCCTTCACGGCCGCGAGGCGGCTGCCCTCGGCCGGCGTGAAGAAACGCGCGCCGTGGACGCTGATCTCGCCGAGCCCCTTCGCCGCGACGGGCGCCCTGCCGGAGATCTCGATCGCGGGATTGTTGTAATCATAGTCGCTCATGCGGACCCTGGACGGCATCGACGTGTGCCGGCACGTGAAGGTCCAGAGCACCTCTCCCTTGGCCCTGTGCTCGCTGAACTGCGGGACATACCGGACCGCCTTCTGGCCGAGCGGGACGTGGACGCCCTTGTCGTCGGTGATGATGAGCGTCTCCCCGTCGTCTCCTTGCTCGAAGTAATAATAGAGCCCCTCGCGCTCCATCCACCGCGAGATGAAGTCGAAGTCGCTCTCGCCGTACTGGCACACGTGCTCCTGCGGCTTGTAGCTGCCGATCAGCCTGAGCTCGTACTCCGAGACCCCAGCGCCCGAGAGCACCGTCTTGATGATCTCGGGCACCGTCTGGTCGGTGAAGATCCGGCTATGCAGGGAGATGGTGAGCTTCCAGAGCTGCGGCACGAGCACGGCGCGGAAGACGGAGCGCTCGCCAAACGCGTGGATGAGCTCCACCGTCGCGAAGATGCCGTTCACGAGGAAGGGAGCCCCGCCGTCCGACGGGGAGAGGCGGAGTGTCGCCTTCGTGCCCACAGCGTCGGCGAGGTCGAGATCCTGGCCCACGTAGTTCGTCATCACGAGATAAATCTCGAAGACGTACGGCTTCGACAGCCCCTCTGTCCCTCGAAAGCCAATGACCCGCGTGGCGGCAGGGAGCGCGCTGGCGCTGACGGTGAACGCATCTTGCATGGTTGGATTTCCCCGTTATCGGTACGCGTTGGCTCCTGGCGCCGGAAGAACGTCGACTATAGAGGCGATTCCTGGAAAGCAAAGCGATGATTGCATGTCACGACGGCGCGTCGCCATCGTGTGATCCGCACACCTGACATCGCATCGCACGGATCAACCGGCCTGCGCCGCGGGGGCGTTGCTGTCCGCGGGCTGCCGCGGCGCTCCGCGCAGCGTCGCGATCTCGGCCTCGACGTGCGCTCTCAGGCGCGGATCGCCGGCGAGCCGCCTGGCCCAGAGCCGCTTCATCTGCGCCCACACCGTGCGTCGAATGGCGAGCGGATCGAGCGCCGCCGCCGCACCGTCGCGCTCGGTCGCGACGAGCAGTCGCGCATAATCGGTCGGATGCACAACGCCGCGGATGGCCTCCCAGGCGGCGAGATAGGCTGCATCGAACCGATCGCGGAGCGGTCGCTCGCGGCGTCGGGCCTCCTCCGCCATCGCCTCTTGCCATCGCGCCTCGGCCTGCTCCCAGCGCTCATCGGAGAGGCCGTGCGCGCGGAGCACGTCGGCCCGGGGGACCGGCCGCTCCGCGAGCTCCGCCGCGATGATCGCGCACCGCTCGACGCTGACCTCGTCGCCCTCGCCGAGCGGCGGGAGCGGCCCCGGGACCTCGTCGCCCTCGCGTCGGAGCTCGCGAAAAAAGCGAGACGCGGCCGGCTGCTCGGACGCTTCCGAGACGAGCCCCGGGACCGCGGTGGTGTCAAGGGGAGCCTCGAAGCACGCGGGCGCCGCCGCCGTCAGCGCGGAGGTCGCGGGCCCCACGGACGCGGAAGGCGCCCGCGCAGCGCGCTCGCCGGACCAGGGCGCGCCAGGGATCGGCAGCTCGGGCGCGACGCGCGGCGGAAGCGGCGGCGCGGCAGGAAACGGCGTCGCGGGCTGACCGGTGGCCCGCGCCTCATCCTCGCTCGACAGAAGCGTCGTGCTGGTGAAGATGGCAGGGATTTGATCTGCGACCGGCCCAAGCTCGCCCTGCGACGCCGGCGCAGGGGCTGCGGGCCCGAAGGGGAGCGCCGGGGCGCGCATCGACGGCTCGTCCGGCTCCACGGGGAGCGCGAGCGTTTGAAAGAGGGACGCGGCGGACAACGGAGGATCGACGATCTCGACGTCCTCTGCGGAGAGGCTGATCGGGAGCTCCGGGGCGAGCCGCGCCTCGCCCGCCCCGTCGGGCGCGTCCGTAATCCGGGCGGTCTCCTGGGAGCCCAGGCGGAGGGAAGGCGGATGCGCCGGCTGGGCGCGCTCCTGCTCCTCGAGGCGCACGTCGGGCCATGCGATCTCCTCGCCTTCGATCTCGACGCCGGCCACGATCCGCACGGCCGCGAGGGCGTCCTCGCCGGACACGGGGAAGACCCGGCGCCACACGACCGTGCACCGCTGCTCGACGCCGTCGATGCGAAGCGTGTCGGCGTTGAGCTCGAGCAGCTCGCCGTCTGCCGCGGCGGAGGCGGCGAGCCCCCGGATCCGCGCCACCCCGCGCGCCCCGGGCAAGCGCATCTGAAGCCGTGGAGCCGCCGGATTCACGTGCTCGAGCACGATCCACTCATCGCCTTGCAGGAATGCGATCCGCTGGTCGGCGGGCGCCGCCTGGAAGTACGACCAGTCGAAGCCCGCGGGGATGTCGGCGTTCGGCCCCTCGAGCGCCTTGCGAGGCGTGCTGCCGAGCAGCCGACGGCGCACCGGCGCGGCGCGCGCGAGCGGCGCGAAGCCAGCGAGGCGTGCGGGATCCTGGGGGTCGAGGATGTTGGCCGGGCCATCCATCGGCTCCCCATCGAACGGATTTTCCCACCCGTTCGCGCCGCCAACCGCCCTCTCGTACACGAGGGGTATCTGCCGGAAAGGGCCCTTGTCACGGACGAGGAGGCGCTTGTCGAGCACCCAGCCGCCGGCGCTGTAGATCGCGAGCCGCACCGGCAAGGACTGGACCTCGGTGCCGCGCGGCGCGTGCGCGTCTCCGGTGAAGACCACATCGGCGCGACCGAGGTAGGGCGCGAGGTCCCCGCTCCAGCGGATGCTCCGCGCCGGGTTTTTGCCATGGTGGACCTCGGCGCCGAGGATCTCCTGCGGATCGGTCCGCCACATCACCGCATCGATCGCAAAGGCGAAGCTCGCCTTGGCGACGACGGTGATGTAGTGCCGGCCCTGCGTGCGCCAGGCGATCGCGGCGGCCGCGGCGCCTTTCAGCGGCGTCACGGCGCCGCGCAGGAGCGCGCTCATGATCGTGCTCTCGGACGGCCGCTCCCGGCCATGGCTCGCCTCGGCACCATGAATCGCCTCCCACGTTGAGTACCCTCGCTTGTGTGAAGAGCGTGCGGCAATCTCGCAATCTATGTGTGACTTCAGCGCCCGCGCACGGCGCATCTCATCGTCGGCGGGTCGTGCCATGCGCTCCGCGGAGGCGGCCTTCCATGCCGACGGCTGGCGCGGGCGAAGCCTGGCAGGATCGTCGAGGGCATCCGCAGAAAGCCTGGCATGTCGACGGCTTGTCACGCGGGCTGGGTGTTCCAGCAGGTGACCCGGGGCACGCGGTCAGCCCGGCAGGCCGTGCATCATTCTCGTCAGGGGAAGGCGTGCCTCGATCCTCGGCCGCGCGAGCCGTCAGACGCGCGGCGCCCTGTCCACGCAGGCGACCGGCGGCATCGCCTCCAGCGCGGCGACGCCTTCCCCCGCAGCCTCATGCGCCTGGCGGGGATCGATGAGGAGGATCCCCACGCTCCTCACCATGACCAGGCGATCGGAGTCTTATCACGAACATAGCAGCCGTCGCCGTGGTTGTAGCAGCGCGCGACCCAGTTCTGGCAGGCCCATAGGGCATCATCGGGGGTATGGCCCCACCAGATCTTGACATGGCCGACGTCGACCCATTTGCCCCACCATTGCCAGCAGATCCATTCGCTTTGGGTCACCGCTTGCTGCGCGCTTCCAACCGCCTCCGCCGCGTCGGGGTCGATCGCGTCCGCTGACTCGGGATCAGCCGCGCCCGCCTGGGTCCCCAGCTCGTCATCGCCTTCGAGGGAAGCGTCGCCAACGCAGCCACCGAGCACGGCTGCGGCGCCGAGGAACGTCAACGGGAGGAAACTCTTGCTGAACAAGCTCATCTCTTTACTCTCCTGAGATTTTTTACAGAAAGAGACCGTTCGCATCCCGGTCTCTCTCGCGCCTGATGGATGCTGCGGTGGCGAGCCATCCTTCACGCAATCGGGTGGGGCCGTCTCTTTTCTGAAGGGTGCGGCAGGCACTGCCGGTCGCCGCGCGGCGCTACGGCGAGCAGGCGCGCCAGCGGACTGCCGGGCGCTGGCGCGCGGGTGATCAGGCCGCCGGCGCGCCGCTCGCCGCCGGCGCGGCCATCCCTGCCTCCTCACCCTCGGGCGCGGGCTTCGCCGAGGCAGCGCCCGCCGGCCGGCGGGTGAAGAGCCCCGCGACGAACCCCACGAAGGCCAGGACGCCGACGATGAACAGGCTGTCTCCGACGAGCCGCATCCAGCGCAGCGCCTCGAGGACCGGCTGCTGCAGGAACTCCGCGCTCCGCGCATACCACAGCCCGCGCTCGACGCTGGCCCACGCCTGCGCCAGCCCGATCGGCAAGAGGCTCAGGAGGATCATGAGGCCGAGGCCGCCGTTCATCCCCCAGAACGCCACCCGGAGCCGCGCCTCGTTCCACACCGCGTCGGGGCGCAGGCGGCGGAGCATCACCAGCACGAGGCCGAGCGACAGGAGCCCGTAGACGCCGAAGAGGGCGGCGTGCGCGTGCACGGGGGTCGTGTTGAGGCCCTGCATGTAATAGAGGGCGATCGGCGGGTTGATGAGGAAGCCGAACACCCCAGCGCCCACGAAGTTCCAGAACGCGACGGCGACGAAGAACTGGATGGGCCAGCGATAGGCCTGCATCCACGCGCTCCGGTGCTGCATCTGCCAGGTCTCGTGCGCCTCCATCCCCACGAGGACGAGCGGCACGACCTCCAGGGCGCTGAAGCTCGCGCCGACCGCCATCACCGAGACCGGCGTGCCGCTGAAGTAGAGGTGGTGGAACGTGCCGGGGATACCCGAGACGAGGAAGATGCAGGTGGACAGGAGCGCGGCCCGCGCCGCGCTGTCGGGCCGCACGAGCCCGAACCGGGTGAACAGGAACGCGATCGCCGCGGTGGCGAACACCTCCATGAACCCCTCGACCCACAGGTGGACGACCCACCAGCGCCAGTACTCCATGACCGACAGGTGCGTCTTCGCGCCGTAGAACAGCCCCACGCCGTAGAACATCCCGATCGCCACCGTCGCGCCGGTGAAGAGCAGCACGATGTGCCGGCTCATGTCGCGCCGCGAGAGCGCGGGCCAGAGCGCGCGCAGCATCAGGAAGAGCCAGAGCGCGAGCCCGCCGAAGAGCGCTATCTGGAAGGCGCGGCCGAGGTCGACGTACTCGTACCCCTGGTGCCCGAACCAGAACGAGTGCTCGAGCGCGAAGCGCTGCTTGACCGACAGCCACTCTCCAGCGAGCGAGCCGAAGACCACGAGGACGAGCGCCCCGAAGAGGACGTTCACGCCGAGCCGCTGCCCCCTCGGCTCTCGCCCGCCCACCGCCGGCGCGAGGAACAGCCCCGCCGCGAGGAACGCGGTCGCGATCCAGAAGACGCCGAGCTGGACGTGCCAGGTGCGCGTCACCGCGTACGGAAGGTAGTCCGCGACCGGCAGGCCGAAGACCTCGTGTCCTTCCACCGTGTAGTGCGCGGTCAGGGCGCCGAGCGCGACCTGGAGCACGAGCAGCGCGACCACGACGACGCAGTACTTCCCGACGGCCCGCATCGACGGGGTGAGCACCCACCCCGAGAGCGGGTCGCGCGCCGGCGCAGCGACGGCCGGCTCCTCGGTGCGGCGGAACGCGTGGTACCAGACGAGCGCGCCGATCCCGGCGAGCAGCAGCACGACGCTCACGATCGACCAGATCACGTTGGCGGCCGTGGGGACGTTTCCGACGAGCGGCTCATGAGGCCAGTTGTTGGTGTAGCTGGCGCCGGTGCCAGGGCGCTCCGCGGCCGTGGCCCACGAGGTCCAGAAGAAGAACGCCGTCAGCTTGTCGCGCCGCCCGGCGTCGGGGACCGCGCCCGTGTGCAGCGCGTAGCTCTCGCGCAGGCCGGTGAGGCTCGGCTCGTCGCCGAAGAGCGCGCGGTAGTGCGCCGCGGTCTGCTCGATCGCCAGCGCGCGATCCTCGGAGACCGTGAGCGCGCCGGTCGCGGCGTCGTAGCCGTTGTGGCGCATCGTCCGCTGGAGCCGCGCCTTGAGCGCGGCCTGCGCCTCGTCCGGGAGCGCCGCGAACGCCGCGCCGTGCTCTCGCTGGCTCCAGAGCGCGAGCTGCGCCTCGGCCTCGCGATGGAGCCAGTCGGCCGACCAGTCCGGCGCCTGGTAAGCGCCGTGCCCCCAGACGCTGCCGACCTGCTGTCCGCCGATGCTCTGATAGACAAGCTGCCCGTCCAGGATATCGTCCTTCGTGAGCAGCACCCGGCCGGACGGCGTCTCGACCCGCTCCGGGATCGGCGGGGCCTTGCGGTACACCTCCCGACCCATGAAGCCGAGGATCAAGAAGCCAGCGGTGATGACGGCGGCGAGCGCCAGCCAGAGTCGTCGTAGGTTATGCATAGCGACCTCGTTGTTCGCGTGAGCCCCGGCGCGCCCGCGCCTCCGCGGCGCGACCTCGAGGGCTCCGGTCGTGACGCCCGGCCCTGAAGCAGCCGGCGTGCCGCTGCCGCGCGCCGGTGCCGCTCGCGGCGCACGGGCTCGCGCCGGAGGCGCCGGGGCGCACGTTTTGCACGAAGGCGCACCCTCGGCTCGACATCCTCTGCCACGCCGAGGCGCCCGTGCGCTTCGCGCCGGACACCGAGCTGCCGGATCCGTTCGACGGGCTGCTCGCGTCGGACGCGACCGCGCCGGCGCACGTGCACGCGTGCCTCGGCTGTCCGCTGCGGGTCGAGGGCACGCTCATCGGGCTCCTGACGGCCGACGCGCGCGACCCGCGCGCCTTCGAGGGGGTCGACGCGGCGACGCTCTCCTGGCTGGGCGCGCTGGCCGGCGCGGCGGTGCGCACGAGCCAGCGCATCGACGCGCTCGAGCACAGCGCCGAGCGGCTCGGCCTGGTCGCCGACGACCTCCGGCGGGCGGCGGAGCGGGAGCGGGGCGCGAGCCTGCTCGGGACGAGCCCGGCGATGGTCCTGCAGGCGTCGCGGGGCGTGCCCCGCGGGGCGCCCGTGGTCGTCAAGCCGGCCCACCTCGGGGTCGACGTCGCCGCGGCGCCGGAGCCCGCGCCGCGCGAGGACGACGCGGAGAAGGCGCCCGCCGCGGCGGCTGCGCCGCTGAACGAGCAGGTCGACGCGTTCCAGCGAGGGCTCATCGAGCGGGCCGTGGCGCAGCAGGACGGCAACTGGGCCGCCGCGGCGCGATCGCTCGGGATGCACCGCAGCAACCTGCACCACCTCGCGAAGCGGCTCGGGCTGCGCTGAGGCGAACGGGGACGGCGAAGCGCCGCCGTCGCGCCGGGGCCTCCGGGTGAGGTATCCTCGGCCGCACGCGCCGCTCCCCTACCCCGGCGCCGTCGCGGAGGCCCTCCCCATGTTCAAACGCATCGCGCACGTCTGTCTCAACGTGAGGGATCTGCAGCGCTCGGTCGACTTCTACGGCAAGCTCGGGTTCGCCACCAAGTTCAGCTTCACCCGCGAAGGCGCGCCGTTCGGCGCTTACCTCGAGATCGCCGACGGCAACTATATGGAGATGTTCGAGGACCGGAACCTCGGCGAGGTGGTCAATACCGGGATCGCCCACTTCTGCCTGGAGACCGACGACATGGACGCCGTGATGGCGACGCTGAAGAGCCGCGGCGTCCCGTTCACCGAGAAGAAGCTCGGCTGCGACAACACGTACCAGATCTGGCTGGCGGACCCCGACGGCAACAAGTTCGAGGTGCACCAGTACACGCCGGCCAGCACGCAGTACACCGGAGGGGTGATCGAGGCGGACTGGTAGGTAGCCGGCCACCGGGGCGGCAGCCGGGGTTGGATGGAGGGGCGCTCCCCCGTCTGCTCGTGGAGAGAGGCGAGGAGATCGGCGGGCTCATCGGTCCAGAGGAGCGGTGGAGCGGTGGAGCGGTGGAGCGGTGGACAGAGGAGCAGCCGAATGGCAACCCGAGTCCATGGACAACCGAATCTCAGGTCGCGCGTGGGCCCGGCGTGGGGCGGCTCAGGTGCTCTTGGTTGGCGCCGGCGCGGGCGCGCTGGCCTCCTGCTCGCCCAAGCGCGCCGAGGTCACACCGCAGCCAGCGCCCACCGACAGGATCCTCACCGGCGCCGACGCGCTGGGCGACTGGACAACGGACGCGCCGGGCGTGAAGCGCAAGATCACCGTCGCCGACCTCCCCGCGCCCAACGAGGGCGAGTCGGTGACCAACAGCCCGAGCAAGGCAGATCGTCCAGCCGGTGCGTTCCCCAAAGTCCCGTCGGGATTCACCGTCACCGAGCTCGCCACGGGTCTGGAGAAGCCGCGCGTCGTGCAGGTGGCGCCGAACGGCGACGTGTTCGTGGCCGAGAGCGCGGCGGACCGGGTGCAGGTGCTCCGGGACACGGACGGCGACGGCAAGGCCGATGTCCGCAGCGTCTACGCCGAGGACCTGAACCGCCCCTTCGGCATCGCCTTCTATCCGAGCGGGACCGAGGCGCCGACGCACGTCTACATCGCGAACACCGACAGCGTTGTGCGGCTCCCTTACAAGGCGGGCGACACCAGGGCCAGCGGCCCGGCCGAGGCGCTGGTCACCAACATCCCCTCGGGCAAGGAGGCGGTGGGCGGCGGCGGCCACTGGACCCGCGATATCGTCTTCAGCAGGGACAACCAGCGAATGTTCGTGTCCGTGGGCTCCCGCTCCAACGTCGATGACGACGACGACGAGATCCGCCGCGCGTGCATCCTGGCCTTCACGCCCGACGGCAAGAACGAGGCGCTCCATGCGTCAGGCATCCGCAACCCGGTCGGCCTGGCCATCGAGCCGGCGACGGGCGCGCTCTGGACCAGCGTGAACGAGCGCGACGAGCTCGGCGACAACCTGGTCCCCGACTACGTGACGCGCGTGCAAGAGGGCGGCTTCTACGGCTGGCCCTGGTACTACCTCGGCGGGCATCAAGATCCGCGGCACGAGGGCAAGCGCCCCGAGCTCCGGGACAAGGTCGTCGTGCCGGACGTGCTGATCCAGTCGCACTCGGCCTCCCTCGACCTCTGCTTCTACACGGGCCAGCAGTTCCCGGCCGACTACCAGGGACACATCTTCGCGGCGGAGCACGGCTCGTGGAACCGCTCGCGGCGCACCGGATACAAGGTGATCCGCATCCCGGTCAAGGACGGCAAGGCGGCGGGATATTACGAAGACTTCATGACCGGCTTCGTCACGAGCACCGGCGACGTGTGGGGTCGTCCGGTCGGCGTCGCCGTGGCCAAGGACGGCGCGCTGCTGGTGACCGACGACCAGAGCAACACCGTGTGGCGGGTGGCCTACCGCAAGTGAAGCCACGATGCGGCGCGGCCGGGGGTCTTCCAGCGCGCTCAGCGCGGGCGGCGCTTCGGGCGACCGAGCAGCAACCCCAGCGCCGCGAGGAGGAAGCCCGCCTGGGCGCCGGAGTCGCTCGCGTCGTTGCCCACGGCGCAGCTGCAGCCGGAGCTGGAGCTTTCGCCTCCTGTCGAGTCGCCGGTTCCCGAGCTGGCGTCCTGTCCGTTCGCCCCCCCGGACGCGGTGTCCATCGCGCCGCCGCTGCCTGCGCTGCCGCCTGAGCCACTTACCATGACCCCGCCCGCGCCTCCGGCTCCGGGCTCGCCCCCCGCGCCTCCGGCTCCGGGCTCGCCCCCCGCGCCTCCGGTTCCGGGCTCGCCCCCCGCGCCTCCGGCTCCGGCCGCGCCACCTGCGCCTCCGGTGTCGCTGCCGCCGGGGACAGCGCCGGGACAAGCTGCCGTCTCTGGATCCTGACCACCGGCCGTATCGAGGCCGAAATAAGCGGCGACGGCGGGTCCGTCGAACGGCACAGCGTGCCCGACGCCGTCCATCGAAAAGGCCTCATAGACCGTGTAGCCGCAGGAGCTCTTCCAGGACTGGCGCGTGGTTCCGCGCTCTGGCGTGTCGGTCCCATCCGGGGTTTCGCTCAACCCCAGGAGGTTCGTCCACTCTTTGACGTCTTCAGCCATGTTCTTGTAGCTGAGGATCGTGTCGGCGGTGCCATGCCAATGCTGCAGGCGCGGGCGATGGCCGGTGTAGCCGGGATAGTACGAACGAACGAGGTCTCCCCACTGCTGCCCGGTCTTCGTGACGTTGCCGCCCCCGCAGGGCCCGCTCCACTGGGCCGAGCTCCCCGTCCCGGTGACGTCGTTGTAGCCCTCGGCCCAGCAGCCACACGGAACGCCCATGAGCGACACGCCGGCCATGAACACGTCGGGGTACACGCCGAGCAGCGCCTCGGTCATGATGCCGCCCGATGACCCGCCGACCGAGTACACGCGGCCAGCATCGCCGCTGTACTTCGCGAGCGTGTATTTCACCATCTGGACGATGGCCCCCGTGTCGCCGCCGCCGCCGTGGGCGAGCGATCTCGTCGATCCCGCGTCCCAGCAGTTCTGCCCGGTGGCCTCCGGGAAGATCATGATGAAGCCGCTGGTGTTCGCTATGGAAACCAGGCTCGACATCTCGCTGAACGTCCCCTGGCCATTTCCCTGGCAATGATGGGGAGCGACGACGATGGGCGGTTTGGTCGCCAGCTTGTCAGGCACGTAAATGTACATGTTGACATAGCTGGGCAGGCCGTCCGCCCCCCATTCGCTCTGGTTGACTTTTTGTAGCGATGCCCCGCGCGCAGGCAGCGCAACGAGCAGCGCCAACGAGAGCGACGCGAGCCCGAGGACGTGACTTTTGAATTGGTCCATCGAACAGAGACTCCATGTCAACGACAACCTGGCACGCGAGCCAGCACCGCTTTGTTTCGCGCACTCTGGAGCGACAAAGTGGTTGAAACCCCGAGAAAAAGCAGAAATTTCACAGGGAGACGGGGAGGCGGGGAGCGAGAGACGGCGAGAAGGAGAGATTCTTTTTGTCTTCCTCCCCGCCTCCTCGCCTCCCTGTGAAATTTCTCCGGATTTCAACACGATTGGTGTTCTAGAACTGACTCAGGAACGTCCATACTTCCTGGGGCATCCATGACATCTGCTGCCCGCCGTCGTTCGGCGACGGAGTATGACCACCGTCGTAGTCACACCAGCGGGTGGGGTGCCCCGCGGAGCAGCCCTTGTAGTCCGAGCAGGCGTGGCCACCTCTGGGCGCCTTGGCCAGGGCCTCCACCATGCATCCATTCTGCTTGGCGAAGAAATCGCTGTTGGAGGTTTGTCCGGCTCCGCCGCTCTCCTGCTGACCCAGCGAGGACATGAAGGCGACCGGCTGACAGCTCGCCGGCCGGGGGAGACCGCCGCCGGAGTGGACCACCGCGGCGCGGTAAACGTCCGGACGCGCGCAGGCCAGCGTCCACGCCATGGCCCCCCCCTGGCTGAAGCCTTCGAGCTCGATGCGCGAGGTGTCGATGCAGAGATCACCCGTGACCTGCTCGAGGATGTCGTCGACGAAGGTCACATCGTCGTCGGCTGACCAGAACCCGCCGACAGCGTCGGGCGCGATGAAGATGGTGCTCCCTTCGGAGAGCGACCAGAGCCCGAAATACGAGGGCGCGACTTGGCCGCTGTTGCCCGTGGCCCCGTGGAAGGAGAGAATGAGCCGGTACGGGTGGCCGTTGTCGTAGTCGTCGGGGACGTGCAGGGTGTACTTGCGGCTCTTCCCGCCGCTCTGCACGGTGCCGGCGCCGTTCTGAAGCGTGCGCATCTTGCCGCAGCCTGCGGACTTCACCGCATCACCGCCACCTCCGCCCCCGCCGGCCTCAGCTGCCCCGGCGCCGCCCGCGCCACCCGTTCCACCCGAGCCCGCTCCACCGGCGCCGGCGGTCGCTCCGCCGCTACTGGCTGCTTCGCCGCTGCTCGTGCCGCCGGAAGTGCTGCCCGACCCAGCGGTTACGCCGGTCGACGCCCCGCTGGCGGCCGACACGCTCGAGCTGCTCGCGCCCGCAGCTTGTGCCGCATCGCCGCTCTCTTCGCTGCACGCCAGCATCGCGACGCTCGAGAGCAAACAGAAGACATGGAAGCGACTGACGGCTTTCTTTTCGTAGTGCACGATGCCCCTCTGGTTGCGTTATGTCTGCGCGAAGCGCTCACTCGATGCCGACGACGGCGAACGGCGAGATTGGCGGACAGGTGGTTGCCAGATGTTCCACGCCTGGAGCGCGCCCTGATGTCACCCCAGCCGAGCCCAACTGCTGCTCCTCCTTTCCCCCGGCATGCGCCTCGTCCGGAGCCACGGCGCGACCGTCAAGGTGAACGCGCAGAAGGACGCAAGACCCGGTGCGCATGGCGGCCCATCCAGGGGAAGGCAAAAGAAGTTTCGGAGCGCCGAATGTGAACGCTCACATGTTCGGCGTCAATCACAAACTGGCGCGGCGAGCGTCGACGATCGTCGGCGAGCGCGAGGCCCGCGCCCGGCGGGGACCGGAGCTGGTGGCGCGGCATAACCGCGCCTTCGAGCCTCACGCTCGCGTCTCCGCCCCCATTCGCACCGACGCGTTGCGGCGCGGGCCTGCCGCGCCGACGCCGCCCGAGGGGCGAGCGGCGGCGAGTCCCGGGCGCCGCGGCGCGGTGACCACGGCGGGAGAGCGCGCAGGCGACCGGCCGCCCGCCGCGTCACGCTCACTCCGTCGAGGCTCCGCACGCGTGCTGCGGCGCGCTGACGTAGGCCTGACCGAGCTCGTTGAGCTCGCCGTCGTCGCCGAGCAAGCTCGCGTGCCGGACGTTGTCGGCGCGGCCCGAGAACCACGCGTACTTCGCGATCCGGGGCTCGTTCTCGAGGTACGCCAGCGCGTCGACAAGGAACTCCTTCTGCTCGGCGAGGGAGCCCGCGCTGTCGCAGGCGAACTCCGTGAGCCAGAGGGGCTTGTCGAACCGTGACTTGTACGTCTCGACGTGGTTGATGAGCCACTGGGCCTGGTTGTCGCCTTCTCCCTTGCAGCCGGTGTAGATGTGGATGCCGATGTAATCGACCCGGCACCCGCTGCACGCGGCGAAGAAGTCGTGCAGGTATTTGAAGGGATCGGTCTCCTGGCAATCGCCGCCGCAGAAGTTCACGGCCGGCGACACGAGCGCGAGGCCGCGCGCGTCGGCCACCGCCTCGACGTGCGGCCAGAGCGCCGCGGCTTCGGCCGCGGAAAGGTCAGCCTGCGCCCCGAAGTTCGGCTCGTTGAACCCCAGCAGGAACCTCGCCCCCTCGGGGATCTCGGAGGCGATTCGGCCGGCGGCGGCGCTGTCGAGGTTGCCCCCGCCCCACACCATCGGTACGTACTCGACGCCGAGCGTCCTGTAATGGTCGGGCCGGACCCCCTCGTCCGGCACATGAGTCCAGTTGTACCACCAGGACACAGCCGGGGAGAGGACATCCATGTCCGCCTTCGAGTGATAGCCATACGCGAGGCCGCGCTTGCAGCCCGCCGGCGCAGGGCCGCCGCTGCCGCTCGAGCTTGCCGCGCCGCTGCCGCTCGAGCTTGCTGCGCCGCTGCCGCTCGAGCTTGCTGCGCCGCTGCTGCTCGCGCTGCCGGCGCCGGCGCCGCTCGAGCTTGCTGCGCCGTTGCTGCTCGCGCTACCTGCGCCGGCGCCGCTCGACCCTGACGACGCCTGTGCCTCGTCGTCGCTGCCAGAGCACGCCGGCACGCCGGCGAAGGACGCGATCGCGGCGATGAAGACCCACCGCACCGGAAGCTGACGGAGATTGTGCATCGTGTTCCTCGGTTTCATGGGGCTCATTCGGGCAGGCGCATCGAGAGCATGGCGTCGATCGAGCCGCGCGAGAGCCCGCCCGGCAGATCGGGGAGCATCTCGGCCGCGGCGGAGGGGATCCTCTCGGGGTGGATGACCGCGACCTGGATCGTGCGCTGCGCCTCATCGAGCAGGATCATGAAGTAGCGATCGCCGCTGGGCCGGCGCCACGTGGGGCAGCCGTCCGAGGGTCCGCCGGCCTCGATGACGGGCCCCTTGTCGTAGGCCTTTTGCGCGCACGCATCCACCACCTCGACATCCTCGGCGAACTCGTCACGATCACAGCCGGTCCCGCAGACGCTGCCGCCGATGTGCCCCTCCTGGTACGAGCGGACACCGGTGCTCATGAACTCGCGGTTGCTGTACTCGTTGTTGTCCATCACGACCTCGAACACGTTGATCTCGCCGCAGCCGTCGCCGACGGTGCCCGTCTTCGAGTAGCAGTTGCAGAGCCCGTTCCACTTGCGGCCGCCGTCGCGAATGAGCTCGGACGCGACGAACGCGACCCACGGGCCGGGGTGGCCCTGCCCATCACCGTCGCATTTCTCGACGCCCGCGTCGTCGAACGTCATCGACGCCAGGAAGACAACGAGCTTCGAGCCCGCCCAGCCGAGGTGCATGACGCCGGGATCGTCGGGACAGTAGTAATCCTTGCCGTCACCGCACGCGAAGGGCTTGTCCTGCGTGAAGTACGTGACGCAGTCCTTCTTCGTGAGGTCGCCCGTGAAGTCGGCGGAGGTGGTCTGCCCTTCCGTGACGAGCAGATTGGAGCCCGCGCCGACCTTCGCGTCCCACGACGAGACCATCTGCCATGCGGAAGGGTCGCTGCCGGGCTGATAGACGGCGAGCTGCTTCACGCGGATCGCCTTCATGATGAGGGTCATCTCTTCATCGAACGGGGCGAGCTCGTCGCTCGTCGTGTGATGCTCCGTCATGCAGCAGTGCCCGCCCCAGGTGTCGTCGCCGTCCTTGTAGTCGCACGCCGGGTCGCCCGGCTCGCGGTCGATGCGGCGGGGCCACCAGCCGGTCGCGCCGATGTTCGTGAACGTCATCGTCCCGCCGCGCGTCGGCGTGCTCGTCTCAGGGACGTGGGGGCCGAGACCTCCGCCCGCGCCCGCGCCCGTGGTGCTGGCGGACGGGCCTGCGCCGGCGCCCGCCGTGCTGGCGGACGAGCCTGCGCCGGCGCCTGTCGTGCCGGTGGACGGACCTCCGCTCGCCTGGCCCCCCTGGCCGCCCTGGCCGCCGACATCGCCTCCGTCACCGCAGGCGCACGCGAGGAGGACGAGAGCAGCCTGCACGATCAACGAGGAGCGCTTCATCCCCGTGACTGTCTCCGGGGCGCGCGCGTTCCGTGATGGAAAACAGAGGGGTCGGAGCCGATTGGTCATCGAGAGGCCCACATGGGCGCCGCTCGGGCCCGACCCGAGCAGATCGAGCGCGGTCGAGCCACGACCCATCCCGGAGCGAGGTCGCTCGAGCAGACATCCGCAGGGGCTTCGACCTCGCGCCCGTGCTCCCCGAGAGCCCGCCTGACGCTGCGTAGCGCCCTGGTGCGCCTCGACGCCGACTCGCACGCTCGCACACAGGGTTCATGAAAAAGAGATCGGCTCCAATCGCCTCACGCAAACCGGACCGACGGGCGGCGGAGACAGCAAAGTCGACTCCGAACATCTCCCGCGGGAGGGGCCATCCGCTCCACCCTGCCCCGTCAATGCGGCCCGGGCGGCGAGGCTTATCGTGCCGGGCTCATCGGTAGCGCTGATTCGAGGACGTGCGATCGTCGGACTTTTTACCTGCTAGGGTGCGCGCGGGAATATCGGTCTCGCGATCCACCCGGCTCGGACAGGAGGGGGAAGTGAGGACGGAATTCTTGTGCTGTGAATTTTCTTGCTGAGCAGGAGGCCTATGAACCAGCATGTCCGATGCGCCCTTTCGGCGTTGCTTGCGGCGGTGTCGGTGAGCGTGGCAGTGCCGGTCCGGGCGGAGGTGACCCTCTCGGACGATGTATCGCCCGCGAGCCCGTCGGACCCGTGGGACCTCGGCGATAGCCCTCTGCTGGTCGGCGGCACGATACCGGGCACGCCCCGCTCGGGGAGCGTGCGCGTCTCCAACAGGGGGAGGGTGCTCAGCCCCGGCGCCATCATCGGCGGGCCTTACGAGGGCTCCGGTGCGGTCGAGGTGGTCGGGTACGGATCGCGGTGGACCAACAATGGCTCTCTCGCGATCGGCGCAGGCCACTTCGCCTGGGGCTCGCTCATCGTACGGACCGGCGCCGCGGTGATCACCGACGACCTCCTGGTCAGCGGGCCGTACTTTCACGCCTACGGCGACGTGCTCGTCGAGGGGTACGACGCGACCCTGACGAGCCGAACCAACGCCTACATCGGTGACCTGTGGGGCGGCAAGATCGAGATCCGAAAAGGAGCGAGCTTCTTCTCGCACAACGTCTATTTCGGTGCCAACGCCCCGGAGGACCCTTTCCGCCCGATCGAGGCGTTCGTCACAGGCTCCGCGACGAGATGGGTGAGCACGGGGGAGTTCGTCGTCGGCGCGGGCAGGGCCGCGCAGCTGTCCATTTACCGGGGCGAGCTCTCCACCGTGGACGCGCAGGTCCTCGGCAACGAGCTCGAGAACAGCGTTGTCAGCGTGAGCGGCTGGGGCGGCACCTGGACGAACGCGGGGCTGCTGTCGGTGGGGGGAGACGATGGAATCGGCGGGATCGCCCTCGGAGCGCTGGGGACCCTGGCCACGGAGCAGGCCGAGATCCGCTCGCGAGGCGGCGCGGCGTACATCTACGTGACCGACGTCTATGCGTCGTGGATCAACGGCGGTGACGTCACGATCCTCGCGTCCACCGACTCGTCGGTCTATCCGGCGCTGCACATCGACGGGGGAGGATCCGTCCGCATCGGCGGCCTCCTCCGGCTCGCGCCGCTGCCCGGCGCTCCCGGCGGCCCGAGGTGGGCGGTGCGGCTCGCGGACGGCGAGCTCATTGCGGGAGAGATCGAGGTCCAGGCCAGCGACGTCATCGATTTTTACCGGGGGCGCCTCGAGACCAGCAGCTTCACGGGCGATCTCGCGAACCCCGCGCTCGGCACGCTGGTCGTGGGCGAGGTGTACCCCTCGACGAGCGTCGCCGGGAGCTACAGCCAGGGCTTGTTCGCGGCGCTGAGCGTGACCGTCGCCGGGCCGAGCGCCGCGCCGCTCCTGTTCGTGGACGGGGACGTGACCCTCGACGGGGCCCTGGAGATCCACGTGGAGGACGGGGCCATGCCCTTCGAGGCCGGCGACACCGTCGCCGTGCTCGGCTGGAGCGGCGCCCTCCTGGGGACGTTCTCCGAGGTGAGCGTCGATGTGCCGCTCGCCCCCGGGCTCGCCTGGGACACCTCGGCGCTGTACACGACCGGCGAGATCGTCGTCGTGCCTGGTTGATCGCGGCCCGAGCCCGCCGCGGGGACGACCTGCGGCGAGACGGAGATGAGCCGCCAAGGCGCCGGGGACGCCAGGAGCAGAGCGAGTTCTTGGCGCGCTCGGCGGTTCGAATTCCTGCTCTTTTTCCGGGGGTTTTAACCCGCTTGTCGATCTAGAAGCGCCCTCGAACACCCGCCGAAAACACGCCCACCGTGAACTCCGCGTCCACCCCGGGATCCTTCGGCGGCGGGGCAGCGGGAGCGGCGGCGCCAAGGCCCTTCGGCTCGTCGAACGCGAAGAGCCCGAACCCCACGGCGGCGGCGAGCAACGACACCCCGCCGGCGACGGCCGCCGCCGCGCCGAGATTGCCGCGCGCGTCGACCGCGGCGTTGTAGCGATCCCGCTCCGACGGCGTGAGCGAGCCCGCGTCCTTCCTGTCCCGCAGCTCGACCGCCTCGCTCTGGCTCGCGAGGGCGAGGCCCCCGAGCACGCCGGTCGCGACGGCGCCCGCCGCGCCGACGCCGAGCACCGTCCACGCGGCGACGCGACGGGACGTCATGCGCAGGTTGGCGTCGAGCCCCACGGCCTGCTCGCGCGTCACGCGGAGCTCCCGCCGGAAGAGCTCGTAGCCAGGCAGCGAGACCTCGACCCCGTGAACCCCCGGCTCGATCGCGATCGCGCCCGCCGTCGGCACCGTCCCCCTCACCTGCCCGTCCACCGCGATGCGCGCGCCGCCCGTGCCCGTCACCCGCAGCTGCGCCGGCTTCACGCGCAGCACGACGTGCCGCGGCATCAGCTCACCGGCGACCGCGACGACCGTGAGCTCTTCCTCGTCGTGCCCCGCCGCCTGCACCCGCACGCGGTGCGGGCCAGGAGCGACCGGCGCCACGAGCGGCGCCGCGACGAACGGCTGGCCATCCACCGACACCCGGGCCCCCTCGGCCGGCGACGACAGCAGGAGGCGCGTCCCGCCCGCCGCCGGCCTCGAGGCCGCCGCGGCGCCGCCGCCCGGCGCCGTCGCGCCCTCGCCGCCCGCCGCCTCCGAGCCCTCGCCGGGGAGCCGCGCCTCCAGCGGCACGAGCGACCCAAGGGCCGTCACCGCCTCCTCGCGGCGCGTCGCCTTCGGATCCTGGCGCAGGTACTCGCGGTAGAGGGCGATCGCGCGGCGCAGCGCGTCCGGCGACGGCTCCGTGAGGTGCTGCCGCCGGAACGCTTGCGCCGCCGAGAACAGGAGCGACGGGCTCGGCACGCGCTCGTGCGCCTCCAGGAACGCCTCCGCGGCGACCTGGTACTGGCCCGCCTCGTAGGCCTGCGCGCCGGCGTTGAAGTAGCTCTCCGCCTGCGCCACCTGCTCGGGCGTCGGGCGCGCGCCCGCCTGGGCCGCGGCGGGCGCCGCGGCGAGGCTCAGCGAGGCCCAGGCGAGCAACGGACCGAAGCAACGCGCCGCCGCCCTCATTGCAGCACCGGCTTGCCGCGGAACACCTTCAGGAAGGCGGAGCTCATCCCCACCGCGAGATCGTCGACGCCATCCCCATCGACGTCGCCCGCGACCAGCGCGACGAAATCGCTGCCGGCCTCCGGCGGAGGCCCGGGGAACGCGGTCTCGATGCGGCGCAGCGCCCGCGCGCCGGCGTCGAGATCGTAGAGCTCGAGCCGCCCGGGCCCGGCCAGGGCGACCTCGAGCGCGACGTCGGCGTCGGCGTTGAGCAGCGCCACGGCGAGGCCCGCGCAGACCTGGTCGCCCTCGCAAGGCTCCGGCGCGACGAGCGCCGTCTCGTCGAAGCCCCCGCCGGCGCGGCCCCAGAGCGCGACGATCTCGCCGCTCGCCGCGCGAGCGAGGAGATCCTGCCGCCCGTCGCCGTCCAGATCCGCGACGAGCGGGCGCGGCGCGTACTTCGGCGGGTTCACGTCCTCCACGATGGCCTTGAACACGTGCGCCGTCTCCTGCCGGGCCGCCTCGACCAGCTTCTCGCCGTCGGCCGCGTACAGCGCGAGCTCGCCGTCGTTCAGCCACACGAGCTCGTCCCGGCGGTCGCCGTCGGTGTCGATCGGCGCGAGCACGCACGCCTCGCACGGCGGCGCCCCCTCGCCGGGCCGGCCGGACGCCTCGGCGCGCAGGTTGTCCCCCTCCGGTGAGACGGAGATCAGCCAGATCTGCGTGCCTTCGGGCACGGGACCGGGCGCGCCCTCGACGGCGAGCTCCGTGATCGCGGCGAGGCGCTGCTGGGGTTCGCCGTCGGCCCCGACCGCGAACATGCCGCCCGCGACGCCGAGGAGCCGCACGGGCAGGATGGAGCTCGGCGCGCCAGGACCAGGCGGCATGCCCCCCGGCGCTCCGGGAGGCGCGGCGAAGTAGAACGGCGCGCGGATGAGGCGATCGCGGCCCCCCTCGATGAGCGCCAGCCCGGAGCCGGAGCCCACCGGCGCGTCGGGCGGCCGCGGGAGACCGCGCAACGCGAAGAGCTGGGCTCCCGTGGCCTCCTGGAGCACGCGGCCCGCGACGAGGCCGCTGGCGAGATCGAGCCGGCCGTGCCCGGCCGGCGCGGAGGGCGCGGCGAAGGCGTTGCCGTAAGCGATGTCGAGCCGGGTCGAGGGCTGCGGAGACGACGGCCGCGCCTGCTGATCGAAGTAGGCGATGTCGTTCACCCGGTCGCCGTCGAAGTCGCCGACGGCGAGGTAGTGGGGCGGGCACTGCGTCGCGACGCGCTGCGTGTAGAACGTGCCGTCCGAGGCGCCGGTGTAGACCGTGATGTCGGGCAGCTGCGTCTCGGTGGCGACGATATCGAGGTGGCCGTCGGCGTTCACGTCGGCGGCGACCGCCTCGCACCCTCCGCCGATCGAGCCGCAGACCGGAGACTGGAACGGCGCGCTGGGGCGGCAGTCGAGCGGCACGAGCTCTGGCCCGGGGCGGTTTGCGTCGAAGTCGCCGGCGACGAAGATCCGGTCCGGATCGGCGAGCGCGGCCTCGAGCTCCGCGTCGTCGAGCGAGAGCGCGCCCGTGCGCTGGTCGGGCGAGCCGCCGGACGGAAGGCTCGGCGTCGCCTGGAAGCGCCCGTCGCCGAGGCCGTACGCGACGTGGAGCTCGCCGCGGTCGGCGCGGATGGCGTTCACGACGATGTCGAGGAAGCCGTCGCCGTTCTGATCGTGCACGGCGAGCGACGCGTTGACGTCGCGGATCCTCGCGCCGCCGCCGAGCTGCACCTCGGGCAGCGCCGCGAGCGCGCTCGAGCCCGCGGGGCCGCAGGCGGCGTAGATGCGGATCCGATCGTCGCCCCGCTTCGCCACGATCGCCTCGTCGCAGGCCGCCGGGTCCGCGGCGGTGTCGCCGTCCAGATCGGCGGCGACCGCGGCCGCGATGTCGCCGGGGGCCACGACGTCGCCGTCGAGCGTCTGCGGCGTCATGGCCGGGTCCGACATCACCGCGATGCGGCCGGCGCCGCCGCTCGCCGGCGGCTCGCCGCCCGTACCGCCGCCGTTCGGGCCCCCCGTCGCGGCGGCTGCTCCGAGGAAGATCAGCGCGGCGTCGCGGCCGCGCAGCCGCGCCGACAGGAGGCGCGCGGCCTCGCTGTCGAGGCGCGTGGTCGCGTAGAGCGTGGGCGCCATGGCCGCGCTCTCCGAGGCGGAGAACACGAAGAGGCCGTTCGCGGCGCCCCCCGGCGCGGAGACCACGTCCCCGCGGCCGGCGACGATGAGCTCGAGCTGGCCGTCGCTCGTGAGGTCGCGCAGGATCGGAGCGGGCGACGTCTCCTCGCTCGACGGCGCCCGGGCGATCGGGAGCGCCTGCTCCGCCTGCGCGCACAGCCCAGGCGCCTGGCTGGGGAGCGCCGAGATCGTGGTGCTCTCGAGCGTCGTGTGCACGAGCTCGTCGCAGCCGTCGGCGTTGATGTCGCCGGCCGAGAGCTCCATCGCCGTGACCATGGTGCGCGCCGAGAGCTCCTCGAACACGCCCGTGGGCCGCCGGCAGACGCCGTCCGCGCCGCACCCGTAGCCGCCGGGGCACGCGAACCCTTCGGCGCCCCCGCAGAGGTAGCGGCACTGGTGCGCGCTCCCGGGCGCGCCGCAGCCTTCCTGCCCGTCGCAGGCCTCGTCCGGCGCCTCGACGACGCGGTTGCCGCAGACGTCCTCCTCGAGCAGCGAGAGGTTCGCGCAGCCAGCCGCCGCGATCGCCAGGACGATCGACGCTCCGTGAGATGCCTTCATGGTCAGGGTGCTCCGCGGAGGCTGTCGAACGCCGGCTTCTCCAGATCGTTGTGGTGCTTGCGGGGTCGGGTCGCCCGGACGCCCGACGGCGCCGTGGTGGACGCAGTGCTGGCCGCCCCGGCGACCGGTGCGGTCGGCGCCGGTCCACCCGCGGCTGCTCCCGGAGCCGCCTGGGGACCGAGGGGCGCGGCGCCCGCGACGGGCGGCGCGCCGGAAGGATCCGCGGCGCCGGACGGCACGCCGGTGGCGCCCGCGCCGGCCAGCGGCGCGCCGAGGGGGCCCTGGGTGCTGGACGGCCCGCCGGTGGCGTCTGCAGCGCCGAGCGGCGCGCCCGTGGCCGCTGTCGGGGCGGCATCGCGGATCGAGGCAGCGTCGCCGCCGGGGCGCAGCGACACGATCGTCCCGGCCATGGCGCCGCCGAGGAGCAGCACCGCGAGCACCCCGGCGCGGCGGGCGCTGGTCCTCGGCGCCCGAACAGGCTCGGCGAGCGGGGCGAACGCCGCCGTCCGGGCGGGCTCGGCCGGCGGGGCGAACGCCGCCGTCTGGCCGATCTCGGCGGGCGCCACCGGGCCCGGCGGCATCGGCTGCGTGCGCCCCGCCGCGACGGCCCCGCTCCCGCCAGGGCTGCGCAGCGTGCCGGAGGAGCCGCCGTTCCCGGAGGCGCCGCTCCGGGACGCGCCGCCCCCGTCCGCGCCGCTGCCCTCCCCCGGATCGAGCGCCTCGACCACGTCGGTCGCCGCCTCGGAGCTGACGTCCTGCGAGCCGACGGACACCACGCGCGCGCTGCTCCTGGGCCGCGCGGCGCCCGCGCTGTCGAGCCCCTCGAGGCCGAGCTTGCGCACCTGCTCGACGAACGCCTGGACCGCTTGGCCCGCCGACCGCGGGCGTTCCTCGGCGCGCTTCGCCAGCATCGCCGTCACCGGGGCGTCGAGCTCGGGCGGGAGGTCCGCGCAGACCTCCGACGCCCGCGGCGGCGGGTGGAGGAGGTGCATCATCATCACGTCCATCATCGACTCGCCCTGGAAGACGAGCGTTCCCGTGAGCACCTCGTGGGCGATCACGCCGAGGGCGTAGATGTCCGAGCGATGGTCGACGCCCTTGCCGCGGACCTGCTCGGGCGACATGTACGCGGGCGTCCCGACGGCGACCCCCGTGGCCGTCTTGTGGGCGAGCGCCTCGTCGGCGAGCTTCGCCACGCCGAAATCGAGCAGCTTGGGGAAGTAGCGGCCGCCCTTCTCGATCGCCACGAAGATGTTCTCGGGCTTCAGATCGCGGTGCGTGATCCCCGCCGCGTGCGCGGCGTCGAGCGCGTCGGCGATGCCCTCGAGGATGGGGACGGCGCGGCCCGGCGAGAGGCGCCCCTCGCGCCGGATCAGCGCGCCGAGCGTGAGCCCGTCGAGCAGCTCCATGACGAAGTAGTGCCGCCCGTCGACGACGCCGAAGGAGAAGATGTCGATGATGTTGCGGTGCCGGATGCGGTTCACCGCGCGCGCCTCGCCGACGAAGCGCGAGACGACGGTCGGATCGGACGCGAACCGCCGGTTCAGCACCTTGATCGCGACCCGCTTGCCGATGAGGGGGTGCTCTCCCGCGTAGACGTCGCCGAACGTCCCCGCGCCGAGCAGCCGCTCGACGCGGTACTCGCCGAGCATCGTGCCCGGCGCCAGCTGCGCGTCCTCCTCGAAGAAGGCCTCGTCCGGCAGCAACGCGTCCCCGTGCTCCGGGCAGGTCGCCACATCCTCCGGATAGACCGAGCGACACGCGGGGCAGGTGGCCATCGACCGTCACGCCAGTCTAGGCGCCGTCGCCAATGATGAACAGCGCGGCGAAGCGCGCCCGCGCCGACCCTGCTCGCTCGCACCGCCGGGCGACCACGTCGCTAGGGTGAGCCGTCGCGCGCGGCGCTCGATCTGGCCGCGGCCCACGCTAGCTTCCGGGCCGAGCGCCCCTGCTCCGGTCCGACGCATGCGCCCCTCTCTCCTGGTCCTCGTGCGCCACGGCCACACCGCCGGTAACCGCGCCGGCCCCGCGACGCCGATGAGCGGGTGGACCGACACGCCGCTCGACGCGCGAGGGCGTGAGGAGGCCGAGGCGCTGCGCCGCCGCCTCGCCGGAGGCCCGGCGTTCGACGCCGTGTATTCCAGCCCGCTGAGCCGCGCGCTCGAGACGGCCCGGATCGCGGCCGGCGCGTGGGGCCCGGTCCGCCCCCACGACGGGCTGCGCGAGATCTGCTGCGGCGACGTGGACGGCCTCCCGATCGAGGAGGTCAAGGCGCGCCACGCCCCGCTCTGGGAGGCGCACCTGCGCCAGGCCGACGACGATTTCCGCTGGCCAGGCGGGGAGAGCTACCGGGAGCTCCGCGCGCGCTGCCTCGCGGCGATCGTGGCGATCGCCGCGGCGCACCCGGGGCAGCGCGTGTTCGCGGTCACGCACGCGGGCGTCATCGGCCAGATCCTCGGGGCGCTGCACGGCATCCCGCCCGCGCGCTGGGAGCCGTTCCGGCCGGGCAACGCCAGCCTCACGTCGCTCTCGTGGCAGGGCGAGCGCGGCGTCCTTTTGCGCTTCGACGACCGCGAGCACCTCAGCTCCAGCACGCGTCGGCCCGGCGGATGACGCGCAGCCAATCCGCCGCGTTCCGTGCCGCGGCCGCGAGCGCGCCGGGCGCGCTCGCGCGGCAGGCCAGCGCGAGGTGGTGCACGAGCGCGCCCGCGAGCGCGTTGGACGCCGCCGCGAACCAGTAAACGTCGCGCAGCGGCCGGGTCAGCGCGGGGGCGAGCCCTCGCGCCGAGAGGTAGCCGGCGAGCAACGTATCGTGGCGGCGCCGCGCCTCCGGCTCCCAGTATCCGAGGGCCTGGAGCCACGAGCTCACGTCCTCCAGCGGCGAGCCCATTCGCGCGCGCGCCCAGTCGAGCAGCACCGGCTCCACGACGCCGTCGCGCCGGCGGACCATGACGTTGCCCGGGTGCACGTCGCCGTGGATCACCGCGCGGCCGAGCGGCTGGAACGCGAGGAGCTGGCGGCGCATCGCGGGCAGCGCCGAGACGACCCGCCGCAGGGCGGGCAGCGCCCGGGCGAGCGCCGGGACCTCGCCGCGGGGCAGGCGCTCGGCCAGCGAGAGCGTATCCCGCGCCATGGCCAGGTTCTCGGCCTCGTAGTCCCAGGCCGGCAGCGCGGCGCCCTGCGCCGTCTCCTCGTGGAGGCGCGCCAGCCGATCGAGCACCCGGGCCGTGTGCCCGCTGTCGGCCCAGGGCCAGGCGTGCGCCGGCTCGATCCGCTCGAGGTAGAGCAGCCAGCGCCCGCGCCCGAGCCGTTCCGCGCCGAGCAGCTCGGGCGAGAAGCGCCGGCCGACGGACCTCGAGAGCCGCCGGTAGACGGCCGCCTCGCGCGCGGCCGTGCCGTGCACGAGCTTGGCCACGAGCGTGACCCGGCGAGCCCCCGCGCCGCCGCGCAGCCGCGCGGTGACGAGCGCGACCTCCGAGCAGAGCCCGCCGGGGAGCGGGTGTATCTCGATGGCCGAGTCGCAGACAGCGTCGCCGTGGCGGGCGACCAGAAAGGCCGTCACCGCGGCGCGATCCAGGGCATCTCGCGTCATCCGTCGCCTCCCCGTCCCCACGATGCGCCGAGGCCAGCTCACGATCCACCCTGCGCCTCGAATCCGATCCATGCGCCTGGCCGCGCCGGAGCGGCGGCGCCCGACCGCGCCGGAGCGACGCACCCGGTCCGGCGCGCCCGTTCGCGCTGGATCCGGTCGCCTGAACGAGTATTCTCCCGTGCGGGTGTCGCGGCGGCGGAGCGCCGCGACAGGTCTTCATGGGACGGTCGGGCCGCCTTCCCCCCCTCGCGCGACGTCGCTCGCGCCTTGGCGGTCCTTTGAGCCAATCCCCGTCTCAGCTCGCCCCCGGAACCTGGGCCCCTGCGCGCCGCATCGCCGAGCGTGTCCTCGGCCCGATCGAGCGCTTCTTGCACGTCGAGGCCGCCAGCGGGATCGTCCTGCTGATCGCGTCCGCCGTCGCCCTCGCGTGGGCGAACTCGCCGTGGGGCGACGCCTACGAGCACCTCTGGCACGTCCCGATCACGCTCAGCGCGGGCTCGCTGGCGTTCACGCAGCCGCTCCACTTCTGGATCAACGAAGGGCTGATGACGATCTTCTTCTTCGTCGTCGGCCTGGAGATCCGGCGGGAGATCCACGAGGGAGAGCTCTCGGATCTCAAGCGCGCGGCGCTGCCGGTCGCCGCGGCGGTGGGCGGCATGATCGCGCCCGCGCTCCTCTACCTGTCGCTCAACGCTTCGCCGGTCTCGCGGCACGGCTGGGGCGTCCCCATGGCGACGGACATCGCGTTCGCCGTGGGCGTCCTGGCGTTGCTCGGCAAGCGCGTGCCCCCTGCCCTGCGCGTGCTCCTGCTCGCGCTCGCCATCATCGACGACATCGGCGCGATCATCGTCATCGCGCTGTTCTACTCGTCGGGCGTCGCGTGGAGCGGCCTGCTCGTCGCGGGCGGCGGGGTGCTCGCGGTGCTGCTGCTCCAGCGCTTCGGCGTCCGCTCGCCCGCCGCCTACGTGGCCCCAGGCGCCGTCGTCTGGTGGGGCATGCTCCGCGCCGGCGTCCACCCCACGATCGCCGGCGTCGCCATCGGACTCCTGACGCCGGTGCGCTCGTGGTTCGGCAGCGACGGGTTCGTCGCCGCGGCGCGCGACGCGGTGGACAGGGTCGCCTCGCTCACCAAGCGCGACGGCTATCGCGCGGACGAGCTGATCAAGCCCCTCGGGCGGATCCGGCAGGCCCAGCGCGAGGCGCTGCCGCCCGTGGTCCGGCTCCAGGCGGCGCTCCACCCGTGGGTCGCGTACGGCATCATGCCGCTGTTCGCCTTCGCCAACGCCGGCGTCCGCGTCGACGGCTCCTCGCTCGGCCACGCGGCCTCGGGGACGATCCTGCTCGGGGTCATGCTCGGCCTGGTCGCCGGCAAGCCGCTCGGCGTCTTCCTCGCGAGCTTCGCGATGGTCCGGCTCGGCGTCTGCGCCTTGCCACGCGGCGTCGGCTGGCGCGGGATCGCGGTCGTGGGCTGCGTCGCGGGCATCGGCTTCACGATGGCGATCTTCATCGCGGGCCTCGCGTTCGACGACGCCGCGATGCTCGCCGCGGCGAAGCTGGGCGTCCTGCTCGCCTCGGGCGTGGCGGCCGTGGTGGGGCTCCTCGTCGGCAGGCTCGCGCTGTCCGGGGCCCCGACGCCCGGCGCGGCGCTGACGCTCGAAGAGGCCGAGACGTCGACGGAGCAGTAGCCGCCGCGGGCGACCGCCCTCGCGGCGGGCCTCAGCGGATGCCGGAGCCCGCACCGGCGGCCGCCGGAGCGCCGGCGTCCGCAGCGGCGTCGGCCGGCGCCGCTGCGGCCGCCGGCGCGCACGGCGAGATCGAGACCAGCGCCCGCCACCGCGCGCCCTGGTGGACGTGCACCCGATCCGAGCGGAGGGCCGGCAGCGACCGGAGCGCCGCGAGGACCGCGTCGAGCTCACCGCTCGGCTTCTCCCCGCTCGGCTTCTCCCCGGGGTTCGGGGGCACCTCGACGCACCCGTGGAGCGCTTCCACGTCGTCCACCCAGGCGAGCGCCGGCCCGGCTGCCTGGAGCCAGGACCACCCGCCCGGCGGCTCGGCGACGATCGGCTCGGGCGAGATGGCGCGGTCCTGCACGGCGATCTCCGCGCCGACCTCGCGCGAGAGCGCGCGCCCGAGCAGGTCGCCCGCCGGGGCGCCGAGCTCGGGACCGACGTGCACCACCTCCACGACGGCCGGCTCGTTCTCCGGGAACCGGAGCCGCCACGCGACGAGCGGCCCCGCCGCGTGCGGCCACGCGCCGGCGAGCGACTTCGCGAGCTCCTGGCGGACGAGCACGAGCTCGGGCTCCTTGGGCGCCACGTCGATGGGCGTCGAGCTCGCCCTGACCGACGCCGCCACCTCCTGCAGCGCGCTCGCGTCGAGGACGGCGATCACGTCGACCTTCGGGGTGATGCCCGCGACGGCGGCGATCTGGTCGCGCAGGGCGTGCTCGATCCGCTCCGCCTCGTCGGCTCGGCCGAGCATCACGAGGCGCACGACGACGCTGCCGTGATCGACCGAGACGTTCGACCGCACCGCGCTCTGCGGCAGCGCGTCCAGCATGCGCACGATCGCCGTTCGGACGCGCACCTGCCACGACACGCGCGCGAGCGCCTCCCGGAGCGGGAAATACACGGCCCCGAGGAGCGCGAGCGGCATGAGCACGCGCAAGATCCACCCGTGGCGGAGCTCGAAGAAGACCTGCAGCGCGCGCGCCACGCGGCGGATCGCGCCCGGCTTCTGCTTCGCGAGCTCCGCGTGCTCCAGCTCCGCGGTGCTGACGGCGCTGTAGCCGAGGAGCAGGAAGGAGAGGATGGCAAACAGGAGGATCGCGCAGAGGTTCGCCGTGAAGAGCAGCGCGGCGCCGCTCGCGACGCTCTTCGTCCGGGTTCCGATCCCGTAGCCGATCACGCAGAGGGGGGGTACGAGCGCGATGCCGATCGCCGTGCCCGCGGCCGTCGAGGTCGTGTCCGAGCCGGGCCGCGCGGTGGTGTAGGCGGCCGCGATCGCGCAGAAGATCGCGATGAGCAGATCGAGCGCCGTCGGCGAGGTGCGCGCGGCGATCTCCGAGGTCACCTCGTAGAACGGCAGCATCAGCGTGAGGACCGTGGCGCTCGTCACGACCATGACGACGCTGAAGGCGACGCGCGTGAAGGAGCGCAGCGCCAGGAACGGCGAGCCGATCGCGAGGCCCATCCCGAGCTCGACGATGGGCCCCATGAGCGGCGAGATCAGCATCGCGCCGATGACGACCGCCCCGCTGCCGAGGACGAGCCCGAGCGAGGCGATGCCCATGGCGAGGAAGAGCTGGAGCCAGTAGCCCGCGGCCCCCCGGGCGCTCCGCTCCAGCATGCTCCGGACGAGGGCCTCGCGGGCCTCGGGCTCGATGCCGAGCGCGGCCGCGATGCGGTCCTGCAGGGCCGCCCCTGCGGGCTGCCCGGACGGCCTCTCTTCGGGCGATTCACGGCCGGGATCTCGATCCATGGCGCGCCTTATAACGCGCCTCTCCGCCGCGCTCGCCCCGGGAAACGCGGGCCGCTCGTGGACAGCGCCGCGCCGCGAGCGGCGGCGGCTTCGGGCCGGGAAGAAAGGCATGAATCAGGCGTAGAACGAGCGTGGAAAGCGCGTGGACCCCGGCGCGGGTCAGGCGTGGATCCCGGCGTCGAGCCCCGCGTGGCCGGCGTGGCCGGCGTGGCCGGCGTGGCCGGCGTGGATCGAGCGCAGGAGGCGCCGCACCGCGCCTGCGTCGGGCAGCCGGTAGGCGGCGCGGCTGCTCTCGTTGCCGACGTGGATGGTGTACGCGGACGGCGGCAGCGCCGCGAAGGTGTCTTCGTCCGTGCGGTCGTCGCCGATCGCGATCACCGCCGCCCTCGCCGAGACATCGTCCAGGATGCGCGGCACCACCCTGCCCTTGTGGACGCCGCGCGGCCGGACCTCGACCACCTTCGCGCCGGCGAGGAGCTCCAGGGTATCCATGGGGAGGCGCTCCTCGAGGCGCGCGCGCAGCTCGCGCACGTGATGGCTCCCGAGCTCGGGCTCGGCCGTGCGGTAGTGCCACGCCAGGGTCACCGTCTTCTCCTCGATGAAGCTGCCCGGGGTGCGCCGGGTGACGCCCTCGAGGATCGCCCGCGCCTCGCCCTTCCAGGCGGCGGCGTCCGGCTCGAGCGCGACCCAGTCGCCGCTCGCCTTGGGCCGCGACCAGAAGCCGTGCTCGGCGTGCAGGTGGAGCGGCAGCGCGCCGAGCCAGCGCTCGATGTCGGCGCGCCGGCGGCCGCTCACGATGTGCACGCAGTCGCGCTCGGAAAGCGCCCCGAGCAGCGCGAGCAGCTCCTCGTCCGGCGCGGCGAGGTCCGGCACCGGCGCGAACGGGACCAGCGTGCCGTCGTAGTCGAGGATCCACACGCGCTGCGGCGCGAGGCGCATGCGCTCGACGACGCCCTCGGGCATCCCTCGGCGCGACGGCGCGGCGGCCCCCGCGGGCTCCGGCGCCGCGGCGCGGTCGAGCTCGTCGAGGAACGCCTGCGCCCAAGCGTGGACGTCGTGCGTCGCCACGCGGCGGCGCAGCGCCGCCATCCGGCGCTGCTGCTCGACGGGCGGCATGGCGATCGCCTGCTTCACGGCAGCGGCGACCGAGCCGATGTCGTACGGGTTGACGGAGATCGCCTCCGCGAGCTCGGAGGACGCGCCCGCGAACTCGCTCAGGATCAGGGCGCCGTCGTCGTCGACCCGCGCGGCGACGTACTCCTTCGCGACGAGGTTCATGCCGTCGCGCAGCGGGGTCACGAGCATCACGTCGGCGGCGAGGTAGAGCGCGACCACCTGCTCGAGCGGCAGCGAGCGGTGCATGTAGTGGATCGGCGTCGCGTACGTCGTGCCGTACTGCCCGTTGATGCGGCCGACCATCTCGTGCACGATCCGCCGGAAGTCGGTGTACGCGCCGGCCATCTCCCGCGTGGGCACGGCGAGCTGGAGGAAGCGGACCCGATCGCGCAGCTCCGGCTCGCGCTCGAGGAACCGCTCGATCGCGAGCAGGCGGCGCGGGATCCCCTTCGTGTAATCGAGCCGGTCGATCCCGAGCACGATCTTGCGGCCGCGCGCCTCGGCGCGGATGCGCGCCACCTCCTCCCGCACGCCGGGGTGGTCCGCGAGCCGCTCGATCTCGGCGGCGTCGATGCTGATGGGGTGGACCCCCAGCGCGACCGTGCGCCCGTCGTGCTCGATCACCGCCTCGCCCGGATCGACGCCGAGCACGTGCGCCGCCGACGCCGCGAAGTTCCTGCGGTAGGCGGCCGTGTGGAAGCCGATCAGGTCCGCGCCGAGCAGCCCGCGGACGATCTGCTCCCGCCACGGGAGGATGCGGAAGACCTCGGCGGACGGGAACGGGACGTGGAGGAAGAAGCCGATCCGCGCCCCGGGGAGGCGCCGCCGGAGGAGCGCCGGGAGGAGCAGGAGCTGGTAGTCGTGCACCCAGATCGCGTCGCCCGGCGTGTACTGCGCGGCGACGACGTCGGCGAAGCGCTCGTTGACGCGCTGGTAGGCCTCCCAGTCGAGCTCGGCGTCGAGGTTCACCTTGTCGAGCAGGTAGTGGAGCAGGGGCCACAGGACGCCGTTCGAGAAGCCGTCGTAGAAGCGGTGCTGCTCCGCGGCGCCGAGGTGCACGGGCACGGCGCGCATCCCGGCGAGCGCCACGTCGGCGTCCCTCCGCTGCTCCGGGGAGAGGCTCGCGACGCTGCCCGGCCAGCCTATCCAGACCGCGCAGTGCCGCTCGTGGGGGCCGCGCATGGCGGCGGCGAGGCCGCCCGAGGAGCGCGTGAGGCAGAGCGCGCCGCGGTCGACGCGCACGCTGATCGGGAGACGGTTGGAGACGATGAGCAGTCGGGCCATGGAACTCCCCTCCTTGGCGGCGACGAGGCGCCGCTCCCCGGGCGTGAGGCGCGGCACCTCCCTCATCCGCCGGGCGCGAGGCGCGCCGGCGCAGGGACGAGCCGCGCGCCGCGAGGCGCGGTGCCGCGAGCCGTCGGAAACGAACAGGGCGCGACGCCCACCGCGGGATCGCCGCGGGCGAGCGGCCGAACGAATTCTTTGAACTCAAAACATGTCGCGCGGCGTCGCGCAAGCTGATCCGGCACGCCGGGGGGCGTCGCGCGTCGATCGATCCCCCACGTCGCGGCGCCGGAGTGTCGCGGCGCGTCGAGCGCCGATGGAGGGCAACGCGGGTTGCTGGACCGGCAGGTATGAGGGCATGTCGCGGATCTCTGGCGGCAGCGACACGGCGCGCCGCTGCAAGGGGAGAACAATCTCCACACGCAAAAACAATACGGGGTGGTTCGAGCAGTTATCGTCTGTGCCCGGCATGGGCGGTGGCCAGCGGGCGGACGCCGTGGAGGCCGCGCGCGGCCATCGGGGCGCGCCCGTGCGGTGCTGGTGATCGCGGATCATCGGGGGCGCGTTCGGAGCGCGCTGCGTCTGGGCAGGAGCCACGGCGGCGCCTGTCGCAGCCTACCCAGTGAGCGCAGGCGTCATGATGGGCCAGGCGAGAGATTGCCCGCCAGATCGCCTCCACACCCGACGGATGGGCGCGAACGCTGCGGGGCTGAAGAGTCTGCGCATGGTGGAGATGCCCGAAAGGCTGGGGACCTCGCCGCGCACGCCGACGCCTTTCGCCAAGGCGATCGCCGCTCTAGGTCTCCGCCCGGGGGTGACGCGTGTCGCTGACGGGAAGGCGCCTGTGGGCGCGGCTGCCGCGCTGGATTCCGTGCGTGCTCGCGCTGGTCTCCGCGCTCCTCACGTCGAGGGCGCGGGCCGGGGCCGCGCCGATCGTCCATGTCGCGCCGATCCACGGCGAGATCGACGCCGGGCTGTCCGCCTTCGTCCAGCGGGCCATCGGCGCGGCCGAGGCGGCAGGGGCGAGCGCGCTGATCCTGCCCACGAACACGCTCGGCGGTCGCGTCGACGCGGCCATCGCCATCCGCGACGCGCTGCTCGCGACCCCGCTCCGCACCGTCGTCTTCGTCGATCAACGGGCGATCTCGGCGGGCGCGCTCATCGCGCTCGCGGCAGAGCAGATCGTGATGGCGGACGGCGCGACCCTCGGCGCCGCGGCGCCGGTGCGCGCGGGGGCGGAGGGCGCGGAGCCCGCCGGGGAGAAGGCGACCTCGTACGTCAGGAAGGAGTTCCGCTCGACCGCCGAGCGCCGCGGCCGGCCGCCGGAGCTCGCCGAGGCGATGGTGGACGAGGACGTCGCCGTCGAGGGGGTCGTGGGGCCGGGGAAGCTGCTCACGCTCACGACCGCCGAGGCGCTGGCGCTCGGCGTCGCGGACGCCCGGGCGGACGGCATGGATGCCGTGCTCGCCCGGCTCGGCCTCGAGGGGGCGGAGCTCCGCCACCTGTCGCCGAGCTGGGCAGAGCGTGCGCTCCGGTTCCTGACGACGCCTGTCATGAGCTCGCTCCTCCTGAGCCTCGGGATGATGGGCCTGCTGATCGAGCTGCGCACGCCGGGGTTCGGCGTCCCGGGCCTCGTGGGCGCCACCAGCCTGGTGCTGTTCTTCTGGGCGCAATGGCTGCTGGCCCTCGTCGGCTGGGAGGAGATCGCGCTCGCGGTGGCCGGCGTGCTGCTCCTCGCCCTGGAGGTGTTCGTGATCCCCGGCTTCGGCGTCGCCGGCGTCCTCGGCACGATCGCGCTGCTCGCCGGCCTGAGCATGAGCCTGGTCGGCGCGGGCGTGACGATCGAGCGCGCCCTCGAGGCCGTCGCCCAGGTCGCGCTGTCCATCGCGCTGGCGCTGGCCGGCGTGCTCGTCGCACTGCGCTTCCTGCCGCGGCTCCCGTTCGGGCAGCGGCTGATCCTGGCGACGAGCCTCGGCGCGGACGTCGCCGGCGGCCCGCCAGCCCAGGCCAGAGGACCGCTGGTGGGCGAGCGCGGCGTCGCCGCGTCGCCGCTCCGGCCGGCCGGGATCGCCCACATCGGGGGGGCGCGGATCGATGTGGTGTCGGAAGCCGAGTACATCGCGGCCGGAGAGGCGGTCGAGGTGATCCGCGTCGACGGCAACCGCGTCGTCGTGCGCCGGACCGCGGCGCAAGGGGATGGGGGGATGAGGGGATGATGGGTGTCGATCTGGGCCTGGTCGGGCTCGTCCTGCTGGTGCTGGCGGCGATGTTTCTCGGGCTCTACATGATCCCGGTCCCTCTCTGGATCGCGGCCTGGGCCTCGGGCGCGTATGTCGGGCTGTTCACGCTCGTCGGGATGCGGTTCCGGCGCGTCCCGCCGGGCACGGTGGTCAACGCGCGCATCAGCGCCGTCAAGGCGGGGCTCGACATCTCCGTCAACGACCTCGAGGCGCACTACCTCGCCGGCGGCAACGTGGTGCGCGTGGTCAACGCCCTCATCTCGGCCGACAAGGCGAACATCCCGATGCCGTTCAAACGCGCGGCGGCCATCGACCTGGCCGGCCGCGACGTGCTCGAGGCGGTGAAGATGTCCGTGATCCCGAAGGTCATCGAGACCGCGCGCGTCGCGGCGGTCGCGAAGGACGGTATCCAGCTCATCGCGGTCTCCCGCGTGACCGTCCGGACCAACATCGAGCGGCTCGTGGGCGGGGCGGGCGAACAGACGATCATCGCCCGCGTCGGGGAGGGCATGGTGAGCACCATCGGATCGGCGGCCACGCACAAGGAGGTGCTCGAGAACCCCGATCACATCTCGAAGAACATCCTCTCGCGGGGGCTCGACGCGGGGACGGCGTACGAGATCCTCTCCATCGACATCGCGGACGTCGACGTGGGCGCGAACATCGGCGCCAAGCTGCAGATCGACCAGGCCAACGCGGACAAGCAGATCGCCCAGGCCAAGGCGGAGGAGCGGCGCGCGATGGCGGTCGCGCTGGAGCAGGAGATGCGGGCGCGGGTCGTCGAGGCCGAGGCCGAGGTGCCGCGCGCCATGGCCGACGCGTTCCGCCGGGGGAACCTCGGCGTCATGGACTATCTCCGGCTGAAGAACGTCCAGGCGGACACCGACATGCGCGGCGCCATCGCCTCGGACATGAGCAGCGCCGACGGGACCACGGAGGCGCTCCGCGAGCGGAGAGGGCACCCGTGACGCTGGTGGACCTGCTGCTTCTCGCGCTCTTCTTGCTCTTCGCTCTGATCTCCTGGCTCGGCGCGGCGCTCGGCAGGACGCGAGTGCGGCGTCAGGAAGGCGGGGCGCTCCCGCGCGCGCCGTATGGCGGGATGCTGCGTGCGCCGTACGACGAGATAGCAACCGGCCGACCCGCGCCCGCCGCGCCGCCGCCAGCGGCGCAGACCGGGGCGCCGTCGACGACGGGCGTCTCCGACGCGGGCGCCGGGGCGCGCGTGTCGCGGCACGAGAAACTGCGAAGCGCGCTGCGCCATCGGGACAGCTTGCGACAGGCGTTTGCTCTGGCGGAGATCCTGGATCGCAGGCTGGACCGCGACGGCTGAGCGGACGAGCTGCGCTCGCCGCACGTGTCTGCCGTCGCCGCAGCTTCGTGTTGGTGTGGAGGACGGGCGCGCCGCGCCGTAGGTGACTATCCGGCGGAAGCGGCGACACCGCTGGGGACCGTGATCATCATGCTCGAGCTCGGCACATCCAGACCCGCTCATCATGGGCCCGCCCGAGGGGGACGAGATGCGGCTCGCGCCACCGCGGGCTTGCGAGCGGCGTTCCTACGACGTCAGGGCACGTGAAGCGCGGCGCCTGCGCCGTGGCCTGGAAGGGCGCGCGGGCGCCGGGCCGGCCGGCGTTCGAAGCCGCCGACGCGATGCGGGGCCGCTGTCATAATGCCTCCCATGTCCGCGAATCATCAGCGCCCGCCCGACGATGGACAGCCGAGGTCGGGCGCGGAGGCGGGCGGGGCGAGCCTCCGATCCATCGTTCGGAGAATGATCGCGCTCATGGCGGCGCTCCTGTTGCTCTCAGCAGCGGGAATGGGCCTGCTCACCACGTTCCTGCACCGGACGTCGCGCCTCATTGACGACAGCGTCGAGAGCGTACGACTGGCGATGGATCTGCAGCAGCAGATGACCCAGTACAACCGCCTCAGCAACCTCGCGCTGGCGTCGGCGGAGGGCGCGCTCACGTCCGCCAAGGACGCCCGGCCTGCGCTGGGGGCGATCGTCGCCGGCGCGGAGCGGCGCCTCGTCGAGGTACGCAAATACGTCCGCAGCCGGGAGGAGGAGCTGCTGCTGCACGAGGTGGAGCAGCGCATGCACGAATACTTCGCCTCCCAGAGGGCCCTCCTCGAGCGCCGCGTGACGCCGGGCGAAGCCATCCGGACCTCCGCGCCCCTGCTCGACGCCGCGATGACGAGCCTCGAGGACTTCGTCGACAAGAAGCGCCGGCAGGCCCAGGCCGCGATGCGCCAGGCCGCCGCCTGGAATTCGACGGCGAACGTGCTGAGTATCGGGGTCGCCCTGCTCGCCGCGATCGCGATCGTGGCGTCGCTCGTCGCCCTGGAGCGCTTCGTCCATTCCCCGCTGTCGGAGCTCGAGCGGGCCATCGAGCGCTTCGCGCGCGGCGACAAGACCGCGCGCGCCCGGGCCACGGGGCCCGCGGAGCTGCGCTCGATC
Organism: Sorangium sp. So ce302; assembly: GCF_051530145.1. Taxonomy (GTDB): domain Bacteria; phylum Myxococcota_A; class Polyangia; order Polyangiales; family Polyangiaceae; genus Sorangium; species Sorangium cellulosum_B. Next base: position 4,825,665 of record NZ_CP150326.1, on the reverse strand, counting down.
GCGGGCGTGTTCAACCGCATGGCGGACAGGCTGGTCTGCCAGGAGGAGAATCAGCTCACCTTCATCGCCGGCGTCGCCCACGACCTCCGCAACCCGCTGACGGCGCTCCAGATGAAGGTCGGCAGGTTCGACCCGACCGGCCCGGCGCCGACCGCGGAGCATGCCCGGCGGGCGAACGATCTCGTCGCACGGCAGGTCGCTCGGATGGATCGGCTCGTCGGCGACCTCCTGGACGCCACCCGGATCCACGCCGGCCGGATCGAGCTCAAGCTGGAGGCCTGCGATCTGCGCGAGCTCGCGCGCGAGGCGGCGGAGCTCTTCCGACCTCTGTCATCGGCTCATGAGATCATCGTCTCGAGCGCCGCGGGACCGGTGGCCGCCCGCTGTGATCCGTCGCGCATCGCGCAGGTGCTCAACAACCTCATCAGCAATGCCATCAAGTATTCTCCTCAGCGAGGAGAGATCACCGTCTCCGTGGGAGAGGACCGCGATCGTGCCTTCGTCACGGTCGCCGATCAGGGCATCGGCATCGAGCCGGAGGACGTCGAGCGGATCTTCGAGCCGTTCCGCCGCGTCGGCGGGTGCCGCGAGCTGGTGCCCGGCGTGGGGCTCGGGCTGTGGCTCGCGCGGCGCATCGCCGAGGCGCACGGCGGATCACTCGGCGTGAGCAGCGCGCCGGGCCAGGGATCGGTCTTCCGCCTCGAGCTGCCCCTCGTGGAGGGCGCGGCGTTGCCCAGCGCCCGGGCGGCATCGACGCCGCGAAGCTGAGCGCGCGTACGCGAGAGATCCGCCGCGACGATGACGACGATCCGCTCGACATCGTCAGTTACCGCTGGACGTCCCCAGCCCGGATGTCCAGGGACATGGCTGACGAGACGCAATCACGCCGGCGCACGGGGTGGCTGAATACTCCGGAGCTCGCCGGTCCCGGTGCTGGTCACCGGGGCTCCGATCGCCTGGTCGATTGGCTGCAAGGCGAGCGCTGCTTGCGCGTCCTGGTAGGGCTCGATCCCTCTGACTCTCCTCGAGCCGCTCTGGGCTGGCTCACCGAGCTCGACGGCGCGGGGCCGCTCGAAGCGCTCGTCGCGACCTTTCACCGAGAGCTCGGCCCCGTGAGCTTCTGGACGCGGTTCGTGTCTGCCGCGGCGACCCGAGGCGTCGTGCATCCCTACCGCGACAGGCCCTTGGCCGGAGCTCGCAGCACGGTTGAACCGCGCTCGCTCGACGGGCCGACATCACAGATCGAGATTATCACCCGTCATCCAGCCGCCGAGCTGCTCCGCCTGGCCTGGCGAGAGCAGGTCGATCTCCTGATCCTCGCTCGCGATCCGTCGCAAGGTCGCCTGTGGCGCGCGCCCGTTTGGCGCACCATCCTTCAGCCGAGCCTGCCGTGCAGCGCCGTGTGCGTGCCCGCGACCTATGCGCCGGCAGAAGCCTCGAACTCGCGCAGCGAGCCCGCGGCTCAACGCATGCGGCGCCGACGCCCACGGGCGCGATGGTCTGCGCGGAGCGCGCGCGGAGATCGGAGAGCCCATGGCGGCATGCAGGGCAGAGCGTAGCCACATGCCAGGGGGGGGCGTACCCCGTTCGGCAACAAGGGTTCTCGCATGCTACCGACCCTCGCATGGACGGATCACGGCGAATTTGCGCCTGGACCGCCTCGGCGCCTTCGTCGTGCTGCTCGTCGCGGGCGTGGGCCTCGGCGTCGTCCAGTACAGCCGCGCATACCTAGGACCGAAGGGCAAACCCGCCTACTGGGCGACGCTCCTCGCGTTCATGGGGGCCATGATCGGGGTCGTCCTCTCGGACTCGCTCGTGCTCCTCTACGTCTTCTGGGAGCTGACCACCATCGCGTCCGCTCTCCTCATCGGGATGGACTTCACCGATCCGGAGGCACGGAGCGGCGCGGTCCGCGCCTTCCTGGTCACGGGCGCAGGGGGCCTCGCAATGCTCGCCGGCGTGGTGCTGCTCGGGCAGATGGCCGGCACCTACAACCTGTCCGATCTCGCCCCGCGCGCGGGCGAGATCGTGGCGAACCCGGCCCATGTCACCGCGCTCATCCTCCTGCTCGCCGGGGCGTTCACCAAATCGGCGCAGTTCCCGTTTCACTTCTGGCTCCCGGGCGCCATGGCCGCGCCCGCGCCCGTCAGCGCCTATCTTCACTCCGCCACGATGGTGAAGGGCGGTATCTTCTTGATAGGCCGCCTGTTCCCGGTGTTTCATGCGTCCCCCGCCTGGTCTCCCGTCCTCGTCACGGTGGGGCTCACCACCTTCGTTGTGGCCGGATGGGACGCCGTCCGGGCCTGGGACCTGAAGAAGCTCCTCGCTTACAGCACGGTGGCATACCTCGGCGTGCTGACCGCGCTCTACGGCCTGTATGCGAGGACAGGGACGCGCGGTGAGCTGCTCAATATCGCGAACCACGCGCTGTACAAGTCCTCCCTGTTCTTGCTCGTCGGCTGGATGGAGAAGGTGACGGGGACACGCGATCTATCGGTGCTGAAGGAGGAGCACTGGTTCCGGCGCGAGCCGGTCGCCGGGGTCTTGATCGGGTTTGGCGCCGCCGCCATGGCGGGCTTTCCCTTCGTGCTCGGCTTCATCAGCAAAGAGATCCTTTACGAGGCGCTGCTCACGGTTCGATCTCCGGCTGGCGTGGTCGCGCTCGTGGCGGCCCTCGTGGGCGGGGCTTTCGCCGTCGCCTATGCGCTCAAGCTCTTCGTCAGCTCGTTCTGGGGTCCCGACATCCCGCCCGAAGGTCGCGGCCACCCGAGGCACCAGCTCTCGCCATGGCTGCTGGTCGTCCCCCTCCTTCTGCTCGCCCCGCAGGTGATCGGCGGGCTGGCTCCCGGGTGGCTGGGTTCCCTCCTCGATCCCGGAGCCGAGCGGCTGGGGTGGCTGGCCGTGTGGCACCACGTGGACGCCCTCTTCGCCCTCAGCTTGATCACGATCGCGCTGGGGGCGGGCGGTTATCTCCTCTGGAGGCGGCACGCGAAGCCCCCCAGCGAGCCGGAGACACAGATCCTCTCCGACCGCATCTCCGGGGTCGTCCTCCGCCTCTCGGGCTGGGCCGGTCGAGCCGTACAGGCCGGGGGACTGCCACGTTACCTGGCGGTGATGCTCCCTCGCCTGGAACACCGGTGTCCATCCTCCGAGTGCCCGTGCCGGAGCGGATCAGCTCGCGCTGTCGCTCCCCGAGGCCCACGGAAGGAACGTCGTCAACGTCATCCTCGTGGATTTCCGGGGCGCCGATACGCTCGGCGAGATCACGGTGCTCGCCGTTGCCGCGCTCGGCGTGGCGGCGCTGCGCCCGCGGCGCGAGCCGGCGCCGACGTCCAGGCCAGGGGGGTCCGGATCATGCGATCGCCCTTCCTGAGCTACGTCGCCACCGGGGTGCTCCCGTTGATCGTCGTCTTCGCGCTCTTCCTGCTGCTCCGCGGGCACGACGCGCCGGGCGGCGGCTTCATCGCCGGGCTCGTCACGACCATCGCGTTCGTCCTGGCGGCCCTGGCCTTGGGCGCGGGCACCGTGCGGGCCGCGCTCCCCCCGCTCGCTTGCCGGATGCCCTGGATCGGCCTGCTCGTCGCCGCGGCGTCGGGGCTGCCAGCCGTCGCGCGCGGCCAGAGCTTCTTGACCCATTACCACGTGCCGATCGGCGCCGCCGAGGCCCCCGCGCTCCGCCTCTCGACGACGCGGCTCTTCGACGTCGGGGTCTATCTCGCGGTGGTAGGCGCTGCGATCAAGGTGCTCGACGCCTTCGCCGCGGAGGCGCCGTTGTGATCGGAGCCGCCGTGATCGCCGCCGGGGTGCTCCTCGCTGCGGGTCTGTATCTCATGCTGTCCCGCGACGTGCAGCTCGTGGCGATGGGCTTCTTCCTGCTGTCCAACGGCGTGAACCTCTTCGTGCTGACCGCCTCGGGGATGCCCGTGGGCGCGGCGCCGCCGCTGATCCCGGAGGAAGATCCGGCCGCCGCCCTCGCCCGCCCCACGGCCGATCCGCTCGCGCAGGCGTTCATCCTCGCGGCGGCGCCGGTCTTCGCGCACCTCGAGCGGACGGCAACCACGCTCCTGGAAGTGACGCCGTACGTGGACGCAGTCCTCGTGCAGCGACGATGAGCCGATGAACCACCTCGCGTTGAACCTGCTCCTCGCGATCGTCTGGGTCCTGCTCCAGGCGGGAGTTCTCTCTGGGGCGACTGGTCATGGGCTTCCTCGTGGGCTTCGGCGCGATTGCGCTCTACGCGCGCGATCCCGCGGAGCTGCGCGGCCGGCTGCGCCGATTCGTCCGTCTGATCCAGCGCGCCGCAGGCCGCGGGCTGCCGCCATCGCTGGAGGAATGATATGGGAAGCGTCGATCCGCGGTCCGCCGTCCTCTTCGCCTCGCTCCTCGTGCTCGGCGTCGGCATCGGGCTCTGCACGATCCGCGTCGCGCGCGGGCCAACGAACTTCGATCGATTGCTCGCGTTCGATTGCCTGTTGATGAATGTCGTCGGCGTGGCGCTCGTGGCATCGATGCTGCTCGCTACGGACGCGTTCATCGACATGGTGCTGGTGACCGCGCTGTTCGGGTTCATCGGCACCATCGCGCTGGCCGCCTACCTGGAGGGCTCCCTTGCTCGCTAGCGCGCTCGAGATCGCCGCCGCCGTGGCGGGGACGTTCTTCATGTTCGTGGCGTCGCTCGGCGTCCTGCGCCTACCGGACTTCTATGCGCGCATCCACGCGCCGACCAAGGCTGCGACGCTGGGGCTCGCGTTCCTGCTCGCCGCGCTCGCGCTGCACTTCCAGGAGCTCACGAGCGTGACCAAGGCGGCGCTGGTGCTGCTCTTCGTGGGCGTGACCGCGCCCGTGGGCGCGCACATCCTCGCACGAGCGGCGTACCGGAGGGGCGTGCGGGCGCCCGGCACGCGGGTCGACGAGTACGGGCCTTCCGTGCAGCGCCTGCGCAGCGAACCCGAGCGTGCGGAGGAGGTGAAAGGAAAGGAGGACGGGTGAGCCAACGCCGACCGGAAGACGCTGGTCAAGGCGCGCCCCCGTCGGTATCGCGCCGCTCTCCCCGGCCCGACGGAGCCGCGTCTCGCGGCTCCTGCGCCGTCCACGCTCCGGAGCGCCTCCAGGATGAGCGCCTTGGCGCGCTCGACGTCGTCGCCGTAGCCGATGCCCACGTCGTACTCGACCGATCCAGGTCATGACGCCCACGACGGCCATGGAGGGCAGCCTCCCGAGCAGCCATCGGCGGCGGAGGTGCCCCATGCCATCGAGCACCGTCGACGCCTGGGCCCGCCGCGCGACGGGGACGAGGCGGAGCAGGCCCTTGCGATACGCCGCGGGCTCGGCCGCGAGGAAGAGGCCCAGGAACAGGACGACCACCGCGCCCGCAAGGGCGCCGAGCGTGGTCGAGAGCAGGCGTGTGGCGCCGAGGAGGGCCTGCCGCGCGTGCGGGAGGAGCTGGACGTCCGAGAGGCGCTCGGCGAGCTCGCGGCCCCACGCGTACCGCCCGGCGTGCTCGGCGGCGCGGCGCGCCGCCTGGGGCAAGCGCTGCGCTAGCTCGTCCACCTGCGCGGCGAGCGACGGTGCGATGAGCCAGGCGCCCGCCGTGACGGCGGCGGCGAGCGCGGCGACGGTGACGGCCAGCGCCCAGCCGCTCGAGAGAGGGATATGGCGGCTCAGCCAGTCCCCGATGCCGCGCAGAACGATGGCCAGGAGGACCGCCGCGAAGACGAGGAAGACCACGTCGAACACGGCCCGGAGCACCCAGAGGAGCAGCACGATCACCGCCACGGTCGCGAGCGCGGCGATGGCGCTCGATCGCGCCTGCCCGGGCCCGTCGGCGTCCGAAGCCGGTTTCCGCTCCACATATCGGCTCCGCGGGCGCGCCGCTGCGCCTCTGCACACGCCTGTTCCGCCGGCAGGGTCGCACGTCAAGCCACCGAGGGCGCGCTCGTGCCAGCCTGGCGTGCGGCGGGCGTGCGCCGGGGCTCTCGAGTCCAGCTCACGAGTGCGCATGACGGTGACGGCGCTCGGCCGTACCCGGCGCCGCTCCGGGAGCACCGTCGCTTGTAGGCTTGCCCGTCGCTGGACGGGCGTGCGGGGCACCGAGGCGCCTGCCGCAGCGCATATCGAGCCTGTGGTGGCGTCGCCGGCCCGGCGTCTCGTGCCGGCCGATCCCTGCCGGCGAAGCGTTCCGCGGTGTCCCTTGCGTGCGATAGCCGAGCTCGGCGTCGGCAGAGGCACGCCAATCGCAAGATGTCGGGGCATGTTGCGAAAAACCAGCACGCGGATGCTCTGGTCGGGGACGGTTCTGATCGTGGCCGTCGCCGGCTGTCGAACCGATGAGCCGCGCGGAGAGGCCCTCGGGGAGAACCTGCAGAAGGAACCTCCGGCGCAACAGCAGCAGCGAGGCGCGCAGGCGCCTCCGGAGAGCGCAGCGCGGCAGGCTCCTCCGGCCGACGTCGAGGTTGGCGGCGTGCTGTCCTGCCGCCCCGAGGCCGAGATCGAGGCCACCATGACCCGCCTCATCGCGCTGGCGGACGCGAACGAGGACCGGGCGCTCTCGAAGGACGAAGCGCTCGGCCTGACGAACGTCGTGGTCGGCGGCTTCTTCTTTCGCGCCGACGAGAACGGCGACGCGGTGGTGACGCCCGAGGAGGGCCGGAAGGTACGAGCGGAGTTCATGGACCAGAACCCCGCGGCCGCCGCGCTCTTCCAGGAGGCGCGCAAGACGACCGGCAAGAGCCCCTTCGCGACGCTGGCCCGGCTGTTCGACGTCGACTACGGCAAGCCGCTCGCCATCGCCGAGGCGCGCGACGCGGCCCGCGGCGCGGTCGAGGACCTGTACCGCGCGGCCGATCAGAACCGCGACGGGGTCCTCTCGCGCGCCGAGGCCAACGGCGTGGCGTGGGAGGGCGCGCGGGCGCTGGGCCGGTCGGCGTTCGAGGCAGCCGACGGCGACCGGAACGGGGGCCTGACGTCGCAGGAGTTCCAGGCAGCGCTCCAGGGGCCGGCCAAGGTGGCCTTCGCCATGGCCGATACCAACAACGACGGACAGCTCACAGAAGAAGAGGCGGCCAGGGCGATGGGGCAACTCGTGCAGCGGCTCGGCGTCCAGCCGCCCGCGGCGCAGTAGCAGGTGACGCGCTCGCCACGGCCGGCGTGCCCTGCTGGCGCCCGCCTGGATCGCGATCGCGCGGCCTGATGACGCCGTCCAATCCGGGATGTCGCCATCGAGGTGGATGTGCTCCGGCCGAGAGGCACCACCATCGCGCGATCGCGGCGCACTGGACAGCGCCCGATCTGCGCGATCGGGCTGGTTGGGGAGGAAGAGATGATGCGAACGAACCATGGGACATCGGTAGTAGGCCTGGTCCTCGCGGCGGCGGCGACCCTGCTCGCGACGGGATGTGATCGAGAAGAAAGGGCGCTCGGGACGACGCGCCCCCCGGAGGGCCCCCAGGCCCTGCCGCGGACGGCGGTCGCCAGCGCGGTCGATAGCATCGTCGCGGCGCGGTGCGACCGCGAGGCGCGGTGCAACAACGTCGGCCAAGGCCGCGAGTATGCGAGCAAGGACGCCTGCGCCATCAGGATCCGAGCCGAGTGGCGCGACGAGCTCAACTTCGCCGAGTGCCCGGGCGGCATCGATTCCAAGGAGCTGAACGAGTGCTTGCAGGAGATCCGCAACGACGACTGCAACAATCCGTTCGATACCCTCGGCCGGATCGTCGCCTGCCGCTCCAGTGATCTCTGCCGAGCCACTCCCTAGCCGCGCTCTCGCGGCACGGCAATCGCAAGGTACGTAAGGCACGTCAAGCGCACGCAACGGAGCGCGATGCGAGCTCATGAGTCGATCCGTGCAACGTGACCCGGAGAGCGAGCGCCGGCCGCGGCCAGGCCCCGGAGCAGATTGCATCGAACTCGACGGCATCCGGCCGGAGGCGGAAGCGGGCCATGCAGGCACCTTCCAGCTCTCGAACCCCGAGCTCCGGATGCGCGATGGTCACCTCCTGTCCCCCAGGCGGCCGCCGCGCCGAGGTCTGCTCGTCGAATGCGGGCCACGCGCTGTGGGCCGGCATCGCCGAGCCGGCGAGGGCGAGGACGACCGCGGAGAGGCTGCTCTCGGAGAGCATGTATTCGGGCTGGGGTATCCGCACGCTCGCAGCGGACGAGCAGGGCTACAACCCGATATCCTATCACCGCGGGACCGTGTGGCCGCACGACAACGCCCTGATCGTCTCGGGGCTGCGCCGCTACGGCTTCGACCGCGAGGCGCGCTGCGTGTTCGGCGGCATCGTGAGGGCTGCCATGGTTTTTCGGATGTACCGGCTGCCCGAGCTCTTCTGCGGCTTCGCGCGCGATGAGTACGGCGGCCCGGTCCGCTACCCGGTCGCATGTCATCCGCAGGCGTGGGCCGCGGGGGCGGTCCCATCCATGCTCGCCTCGCTCCTCCTTCTCAAGCCGAACGGCACTGTTCTGGAAGGCTGAGCTCGGCGACGAGTCCGAGTCGTCCTCGGGCGAGGAGGCCCAGGCTCACGCTCATGCCCACGCGCACGAGCGGGCAAGCGCATGAGTCTTCTTGTTGTCGGCGAGAGCCCGGGCTCTCCGAGCACGAAGCGCAGAGCGCGCTTGCACCTGCGCTCCGCGATCGAGGGGCGGATGCGGTGGGAGGCGCCCGGCCTGAAGAACCATCCCCGCCATGCGGCAGCCGTGGAGATCGCGCTTCAAAAGGAAGCCGGCCTCAAAAACGTTTACGCCAATCCGGTGACAGGGCGGCTGCTGCTGCGCTGCGACCCCAGGCTCACCCGGGCCGCGATCGAGGCGAAGCTCCGTGCCGCCCTCACGTCTCCCCCGCTGGAGCCCGAGGTGTACCGGCGGTGGCGGGAACAGCAGGCGGCCGCGCGCGAGTCGCGGCAGGGAGGGCAACCGCCGGCTCATGCAGCAGTTCGACATCGCGGTATCCGCCGAGGCCGAGGCGCTTTACGCCGAGCACGCGGCCGAGGGCGAGACCGAGATGTACGTGGCCCACCAGGGCCGACTGATCGGGCTCATCGGCGTGCGCGACAAGATCCGTCCGGACGTGGCGTCATCGCTGGCGGAGCTCCGTCGCGAAGGCGTCCAGCGGCTCGCGATGTTGACCGGGGACATGGAGGAATCAGCCCGCGCGGTCGCCGGCGCCGTGGGGCTCACGGAGCGGCGGGCCCAGCTGCTGCCCGAGCAGAAGTATGCGTGGATTCGAGAGCTGAAGGCGAAGGGGCTCCGCGTCGCGATGGTGGGCGACGGCATCAATGACGCGCCGGCGCTCGCGCTGGCCGACGTGGGGATCGCCATGGGCACGGCCGGCTCCGATGTCGCCATCGAGGCGGCGGACATCGCGCTGGCGGCCGACAACATCGGCGGTGTCGTCACAACGCTGCGCCTCAGCCGCCAGGCGCTCAATGTTATCCGCCAGAACTACGGCATCGCGCTGGGCGTCAACGCAGGGGGCCTGGTGGTCGGGGCGATGGGCGCGCTCAACCCGCTCATCGCGGCGGTGCTCCACAACCTGAGCACGCTCCTCGTCGTGTTCAACTCGGCGCGCCTCATCGGCTACGAGCCGAAGCGCCTGGCCCGCGCGAGCGCAGCCGCCGCGAAGCCGAGGCGAGCCCCTCGGGGCGTCGGGCGCCGCGCCCCGCGCGAGATCGTAAGAGCCTGACGGGGGCGCTCCGGCCGAGGATGCGGTCCCGGAAGCCGGGGGCAAAGCGCTCGATCTGGGCCTCGATCGCCGCGGTCATGTCCAGCATCCCCCCGTGAGGAACATGGCAGTACCCGCCGGCAGCTCGTCGACGGACACGACGCGCCGCCCCACCTCGATCTCTCCGCCGAACGAGCGAAAATAGGCGGAGAGCGCTGCCGTGATCGCCTGCGAGCCGCCGCGCGCGCAGGGCCAGCCGCGCGCGTGGCAGCCGCCGTGATCGCCGTGAGGGCCGTGGCGGCGGTGGCGATACGCTCCCGCCGCAAACACCGGCGAATCTGGTGGTGACGCGGCGCCGCTCCCGAGGAGCTCTCCCTTCAGCTCCAAGAGCCGCAGGGTGAGCTCGACCCAGGGACCGCTTGCCTACCGCGCTCGCGTGGTGAACTGAAGGACGCGCGCTCGCCCGCCGGGCCGAGCGCCTCCAGCCACCGTTTTGCCGCGTCCTCTGTCTTTACGGAGATCTCCTGTTCATCGATGGCACGCCGCGCAGTGGGTGAGCCGCGCCTCACTGGATCCGGAGATCGATCGTCATGTCCTTTCCCCCCCGCTGGAGGGAAATCGCGAGGTTGTTCGCCGAGCGCAGCCGGGCGTAGGCTTGAAGCGCGCTCTGCGGATCGGTCATGTCGAAGCCGTTGATCGAGCGGATCGTGTCCCCCTTGCGCAGGCCGACCGCGGTCAGCAGCGAGTCGGGCGCGACGCGGGCGAGGCGGACGCCGACCACGCGCTCCCCCTCCCGCGCAGGCACGATCCGCGCGGAGCGCATGAGCTCCCCCTGCTTCTCCAGGACCAGATCGATCGCCGTCCGGTCGACCACGAACTCGCGGTCGCTCACCTTCCGGATCTTCGACGCGATCTCCGGCGGGAGCGCGCCGCGCTTCGGCCGCGGCGCCGCGGGCGGTGGCGCGGGCGTCGCGCGCGGCGCGCCCCGGTTGTCGCCGATGCGGACCTGACACCGCGCCCCCGGCTCGGCGAGCCAGACACGATCCCAGCCGATCGCGACGACCGAGCGGCCCTCGACCGCGTCGCCCTCCCGGCGCAGGAGCGGCTCCCCTCGCCCGGCTGCGATCGTGGCGAAGGACCAGGAGGGATCCTCCGAGGCGGCGATCAAGAGGACGCGCGCGCCCTCGCAGATCGGATCCAGCAGAGGATCGGCGCCCACGGCGGACGCCTCGTCCTCCTCCTGGCTGGCGGGCTTCGGCGTGAGGGGCCCTGTCACCGAGTCGAACGGGTTCCGCGCCACGATGGCTGCCGCGCTGGTCGTGTGATCGCCGTCGTCCAGGAGGGGCCGCGGCTGTGACCGCGGTTGCGGCCGCGCCGGCGGCAGCCCGGACAGCCACGCTTCTTCCACCAGGTACGAGATCCCGGACGCCTGCTGGTACGCGGCGACTATGATCATCCCGCCGACGAACGCCGGGAAACATCGCTTGATGAGGGAATCCGGGATCACGTCGTTTTCCAGAGCGAGAGCCCCGCGCGCGCCGGTGCGCAGGCGGCGAGCGGCCGTGGATGGATCGCAGGAGCCGTTCCGGGCGCCCTGCGCGGAGAGGCCCTCGGGCGAGGGCAGCCTGGCCGCGGTGGAGCAGCATCCGTGCCCACGTGGCTTGGGAGTTGCTGATTGCCGGCGCATGAAGAAAAAGACGGCTTTCGCGCCGCTCCGCCGCCTCCTCGCCGCCGTCGGCGGCCCTGCAGCCGCGGGCTGCGCGCCGGAGCCGCGCAGCATGCCGGGCTCCACCTGCGAGGCCCCATGAGGTGCGACATCGTGTCGCATCTGGGACAATGGATCGCATGGCCGTGCACAACCTAGGGGAACGGAGCGCGATGGGGCTGACGCTCCAGCTCTGGCTCATGCTGCTCGTGCCGATCGTCCTCGCCGTTGCGCTCTACGGGGCGGCGATCCACACGACGCGGCACCAGTTCCTCCGCAACCAGGCGTCGGCCGAGCTGCGCCACCACGCGAGCCTGGTCGAGGCGGCGATCGGCGGGGCCGTCGAGCGCGGCCAGGTCGCGCTGCTCAAGCAGCGCATCGAGCGGCTCGCGCAGGCCGATCGCATCCTCGGGATCGCGGCGTTCGACGAGCGCGGGGGCCCGATCCTCGTGACGGATCCCATCGCCGGCGAGTCGGCCGAGCTCGCGGCGCTGGCGCGGCGCGCGCTCGCGACGGGCGCGGAGATCGAGGAGGAGCGGACGCTCGGCGGAGGGCCGGCGCTCGTCCGCACGGTCACGTTCTCGCAGCGGGGTCTGTCGGTCGTCGCCGTCGTCGTCCGGGAGCTCCGCTACCTGGACGCCTTCGCGCGGAGCTCGAACCGGGGCCTGGCGCTCGCCGGGGCCGCGCTGCTCGCCGCCGTCGCGTTGATAGCCGCGTTCGCGAGCCGGGCGACGGTCGGGCGCCCGGCCGGCGCGATCGTGGCGGGCGTCGAGCGGGTGGCGCGGGGGGAGCTCGAGGTGACGGTGCCCGAGGCGGGCGCCGAGGAGCTCCGGCGGCTCGCGCGGGCGTTCAACGCGATGACGGCCTCGCTCACCGAGGCGCGCGCCCGCCTGGAGCAGGAGCAGGCCGCCCGCGCCGCCGTCGAGCGGAAGCTGCAGCAGGCGCACGCGCTGTCGGCCGTCGGGCAGGTGGTCGCCTCGATCGGCCACGAGATTGGCTCCCCGCTCAGCGTCATCCTGGCGCGCGCCCGCCGCCTCGCCGACCAGCCCGGGTGGCCCGAGCCGGCCCGCGGCGAGCTGGAGACGATCGCGACGCAATCCGAGCGCATCTCTCGCGTGGTGGCGCGGCTGCTCTCGGTCGCCCGGCCACCGAGGCTCCTCGGCCGCGGGAGCGACGTGGCCCAGGTCACGCGCGAGGTGCTCGCGTTCCTCGGGCCGGAGTGCCGGCAGCGCGGGGTCGCGACCCGGATCGAGCACGACGGGGCGCCGCTGCACGCGGTGCTCGACGCGGACCACCTGTTCCAGGTGGCGTTCAACCTGTGCCTGAACGCGGCGCAGGCGCAACCTCGCGGGGGCGAGATCACGGTGCGGCTCCAGACTGTCGACGCCCGCAAGGCGGCCATCGAGGTCGAGGACCGCGGGCCCGGGATCCCTCCCGAGGTCGCCGAGCACATCTTCGAGGCGTTCTTCACGTCGAAGGGCGATCGCGGCGGCACCGGCCTCGGCCTGGCGATCGTCGAGGGGATCGTGCGCGAGGCGGGCGGCTCGGTCGAGCTCGTCCCGACGGACCACGGCGGCGCTTGCTTCCGCGTCACCCTGCCGCGCGGCGCGTCCGCGCCGCTGCCCGCGCGCGCGGAGGCTCGATCGTGAGCGCCCGCGCGAAGGTGCTCATCGTCGACGATGAGCTCGAGATGGTGAAGCTCGTGGCCGACATCGCCCGCGACATGGGCCACGAGCCGGCGACGCTGACCGCGCCGCTGCTCGCGCTCCCGCTGCTCGAAGAGCGGGAGTTCGACCTCGTCGTGACCGACGTGCGCATGCCCGAGATGGACGGGATCGAGCTCATCGAGCGGATCGCGCGCTTCGACCCCCGGACGGCGATCATCGCCATGACCGCGTTCGGCTCGATCGACACCGCGGTCCGCGCCATGCGCGCCGGCGCGTTCGACTACCTGCCGAAGCCGTTCCAGCCCGCGGACATGGCGCTCCGCATGGAGCGGGCGCTCGGGCAGCGGGCGATGACGGTCGAGCTGACCGAGCTCCGCTCGGAGGTCGCGCAGCGGTTCTCGATCGCGGGCATGATCGGGCGCAGCCGGGCGATCGAGGAGGTGATCGCGCTCGTGCGGCGCGTGGCCGACAGCCGCGCGACGGTCCTCGTGAGCGGCCCGAGCGGGAGCGGCAAGGAGCTCGTGGCGCGCGCGCTCCACGGCGAGAGCCGGCGTCGCGGGAGGAAGTTCGTGGCGGTCAACTGCGCGGCGATCCCGGAGTCGCTCATCGAGGCGGAGCTCTTCGGGGTGCGCAAGGGCGCCTACACGGACGCGCGCAGCGACCGGCCCGGGATGTTCCAGGAGGCCGACGGCGGGACGTTGTTCCTCGACGAGGTGGGCGAGCTCGCGCTCCCGCTCCAGGCGAAGCTCCTGCGGGTGCTCCAGGAGCGGGAGGTCCGCCCGGTCGGCTCGGCGTCGTCGGAGCCCGTCGACGTGCGCGTCATCGCGGCGACGAACCGCGATCTGCGCGCGGCGGTCGCCGAGCGCAGCTTCCGCGAGGACCTCTTCTACCGGCTCGCGGTGATCGAGATCGCGATCCCGTCGCTCAGGCACCGCACGGACGACGTCCTGCCGCTCGCCGAGCACTTCCTGGCCCGCGCGGCCGCGAACGCGGGCAAGCCGATCGCCGGGTTCTCGGGCGCGGCGGTGAAGCGCCTGCTCGCGTACGACTGGCCCGGCAACGTCCGCGAGCTGGAGAACGCGATCGAGCGGGCGGCGGCGCTCTGCGACGGCGCGCGGATCTCCCCGGACGACCTCCCCGAGGGCGTGCGCGCGCGGCGGGGCGCGCCGGATTTCCTCGATGCCGCCGCGGATCGGCTGATGACGCTCGACGAGCTCCAGCGCGAGTACGCGCAGGTCGTCCTGCGGCGCGTGGGCGGCAAGAAGCAGCGGGCGGCGGCCCTGCTCGGCGTCGATCGGCGGACGCTCCAGCGCTGGTTCGGCGGGGGGAGCGACGGCGAGCAGGAGCCCTGAGGGTCGCCCTGGAGCGCTGCGTCCACTCCCCGCTGGCGGCGCTCGAGCGGGCCATCGAGCGCTTCGCGCGCGGCGACAAGACCGCGCGCGCCCCGGCCAGGGCCCGCGGAGCTGCGCTCGATCGCGGGCGTGTTCTCGGGCCCCCGGGGCTGAGCGCGTTGGCCAGACCGGCACGCCCGGCCCAAATTATTTTGATCTCAAACAATGAGCAGGCTAGAAATTCTGTCATGAGCCTGTCCTTCTCCGGGCCGAAGGGGTGGATCGAGCAGCGCTGGATCGTGTATGCGCTGATGCGCGACAGCATCCAGCACCACCTCGAGGACGGGCGGCCGAGCGCGGAGTTCGCGACGATCCACGGCGCCGCCGCGGCGCTGGGCGGGCAACGCGTGGTGCTCCCTGCGCGAAGGCTCCACGACGAGCTCAGGCGCGCGCGGGCCGAGCTCGCGGGCCGCCCGATCGACGACCTGGCGATCAGCGGCCGGACCCGCTCGGTCCTCAGCCTGCGCTGGCCGCCGCCGGAGGAGATCGAGACGATGCTCGTCACGGACTGGGGGGACTCGGTGCCGCTGCTCGGCGCGCCATGCGGCGACAGCCTCGACGACGTCTTCGGCCACCTGCTCGATGGACTCTTGCGCATCACGGAGGAGGCATCCGAGTCGGATCACGTCGAGATCATGGACCTGTAAGCGCCGCCTCGCCGGAGCTCACTCCTTCGACAGATAGGCGATCATGAAGCACATCTCCTGATTCGTCCCTTCCCCCCAGGGCACGTCCTCTGGCGGGAGGGAGAACTGCCCCTCGCTGTCCACCGTGTTGTCCCATGTGCACTCGGTGACGAAGCGATCCCCGGTCCCCCAGCGCATCGGCTCGTCGAACATGTAGAGCGCCTGGTGGTGGAACTCGAACTCGCCGCGCGCTGCGCACTCGCTCGCTCCGCCGTCGCGCTCGATCCAGGCCCGGTAGGAGCGGCCGAGCACGTGCATGTGCGGCATGACGCCGTACACGAGCAGCGGCGGGCCCTCGTTCGGCGCGGAGCTCTGCTCGGTGTGCGCCTCGGCGCCCGCGGGGATCGTGAAGGGGACCGGGCCGAACACATCCATGTAGACCTCGGCGCGAGGCGCCTCGCGCGAGAGCTCCAGGCGGTAGCCGGACCGATCGCGCGCGCTCGAGTTCCTGCGCCCGAAATAGTGCATCTGCATCACGAGCTGCTCGCCGGGCTCGACGCGGACCCCGGCGCCCTCCGGCAGCCGCGTCACCCCGACGCCGGGCGCCCAGCTGTGGAGCAGCTGCCAGTCGAGCTCGATGACCGGATCGCGGCACGGGAATGCGCGCGTCCCCGGCGCGACGCCATAACCGATGCCCGCGTCGCCGCCGAGATCCCGGTACACGGCCATGTGGTGCACCACGGCCGGATTGCCGACCTCCGCCTCGAACGCCGTGATCCAGGCCGGCTCGGAGAAGGGGTTGTCGACGATCGTGCAGAAGTACTCGTTGCCGTCGTCGTCGAGGGAGACGTCGTGCTCCTCGGGCATCTCGAGCGTGGCGTCGGGCACCTCGATGCTGTCCGCCCGGCCCCGCGGCGGCGGCGAATCGACCGGATCGCCGAGCGGAGCGCCGTCGCGCGCCCATGCCCCGAAGAGGAGGCGCTCCTCTTGACTGAGGCTCATCCTCTCCGCGCCTTCGTAGCTGCGGCAGCTCGGGTCCAGCACCGGCGGCGGCATGTCCCCCGCGCTCACCCGCAGCGACATGAGCGCGGCCAGCCGCCGCGCCGTCGCCGCGTCCGTCAGCGCCACCCCGCCGACGCCCGCGCCGTCATGGCAGGAGGCGCACGAGCGCTCCACGAGCGGCTGGATGTCCCGGTACCACGTCACCTCCGGCCCCGGCGACGCGGGCGCCTCCCCGTCGCCCCCACACCCCATCGTCCCCACCGCCCCGAGCACGAACACCACCGCGCTCCGTGCCCTGCGCACAGCTTCGCCCCTCGTCATCCCACGCCTCCTGTCGTCTTGGCCGGCTCGGGAGCCGCATCTCCGCGAGAGCTCCTGTCAATCGACCGTTTCAAACGATTGTTTAATAGCCAGTCGGCGGTGTGTCAAGGGCCGAGCTCGACGAGGACGGCGGCGGTCCTCGAGCGGCGGCGACGTGAGAGCGGAGAGGCGCGTGTCGGCGCGCGTGCGGATGCCAGCGCACATCCGGCACGGGGGGCCGAGCCGTGCGCGCTCGGCTAGGATCGCCAGCATGCGCAACCCCCGCCTTCTCCTGCCGCTGGCGACGGCCCTGGTCCTGGGATCCTTGCAAGGTGCCGGCTGCTCCGGCGAGTCGCCCGGCCCCGAGGGGTCGCGCTGCGAGCCGTCGGGCGGCGGGCCGCACTGGCTCCTCGAGGGCGAGACCGTGACGTTCCCCGTGACGTGCGCGACCGGCCTCGCGCTCCCCGACGGCGCGATCGAGGTCGGCCCGCTCCCCGACGGCGCCACCTATGACCCGGTCGCGCGCGAGGTGACGTTCTCACCCGGGCTCGACCAGGCCGCCGTCTACGAGATCGAGATCCGCGTCGCGCAGACGTCCGAGGTCGGGCGCGTCAAGATCGGCGTCGCCGACGACTGGGCCGATCCGTCGAACGTGCCTGTCGTCGATCCGGCCCGTTATCCCGAGGAGTACGGCCTGCCGGTGCTCTTCCTCTCGCCGACCCCCGAGGCGAAGGAGTACGCGCCGGCCACGGTGGTCTACCGCGGCCGCACGTACACCGCCGAGGCGGAGCTCCGCGGCGAGAGCTCGCTCGGGTATCCGAAGAACAGCTTCACCCTCAAGTTCCCCAAGGAAGACAAGTTCAACGAGCCCGACGAGGCCGGCGGGTTCACCGATCGCCGCAAGGTCGTGCTCATCACGACGTTCGACGACAACTCCTATGTCCGGCAGCGCCTTGCGTACGACCTCTGGAACCGCCTCGATCCGGAGCACATCCAGATCAAGACGTACAGCGCTGTGGTGTACCTCGACGGGCAGTACGCGGGGCTCTACACCGTGGCCGATCACGTCAACGGCTACCTGATGGAGGACCACGGGTACTCGCAGGACGGCAACCTCTACAAGGCGGTCAGCCACGACGCGAACTTCGCGCTGACCGCGCACGGCGACGAGCCAAAGGAGACGCTGCACGACGGCTTCGAGAAGAAAGAGGGGACGCCGCCGGAGGGCGAGCCGGAGGCGTTCGCGGACCTGGAGGAGCTCGTGAGCTTCGTCGCCACGTCCGAAGAGGCCGCGTTCGCCGCCGAGATCGGGTCGCGGATCGACCTGCGCGATTACGAGGACTGGTGGATCTTCGTCACGTTCATCATGGCCGACGACTCGGCAGGAAAGAACAGCTATCACTACCACGATCCGACCTCAGGCGGCGTGTTCCGCTATGCGCCGTGGGACTTCAACGCGAGCTTCGGCCAGACGTGGCAGACGGAGCGCCAGACGGCCTCGACGCGCGTCGAGTACCTCGACGCGAACCTCCTCTTCCAGCGCCTCCTGGAGGAGCCCTCGATCGGCGATCCGCTGCGCGCCCGCTACGGAGAGGTCCTGCGCGGCGCGCTCGGAGACGCCGAGATCCAGGCGATCGTGGACGGCTACGTGGCGCGCATCGATGCGAGCGCGCGCCGGGACGAGGCGAAGTGGGGCGAGGCGTACCGGAGCTACGAGGGCTGGAGCGGGCGCGGCGACTTCACGACGTACGAGGAGGAGATCGCGTACCTGAAGGCGTGGATCTCGGAGCGGTGGCAGCACCAGGACGCGCTCTACTGAGCGGCTGGCCGCTCGTCGCGCGGCCGGAGCGGACGTTGACATCCCCCAGCGCGGCGGCGTGAATGCTGCGCGTGGATCCATCACCTCCCCCCTCGTCCTGGCCGCGCGCCGACCTGCCCGGCAATCGCGGCGATCGCGCGGAGCCCTCGCTGACGGTCGCCTCGCTGGTCGCGCAGTCCGTGCCGCCGCCGCCCTCCGCGGCCGCCAGCGCGCCCGCGGTCGCGCCCAGGCCGCGCGCCGCGTGGATGCGGCCGGCGCCGCTGCTGGTCGGCAGCGCTATCCTCCTCGGGATCGACCTGGCGCTCGCGATCACCCCGCGCGCCTCGATGGCGCTGACCGCGCTGGAGACGCTGCTCGTTCCAGCGTGGGTCGCGGCCGTGGTTTGGCTCGATCGCCTGCGCAGGGCGCTCCCGGGCGCGAGGATCGAGGCCAGGCGGCCTCGGCTGGCGCTGTTCCTGCTCGCGTTCAGCCTGCTGCTCGCGTGCATCGGCGAGAAGTGGCTCCTCGTCTGGCAGCCGGCCGACGACCCGGGGAACCGCGGCGCCGTGCTCTACCGCGCGTACACCGCGCTCGCGTTCTTCGTGGCCATCGGCGGGCTGCTCGGGCGCCGGCCGATCGAGCGGCTCCTCGCCACCGCCGCGGAGCACCCGGCGCGGCTCATGGCCGTGTCGTTCGGGGTCGCCACGCTGATCGGCAGCTTCCTGCTCACCCTGCCGCAGTCGCTCCGGGACATCGCCGACGCCTCGTTCATCGACGGCCTGTTCATGTCCGCGAGCGCGGTGTGCGTGACCGGGCTCGCCGTGCACAACGTCGCCGAGACGTACACGCCGTTCGGCCAGGCGGTCCTGCTCCTCCTGATCCAGATCGGCGGGCTCGGGATCATGGTGCTCTCGACGTTCTTCGCCATCCTCGCCGGCAGGAGGCTCAGGCTCCGCGACGCGGCCGTGATGGCCGAGATGATCGACGCCGAGTCGTTCGCCCGCCTCCGCCGCAGCATCGCCGCGATCGTCCTGTTCACGCTCGGCATCGAGGCGGTGGGCGCGCTCGCCCTGCTGTTCTGCTTCCTGCCCCACCACGAGATCGTCTCCGGGCCCGTCGCCGGGGAGCCCCTCTCCGGCGCCGGCGATCACCTCTGGGCGGCCGTCTTCCACGCGGTCAGCGCGTTCTGCAACGCGGGCTTCTCGCTGTTCAGCGGGGGGCTCGTCCCGCTGGTCGGCTCGCCCGCGGTCTGCGGCGTGGTGATGGCGCTCGTGATCCTGGGGGGCCTCGGCTTCCCGGTGCACGACGAGCTCCTGCGCCGGCTCAGGCTCCGGCTCCGCGGCGAGCGGCCGCCGCGGCTGTCGCTGCACAGCCGGGTCGTCCTGATCACGACCGCGGTGCTGCTCGTGGCCGGGGCCGCGGGCTTCTTGCTGCTCGAGCGGCGCCGATCGATGGGGGACCTCTCGTGGCCCGTGACGGTGCTGGCGAGCTCCTTCCAGTCGGCCATGACGCGGACGGCGGGCTTCAACACGATCGATCTGGGCCTCATGGGCCCGGCGACGTGGATGCTCACCTGCATGCTGATGTTCGTCGGCGGCGCGCCGGGCTCGACCGCGGGCGGGGTCAAGGTCACGACCGTCGCCGCGCTGTTCGCGGTGCTGCGCGCCGAGCTGCGCGGCGAGGAGACGCCGCGCCTGCTCGGCAGGACCCTCCCGGCGGCCACGGCGCGCCGCGCCCTGGGGGTCGCGTTCCTCAGCGTGGTGCTCGTCTCGGGGTTCTTGCTGATCATGCTCGCCCTGGAGCCGCACGACCCGATGGGCCTCGCGCTGGAGACGGTCAGCGCGTTCGCCACGGTCGGGCTGTCGGCGAACGTCACGCCGTCGCTGAGCGCGCCGGGGAAGGTGGTCATCACCTTGGCGATGTTCATCGGCCGCATCGGTCCGCTGACGCTGGCGCTGGCGCTCGCCAACCAGGCGAGGGCGCGGAGCTACCGGCTGCCGGAGGAGCGCGTCGGCATCGGGTGAGCGCCGCGCTGGTCGCCTCCGCCCCGGCCGGGGACGCCTGCTCGATGCCGGGGGTGCTCGCCGGCGTTGGAGATGGGAGCGCTCCGGGCCCGGGGTCCACCGCCCGTTCCTCCGATCTGTGGCGCTGGCCGCGGATCCGTGAGACGTTCGCGGCGCGGCGCCGTCAGGAGGCGGCGCGCGATACCGGACCATGAGATCGAAGAGCGTCCTCGTCATCGGGCTCGGCCGGTTCGGTACGTCGATCGTCGAGACCCTGTGGAAGAGCGGGGCGGAGGTGATCGCGGTCGACAACAACCCCGAGGCGGTCGACGCGGTCAAGGACAAGACCTCGGCCGCCTTCGTCGGCGACGCCACGGTGCACAAGGTGCTCGAGGGGATCGGCGCGCAGTACGCCGAGACCGCCATCGTGACGTTCGGCGAGCACTTCGAGCCGTCGGTGCTCTGCGTGGCCTCCCTGGTCCGGATGCGCGTGCGCGAGGTGATCGCCCGCGCCGCCACCGATCGCCAGGCCGACATCCTGCGCGCCGTGGGCGCCACCCGCGTGATCCAGATCGAGACCGAGATGGGCCGCCGCGTCGGCGCCGACATCCTCACGCCGCTCGCCCAGGATCTGCTCGACCTGGCCAGCCACTACCGCGTGGTGCCCTGGGACGCGCACGGGCCGCTCGTCGGGCAGACGCTCGCCGGCTCGAAGATCCGGCAGCGGTACCGGATCAACGTGCTCGGCGTGCGGCCGCACAAGAGCAAGCTGCCCGGCGAAAAGCCGCGGCTCGAGGCGCCCACGCCGGACTACGTGATCCGGGACGGAGACACGCTGCTGCTCGTGGGCGACGGCGACGACGTGAGCCGGTTCGTGGCCGAGGTCGGGGGCTGATCGGCCTCCGTGCCCCCGGCGTCGAGGCGCCCCGAACAGGCCCCCCGAGCACAATCCCGGCCACGCATTCCGGCTTTTCCCCTCGACCTCGATGTGCGAGAGCGCCAGGCACATGCGTTCTTCCACAGCGCCCTCTGCGATGCGCCTCGCTGTCTCGGAAGCGCTGCTGCTCGCGGTCGCGATGACCGCCAGCGCAGCGCGCGCGCAACCCGCCGACGCGCCGCCGCCCGAGCCTCCGCCCGCCGAGGGGGACGTGGGCGGGGCCTCCGTTCCTCGCGGCGGAGCCGGCGCGGTCGTCGTCCCCCAGCCGGGCACGGCCCAGCCGGCGCAGCCCACCGCCGTCAGCCCGCCGAAGCTGATCACGTACGCCCCGCCCGTGTATCCGGTCGAGGCCCAGCGCGCGGGCGTCGAGGGGAGCGTCATCCTCAAGCTCGACATCGACAAGACCGGGCGCGTCACCAAGGCCGAGGTCGCGACGCCGGGCGGACACGGCTTCGACGAGGCCGCGCTCGCGGCCGCGCCCGGCCTCGTGTTCGAGCCGGCGCGGCGGCCGGACGGCACGCCGGCGCCGGCGCGCATCCTCTACCGGTACGCGTTCACGCTCACCCCCAAGCCCGCCGACACGGCGGCGCCGGCGCCGCCCGCCGACGTCGAGACGGTGGTCGGGACCGTCCTGTCCGCGAGCACCGGCGAGGGGCTCCCGGACATCTCGGTCAGCCTCCTCCGGCCCGACGGCGGCCGCGAGGACGTGAAGACCGACCAGCGCGGCAAGTTCCGCTTCAAGAACCTCCCTCCCGGCAAGTACCGCGTCGAGGTCGCCGCCGCGGGGTTCGAGCCGTTCACGGCCGACGAAGACATCGCGGCGGGCGAGGCGATCGAGGTGCGCTACCGCATCTCGCTCGCGAAGCCCAAGGACGGCGCGGCGCCGGGCATCGAGGTGACCGTGCAGGGCGAGCGCCCGCCGCGCGAGGTGACCCGGAGGACGCTCGAGCGCCGCGAGATCGACCGCATCCCGGGGACCGGCGGCGACGCGCTGCGCTCGCTGCAGAGCCTGCCCGGCGTCGCGCGCAGCGGGTTCGGGCTGCTCATCGTGCGCGGGTCCGCGCCGCAGGACACGCTCACGTTCATCGATCGCACCCCGGTGCCGATCATCTACCACTTCGGCGGCCTCTCCTCGGTCGTGCCGACCGAGATGCTCGAGAAGATCGACTTCTACCCGGGCAATTTCAGCGCCGTGTACGGCCGCGCCATGGGCGGCATCGTCGACGTCGGGCTCCGCTCGCCGAAGCAGGACGGCAAGTACCACGGCGTCGTTCAGCTCGATCTCATCGACGGGCGCGTGCTCCTCGAGGGGCCCGTCCCGTACCTCAAGGACTGGAAGTTCATCGCGGCAGGCCGGCGGAGCTGGGTCGACGCGTGGCTCGGGCCCGTGCTCAAGGAGGCGGGCTCCAGCGTGACGCAGGCGCCCGTCTACTACGACTACCAGTTCGTCCTCGAGGGCCGCCCCTCCGCGAGCGAGCGCGTGCGCGCGAGCTTCTACGGATCGGACGACGCCTTCAAGATCACCCTGGACAAGCCGCCGGAGGACGAGCCGGCGCTGACGGGCGACTTCGGGCTGCACACCGCCTTCCAGCGCCTCCAGCTCAGCTACGAGAACCGCCTGGGGAACCGGGACAGGATCCTCTGGTCGCTGGCCCTCGGCAGGGACGTCTTCGACTTCGGGGTCGCGCCCTTCGCCTTCAACATCGTCACGAACTCGCTCGACCTGCGGCTGGAGTACTCGCACCGGTTCGCCAGGTTCCTCACGATGAACGTCGGGACCGACCTCTCGAGCGGCATCGCGACGGTCAACCTCCACGCGCCGACGAGGCAGCCGGCGGGCCACCCGTCGAACCAGCCGTTCTCGACGCTCCCCGCGCAGGACCAGTCGTTCGACGGCCCGTACTCCCGGCCGGCCGCCTACGCCGAGTTCGAGGTGGTCCCCTCGCCGCGCGCGCGGATCGTCCCCGGGGTGCGCGTCGACTACGCGCTCGACACGCACACGCTCGACGTGAGCCCGCGGATCAACGCGCGCTACGACATCCGGAGCGGCTTCCCGCGGACGACGGCGAAGGGCGGCGTGGGCCTCTACTACCAGGCGCCCCAGTTCCAGGAGAGCGTCGAGCCGTTCGGAACGGCGGATATCAAGTCGAACCGATCCATCCACTACGGCCTCGGGGTGGAGCAGGAGATCACGCCGCAGATCGACGTGACGGTGGACGGGTTCTACAAGCAGCTCGATCGGCAGGTCGTCTTCTCGGCCGAGAAGGACGGATATGCCAACGACGGCACCGGGTACGCGGTGGGCGGCGAGGTGCTCTTGAAGTACAAGCCAGACGATCGCTTCTTCGGCTGGGCGGCGTACACCCTCTCGCGGTCGGTGCGCACGGACGCCCCCGGCGAGGAGGAGCACCCCACGCCATGGGACCAGACGCACGTGCTGACCGTGCTCGGGAACCTGCAGCTCGGCCGGGGCTGGGAGGTCGGCGCGCGCTTCCGCCTCGTGTCGGGCAACCTGCAGACCCCCTATGTCTGCGATCCGGAGCAGAAGGGGTGTGATCCGAACCGGGTGAACGCGATCTACCATGCTTCCTCGGGCAAGTACTCGCCCTTCCCGCTCGGGGGCGACTACAGCGAGAGGATGCCGCTGTTCCATCAGCTCGACGTCCGCGTCGACAAGACGTGGCGATTCAAGAGGTGGCAACTCGGGCTCTACCTGGACGTGCAGAACGTTTACAACTACCAGGCTGCGGAGGGCATCAGCTACAACTTCAACTACACGAAGCGGGAGTACGTGACGGGGCTCCCCTTCCTGCCCACGCTCGGGCTGCGAGGAGACTTCTGATGAAACGGACCCGACTGCCCTCTCGCCGCGCGCTGCTCGCCGCGCTCTCGACCCTGGCCCTCGGCATTCCCTGCTGCTCGGGGAGCGACCTGGCTCCGTCGTCCGAGGTGGAGGGGCTCCGCGTCCTGGCCGTGACGGCGGACAACCCATACCCGGCACGGGGCACGCCCGTGACGTTCCAGATGACGTACGCCGACGCGCTGGGCGACGCCGACGGCAACCCGCGGAACGTCGAGGTCACGTGGATCGGGGGCTGCGTGAACCCACCTGTCGGGGTGGACGCGCAGATCGGGTGCCTCGGGCAGTGGCTGGGCACCTACATGGCGGCAATGATCCCGCCGCAGGGAGGCGGAGGTGGCGGCGGCAACGGCGGCGGCGCCAACGACGGCGGCGGCGGCGGCAACGGCGGCGGCGCCAACGACGGCGGCGGCGGCGGCGGCAACGGCGGCGGTGGCAGCGCCAACGGCGGCGGCAATGGCGGCGGCACCAACGGCGACGGCGGCAATGGCGGCCAGGAGGAGCAGACCGCTCTCGTCAAGCGACAGGAGCTCGAGTCGGCGCTGAGCGGCAAGCCCAACGCAGCGTCGTTCACGTGGACGCTGTCCGGCGACATCCTCAGGCGCCCGGACGCAGGACACACCGCGACCGGAACGAAGTACTCGTCGGCCTACGTGTTGTTCGCCGTGTGCGCCGGCAAGACGCGGCCGTCTCCTGCGCTGTCCGCAGCGCTGGAGGCGGTGCTGCCGGCGGTGCTGGCAGGCGCTGAGCCGTCCGAGGCGATGGCCGCGGCGATGTCCGCGGCGATGGCAGACGGCATTGGGATTCCACTGGAGTGCGTCGACGAGGACGGGAGGGTGCTCGGTCCGGACAGCTTCGTCGTGGGCTACACGCAGGTGTTTCTCTTCCAGGATTCGGATCAACGAGCCAACACGAACCCGCCCATTGACGCGTTCACGCTGAAGCTGGACGGCAAGGAGGTCGCGCTCGGCGAGAGCGGCCTGCCCGTCGTGGAGCCGTGCATTCAGCCGGAAACGAAGGCGCAGGGATGCGGCCCGGCAGAGCCGGACGCCGACGACTGCACGACCTACGACATCGACGTGATCGTGCCGTCCAACGCCGCCGACGTGGACGTGGAGGCCACGGGGCTCGGGGGGCCGCCCGCGCACGAGGCGCTCTGGGTCGACTACTACACGGACGGGGGCGGATTCGACGGCGCGAGGCGCCTCGTGAGCGACGCGGTGACAGGCCCCGGCGAGCGCCACGGGACCACCTGGACGCCGCCCTCGAAGCCGGGGCGCGTGTCGCTGTGGGCGGTCGTCCACGACACCCGGGGCGGATCGAGCGTGAAGCAGATGGAAGTCGAGGTGCGGGAGAAGGAGTAGCGCGCCGGGGCGCGGCGGCGTTCAGGCGAGCGCTGCCGGGGCTCCGGGGTGAGGCCGCGCGCGCCGGCGCTTGTGCCGAGGAGCGCGCTCCCGTATCGCAGTTCCGTCATGCCGCCGCTCGATCTGCACGTCGCCCTGTTCGGCGCCTCCGGCGCAGGCAAGACGGTCCTCCTGGCGGCCTTCTACCGGGCGCAGACGCAGCCCTCGTTTCAGCTCGAGCACGCGTACAAGATCCAGGCGGTCAACAAGGCGCAGGGCAACCAGCTCCTCGGGCGCTTCTACCGCCTCGAAGAGGGCAGGTTCCCGGACGGCAGCACGCGCTTCGACGCGTACGAGTTCGACTTCTTCCCGAGGGACCTGCCGGAGGCGGCGGTCCGCATCCACTGGTACGACTACCCCGGGCGCTGGTGGGAGGACGAGCCGATCGACGCGGAAGAGCGGGAGGCGATGCGCCAGGGCCTGCTCAAGCTCGGCATGAGCCACGTCGGGATCCTCCTTGCGGACGGCGCGAAGTACCGGAGCGAGGGGACCGGCTACATCCGGTGGCTCTTCGAGCACTTCGCCGACGAGTGCGACCGGCTGCGCCGGACCAGCGCCGCAACGGGCGACGAGGTGAGCTTCCCGCGCGAGTGGATCCTCGCCCTCAGCAAGGCCGACCTGTTCCCGCCGGAGTACAGCGCGAGCGACTTCGAGCGCGAGGTCTGCCGCGACGCCGACGATCAGCTCGCCAAGCTCTGCGCCGTGCTCCGCGCCGAGCGCGCGTTCGGCCACCGCTTCATGCTGCTCTCGTCGGTCGCCGCGCCGGCCGACACCGACGCGCAGGTCGACCCGGGCACCTCGCTCGGCGTGCGCACGCTCGCGCCCGCGGTCCTTGTGAGCACCGTCGAGGGCGCGGTCCGCGAGGCGCAGGCCACGCGGAAGGAGAGATCGGCGGGTGAGACGTTCTTCCAGGGCCTGCGCGATCTGGTCACGTTCGTCGACTCCCTCGACGACTTCCTCCCGAAGCGATACCAGATCGTGAGCAAGATCCTGCGCTTCGTCTCGATCAAGGACTTCGCGACCACGCGGCTCGATAGGCTCCAGAAGACCCGCGAGGGCGCGATCCGGAGGGGCGACGCGTTCACGGCGGTCCTGAGCGCGATGGCCGCGGCCCTGCGCAACGACGAGGGAGCGCGGGCCTACCACCAGAACCAGTAGGACAGCCATGCTCGCGCCCGCGCCAGCGCCCGTCGTCGAGACCTCGCGCCTCCTCTGGAGGACGCGCGGCGAGCACTGGGACTACGAGTTCATCT
The DNA here is from genome assembly GCF_051530145.1 of Sorangium sp. So ce302. Lineage (GTDB taxonomy): Bacteria > Myxococcota_A > Polyangia > Polyangiales > Polyangiaceae > Sorangium > Sorangium cellulosum_B. Next base: position 4,799,062 of record NZ_CP150326.1, on the reverse strand, counting down.
GCGTGCCCGAGATCCCGGCCCTCCCCGCCTGGCTCACGGCGCTCGAGGCCATGATCGGCGACGCCGACGCGAGCGCCGGAGAGCTCCGTTATGGCCTGCTCGAGATCGACGAGCCCGGGCCGAGAGGCCCTCTCGTGTTTCCCTATGTGGCGACGCGGTTCCTCGATCCGGCGCGGAAGGACTGGACCGGAAGGCAGGTCCAGCACTTCGCCGTGTGGTTCCCGCCGATCCCGGAGGAGGCGATCGAGGCGCTGCCCGGGGCGATCCCCGCCGACTGGCACCTTCGCGTGCTCGAGGGCCTCGCGAGAACGTACGGCTCCGGCGAGGTGTTCGGGCTGCCCGAGGCGGCGATCCGCGCGTCGAGGCGGGGTGTTCCTGAGAGCCGGGCGGCGCGCGCGATGGCGATCGTGAAGCGCACGCCCCCGGTGGCGCTGCTCGAAGGCGAAGCCGCGCCCGCGCGGTGGAAGCGGGTGCCCACCGTAAAAAAAAAGTGCCTGGATCCTCCGGACGCGGTGAGCCTGCAGGTGGCAGGAGCAGGCGATAACGGCAAGCGCCCGGGACTCGGCTGCTTCGCGGTCAGTCTGCTGGTGATCCTCGCCGTCAGTCGACTGATGATCGGATGGGTGGCGGGCTGAAGCGGCCTCGCGGCGCGCGCGCCCTGGAGCTGGAGCACGCACGCGGGGAGCGGCCGCCGGGCGCGAGCTCCAGCCGGCGCGACTCGCCCCGTCAAGGGCCGAGAGGGCGGCCGGAGCGCGCGCGCGGGACGGCGGTCATTGACCGTCCATGGCCTGGCGCAGGCTCAGCGGCCGCATGTCGGTCCAGACCTTCTCGATGTGCTGGAGGCACGCCGCGCGCGTCCCCTCGGTGCCCTCGGCACGCCAGCCGAGCGGCAGATCACGGGTCGCCGGCCAGATCGAGTACTGTTCTTCGTGATTGACGACCACCCGGAAGATGGTCTCGCTGTCCTCGGAGTCGCTCATCGTGCACCTGCGCGGCTGTCGGCCTGCGCGCATGGTAGGAGCGGCCGCGGTGACATGCAAGCCATTCCTGGAGGTGGCCACTCACGCCGGAGGATCGTGGCCCGACCCGCCGGCGCCCACTATGCTCGCCCCGATCGCCGCGCCAGAGGCGGCGCGCCATCAACGCATGACGGAGATCTGCTGTGAATGACCATCCCGCATTGACACCTGGCCGCGCCGCCGTGGTGACCGGCGCCGCCAGCGGCATCGGCCTCGCGGCCGCCGAGCGCTTCGCGCGCATGGGCATGAAGGTCTGTCTCGCCGACCTGGACGGACCGGCGCTGCACGAGGCCGCCGGGCGCGTCGCCGCCGCCGCGCCCGGCGGCCAGGCCGACGTGCGCGCGGTGCCGACCGACGTCGCCAGGCTCGAGGACGTGCATCGGTTGAAGCAGGCCGCCTACGACGCGTTCGGCGAGGTGGCGGTCCTGATGAACAACGCCGGAGTCGGCGGCGGCGGCAAGCCGTGGAAGGACATCGAGCGCTGGCGGCGGCTCATCGAGGTCAATCTGTGGGGCGTGATCCACGGCGTGCAGGCGTTCACCGAGGCGATGATCGCGCAGGGCACCGCCTGCGCCATCGTCAACACGGGCTCGAAGCAGGGCATCACCACCCCGCCCGGCGACGCTGCCTACAACGTCTCGAAGGCCGGCGTGAAGGTGCTGACAGAGCAGCTCGCCCACGAGCTGCGCAACGTGGCGGGTTGCAAGATCACCGCCCACCTCCTGATCCCGGGCTACACGTTCACCGGGATGACCGCGCGAGGTCCGGAGAAGCCCGCGGAGGCATGGACCGCCGATCAGGTGGTAGATCTGATGCTCGAAGGCATGGCCCGTGGCGACTTCTACCTGCTCTGTCCCGACAACGCGGTCACGCGCGAGATGGACGAGCGCCGCGTGCAGTGGGCGGCCGACGACCTGATCCGGAACCGACCTGCGCTGTCGCGCTGGCATCCAGAGTACGCCGAGGCGTTCGCCGCGTTCATGGCGGGCGCTGCGAAGCCCTGACGGGGCAGGCTGCCCGGAGCGCGCGCCGCTCGCAGGCGAGGTGGGCTCGGCCCCGGGCAGCATAAAGATCCGTCGCTGTAACAGGAGAACTGCACAGGTTGTTTTCAGCCGCCCGAATTGAATGTTTCATTTCGCGTGATGGTCGGGCCCCTCACAACACAACAGCGCAGAGATCCTGGCCCGTCGCGCTGCTTCTCCTCTGGATGCAGATCGTGCGACGAGGTCCTCGACGAACGGTCGCCCGCGGCCCAGTGTACCCGCCAGCTGCATGGTCCCGCTCCCTGCCCGTCCGCTTCAGACCCACTGGTGTAGCGAGGGCACGGTAAAGATCTGGTGTCCCGCGCCGGCGCTGATGGTCACGTGTGTCACCGGGGTGCTGGTGGAGGCGGGCGCCGCGGCGATCGAGGAGGTGATGTTGCGGCGGGTCGCCGCGGACGGCCGACTGCTGGTCTTCAATGACTGGGAGGCGATGACCGATTACGAGCACGTGACGCGCACGCGGCTGACCGCGGCGACGATTTCCGTCCTCCATGCGGTCGAGGGATGTCACTTCCTGCTCCAATCCAGGGTGGTCATCTTCGGGGTTCAGATCGCGAATACCGCCATCCGGAAGCTGACCGTCCATCCGTCGCGTGCGGTGTTCGAGCGCGCGCTGGAGGACGCGCTCCGCCAGCGTGCGCCGGAGGGCGCGGGGTAGTCCTCGGGGCGGCCCGCACAGCTGGCGCGAAGCTACGATCCGGATTGATCTTCATCTGTCGGCGTCCACGCGCTCCAGCTCGCGCCACCGCGTCGAGCGCTCGCCGCGGGGATCCCCGTTGATTTGGGGCATATTTTTTGGTAGCCCGACGGATCGGTAGTAGGGTGTCCCGCCATTCACAGCCCACGATAAGATTGTCGGCGTATTGAAATCGCTTTGCGCGGACCATGCTCTCGGGAGACCCACGTGAACACCAGCATGACAAGTGGCGTGGTCGACGGCGGCGCCGATGCAGCCCTCGTGGATGTCGGAACGTGAACCCGCGTGTCCGATTCACCGCCGGAGGAGATTGTTCATGAGCACCTGGAAGACGCCCAGCGCAACCCTTGTCGTCTCTCTCTCGCTGGCCGGGGTCGCTGCGCCGGCCACGAGCAACGCGCAGCCGGCGGAGCCGGCGCAGCAGGCTGCGCCGGGCGCGGCCGCGCCGCTGCCCGTGGAGGAGCCGCGTCCCGCTCCTCCTCCGCCTCCGGTCGAGCAGAAGAAGGCCGATGACAAGCCTCTCGTGCGCGTCTACGGCATCGTCAAGCCCACGGTCGTCGTGGGGAACGGCCTCGAGTCCTTCGGCAACCCGAACTACTCCGCCCCGACGGCCGCGGTGAATCCGCTGTTCCTCGCCGATCCGGATGCCGTCGGCCTCACCTTTCAGGCGCAGCAGACGCGCTTTGGCGTGGCCGTCGGGGAGGGCACGCCCGTGAAGGGGCAGATCGAGGTCGATTTCGTCGATTTCGGCAAGTCCTCGCCGGCTCAGGGGATGAGCCTTCGCGTGCGTCAGGCGTTCCTGGATTGGTCTCCTGCCGACGGGCACAAGCTCACGCTCGGCCAGACATGGGATCTGTTCTCGCCGCTGAACACGCACACGTACAACCTCGTGGGTGGCCTGTTTCAGTCCGGAAATTCGGGCTTCATGCGCCACCAGCTCGCCTACGTCGGGAACATCGGCAGCGTCGAGGTGGGCGCCGCGCTCGGTCTGGTCAGCCAGAACGTCACGGCCATCCTCAACAACGTCGAGTACTCGCGCACGCCGACCGTCTCGCTGCGCGCGAGCTATCGCGCCGAGAAGACAGCATGGGTGGGCGCCTCGGTGATCGGCACGCGGCTCGCCTTCGACGCGAACCTGCCGACCGAAGAGGGGCGGCTGGCGCTCGGCGGCAACCTGTTCGGCGAGGTCACGAGCGGTTCGCTGAACGTGCGGGCCGAAGCGTACGGCGGTAAGAACCTCGCCAACCTGGGTCTCCTGACGCTCGGCCAGGGCTATCGCACGGACGACGTCGCCGAGGTGGGCGGCTGGGTGTCGGGGAAGGTCACGTTCGACAAGCACTCTTTGCACCTCGTCGCCGGGACCGCGATGGTGCTCAGCACCGACGAGATGCAGCTCGGCTACACGCCCGGAACCCCTGCGGCGGGCGGCGCGCCGGCCACCGCTCCCGCGCGCGTGGGCGCCAATGGTCCCGGCATCGAGCGCAACGTGACCCTGCGCGCGGGTTATGCCTTCGCGCCCCTGAAGGGGCTCTCGATCGTGCTCGAGCCTTCCCTGTTGCTCACGCGCCACAAGCTCGATCCGGCGGCGGCAGCGCAGCATGACGCCAGTCGCACGGGCTGGGGCGTCGAGGCGGGCGGGCTCTACCAGTTCTGACAGCGCTGACGGTCCCCGCGAGGAGCGCTCAACGTCGCCCGCTCCGCCGGCGCTCTCCCCGGCGCTCGGGCAAGGGTGGAGCGAAGATCTCCGCGAGAAAATCGACGAACACGCGCACCTTCGGCAACAGGTGCCGGTTCTTCGGGTACAGCGCGTGAATCGGCCAGGTCGTCGTCGGGAATTCGTCGAGCACGGTCACGAGCGTTCCGGCGGCCAGCGCGTCCTTCGCGAGGAAGTCGAACATCGCGATGATCCCGCTCCCGGCGATCGCGAGGTGCCTCAGGACATCCACGTCGTTCGCGTGGAACGGCCCGGAGATGGGCACCTCGAGCACGGCGTCGCCGTCTCCGGTCAGGAAGCGGAACCCTGTGGGCCGCCCGTCGCGCAGGTACCCGACGCACTCGTGGTGCGCGAGATCGGCCGGCGTCGCGGGCGCGCCGCGCCGCGCGATGTACGACGGCGCCGCGCAGTGGACGAGGCGGCTCGCGCCGAGCCGGCGCGCGACGAGGCTCGAGTCGCCGAGCGGGCCGATGCGCACGAGCAGGTCGAGCCCCTCGGCCACGGGGTCGACGTGTTGATCGCGCAGCGTCAGGTTGATCCGGACGTCGGGGTAGCGCGCCGCGAAGCGCGGCAGGCTCGGCGCGATCACGTCCCGTCCGAGCGCCACCGGCGCGTCGACGCGCAGGAGCCCCACCGGCTTCTTGCTCGCGCGCGCGATCGCCTCGGTCGCCTCCCCTAGCTCCTCGACGATGCGGACGCAGCGCGCGTAGAAGGCCTGCCCGTCGTCCGTCAGGCGGAGCGACCGCGTCGTGCGCGCCAGCAGCGCCACGCCGAGCTCCTGCTCGAGGCGCATCACGCGCCGGCTCACCGCGGACGGCGTGACGCCGAGCCGGCGCGCGGCGCGCGAGAAGCTACCGGTCTCGACGGTGGCGACGAGCAGCTCGATCGCGGCGAGCGAGATCATGATCTGTGCTGAAATAGCACAGGTGACGTTCCCTCGCGCGGACTACCGCGCCCGGAGGAACGGATCTACGGATCGGGTGTCCAGGGAAGAGTGGAGGACACGCCATGAAGACTGTCATCATTCGGAAGAACGCCTCGGAATCGGACGCGTGGACGCTCGCCGAGCGCCCCGCACCCACGCCCGGTCCGGGGCAGGTGCTCGTGCGCGTCCGCGCCGCGTCGATCAACTACCGTGACCTCATGGTCGTGCGCGGGCTGTACGGCGGGGAGCGCAAGGACGGGCTCGTCCCGCTCAGCGACGCGGCGGGCGAGGTGGTCGCGATCGGAGCGGGCGTGCGGCGCTGGAAGGAGGGAGATCGCGTGATCTCGACGTTCTTCCCGACGTGGGATTCGGGGCCGTTCCGCAGGGAGTATCGCACCACGACGCTCGGTGCGGGCGGGAACGACGGGGTGCTCGCGGAGCTGGTGGTGTTCGGGGAGGACGCGATCGTCCGCGCGCCGGCGCACCTTGGGTTCAACGAGGCGGCGACGCTGACGTGCGCTGGGGTGACGGCGTGGACAGCGCTGTTCGAGTCGGGGCCGCGGCCGGCGCCGGGGGCGACGGTGCTTGTCCAGGGGACCGGCGGGGTGTCGCTGTTCGCCGCGCAGCTGGCGCGCGCGGCGGGGCTGCGCGTGATCGCCACGTCGTCCAGCGCGGCGAAGATCGAGCGGCTGCGCGCGCTCGGGGTGACCGAGGCGATCGACTACCGGAAGCAGCCGGAGTGGCACGAGGAGGTGCTGCGGCTGACGGGCGGCGAAGGGGTGGACCGGGTGATCGAGGTGGGCGGCGCGGGGACGCTGCCGCGATCGATGCAGGCGGTGAAGACGGGGGGCGTGGTGAGCTTGATCGGGCTGCTCAGCGGGCTGGGCAGCCAGATCGATCCGATGCCGATCCTGTTCCGCGCGATCCGCGTCGAGGGGACCGTGGTGGGGTCGCGGCAGGCGACCGTGGAGTTCGGGGCGGCGCTCGAGCTGCACGGGATCCGGCCGGTGGTTGATGAGGTCTTTCCGATCGAGCGGGCGAACGAGGCGCTCGCGAAGCTCGCGGCGGGGAAGCACTTCGGCAAGGTGGTGATCGGGATCGACTGAGCGAAGCGACGGCAAGGAGGGAGTGGCAGCAATGGCCGAGCCACCTCACCCTGGCAACGCCACCAGCAGATGCGCAGCGGTCCCGCGTACTCGATCGCCGCGTCCGAGAGCGTCAGCGGATCGCCGGCTCGCAGCGCAGGTGTTCACCGCGGCTCGTGGTGCACCACCTGCCGTCCGCTGCCCCTTCGAGGATGCCGAGCTCGCCCAGCGCACGCAGAAGGCGGCGCGCCCGCTCCTCTGGCAGGCCACAATGCGCTGCCACTTCGGCCTCTGTCGCAGGCAACACCTCGATGACGCCGAGCTCCACCGCTGCCGCCAGGGTCTCGGTCTTCCAGAGACCCACCAGATCCGCAGAGAGCGCCGCGAGCTCGCTCCGCAAAGGGGCCCGCAGCACGTTCACCGTCCGCCCGGTCTCATCGATGATCTCCAGCGATCCATCGAAGCGCTCGACACGCGCCTGGCCATTGTAGAACGGCTCCACCATGGCGAACCGCTGAGCATACGCAGGCTGCCCGCGGCCATCCACGTGCATCCACCCCCGCTCGTCGCGGGCGCGCGCAAAGCCCTTGTGGAACACGTCCAGGTCGAGATAACGGCGACCGTGGACGAGCTCGCCGCGCGCATCGATATGCGTGGAGCGGCCATCCTCGCCCTGTGCGACCGCGGCGCCGTCGCGGTAATCGCCCGCGTAGCGCCACCGCGCCGCATACAGGGGACGCCCGGCCTGATCGATGTGGCTGTAGAGTCCCTCGCTGTCGCGGACCACGCACCGACCGTCCTGGTAGTTGCCGCACCAGGAGTACCGCTCTGGATAGAGCTCGGCGCCATCCGGCAGGATGTGATGCCAGCCCTCGGGAGCCGAGACGGCAGCGCGCCCTTCATAGAAACCGAATGTCCTCTCGAACCTCCGCGCATAGGCGGGCTCCCCGCGCGCATCGATGTGCCAGGCCGTGCTGCCGCACCGCGCGGGCGAGAGGCCCGGGGCGTGGAACGCGAGCACCTCCTCGAAGCGTGCGGAGTACAGCGGCTCGCCGTCCACGAGGTGGTGCGTCCTCTCCGGGGCGACCCGGGCACATCGCCAGTCGTTCATGGCTCACCGGCCGGCCGCCGCATGTTGCACCCAAGGCAGAGCGCGCGGCTCCGGTAGGTCTTGAGCATCCGCTGGTAAGGCTCACCGTTCCATATCTCCATCAGCCCCGCCTCGTGGAGATTGCCGAAATCGCCGAGCGTCCTGCGCTCCGCGTCGGGTGCGCAGCACGGGTCGAAGCGTCCCTCGGCGCTGATCCACACCTCCTGGCCAAGAAACGGGCAGCGACCTCCCGGGGCCAGGTCTTCGGGGGCCGACTCGTCGAGCAGGAAGATGTTCTCCAGCAGCACGTGCTTGCCGTTCGGCAATGCGCGCTCCGACGCCGCCTCTCGCGCGGCCAGCACGGCCTCGTTCCAGCGCCGGATCGCCCCGGCATCGCGGCGCATCGAGAGCGGCTTGATCTCCTCGAAGTGCGCCCACAGGTGATGTCCCTTGACGCGGTCCACGCCGAGGCGGATCGCGAGCCGCACGATGTCGGCGAGCTCGGCGACGTTCGCCTCCAGGAACGTGAGCTGGAACGTGACCCTGCAGCGGTTCCCGCCGTCGGCGGCGTGCGCGTCGCGGACGGCGATGAACGCCTGCACGTTCTCGAGCACGGCTTCCCAGCGGGCTCCAAGCATGATCAGCTCGTGCGTCTGCCGCGTGGCCCCGTTCCAGGAGATCTTCACGTCGGAGGTGATCGGCACGAGCCGTTCGGCCCATTCCCGGGCCCCCCGTCGCGGGAAGGTCCCGTTCGTTGTCAGGTTGAGCTTGACCCCGTGCTCCCGGCAGATGTCGACGATCTCGTCGAAATGGTCGTACAGGAGCGGCTCGCCCATGGTGGAAGGGATCACCTCGCGGAGGCCACGGCCGGCCGACTGGGCGATCACGCGACGCACGAGCTCGATCGGCATCAACCGGCGCGGCTTTCCAGCAGCCTTCCGCGCCTCCTGCAGAGGGCTGTAGGGCGAGTGCTCCTCGCACATGATGCAGCGGAGGTTGCAGGTGTCCGGGTTCGTGTCGAACGTGATGCGCCACGGCCCCTGGCCGGGCTCGATCCGAGCGGCGTCGCGGCGGGCGATGACCTCGGCGTAGATGCGCTCCATCGCCTCGACGTGGCCTGCAAGGTCGGGCACGTGTCCGGACTCGGACTGCGCGTACCCGCGCTGGCCGAAGCGGCGGGCGAGCGCCGGATCGTCTGCGAGGCGCTGCATCTGGCGCGCCATCGAGGAAGGGTCGCGGTGCTCGAAGAGGAGGCCGTTGACCTCGTGGTGCACGTACTCGGCCATGCCGCCGGCGTTCGCGGTGATCACCGGCACGCGCGCCTCCAAGGCCTCGTGGATGACGAGCGGCGAGTTCTCGACCCAGATCGATGGCACGACGATGCAATCGACCCTGTCGAAGACGTCGCGCACGATATCCTTGTTGCGGTACTCGGGCAGCCACTCCACACGAGCGCCGGCGTCGCCCGGAAGTCGTTGCGCGATCGCGCGGAGCGCTTCGGTGTCCTGCCCGCGCGGCCGGCCCCAGATGCGGAGCCGAGCGTCTCCCCTCACCTGCCCAAAGGCCTCGAGGAGCTGGTGGATGCCCTTCGCGGGGATGTGCGTCCCGATGTACCCGAAGGTGAACGGCTCCCCCGGGGTTCGGGCGCGCCCGACGAGGCGGGAGAGATCGAAGCCATAGTCCAGGTAGACCAGCTTGCGCTCGGGCAGACCGAACGCCTCCCGGTACCGGCGCTCCAGGTAGCGCGCGGGCGCGATGAACACGTCGACGAGATCGGCCATCTCGCGCACGTGGCGCATCCGGCGCGCGACCCAGCCTGTCCAGTACGCGACGTCTTCCTCACGCTCGTCCGGCGCGCCCGAGAAGAAGCGCGCGTAGCAGCGCTCGGCGCATTTCCGGTCCTCTTGGCCGTCACACGCCGCCCAAAGATCGTCCGGGTTCGCTGGGTGCGTCTGCATGAACTGCCCGCGCGGGCACATCACCCAGTAGTCGTGCAGCGTGTACACGATGGGGATCCCTCGCCCGGCGGCCTCCGTGACGAGCGAGGTCGAGAGGTGATTGAGGTGGCCGATATGGACCACGTCGGGACGGAGTCGGTCGCAGAGCTCGGCGAAGCGCTGGTCGACGCCGGCGTGCCGGTAGCCGTCTCGAACGCGCGGCGTGTTGACGAGGTGGAGCGAGATGCGCGGATCGTCGGTGTCCTTCTCGTGGCGGAGCGCGAAATCCGGCGCGAACGGGTCCTCCTCGCGCGTGAATACGTGGACCTCGTGGCGGCCGGCGAGCCCGCGACAGAGCGTCTGCGTGTAGACCTCCGAGCCTGCGTTGTAGCGCATCGGGTAGCCGTGGATGACCTGTAGGATCTTCATGAGCTCTCCTCGACACGGCCGTAGGATTCCAGCTCTCGCCAGAAGTCGCGCCTCTTCAGCCCCATCTCGCTCGCTTCCTGACGAGCCAGGTCTGCCTGCCGGCGCGCGCCGATCTGGTCTCCTTGTGCGCAGCAGAGCCGTGCGCGAAGGACGTGGAGCCATGCGACACGGACGCGATAGCGCATCTCCAGCAGAAGCGCCTCGGCCGCATCGAGCTGCCTGGCCGCCTCGGGAAGAATGTTCTCGACGAGGGCTACACGGGCCGTGGTGAGCGCCGCGGCGGCTTCGCTGAGGCGGAAGCTACGGCCTTCGGAGATCCGGCGCGCCTCATCGAGATGCTTCCGGGCCAGGTGAGTATCCCTCTCTGCCCAGAACGATGCACAATCGACGAGACAAGAGGCGAGGTGGTCCCAGCGCCCGGCATCTCGGACGAGCGACACGGCTTCCTCGAAGCGCCGGCTCGCCTCGTCCGGCCGCCCAAGCGCAACGAGCGTCCGGGCGAGCACGCGGGCGGACAGACCGCGGTTGAGCAGCGAACCAGCATCGGGATCATCACCGTGGGTCAGCTGGTAGGCCCGCACCGCGCGGTCGTGGGCGAGATCCACCTCATCAAGGTCGAGCAGCAGCGCGGCGTGGCTCGCGAACGGGTAGTGCGCCACACCCATCTGACCCGCCATCTCCCGATCCCGGATCTGCTCGATCGCCTCGTAGGCCGCGCGGGCTTCGTGCAACCGACCGAGCCGGTGCATGAGGTAAGCTCGGAAGTCACGCACATTGAGGCGAGGACGCAGCTCACCAGAAGCATCGGCGTGGCGCACAGCGCTCTCCGCGGACTCGAGCGCCCCCATGAGGTTGCCTCTCAGCGAGTATACGGAGGCCAGGTTGCGCGCAGACTCTGCTGCTCCTGCTGAATGGCCGGCATCAACCGCCGTCCGAACGGCGCGCTCGAGGAGGCGCACGGAGTCGGACGTCTCCCCGTGCACACGGAGGAGCACCCCCGCGCTGTTTTCGAGCCAATATCGCTGCGAGGGGGGAAGGTCCCCCAGAACATGAAAGGTGTTCCGATCGAAGAAGGCGAAAAAGGCGCGCCGGTCTTCGGCCACTGCGCCGTGCAGCTTGAGGCTGGTGTGGCGCTCCCCCTGTCGAATGCGGTCGTGCAAGACTTCGAACGATTCGGCCCATCGCCGAGCTTGAACGCCGTGCGCGACGGCTGCATAGAGTAAATCGAGTTCCTCGCGGCGGACCGCGCCCCCGACCGCGGGAGATGCCAGGCTGCGAAACCGCTCGAACAGGCGCTCATGTGCGGAACGGACCCCGGCGGGATCGCTCGCCTCGAGCCGGCGTCGCCAGTAGCCGCGCACGAGAGGGTGCTGATCCCAGGCACCCGCTTCGGTCTTCAGGAGGAGCGCAGTTCTCTCGAGACGCGCGCAGGTTCGCCTGAGATGTTCGGGTGAAGCATCGCCGAGCGCCGCCGCAAAGCCCGGGACACTTGGCGGGGCGCCGAGAGCGGCGAGCGTGGCGAGATCGGTGGGCCGCTCGCAGAGCGCGACGATGCCGAGCACGGCGCGCTCCTCGGGCTTCAAGCGCTCTTCATAGAAGGAGAGGATGCGCTGGATCCGGCCGCCGTCGTCGATATCCTCCGCGCCGAGATCAAGACGGTCGGCCACGAGGACGTCGCCTCCGTGCGCCTCGCTCAGGTAGTCGGCCACGAGGGCGAGCGAGAGGGCGTGGCGGCGCAGGCGATCGGCCAGGCGCCCGAGATCCTCGTCGGACCCGCGCACGTCTCGGCTCCGCAGCACCTGGATGGCAGACGCGCGGTCGACGGGGCCGAGTTGGATGCGGCGGACGCCGGCACCTCCGAGCTCGAAGGGGGGACGCGTGGTGATCACGCACAGCCCGCCGTACATCTGAGATGCCAGATCGCGAACGAGGATCCCCATGTGCCTGTCGATCAGCTTTCCTCGGGCGTCCTGCAGCGGCTCTAGCCCATCGATGACCACGATCGTCCGGCGATCGCGCACGCGCCGGACCAGCCGGCTCACGTTCTCCATGGGATCTGCCGAGGGGGTCTCTCCGATCGCAGCGAGCAACACGGACACCGCCGCCGACGCAGACGGCGCTCCCCCGCCGTCCTGATCTTCGATGGAACAAGAGATCACGGCTTCGACCCCGCCATAGACCGGTTGCATGCCGTCGAGCCAGGTTCGGACGAGCTGCGTCTTGCCGGCCCCCCCTTCGCCGATCACGACGACGACTTGGACGGCGTCATTCACGAGCGCGTCATCCAGCGTTCTCTTCTCCTGCTCGCGGCCCACGATCTCCCGTTCAGGCGGAGGGAGGCGGCCGAGCGCGACACACCTCGGACCGAGTCGCGCCGCCCGCAGCGCCTCGCCGACGCGACGCGCGATCGCGACGAGAGCTTCGCCGGCGTCGGTGACGGTCGCCACCGCGGGATCGAGGATCGGCCCGAAGCGACGGAGTACCTGGTCTTGGTCGTCGACGCAGGCCCCCCAGCGCACGAGCGAGACTTCGGCGCGCCTCCGGTGAGTGAGGGCACGATGGGCGACCCTGCGCCATGCAGACCAGTCGAGCAGCCGCGCGGAGACAAGGATGACGACATGGGTCGCCGCGCGAAGGCGCTCCTCGATCCCGTGCTCCACGTGCTCGCCGCCCACGAGGCAAGAGTCCAGCACCTCGCCACCTTCTCCGCGGCACACCTGCTCGATGTGAGGCCGGAGAGCCCTCGCGCCATCGTCGTCGTCCGGGCAGTGAAGCAGAAGCAGCTGCATGCGGACGAGAGATTCGCACGGAACACACTCGGCAGGACACCCTGCCGTGCGTTCCGTCCCCTGCGCAAAGACCTCGTCGGCTTCGTTCGAGAAGCGTGCCTGCTCGCTGCACGCCCGCTCGCCGACCTCGCCCACCAGCGCGACGTGATCCTAGCCTAGCGCCAAGGTCCGCCAGCGGAGCGACGACAGGATGTGCTTCGACCAGACGACGGCCGGGCCGCTCGGTCAGGCGCGACAGACCGCGCCGCGTCGAACCGCTGGCGAGGGTCCGATCTCGGAGGCTTCGTGGTACAGGAACGTCTTCTGCCATGCCGACGAGTCCCCTCAGCCCGCTCAGCTGGACCCTGCGCGAGATCGCCCGACTCGAGCGCGGTGGCCCGCGCCCGCCTCGAGAGGGCGGCAACGTCGCAATGACCGACCCGCAGGTCGGCGCGCTTCAGGCCCAGCTCGCGGCGCTCGGCAGCTGGCCGGCGGGTCTCGCGGGCACCCCCCGCGCCCCGGTGCGCGACGCGCGGACCGGCAGGGTCACCGTGCTCGGCCAGCCCTCCTTGCTCGGCCCGCTGGGTCTCATGGCCTGGCTCTCCGGCTTCTACGAGCGCGCCCGCGGCGGCAAGCAGGGCCTGGCGGTGCTCGCGGTGCCCGGCGGCATCCACGAGGACCGGGTGTGCCTCAACGAGAAGTACAACCTGCCGTACACGCCCGACATGGCGGCGGTGTACCTGGAGACGTCGTGATCACCCGCATCTACATCGACAACTTCCGCACGCTCGTCAATTTCGAATGGAAGCCGGGGAAGCTCGCCCTGCTGCTCGGCGAGAACGGGTCCGGCAAGTCCTCGGTGATCGATGCCTTGTGGGGCATCCGCGCGCTGGTCGCGGAGCAGGGTGAGCTCCGGCGCTGGTTTCCCGGTGTCTCTCGCGCGCGGTGGGAGAAGAGGTTCGACCTGAGCATCGAGCTCGACGTGCAGATCGAGCAGCACGCTTATACCTACAAGCTGACGATCGAACACAGCCCACACGAACCGAACAAGAGCCACGTGAAGCGTGAGACCCTCCAGCTGGGGGACCGGCTGCTCATGGAATTCGCCATGGGGGAACTGCAGCTCTTCCATGACGACGGCGCCCACGGTCCCCGCGTCAGCGGTGACTGGGCCCGCTCCGGGCTGGGCGCCATCGCGGCCGGAAAGGACAACAAGCGCCTCACGGCGTTCAAGCGATGGCTGCGTGACGATCTGTGGTTTCTTCGACCGGATCCGCGCGCGATGTCCTCGCGCACGGACGAAGAGGCGGACGAGCTCACCCCGGACCTGTCCAACTTCGCTTCCTGGCTTCCTCGATGGATAGCACAGGATTTCAGCGGGGCGATGCGCGCCACCCAGGCTCTCCAGCAGGTGCTGGATGGCTTCCAGGCGCTGCAGGTCAGTCGAACGGCGCCGAAGCTCGAGGCGACGTTCCTTCTGGAGGACAGCAGCCCGTACGTGGTGGACTTCTCCGAGCTCTCCGAGGGGCAGCGGCAGCTCTGCAGCCTGTACTTCCTGAGACACGCCGTCCTGCAGCCGGGCAGGCTCGTCATCTTCGATGAGCCCGACAACTACGTCGCGCTTCGCGAGATCCAGCCCTGGTTGAGCGAGGTGCTCGAGCTCTCGTTGTCGGCGAGCGGGCCGCAAGTATGGTTCATCAGCCACCACCCGGAGCTGCTCAACCAGCTCGCTCCGTCGCACGGGACGAGGTTCTTCCGCGGTCGAGGGCCCACGCGCGTCGCGCCGTTCGCTGGCGCCGAAGGATTGACTGCTGCCGAGACGGTCGCGCGCGGGTGGGACGGTGAGTGATCGCGCGCAGTTCGTCGTGCTCTGCGAGGACTTGCAGGCGCAGGTGTTCATCTGCCGGGCGCTCGTCCGGGCGGGCGCGAACCCCCGGCGCATCCGGAAAGTGCCTCTCCCGTCGACCGTCAGCGGGGGAGCCGGTCACGGCTATGTCGTCGCGAGCTACCCTCGCGAAGTGAAGGCGTTTCGCAGGCAGAACGCCAGCGCCTCGACAGGGCTGGTCGCGCACATCGACGCGGACCCTACCCATACGGTCGCCGCGCGCCACGCGCAGCTCGCGGCGGAGCTGAAGGGATCCGGTGAGGCGCCTCGCGGCGAGAAGGAGCCGATCGCGGAGCTGGTGCCGAAGCGCAACATCGAGACATGGATCTACGCGCTGGACATGTCGCGGTCTGTTCCTGAAGGGCAGCCGCTCGATGAGGTGGAGGCGTACCCCAAGCTCCCTTTCGAGAGCGAATGCGCCGGCGCTGCCGAGGCGTTCGCGGACCACGCTCGCCTGAGCACGATTCCGCAGCGGGCGGGTTCGGTCCCGTCGCTGCTCGACGGCATCGCCGAGTTCCGGAGGCTCCCGTGAAACCCGAGACCTATAGCGCGCTGCTGAAGGACCTGCAGAAGCTTCAGAAGGCGATGGTGGCCGCGCAGATCGAGGTGGTGCGGCGCGATCCGGCCGTCTTCGGGAAGCTCGCGCGCCTGCACGCCGAGGCCGAGGCCGGCGGGCGGCTCGACGACTTCGTGGGCACCGCCGTGCGCAAGAGCGCAATCGAGGGCGCCACGGCTCGGGGCGTCGTACACGGGCGACGTCGATCCCGTCGAGCAGCATCGCCAAGCCGGTCGAATCCATCTCGACCGCCGTACCGTCCTTGCTGACCGGCGGCACTCGAAAGCAGCCTCGCTCGAGGCGCTTGTAGTAGAGGGCGCCGCCCTCCACCTCCGCCACCAACTGCTCCCAGAGTTGCTGCTCTCGGTGCTGACCCATGCTCGCCTCCAGCCAGCCAGGTCACGCCGACGCTCAATGCGTCGCCAACTGGACGGTTACGATCATGCAGTTCCACGGCGGCATGGGCGACGACGCCCGCGACGAGGTGCAGCGGGCGTTCAACAGCGCGCCCGACGAGCACCCCGTGCGCATCCTTGTCGACATGAAGGGTCGCGACGCTTCCATCCAATCGCGCCAGCTCCCTCCTCGGCCCCAGCTCAAGGCCCCGGACGTCGGCGCGAGCACCACGGCGTTCTTCCCGTCGAGGATCGCCTCGCCCGCCATTTCCTGGACGGGCCGCAGGCTGGTCCAGCCCAGGCGGGACACGATGGCCTGCTGGAGGCGGGCGGGAACGCGCGCGAACGCCGTCATGTGCGCCCGCGGTCCGCGCCGCCCTCCCGCGTGCGAAGCCGGACCCGGCGGGCGACACGAACGAGATAGTTCTCGAGCCTCGATGGGAGGACGCGAGGGCCGAGTGCGTCGCGCGCGAGGGCCAGTTTGTCCTCCGCCAGGGCTCCTCGGCGCGGGTGAGGGAGGTCGAGTCCCTCGGCGACGGAGCACGCGCGCTTCGCAAGAACCTTCGAGACGCCGGGGTACTCGTGCCGGCCAACGGGAACCCGAACCTGTTCCGGTTCACTCAGGAGTACGCCTTCGATTCACCTTCTGGAGCAGCGGCCGTCGTGTCTGGCACCGGGCTCAATGGGCGTGTTGCCTGGAAGCTAAAGAACGAGGGGATCTCGTACAAGGAATAGCAGGAGAAGCTCGTCGCTTCGGAAGCAAGCGATGCCTCGTAGGCCGGCGAACATGGATGCACCCGAGCGCAGCTTCCTGCGCCTTCCTGTCGTCCCACCAATGGCGGCCCGGAACGACCTGCTTGTGGTTCAGACTCCCGCGGCAGTTCGAGCTCCGAGCAATGCCGAGACGAGAGCCGGCGGGTGGGTCACTTTGCAACGCGCACCGCAGGCAAGCACTTTGTCCGTAGAAGCGGACAAGGTTCCCCTCACGCCACCGCCGCCGCGAACGACGCGAACAGGTCCCCCGGCAGCGCATGCTTCAGCCGCCACGTGATCGCCATAGGCAACTCCGACTCGTGCCGCACATAGTTCGCCGGCCCCAGGAACCAGAACGCCCGCTCATCGCTGCGCAGCCGCGCGAACAGCATCACCGCCGTGCCGAGCTCCTCGTGCTGCTGGTAGCGCTGCCCCGTCTCGCTCTCGGCGCGGGTGGTCGACTGGCTCTCCCAGTGGATCAGCTGCCGGTTGATGGCATGGTCGCGGTAGCGCGTCGTCGGCGAGAACTGCCCGTTCGTCTTGTCGAGCGTGAACGCGAGCAGGTCGGCGCGGGCGTCCTTCGCCCAGTACACGCCTGTCTGCCAGGGCGCGACCTTCGCGCTGCCCCCGACGCCGAACGCCGCCAGGATCTCGATGCGCGAGTAGCGCGCGTGCACCTGGAGCGGCACGTCCGGATGGGTCGCGAGCTCCCGGTGAACGTGGTCCACGCGGGCAGCGAGCACGTCCATCACCTCGACGAGCTCCGCGCGCACCTGGGGGTGCGCCCAGACGAGAGCGCACGCCTGCGCAAGGGTGGTCGCCTTGTCGATGGCGCGATCGGCCACGGTGGCGACGAGCATGCGCAAGAGGCGGCGCTCCCGCAGGCTCATCGCCCCCGGATCGGGACACGCGTCAGACGCGAGCAGCCGGCGGTACACCTCGATCCGCACGAAGTCGTCGACGTGGAGCAGCCGCCCGCACGCGCGCCGCAGCACCTGTTCGTGCGGCCCCACGCCGAGCGACGGGAGCCCGGCGTCACCACGGAGGTCTGACCACGAGCGCTGCCCGGCATAGACGTCCTCGAGCTCAAGCCCGGTCTCTTCGAGGAACTGCGCAAGGCTCACGTCGCCGCTGCGGGCGAGCCTCCGCAGCTCGTCGACCTTGGCCGTCCACCCCGACGGCACCGCTTGCCGGATGTTGTCGAGCACGAGCTCCGATGCCTTCTGGTCGAGCTCCATGTGGCAGCCCGCGGGCAAAAACGGGAACCCGCCTTCGATCTGCTGAACGAGCTCCTTCCGGCTCCCGCCGAGCAACGCTGCGAAGCGGCGATCGAAGCGGAATTCGCGTCGATGGTGCCCGACGAAGTCGAGCACCGTGCAAACGGTCTTACCGGCGCTGCGCCGCAAGCCACGTCCGAGCTGCTGCAAGAAGAGCGTGGGGCTGTCGGTCGGGCGCAGGAGGATCAGCGTGTCGACCGCAGGGACGTCGATGCCCTCGTTGAACAGATCCACGGAGAAGACAACGTTGATCCGCCGCGCGCTGAGATCCGCGAGGGCCGCGCGCCGCTCCTCGTCGGGGCTGTCCCCCCACACCGCGGTCGCCGAGACACCGGCCTCGCGAAAGACGCACGCCATGAACCGCGCGTGCTCGATGCTGACGCAGAAGCCGAGCGCCCGCATCGCTCGCGTGTCATCGACATGCGCGGCGAGCTGGGCGACCACCTGCCGGGCCCAGACGTCGTTGGCCGTGAGCAGCTTGGAGAGCCCCTCCACGTCGTAGCCGCGCCCGCGACGCCAGGGCACATCGCGCAGGTCCAGCCCGTCGTGGATGCCGTAGTAGACGAACGGAACGAGCCGGTGCTGATCGATCGCGTCCCAGAGCCGCAGCTCTGCGGCGATCCGGTCATCGAACCAGCCGAGGAGCGGGAGCCCATCGCTCCTCTCGGGCGTGGCCGTGAGGCCGAGGAGCTCGACGGGACGCACGCGCTCCAGCAGCGCGCGGTACGACGGCGCGGCGGCGTGGTGAAACTCATCGATGATCACCACGTCGAAATGGGATGGATCCAGGTCATCGAGCCCTGCTGCCGAGAGGCTCTGGATCGACGCAAAGACATGCTCGAAGCGCCGCGGGTGACGGCCGCCGACCCACAGCTCGCCAAAGGCATGATCGCGCAGGCCGTGACGAAACGTCGCGAGGCTCTGCTCCAGGATCTCGCCGCGGTGCGCGACGAAGAGCAGGCGTGCGCGGGGGAGCGCCTCCCGGAGCCGGGCGTAGTCGATGGCGGCCATGACGGTCTTGCCGGTGCCGGTCGCCGATACCAGCAGGTTGCGGTGATGCCCGCGCTCGCGGGAGAGCGCGATCTGCTCGAGCAGACGCTCCTGGAACGGCTCGGCGCGGAGCTCGATCGGGCTGAGCATCACCAATGGCGTCGCGTTCGTTGCGTGCTCGACGCGCTCAAGGAACTCCGCGCGGTCGTACGGCACGAAGTCGCCGCTGTTCCAGTAGCTCTCGAAGACGGCGGCGACCTTGGCGATGACATCCGGGTTGCGCGCGCCGGACACGCGAACGTTCCACTCGAGCCCGCTCGTTTGCGCGGTGTGCGTCAGGTTGGAGGAGCCGATATAGGCGGTCGAGAAGCCCGACGCGCGATGAAACAGCCAGGCCTTCGCGTGCAGGCGCGTCGTCCCCGTGTCGTACGAGACGCACACCTCGGCGCCGATCTTGCGGAGCGCCTCGAGCGCCTTCGCTTCGGTCGAGCCCGTGTACGTGGTCGTCAGCACACGCAGCGCGCGGCCCTCCTGACAGTGCACGCGGAGCGCCTCGAGCAGCGGGGCGATGCCGCTCCGGCGGACGAACGCCATGACGACGTCGATGCGGTCCGCCGAGCGAACCTCGGTCAGGAGCTGGTGGCCCACCCTCGGCTCGCCAGGCGCGTTGGTGAGCAGCGCCGTGTCGAGGAGCGGGATGAGCGGCTCGGGGATCGTCTCCGGCCTGCCGTCCGGCTGGCGCCCGACGATGGCGTGGAGCACCGTCGCCGGCTCAACGGGCGCCTCGGGCTGGAGCTCCGCGCCGGCGATCACCTGATCGATCTGCTCGACGAGCCTCCGCGCCAGACCCACGCCGACGGCAACACGCTCCGCATCGGGCACGCCGGAGATGGCGCGCTGCACGAGGCGACCCAGATGCAGGGCGATACGGTCGGCGGCCTCAGCGGCCCGAAGCGCCGCGGTGCGGACCTCCAGGCTGGCGTCGAGCTCGCGCAGGCCGGACGCCAACGCCTCGGTGATCAGATCCTGGTAGAGACCGCGCCGGCTCGCCGTCATGGCCAGCGAGTCTACGGCAGGTGAGCGCACGTCCAAGAGGCATCACGAGGCAGGGGCTCGTCCACCACCGAGACGGGTGCCACTCGTCTTTTGCTGGAGCCACGTCCACCGGGAGACGAGTGCCACTCGTCTTTTGCTGGAGCCACGTCCACCGGGAGACGAGTGCCACCCATCTTTTGTTGGAGCCACGTCCACCGGGAGACGAGTGCCACTCGTCTTTTCTTGGAGGCACGTCCACCGGGAGACGAGTGCCACTCGTCTCCCGCGTGGAGGAGCCGGCTCACCCGGATGGGTTCAGGGCGTCCCGCCCGCCCCGAGCGGTGGCGCCGGGACGGCTTCGGGCTTTGTGGCGGATGCTCTTCGACGGGGCTTCGCGAGGTCGCCGACCATCTCGACGTAGGGCGCCAGCAGGAACGCGGCCAGCGCCTCGCTCCCCGGGATCTCCGGGTCGGCGTGGCTCTCGATCTTCTGGATCAGGCTCCGCAGCGCATCCCGGGCGGCGCTCCACTGCGGCCGGCCATCGGTCGGCCCGCCGTCCTTGGCGAGCACCACGGTCGTGAAGCCGTACGCCTCGCCGAAGCGCGCGTGGGCGGCGACGAGCTGCCGGTAGTGCCGGGTCCCGCCGAACTGCTCGATCACCGCCTGGGCGCGCTCCTCCTCCAGCGTCTTCATCCGCTGCACCATCGCGGCCCACTGGACCCGGGGCCGGCGCGTGATGAAGCGAAGCCCCTCGGGCGCCGGAAAGAGCTGCGCGTACAGCCAGCGCGCGTCGGACGGCGACGGCGTCTGCCCATCCTCGGAGAGCCCGGCGGCTCCCGCGTTCCACTGCTCGAGCGCGCGCCATCGGTCGTCGCTGTCGGTGTTCGCCGCGCTCCGCTCGGCCTCGCTCGTCCCAGAATGGCGCTGGTCGGCCTGCGCGCTCGCCCGCAGGCCGCGGAACCCCTGAAGCTCCGTCGCGGCCGCCTCGAACCGCTTCCACGGTCTGTCGATGTGCGGCGGCAGCGCCGCGACGGGCTCGACCCCCTTGGGCAGCGGCGCGTCGCCCTCTTTGCGCTTACCGCCCTTCGGCCGGAGCACCGCCGCGATCCGCGCGCTCATCTGATCTCGGAGACCGATCACGTCGTCCGCGACGAGCTCCTGGGGGAGGACCATGGTCGAAAACATCGGTGATTCACTCACGGGGGAAACCTCCTGTGATGTCTGATGGGTTCTGGCCTGCCGCCGTGGCGACACGCCGTGGTTTCGTTGCGGCGTGGCTGCACGGCAACCCACGTGCCGGCGCGAGATGCGTGAATGTCTCGGCGAAACGTCTCAGACAGCGAGGGGCTGAGCGCAATGCCCCGTCATGATCCGCAACGGATTGCGCTGTTGCGCAACGCTTCCGTCGGCGCGTCGCGACCGCTTATCGAGCACGATCCTATCACCGCGCACGCCTGTCGATGCCGCGGCCCCTCGCATCGAGCACGCCGCGTGATGGCGAGGAGTGCTACCCGACGAAGCGCGGGCCGTGCTGGCCGTCGAGAAGCTGCCGCTCGCTATTGCTGCGAGCGCTGATAGGTATTCCCGAAGTCGTCCTGCACCACGACGGCGAGCCCGTCCACCGCCTCCACCTCGAGCTTTTCGCCGATCACCCGCGTTCGAAACGCCCAGCCGTCGGGAAGCGTCAATGTCTCGCCGAGCTTAGCGAGCGACGCCTCGTCCTGCTGCACCTCCTGCACGCTGTACGACTGCATATCGTAGATCGCGCCCTCCGGATCGACGAGCTCGTGGACGGTTTTGCCCGCGTCGTAGCCCCACGTCGTGTCGCGCCGCACGGTGCGTGTCTCGTAGGGCTTCGCCTTGCCCGAAGCCTCGGCGAGCGCGAGCGTGAGCGTGCCCGTCTTGCGCATCTCGATGCCTCCGAGCGTGCGCACCTCCGGATCGAGCACCTTCGAGCCCTCGAAGCTGTCGATCATCCAGTGGCGCGGGCCGTTCATGACCACCACGTCCGCCCTCGTCTCGGCCTTCACCTCGGCCTCGTCGACCGCGACCCACGCCGCCTCGGGGCACTCGTTCAGGCCCTGCGTGTTGTACACGTCGATCGTCACCGATCCCGCGCCGAGATCCGCGTCGCCGAGCAGGATCTCGCAGTAACGGCTCCCCCGCAGGGCCTCCAGCGCGGGCCCCGTCGTCTCGGATTCGACGGGCTCCGTGCTGCCGCAGCCAACCGCGGCGAGAACGAGCGAGAGGAAAACGGAGAGCGACGACGGCTTGTTCATGGCGTGTACCTCGGGCAGAAGGCGATCGTGGAGCGCGCGGATCGCGCCCTCTTTCCCCTACTCCCGCAAAAGGCCCCGCGGACCCGACACGGCCTCGGTCGATTTTTCTCCGCGCTCCCTCCCGTTGAATTGGCCTGGATCTCCAGGGAGCGAGGAGAACATCCCCTCTCCGCGGCCCGGCGACGCCCCCTCTCGCCGCCCCCCTCGCTCCGACAGCTCCGGCAGCTCCGACGAGCACCTGTCATGGCGCCGCAACACCCGCTGTCCCGCGCGGCGGTCACCTGTCACGCCGCCGTACCACCTCGCCGGGAGACGCGCCGGCGATCCGCCGCCGCCGCGCCGCTCCCAAACATGGCACGGCGCATGCTCCTTGTCCCCGGCACGCAGCGCGGCGATCATGGCCGCTTGTGTCCACGCTCGGCGAGCTCGCCGTTGCCGTGAACGAAGGCTCGAAACTCTCTGGACGAGGAGATCGCGATGAAGCGCTCAGTCGGTGCGCACGGGATGGTGATGGGCGTCGGGCTCCTCATGGCGGCTTGCGCGCCGGCGTCGGAGTCGGAGATCGACGTCGAGCTCGCCGGGCCGGGGCTCGAGGCGACGGGGATGAAGCCCGGTATCCCGGACACCAACGGCACCCCGAAGCTCGCGTGGCACACCTGGAAGTACGCGGTGGTCGCGGCGCTGCGGGGCCCGCTGCTCCAGGGCGACCAGATCCACCCGGACATCCTCGACACCAAGATCCTCGACGCGGCGGCCCCCGGGGGCGTGGACGGCAAGGAGGTCTTCGCTCACACCGTCCGCTGCGCCGCCGCCAATGGCACCGTCGTGCACCACGGCGAGGAGGTCTACCTGGGGCGAGGGATGGTGAGCAGCGCGTCGGCCTGGACGGAGGAGGGGCTCTCCGATGCCGTGATCGGCAACGTGCTGGAGTGCGTGATCGCCTACGTCAACGACGTGACCGACGGCCTCAGCGTCCTGCTCACGGGCACCCACGTGACCGACGACGGGGATCCTCACACCGAGTACATTCACCGCGAGGCGCTCTGGTGCGCGGTCCCCTCGACCGCGTTCGGCGCCATGGTGTTCGTCTATGCGACGGCCCCGTTCATCGCCCAATGCGATGTCGACCCTGAGTCGGCGCTGAAGCAGCGGTACTGCTACAAGGAGGGGGCCTGCGGCCTCAACTACATGGGGCCCCTGGCGGACAGCATCGATGACGGCACCTGCCAGCCCGTCGGGCTCCCGGGGCACGGCCAGTTCATCTGCAACGAAATGCCGTGCACGATGACGTGGCTGACGGACATCGAGCCCGACTGGTGCCGTGAGCCCAGGCGCGAGCGCACGATCGATCCCGCGCTGTTCCTCCGGTGAGCGCCGTGGGCCGCGGGGGCGGTCAGGGCGGTGCGGCGGGGTCGGGCACCTGGCCCGCGAGCCGCCGCGCCTCCGCGAGGCGCGCGCCCTCGGTCCGGGCGCGCAGCGGGTTCGCCCGGAGGGCCGCCTCCAGGGCCTCGACCCCGCGCCGGGCGGCCTCCCGCCGGGCCGCCGCGCCGGGCGCGGCCGCGGCGCGCAGCAGCCAGAGCCCGCCCTGGGCCACGAGCGCCCGGTCGAACTGCGGGTGGAGCCCGAGCGCCGCGTCCGCATGCCGGAGCCCCTCCGCGATGTCGGCGGCGGCGTCCCCCCCGCGGTCCGCCCGGTGGGCGGCGCGGGCCTCGTGGATCTCGGCCAGCAGCGCGGGGAGCCGGGGGTCGGCGCGCTGCCCGCCGAGCAGGGGGTCGAGCACGGCGAGCGCCGCGTCGAGCCGCGCCGCGTCCGGCCGGCCGCGCTGCGCGCTCCACCGGTAGGCGAGCAGCTCCACCTCGGCGCGCTGCAGCCGGTCCGACACGTCCCAGGGCGCCACCGCGATCTGGCGATCGAGCGCCTCGCGCGCGATCCGGATCGAGGGCGACGGGTCCTCACCCCGCGCGACCCCGACGCGCGCCTCGGGCACCGCCAGCATCGCCCGCAGCGACTCCGGGAAGGCGGTCGCGTCCGGCGCCACCTCCAGCGCTCTCGCCCGGACGCGCGCGAGCGCCGGGCCGGGATCCGCGCCCGCGTCGAGCGCGTGCAGCGCGAGCGCATGATCCAGCCAGACCCGCCAGTAGGGCGCCCAGCCCCAGGAAGGGTCCTTTTGATGCATCGCATCAATCACCCGGTGTGTCCGCTGGACCGCCTCCTCGGGGGAGCGGCCGGCGCGGACGAGGTGCTCTGCCTCGTAGACGCCGGTGACGAGCCGCGAGGTGCGCGCGCCGTCGAGGCCCGGGTCGAGCGCGAGGACCTGGTCGCAGCGGGCCCCCGCGCGCTCGAAGGAGCGGCTCGGGTCGCGGCCGTGCAGGGAGTCGTGGCGGCCGAGCTCGGCGTGGACGGAGCAGAGCTCGGCGAGGGCCCAGGCGAAGTCGGGCTCGCGCTGGAGCGCGGCCTCGTAGCCCTGGATGGCGCGCTCCAGGTCCGCGCGCTGGTCGCGGCCGAGCATGTCGGCGTGGTACGCCCGCGCGCGGGCGACCGCGGCGGCGACGTACCGGGCGAAGGCGTCGTCCGGGCTCCTGTCGAGCGCCGCCTCGGCGCGCGCGGTCGCGGCGCGCAGGGCGGCCTCGGCGTCCTCGCCCGGCTGCATGCCGCTCGCGGCCCACCAGGCAAAGCAGTTGTGGACCCAGGCGAGCTTGACCAGCGCCTCGGGGCTCCGCGGGCTCGCCTCGAGCGCCCGCTCGCAGGCCGCCCGCGCGCGCTCGAAGCTCGGGCGCATCGAGTCGCCGCGCTTGCCGGCGGCGTTCATGGTCTGGGTCCAGAGCTCGCACGCGGCGGCGTGGACCGAGGGGTCGGACCGGCCGTGATCGGCGGCGATCCGGTACGCCTCGGCGGCGCGGTCGAAGTGGCCCTTCATCCGGTCGAAGTCGAAGGCGGCGGCGTCGTGGCGGTGGCGGCTCCCGAGGGCGAAGAGCACGTCGCCCTCCAGCTTCTTCGCCTCGTGGAGCCACGGCGCCGCCGCGAACGCCTCCCGGGCCCTCTCCAGCGCCTCGTCGTGCCTGCCCTCGGCGAACGCGAGCAGCCCTTCCACATAGGCGGGCGCCTCGATGGCGCCGTGCGCCGGCGCCTCGCCGGCGCCGCCCAGCGCCGCGCGGAGGTGCCGGACCGCCGGGGCCTTGTACTCGACCTCGAGCGCCGCGATCCGGGCCTCGCGCTGCGCCGGGTCGCGGATGCGGCGGGTCTCCTCCAGGGCGCGGCGGTAGAGCTCGGAGAGCGCCACGCCGGCAGCGTGGTCGAGCCCCGGTGATCGATACCCGGCCCGCTCGGCCGCGCGGAGGTGGTCGAGCGCGGCGCGCGGCTCCTGGAGCACGAGCAGGCCGCGGCCGAGCGCGTACTCGCCGGGGCCGCGGCCGACCTCGCCCGCTGTCGCCATCCGGGCCTCGACGGCCGCGAGCCGGGCGCGGACCACGTCGCGCTCCCGCTCGACGTCGTGGAGCGGCATCGCGTGGGCGGCGCGCAGGAAGAGCTCCATCTCCTTCACGGTCTCGCCGAGCTCGCGGGCGAGGTTGGCCTGCTCCGCGGCGGCGCGCCGGCCGCGGACGAGGAGGCCGGCGACGACCAGCGCCGCGAGCAGCAGCGCGGTCACGCCCGCGACGGCCGCCCGGTGCCGCCGCGCAGCCCGGGCCAGGCGGCGGCCGAGGGAGGCGCGGCGCGCGAGCACGGGATCGCCGTCCAGGAAACGCTGCAGATCCTCGCCGAGCGCGCGCGCCGACTCGTAGCGGGCGCCGGGCTGCTTCTCGAGGCAGCGCATCACCACCGCCTCGAGATCCTGGGGGATGTCGCGGTCCAGGGTCCGGAGCGGCGGCGCGTCCGCCTCCAGCACCTGGCGGAGCACGTCCATCACGGTGCCCCCGGTAAACGGAGGGCGGCCGGCGAGCAGCGCGTAGAGCGTCGCGCCCAGGCCGTAGACGTCGGTCCGCCGATCGAGGGCGTGCACCCGCCCCGCGGCCTGCTCGGGCGCCATGTACGCGGGGGTTCCGAGCAGGGCGCCGGTGAGGGTGGGCCCGCTCTCCCCCGCCTCGCGCGCGATGCCGAAGTCCATGAGGTAGGGGCGGTAGGCGCCGTCCGTGCCCCGCTCCAGCATGACGTTGCTCGGCTTGACGTCGCGGTGCACGAGCCCGAGCCGGTGCGCCTCGTGGAGCGCGGCGGCGATGGCCCGGGCCACGCGCACCTTCTCCTCGAGGGTCAGGTCGCCGCGGGCGTCCTGGAGGGAGAGGCCGTCGATGCAGCGCATGACGAGGAAGGGCACGTGATCGGCGACGCCTGCCTCGTAAACCTCGCAGACGTTCTCGTGGCGGAGCCGCGCCTGGGAGCGCGCCTCGCGCAGGAAGCTCCCGTCGATCTGCGCGCCCGCCGAGAGGAGCTTGATGGCGACGCGCCGGCCGAGCCGGAGATCCCGGGCCCGGTAGACGACGCCCATGCCGCCGCGGCCGAGGAGGTGGAAGTCCTCGAAGCGGGCGTGGAGCGAGGGCGGTATCGGCGAGGGTGGGATCGACGAGGGCGCGGCGGGCGTGGACCCGCGCGCGTCGGCGGAGCGCCGGCTCTCCTCGCCGAGGCCAAGATCGGACGTGGCCTCGAACGCAGCGGGCGAAGCCCCGGGCGCAGCGGGCGAAGCCCCGGGCGCGGCGGGTGGAGCCCCGGGCGTGGCCGGGCCGGTGACGGTCGCGTCGTCGCGGCCGCGCCGCGGCCACGGCGGGGCGTCGACGCGGGGCTCGTCGCCGTCCACGGGCACGATCATCGGGCGCGGAGGCCGTGGCGCTGGAGCAGCCGGTGGACGAGCTGACGGGAGACGCCCATCGCGTCGGCCGCGTGCGAGATGTTGCCCCCGTGCTGGCGGAGCTTCTCGGTGACGTAGGCGCGCTCCAGCTCCTCCAGCACGACCTCCCGCGCTTCGGGCAGCGGCAGCTCGAGGAGCCTGCGGAGGCGGGCGTCCCCGGGCCCTGCCGGCAACGCGCCGGAGGGCGCCGCGTCCGACGGAGCCGCTCCGGAGGGCGCCGCGCCCGAGGGATCGGGCCGCGTTGCTTCCGCGCTCAGGCTCCCCTGCGGCGCCGGCGGCGCGGCGCCGATGACCTCGTGGAGCAGCTCGGGGAAGAGGACGAGCCGCGCGACGGTGTTCCGGAGCTCGCGCACGTTCCCCGGCCAGTCGTACGCCTCCAGCAGCGGGAGCGCGCCCGGCGGCAGGTCCGCGAGCGCGCGCGGCGGATCCCGCGCGACGAGGAAGCGCTCGACGAGGAGCGGGATGTCGTCCTTGCGCTCCCGGAGCGCGGGGACATGGACCTCCACCACCGAGAGCCGGAAGTAGAGATCGGCCCGGAACGAGCCGTCCTGGGCCTTCGCGCGCAGGTTCCGGTGCGTGGCCGCCACGATCCGCGCGTCGAAGGGGAGCCACTCGTTCGAGCCGAGCCGCCGGATCTGCCGCCCCTCGATGGCGCGGAGGAGCTTCGGCTGGAGCTCGAGCGGGAGCTCGCCGATCTCGTCGATGAAGAGCGTGCCGCGGCTCGCCTGCTCGAGCAGGCCCGGCCGCGCCGCCGCGGCGCCCGTGAACGCGCCCCGGGCGTGGCCGAAGAGCTCGCTCTCCACGAGGTTCGGGGCGATGGCGCCGCAGTCCACGACCACGAAGGGGCCGTCCTTGCGGCGGCTTTGCGCGTGGATCGCCCGCGCCAGCACCTCCTTGCCGGTGCCGGACTCGCCCAGCAGGAGCAGCGTCTCGTCGGTCGGGGCCGCGCGCTCCAGCCGGGCGAACAGCGCGCGCATGGGGAGGCTCCGCCCCGCCGCCTCGCCGAACGCGTCCGCGCCGGAGAGCGGCAGGACGGCCGCCGGCCCCGCAGGGCCGACGACGATCTCGGAGCCGCCGACCGTGGCGGGGACGCGCGGCGGGAGGAAGGCCTCGCGGATCCGGACGTCGCGGATCAGCGTGCCGTTCTTGCTGCCCAGGTCGCGCAGGAGCACGCCGTGCTCGGTCAGCCGGATCTCGCAGTGCCTGCGCGAGGCGCGTGGATCGGCGAGGACCAGATCGCAGTCGGCGCCCGCGCCCACGAGGAGGGGGCGCAGATCGAGCGGCGCGGTGAGCGTGCGCCGGTCCGGGAGGGTGACGGTCACCGAAACGGCCGGGAGCCGGAGAGAGCGCCCCTCATCGAAGCTCGTGAGCGTGCAGGCCTCCCCGGGATCGTCGCCCATGATCGCCATGGTGCCCCTGGAGGGGGCCGCGTCAACCCGGAACCGGCGCGCCCGCGAGCCGCGCCCGCGCCTGCACCGCACGCGCACGCGCACCGGTGGAGCGCCTGCAGGACCGCTGTCACGCCGCCGCGACAGCGCCCGTCGCGCGCGCGTGACAGCTGTCCCGGCGGCGTGTCGGCGCGGGGCGAAGCGCTCGCCGGAGACGCGCGGATCAGCCTCGGAACGCGGCGATTCGCGCTGCAGACCGATTCCGGCACATGCGTTGCGATGCGCCCCTCGAACGCGGCGAAACGCGGATTGAGGAGGATGCGGACATGACGTCTCGAAACAGCGGCGCGGGCAACGTGGATCACCAGGGGATCGCCGGCGCGCGCCGATCGGCGCGGCTCGGGCTCGTCGCGCTCGCCGTGCTGGCGAGCGCCGTCTCGGCGAGCCGCCCGGCGGCCGCGGTGAGCGCCGAGCCCGGGCTGCGCGAGATCCCGCTCGACACGACGGGCGCGACCTTCCGCGCCGAGGTGATCGGCGACGAGCACTTCGACTACCTCCGGATGGCGGACGGCACCGCCGTCGTGCTCAACGACCTCTCGGGCGACTACGAGGTCGCCGAGCTCGGATCGGACGCGCGCGGCGCCCTCAGGCTCGTCCCCTCCGGGGTGCTGGTCCGCGATCTCCGCGGGCAGGGCGGCCCCGTGGATCCGGCGTTGCTCCAGCGCATCGACGACGAGGCGCTCGATACCCTCTGGGAGGCGGAGATCGCACATTCCCGGGGCGCGCTCTCGTTCGCGGCGAATCCGACCGTGATCTCCGGGATCCGGCGCCCCCTGCTGACCATCCTGCTGGAGTTCACCCAGGGGGGCGGGCTCGCCACGCCAGGCGCGTTCACCGGCAACTTCAACACCGACCTCGCGTACTGGAAGCAGACGATGTACGGGAGCCTCCCGGGCTCGGTGAACCATTATTACGCCGACATGTCGCGCGGGAAGTTCTCCTTCACCCGCGCGAAGGAGACCCAGGGCACCGCCAACGACGGCATCGTCCGGATCAAGCTCCCGTTCGCGCACCCCAACAGCAAGAAGGATTTCTCCCTCCTTCAGCTCTACCTGAAGGAGGCGCTGGTGCTGGCGGATCCCTTCGTCAACTTCGCCTCCTACGACACCAACGCAGACGGCAAGGTCCGCGGCGACGAGCTCAACACGGTCTTCATCGTGGCCGGCTACGAGACCGCGAACACGAGCAAGACGCCCTCCATCTGGGCCCATGCGAAGGGCTTCGAGGACCCGATCACCCTCGACGGGAAGGTCCTCACCGGCTACGCCGCGCTCGGCGAACGGCAGGTCCACTCGGTCGGCGGCGTGCCCACCACGATGCCGGCCACCGTGGGGGTCATCGTGCACGAGCTCGGGCACTCGGCGGTCGGCCTCCCGGATCTCTACAAGGGCCCTACCCCGCTCGGTTCATGGTGCGTGATGGCGAGCGGGAGCTGGGGGAGCACGAGCGGCTCGCCCGCGGGCTCGGTGCCCGTGGCGATGGGCGCCTGGAGCCGGATCAAGGCCGGATTCCTGGCGCCGACGGTGATCGAGCCCGGGTCCCCGCCGCAGGACATTGCCATCGTCCGGACGGCCGGCGCGGAGTTCCTCGGGCAGGGCGTCGCGCCGACGATTTACAAGATCGAGACCTCGGATCCGGACCAGTACTTCCTGATCGACAACCGCCAGAACGAGGGATACGACCGCGGCCTGCAGCGCTGGCTCGACTTCGATGATCTCCCCGGCGGCGTGGCGATCTACCGCGTCGACGAGGCGAAGAAGGCGGGCGCCGGGAAGATCGCGTTCATGGCGAGCAACCCGAGCTCGCCGAGCTCCCTCGCCAACCTCTACAACGAGGAGGGAGGCCGGACCTTCACGCCGTTCACCGACCCGAGCAGCGACGACGCGGACGGGCAGTTCACCGGGCTCTCGGTCACGGAGTTCAACATCTCCGGGCCGATCATGCTCGCGCACGTGAGCTATGTCCCCTTCGCCTGCAACGCGATCACCGCGTCCGTGGCGGAGCACGAGATCCACGGCCGCGCCCACAAGCAGATCGTCGACCTCGGGGACGACCAGATCTTCCTTGGATACCGCACTACGGGCGTGCATCAGGCGCTCGGGTTCGACGAGGACGAGATCGTCACGCTCCACGTGGAGGCGCCCGGGATGTGGAGCGTCGGGGAGTGCGACTGAGCGGCTTGGCCTCCCGCCCGCGGAAGCGAGTGACCGTCTCGGGATGTTGCATCTTCCGTCGTGTGAGGGGCGCAGCGCCCCGGGCAACGAAGAGGAGATCCCCATGGAAACGAGCAAGAACGAGCGGGTGTGGTTCATCACGGGCGCGTCGCGCGGCATCGGCGCGGAGATCGCGAAGGCGGCGCTCGTCGCCGGCGATCGGGTGGTCGCCACCGCGCGTGATCCGAAGAGCATCACGGACCGCTTCGGGCGGCCCGAGGCGCTCCTCCCCGTCGCGCTCGACGTGACGGACGAGGCGTCGGTCGCCGCCGCGGTGGAGGCGGCCGTCGCTCGGTTCGGCCGGATTGACGTTCTCGTGAACAACGCCGGTTACGGCGTCATGGGCGCGATCGAGGAGACCTCGGGCGACGAGGTCCGGCGCATCTTCGAGACGAACGTGTTCGGCCTCCTCGCGGTGACGCGCGCCGTGCTCCCGCAGCTCCGGAAGCAGCGCGCCGGCCAGATCTTGAACATCTCGTCGCTCGGCGGCTACCGGTCGGGCGCCGGGTTCGGCGTTTACTGCTCGACGAAGTTCGCCGTCGAGGGGATCTCGGAGGCGCTCCACGCCGAGCTCGCGCCGCTCGGCATCGCGGTGACGATCATCGAGCCGGGCTACTTCCGGACGGAGTTCCTGGAGGCGAAGTCCGTCGTCGAGACGGGCAAGGTCATCGCCGATTATGCGGACACCGCGGGCAAGGTCCGGAGCCACGCGAAGACGGTCAGCCTCCAGCAGCCTGGCGACCCGGCGCGGCTCGCGCGCGTGGTCGTCGAGCTCACCCGCGCGAAGAATCCCCCGCTCCGCCTCCCGCTCGGCAGCGACGCCGTCGCCGCGATCGAGGCGAAGAACGCGCTCGTGGCGCAGGAGCTCGCCGCGTGGCGCGCCGTCGCCGAGTCGACGGACTTTCCGAAGTGAAGCGAGGTTGACGCCCCCGGAGGCGCGAGCACGGCCAGAAGCACCCGTCGACGACGAGCATCGCGGCCGACAGCTCGAAGCGCATGTCTGCCCAGCAGAAGCCCATCCCTCCCCTCGCCTCGTCCGGCAGGAGGTCGCGACGCTTCCCGGTGTCGAGCTCCACCACAGTCGGGCCCTGGTAGTCCTCGCCGGCTTGCCCCGGGCGCCAGGATCCGAGCTGTACCAACCGCGCGACTGACACAGTGCTTTCGCGCGGCGCGGCCCCTGTGCCTTCACCGGCGAGCGCCGCCTTCCTACGCTCCGCAGCCGCTCTGGCTCTTCAGCACCTATGAGCGGCTTTCCTTTGGGCTGCCAGGCAGCAGCGACCAACAGCAGGTGAACCTCAGCACCTTCGCGGTCTCACTGACCGCCTTTATCCTCTTGTCGGGGTGCCTGAAACGGCGATCGAGGGGCGCCTGAAACAGCGATCGGCGCGAGCTTTCCCGCGTGACGCCGCTCCAGAAGGAGAAGGATCGCCATGGTGGCGAGCCCAATCGGAACCGCCCAGAAGGCCTTGCTCAGGTCGAAGGCGTCCGCCAGGCGTCCCAGGAGCAGGGGCGCCGAGTCAACTTGCCGTCCCGGCCAGTGTGCACCTGTCGCGGGTGCCCAGCCTGGCGACTACGTTCATCAATGTGGTACGCTCGACGGGCTTGGGGATATGCATCTCGTATCCCGCCGATAAAGCCTGTTCGCGGGCGCGCTGGTCGGCGTAGGCGGTCAGCGCGATCGCGGGCGTTTGACCGCCCTGATTGACGGGCAGCGCCCGAACCGCTCGAATCAGCGCATAACCGCTCTCGTCCGGCAGCCCGATATCGCTCACGAGGACGTCCGGGCGCCACTCTTGGAGCAATTCAAGGCCTTCCCGAGCTGCCGCCGCCACGCGTACCTCCGCCCCTGCCTCTCCCAAGATGCACGTCAAAAGCTCCCGCACGTCGGAGTCGTCGTCCACCACGAGCACGCGCAGTCCGGTCAGCATTGAGGGGAGCAACCCGACGCCGCCTTCCCCTGCGCCAGCCAAAGGCGGCGTTGCGGTCTCCTCGACCACCGGCATCAGAGGCAAGTCGACGGTGAACACCGCGCCCTGACCCTCACCGCCGCTCTCCGCGCGAACCGTGCCGCCGTGCATTCTCACCAAATCCCGCACGATTGCGAGCCCCAGGCCAAGTCCGCCGTGCCGGCGCGTGGTCGAGCTATTGGCCTGGCGAAACTGGTCGAACACATGGGGAAGAATATCTGCGCTTATTCCCTCGCCGGTATCGCTGATGCGGAGTTGAGACATCGCTCCCACCTCCTCCAGCGACACAGCCACGCGCCCGCCTGGGGGCGTGAATTTGATGGCGTTGCTGAGCAGATTTCCCACGATCTGCTCGAGGCGGCCGCGATCGCCCCAGACCCTGCTGGTCGCCCCGCCGAGCGATAGCGAGAGACAGACGCGCTTCGCTTCCGCAACTGGAGTTACAGATTCGAGGACCGCCTGAATGACCTCGGCCATGCTGACCGACTGCGGCTTCAGGTCCATCTTGCCGCGGATGATGCTGGAGACGTCGAGGAGCGTCTCGACGAGCCGCAGCTCGGCCATGCTATTGCGCTCGATAACCTTGAGCCCGCGCTGCACCTTGGGCACGTCGCGATTGTCCATGCGGAGGAGAAGCTGCGCCCAGCCGAGGATAGCGGTCAATGGGGTTCGCAGCTCGTGGCTGAGCGTGGAGAGGAATTCGTCTTTCAGCCGGTCGGCGGTCTCGGCCTTGGAGCGCGCCGCCTGCTCACTGGCTAAAAGCCTCTCCCGCTCTCCCTCTGCCCGCTTGCGTTCGGCGATCTCATGCCTCAGAATCTCATTGGCCGCGGCGAGCTCGGCCGTGCGTTCCGCCACTCTCCGCTCCAGCTTATCGTGGGCGCGCCGCAGCGCGGCCTCGAATCGCTCGCGCTTCTTGATTTCCCGCCGCAGCTGCGCGTTCTGCACCTCGAGCTGCGCGCGCAGCGAATACAAGGCCAGGTGTGTCTTGATTCGCGCTAAAACCTCATTGATCTCCAGCGGCTTGACGACGTAATCGACGCCGCCAGCGTCAAACCCGGCCACTTTATGCGCCGTCTCTCCCAGAGAGGTCATGAAGATCACGGGGATGCCTTTGGTGCGTTCAGATGCTTTCAGGCGCCGGCATGTCTCAAAGCCATCCATTCCCGGCATCAATATGTCGAGGAGGATCAGATCGGGCGAACGGAACTCGACCTGCTCCAGCGCGTCTTCACCATCCTGGGCGACTGTCACCCGAAAGCCTCGCTCTTCGAGCTGAGCCATGACCTCAGCCACGCTGGCGAGCACATCGTCAACAATCAGAATTGTATACGACTGAGCACAGGGCTTTGAGGTTCTGGTCATCGGGAAACCCACAACAAAGTAGCGGCAGTGTGAACCGGCGCAACAACCGTACACCCCAGCCAGCCGCAGGGGTTTCGGCCTGGGCGCGCCCGCCATTGTCCTCGATCGGGAGGCGCGGTCACGGGAGCCGCCGTGACGCCCTGTCGAGCTGTATCCGGAGCAGGGCGCGGAGCCGCTTGGTCTGGAAGCTCTTCGCCACCGCGCGCACCTGGCCGATCCATGCGCCGAGCCGCGAGCCGTCTGCCTCTTCAAGCCGATCGAGCTCGTTCAGCACCCCGGAGATGTACCCTTCATTGGCCAGCTCAAGGAGCCGCGCCAGCTCCTGGGCCGGTGGGGGCGTGAGCATGCAAATCTCCGCCTCGGTCATGGTGGGAAGGGCCACGGCCATGCCCGGTCCCGCTCGGCGTATCCACTCGAGCTGGAGCGTGGCTCGGAGCAGCTCTAGCAGCGCGCCGGCCTGCACCGGCTTGGGCAGAAAGTCGTCGCATCCGGCGCTGAGGCTCGTTTGCCGCGCGGCCTCCGAGATGCTGGCGGACGAGGCGATGATCGCGGCTCGGACGAGCTCGGGCCGTTGCCGCAAGCGCCGTGTCGCCTCGTACCCGTCCGTGCCCGGCATGGCCAGGTCCATCACAATCACGTCCGGTGTTCGCTCGACGGCCAGCGCGAGCGCCCGCTCGCCGCTGTCGGCCTCCAGCAGCTCGAAGCCCAGCGGCTGGAGCAGCTCGCGCAAGAGCGCACGGTTCTCGGCCTTGTCGTCCACGACGAGAATCGTGCGGCGCTTGCCCTCATACCCGAGGATCGCCTCCCACGACAGCCCCGCGCGCCCCTTCGCCGCCGTCACCTCGAGCAGGCAGAGAGTCACCGTGAACACGGTGCCTTGGCCGAGCTGGCTTTTGACCTCGATGCTGCCGCCCATCCGCTCGACCAGCTCCCTGGTAATGGTGAGCCCAAGGCCCGTGCCCTCCGCATACCGCTTCTCGTCGCCGACCTGCTCGAAGGGCTCAAAGATGCACGAAAGGTGCTCGGGGGCAATGCCGGGGCCGGTGTCCTCGACCTGGAAGCGCACCGTGCGCCTTTGGTCCTCCGACGGGTCCAGCACCTCCACGCGCAACACCACCCCGCCCTGCTCGGTGAACTTGATGGCATTGCCCAGCAGGTTGAGCAGCAGCTGCATCAGCCGCTTCTCGTCGGCGCGCACCTCCAGCCGCTCGGGGCCGATAGGCTCGTAGGCGAACGAAAGGCCCTTCTGCGCGGCGCGCACCCGGCAGAGGCTGGCCACGGTCCGAAGCAGCGCGGGCAGGTCGACCGCGGTCGGGTGCAGGTCCAGCTTGCCGGCCTCGATCTTGGCCAGATCGAGCACGTCATTGATGAGGCTGAGCAGGTGCGTGCCGGCGGTGTGAATGATGCGGGCCGCGTCGGCGGCTTTCGCAGGCAGCTCGGGCAGCTTGCCGAGCACCTGCGCATAGCCGAGGATGCTGTTGAGCGGCGTGCGCAGCTCGTGGCTCATGCTCGACAAGAAATCGCTTTTGGCGCGGTTGGCATTATCAGCCGACTCCTTGGCGGCCATGAGCTCGGCCGTGCGCTGTGCGACCTCGCGCGCGAGCCGCTCGTTGTAGGCGGAGATCTCGGTATAAAACGTCGCGTTCTCCACGGCCGTCGCCGCGAGCGCGCCGAGCAGCGTGACCAGCTCGACGCGCGCTTCGGGAAAGGCGTCCTTCACGCTCGGATGCTCCAGGTACATCACCCCTGACAGGCGGCCCTGGTGCAGCAGCGGCACGGCCAGCACCGAGCTGGGCCGGTGGGCGAGCAGGTAGAGGTCCTCGTTGAAGCGGCTGTCGGCCGCGGCCTGCCCGAGCAGCACCGGCTCCTTGCCGCGCGCGACGTACTGCACCAGCGTGGCCGGCAGCCGCGTCGAGCCGGCGACGGGCTCGTGCAGCGAAAGCTCCAGTTGCTGAGGGTTGGCGGTGAGCTGGGCGGCGATGACGAGCTCGCCGCCTTGCACAAGGGCGAGCACGGCGCGCTCGGCGCCGGAGTACTCGGCGAGCAGGCGGAGCATGCGGCCGACGAGCGAGCCGAGGTTTCGGTCGCCGGAGAGCGCCTGCGCGGCGCGCAGCGCGGAGGCGATGTCCAGGTACGCGTTGAGCGTGCGGTTGGTGATGGTCGTGCTCGTCGGCAGGGACGCCCCGTCCGGCAGCTCGCCGGGCGCGCCGTCCGCAAGGGCCGCGCGGCCCGAGGTCGCGATGCTGTCCGGGTAGCGCAGGGCGAGCTGCGCGGCGGCTGCGCGCGCCCCCCAGCGCAGGTAGGCGTCGTGTGAGGCCGTGAGATAGGCCCGGCCGAGGGCGCGGTGCCCGCGGGCAAGGCGATGCTCGCCGGCGAGGCGCAGGCCGAGCGCTTCCGTGTTGACCAGGCCGTCGTCGCGGGCCTGCTCAATGGCACGGTCGTACAGCCGCCCGGCCTCCTCGTGCTCTCCCCGGGCGCGGGCGAGGCCCGCCTCCATCAGCAGGCGCATGGCCTCGAAGGTCTCGGGGCAGCTCTGGGCCCAGAGGGTGAGGCGCGCGCCGTGGAAGGCCAGCCGGTCCTCCAGCAGCGCACGCCGCTCGGCGGCGGCGGTGGGGAGGGCATGCGCTCCGGCCACGCAGAGCGTGAACGTGAAGGCAAGGAGCAGGGCGCCGCCCCACGTTATCTGCCAGTCCGGCTCGACGGCGAGGACCGCCTCGACCGCCCACGCGTCGGCGCCGAGGTGGAGCCCGGTAAAGCCCGCCATCGCGCCGGCCGTGAAGATTGTCGGTTTCGCGTCCCGCGCGAGCCGCGCGATTTCCTCGAGCGTCTGCTCAATGCCGTGTGCGGCTGGAGCCTGTGAAAGCGCGGCGGCCGAGCGGGCGAGGATGTTCCGACTGTCCATGGCTGCGAGATCGCGGTAGACCATGCGGTCGAGGTCGCGCGTGACGCGATCAAGGTCGGCTCCGGCGATCAGCTGGAACGTCGCCCCGCAGACCTCGCTGTAGGCCTCGTAAACCAGGTCGCGCTCCTCGGCGGCGGTGCGCCTGGCGCGCGCGAACAGTTCCCCCACCTTCGAAGGCGACGTCCAGTACTGGGAAGCCAGTGTGGCGGTCAAGAGCGCGGTGGCGCGCGAAACATCGTACTGATCAATGAGCGCCAGCATGGCCTCCATCAGCTGGCGCCCCAAAGGCAGCTTCTCCAGGGCGTACGAAAGGAGCAAAGCCGTGCTCGCGCACCCCGCGAACGAGCTCTTCGTCAGCCCGTGCCGCAGGGTCTCCAGCACGATCATCGGCCGGCAGCACCAGCTCAGTGAGGGCATCCCGAAGACGGCGCAGGTCGCCAGCACGTCCAGGATGCTGCACCGCAGCGCGTGGGCGCGGTCGGTGCTCCTCGGCAGCGCCTTCCAGTCCTCGACGGTCATGCGCGTGAGGGCGGGCTCGAGCTCGGTGATGAGCGCGTGTTAATGGCCACCCCGATCCGCAGATTTCTGCCCCTCACATCGTGACGCCTGGGGGCGGGCGCGGGCGGCCGGGAAGTTCGCCCCGGCGAGGCGCGGCGGTAGAGATCACGCCCAAGCGGCGCGCCGGAAAGAAGAAGGCCCTGGGTAGCGACCAGGGCCTTCCGGGGATCGGCGACAGACCGATGTTCGGCCTGTCTCGCACGACCCAGCCGCCAAGGGCAACTTCCCGGCGCGCTGGCCCGGGGACTCGTGCAAGACAGCTTCCGGCTCGCCCGCTGTGGGTGCTGCGCCGAGATGTTCTTCGTCTGCGGCCGATGTGATCGAGGGCAGGTCTACTGCGGCAGCGGCTGCCGCGCCGCGGCTCGCCAGCGGGCTCTGCGCGCGGCTCGGCTGCGTCACCAGCGCTCCGCTGAGGGGCGGCTCGATCACCGGGATCACCAGCGTGCCTACCGCGTCCGACGGGGCCGGCGCGTGATGGATACGGGTTCCGACAACTTGCCCGCATCCGCCAGCGTGTGCCCGCGGACCGGCGCGCCGACGTCGACAGACGACGTGGCCGCCGCCGGCCCGCGGGAGTCAAGGAATGGACGAACTCGTGATGACGATCTCCGCGACAGCGCGGGAGACGCGGGTGCTGCTGACGCAGGGGCCCGACGAGGTGATGAAGGCCCGGCTGCGGTCGGTGGCCACACCGGCGCATCGGTTCGCCGGGCCGATGCTGTGCGAATCGATGGCGCTCTGGCACGACCAGAGGGTCCGTGCTGTCGTTTCTGCGGAGTCCGAGGACATCTTGTTCGCGCTGGGTTTGTGCGACGGCCTCGGCGTCGCGCGCGCGACGCTGCACTACATCGTCGAGCCTCTCTTCATGGACGCCCCGCCCCGCCGCGGGCAACGCCTGCCGGGACTCGGTAACTTCCGTGGCGAGCATCGCCTTCGCAGGAGCCTCGGTCGATGACGATCGACCAGGCCAAGGAGGCGGAGGTTCGCCGCCTACACTTCGCCGAGCACTGGAAGGTCGGCACCATCGCGACGCAGCTCGGTCTGCACCACGACACCGTCGAGCGCGTGCTCGGCCTCGGCAAGGGGGCGCGCTCGCGGCCCGTCGTTCGCGACGCGGATGCCGCGGTGAGCGAGGTGCCTTTGCCGCTGCGCGGCTACGAGGCCTTCGTGATCGAGACGCTGACACAGTATCCCCGGCTCCGCGCCACGCGCCTGTACGACATGCTGGTCGAGCGCGGCTAC
Organism: Sorangium sp. So ce302; assembly: GCF_051530145.1. Lineage (GTDB taxonomy): Bacteria > Myxococcota_A > Polyangia > Polyangiales > Polyangiaceae > Sorangium > Sorangium cellulosum_B. The sequence continues at coordinate 4,760,656 of NZ_CP150326.1, read as the reverse complement.
GAGGGCAGTATGCGCACGGTGCGACGGCATGTCCGGCTCGTGCGCCCGGCGCCCAAGAGCGAGGCGTTCCTCCGCGTCGAGCCGCTCATCGCCGAGCAGGCCCAGATCGACTGGGCCTACGTCGGCAAGCTGCGCGTCGCGGGCGGCACGCGCCAGCTCTGGGCCTTCGTCATGGTCCTGTCGTACTCGCGCGCGATCTGGGGCGAGCTCGTGCTCGACCTGTCCGCGAGCTCGCTCCGCCGCTCGCTCGTGCGCGCGTGCCGCTACTTCGGCGGCGCTACGAGACAATGGCTGTTCGACAACCCCAAGACCGTCGTCCTCGAGCGCCACGGCGACGCCGTGCGCTTCCACCCGGACCTGCTCGCGGTCGCCGGTCAGCTCCGCGTCGCGCCGCGGCTCTGCGCCGTGCGGAAACCGCAGCACAAGGGCAAGGTCGAGCGGGCGATTCGCTTCCTGCGCGACCGCTTCTTCGCCGCGCGCACGATGCGTGATCTCGATCGCGGCAACGCCGAGCTGCTCGTCTTCCTCGACGAGATTGCCAACGTGCGCTCGCACCCCCGATGGCCTGAGCGGCGCATCGACCAGGTGCTCGCGGAGGAGAGGACGAGGCTGCTCGCGTTGCCCGACCCGCTGCCGGAGACGGATCTCGTCCAGCCCGTGCCCGTCGACAAGACCGCCTTCGTCCACTTCGACGGAAACCGCTACTCGGCGCCGTCGCTCCACCACGGCAAGACGCTGACGCTCGTGGCCAGTGACACGACCGTGCAGCTGTTGGACGGCGGCACCGAGGTTGCGCGGCACGTGCGCTGCTGGGGACGACGCCAGGTCATCGAGGCGCCCGAGCACCGTGCCGAGCTGCTCGACCACAAGCGCGCCGCGCGCGAGGCCAAGGGGCGCGAGCGGCTCGGTGCCGCGATCCCCGGCTTCGAGATCCTGCAAGAGCGCTGGGTGGAGGCCGGTCGCAACGTCGGCTTCATGACCGCCAAGGCCCTGCGCCTTCTGGACCTGTACGGCGTCGAGATCCTCGGCGCTGCGGCGCGCGAGGCCATCGCCCGCGGCACCCACGATCCCGGTGCCCTCGCCGTGCTCTGCGAGGAGCGTCGCCGCGCCGCCGAGGGCCCTGTCCCCATCGACATCGATCTCGGAGCCCACGTCCCCGATCGCGACGTGATTCCCCACGACCTGGAGTCCTACGATGCCCAACGATGACGTCGCAGATCTGATTCACTCCCTCGGCGTACGCGTGTCGCGCGAGGCGCTGCTCGCGCTCATCGCGCATGCGACCACGGCGCGCTTGTCGCCGGTGCAGACGTTCGAGGAGCTCGCCGCCATCGCCCGCCGCGAGCGCGCCGAGCGCAACCTCGCCGCGCGCGCCAAGGCGGCGACCCTCGGCACCTTCAAGCCCCTCGAGCGCTTCGACTGGAACCACCCGCGCACGATCCAGCGTGAGCTCGTCGAGGAGCTGATGACCCTCGACTTCGTCGCCAAGGGGCACAACGTCCTGCTCCGAGGTCCGAGCGGCGTCGGCAAGACCATGCTCGCCCAAAACCTCGGCATGGTCGCCCTCCAGCGCGGCTACACCGTGCGCTTTACGACGCTGTCGGCCGCGCTCGCGGATCTGCTCAAGCAGGAGTCGCTGCCGGCCCTCGAGCGACGGCTGCGAAAGTACACTGCCCCGTCGCTGCTGATCCTGGACGAAATCGGCTACCTGCCGTGCAGCCGTCAGTCCGCCGATCTGCTCTACAACCTCATCAGCCGCAGGCACGAGAGCCGATCGCTCGTGCTGACGACGAACCTGCCATTCAAGCAGTGGAGCACGGTCTTTCCGGGCGCGGCGTGCGTCTCGGCGCTGATCGACCGCTTCGTCCAGCACTGCCACATCCTCGACATCGATGCTGACTCGTGGCGGCAGAAGGAGTCGTTGGCCATGAGCGAGGCGCGCTCCAAGCCGACGGCAGAGGCCGCCGCGCCGCCTGCCCCGGCGGCAGCGAAGAGGCGCTGACCCGGGCGACGCCGGGTGCGATTTCCGCGGCGCCCGGGGGTCAGATTTCCGCGGGCGCCACGGTCACTTTTCTGCGGACGTGAGGGTCACGATTCCGCGGATCCTCGTGGCCAGATTCCTGCGGATCTCCGAGGCCATCTACAAGCGCGCCGAACAGCGCCCGCTGCTCCTCCGGGGTCCTCGGCAGCGGGCGCCCGAGCCACGCCATCGCCTCGAGGCCGAGCTCGATGCCCTGCGCGAAGCGGCCGTCGACCTGAAGATATGCGATAAAGATGCTGACCACGCGCGCGCGAGAGAGCGGATCCGGCGCTCGCGCGAGGCAGCGCAGGAAGAGCCGCTCTCCCTCGTCGACCTGCGCCGCGAGCCAGAGCGCCTCGGCCAGGGCCAGGTGCACCTCGAAGGTCGTCTCCGGGGCCTCGGTCCACCCCTCCTCGCCGAGCAGCGACGCGGCCGTCCCGAGGAACGCCACAGCCTGCGCGTCGGCCGCGCTGGCCCTGGCCCGCTGCCCGGCGTGCAGGTTCTGCTCCGAAAGGTCGCGCTTTTCCTGGGCATCCGTCAGCCGCTCGGCGGCCCGGTTGCGGTGGTAGAGCGTCGCGAACAGCTCCCCGCCGGTGCACGCGACGCCGTAACGTGCCCGCAGCGCTCGGCCGATCGATAGGTGCAGCGAGAGCCGCTCCTCTGCCGTGAGCGCCTCGTAGGCGGTCTGCTGCACCCGGTCGTGCACGAAGGCGTAGGTCTCCTGCGCCTGCTCGCCCTCGTGCATCACGAGCCCCTCGCGCACCGCCTCCGCCAAGAGGGCGCTGACCGTCTGCGCCTGCTGCCCCAAGAGATGCGCCAAAAGCTCCCCGTCGAACCGGTCGCCCACGCACGCCGCGGTCTCGAGCGCGCGCTGCAGCGCGGGCGACAGCCGCTCGAGCCTGCGGGTCAAGATCGAGACGACGTTGTCCGTGATCCCCGCCCGCTCGATCGCCTCCCGCTCCCAGCGCCACCGCCCCGTCTCCGCATCGCGCACGAGCAGCTTCCGCTCGTGCAAGAGCTGTAGAAACTGCCCGACGAAGAACGGGCTGCCGTCGGTCTTGTCCTTGATCCGCCGCGAAAGCTCCTCCACCTCGGCCCCGGGCCGATCGAGCATGTCGGCCACCATCGCCGTGACTGCGTCCGCGCCGAGCGGCGAAAGCGCGATCCGTCCGGTCACGGCGCCCGGAGCTGCGGAGGCCGAAAGCAGCGCGTTCAGTGGGTGCTCGGGGCCCACCGCCTCGTCCCGATAAGCCACCACGACCAGCAGGTGCTGGTCCCCTGGCTCCTTCAGCAGCTCGCCCAAGAGCGAAAGCGACGCCGCATCCGCCCACTGGAGATCATCGATGAACAGCAAAAGCGGCTGCTCGGCCGTGGCCAGCGTCCGCACGAAGCGCAGCACCGTCGTCTGGAAGCGGAGCTTCGCCTGCATCGGCCCCAGCTCCACCAGCGGCTTGGGCTCGCCCAGGATGTGCACCAGCTCGGGCATGAGCTCGACCAGGATCTGCCCATCCGGCCCCGCGGCCTCCTGAAAGGCCTGCCTCCAGCGCTCGAGCACCTCGGCCGGGTCCGCCAGCCGTCGCCGCACCACCGACCGCAGCGCCTGCGCCAGCGCGGCGTACGGCGTGCTGCGCTGGAGCTGGTCGAACTTGCCGGCGGCGAAGAGGCCCCGCCGCGCGCGCACCTCGCCCTGCAGTGCCTGGACCAGCGCCGACTTGCCCACGCCCGACGGCCCCGCCACCAGCGCCAGCACCGTCGCGCCGCCGCACGCCTCGTCGAGCAGCGCCGCGAGCGCGGCGCTCTCGCGCTCCCGACCGAACAGGCGTGAGGGCGCGCGGACCCGATCGTCCCAATCGCGTTTCGCCAGCGGAAACGGCGCCACGGTCCCCGTCTCGACCCAGGCCCGCGCCGCCCGCTCCAGATCCCAGGCCGCGCCGCTCGCGGTCTGGTAGCGGTCCTCGGGGCTCTTGGCCATCAGCTTGAGCACGATCGCGCTCACGGCCTCGGGGATGCGGAGCTCGGGCGCGCGCTCGTGCGGGGGCACGGGCGCCCGGGCGATGTGCGCGTGGATCAGCTCCAGCGCGTCGGTCGCCTCGAAGGGCAGCGCGCCGGTCAGCATCTGGTAGAGCGTGGCGCCCAGCGCATACAGGTCCGCCCGGGCGTCCGGCGCTCGGTTCATTCGCCCCGTCTGCTCGGGCGCCATATACGCCAATGTCCCGGAGACCGCCTCCAGCGACGTCTGCGCGGCGAGCTGGGGCGTCCAAAACGTCGCGAGCCCGAAGTCGATCAAGCAGGTGCGCGTCCGCTCGGCGTTGACCAGCACGTTCTGCGGCTTGATATCGCGGTGGAGGATGCCTCGCCGGTGCACCTCGCCCAGGCTGCGCGAAAGCGCGGCGCCGAGGCGCAGCGCGACCCCGACGGGCAGCGGGCCCTGCTCGAGCACGCGAGCGAGCAAGGTGCCATCCCAGTGCTCCAGCACGAGCGCCGGCTTCCGATCGTGCTCTTCGAGGCCCAACGCCCGGATGATCCCGGGGACATCGAGCGCGCGCAGCACGGCGTGCTCATGCTTGAGCTCCTCCCGCGCGCGCGGGCTCGGCGGCTCGCCATGCGGCAGTTTGAGCACCACCTTGCCGCCGGTCGTGGCGTGGGTGGCTCGCACGATGCACATGTCCGCTCCGGAGTGCACGACCTCGCCGAGAACGTACTTCATGGGGAACGATTCTCGATCATGACCTGACGAGCGTCATGCTCCATCGTGTACGAGCTCGCTCGCGCCAAAGCGCTCGATGGGCTCGCCCGCACCTGACAGATCCCCTCGCTTTCTACGGCATTTTCGTCGATTCGCGCGCCGCAGGCATGATGCTCCCATCGATCGCCGACGTGGGCCAATCGTCCACATTGGGTCACGAATTTCTAGGGCTCCGGGTGAGTCGACGACGGACACGTGCGAATTTCTGGTCGCTGGTCGGAATCGTATCCGTAGGAGGCAATCGGCGGGTTCGGAGGAGCGGCCCTCAGCGCGTTGTTGGTGTCGCGCATCCGCGCGAGCAACTCAATCACCAGATCGATGAGGTCGCAGACGGGCCCTTCTGCCGCGAGTTGCTCGAGCTTGCGCCGTACGTCGCGGAGGTCGTCCGCGAGCTGGGTTTTCGATGGGGCCGTGGGAGTCACAGGCCATTGGACATAACCATTGTCGAAGGGGCCAACCAAGCAGCCGGGCTCGCTCGGCTTGACCTGCTCGGTCCTCTGGACCGGCCGCCAGCGCTTGCGCCGCACCGCGCCTGACAGGAGGTGCGAGAATGCAGGGGCAGGCGGCCGTCATGCGCCCGCGGTCCCTGCGTCGCTCGCCATCAAGGATCTCGCGCAGGCGAAGGCGTCGCGCATACCAGCGACGGAGTGCGCGAAGAACCTGTCCTCCGCGCGCTCGCCGTCCCTGTAGACGACGAGCTTGACCGGGCCCGTCTCCGCGCCCCATTCGATGTCGATCGTGTACCGGCTCTTCCCTTTCTTCACGAGTCGGCGGGTGATGCGCCGCTCCTGCGCCTTGAAGTCGGGACACCAGCCGTCGTAGGTGACCCCGATCCCGTCGTGGTCCTCGGGAGAGAAGGCCGGATCCTGCATCGCCTCGACGGCGGTACGGTAGAGCGGATCGTTCGCGCGAAAGTCCGCGAGCCACGCATCGAACCGCTTCCGCTCATCCTCCTGGGCCTTGCGCCTCGCCTGCTCCTGCTCGGAGATCCACTCGCTCTGGAGGACGAGCTTCAGGCCATCGCGCCGGAACGTCAGCATCGCGGCGATCGGCGTCTCGGCTGCGTCGCCTCTGGCCTCGCCGTCGGGTGCCGACTGGTAACAGACGATCGTCCCGTCGGCGTTGAAGGCCGGCGGGCGCCGATCGGCGTCAACCGGCACGGGCGCCTCGATCTCGGGCCATCCCGACATCGGGTCCGAGAAGTCGATTCGGGTGCGCCTCGACGAACAGGAAAGGGAACCAGTCGAAGTTCCTCTGAACGACGGCGATGGGGTCGGTCGACGCGGTCCTGTAGACCTCGCCCTGCGCGTAGTCCCAGGTGCCACGTCCGGTCGAGAAGCTCGACACCACGAGCCTGTACTTCCCCGTGGGGCTCGAGATCTCGCGGCGCGAGCCCTCCCGCTCGTTCTCCGGTCGGAAGAACGCCGCCTTCTCGGGCGCGCGTGCCGCTGATTCGTCCGTCATGTCTCCTCCGTGCCCACGGCCTCGTCCGGCTGCGCAGCGCCGAGGGTAGCAGAGGCACGCTCGAGCCGTCCCGGAGACAGCCATAACGTGCGTCTGGCCAGCTCGATGGCGATGGGATCTGCTGGCACGTCGCAGCCGGGAGCTGCGGCCACGTCCGATGCGCACCCCGGGCGCCGAGCCCTTCGCTGTACCGGTCGCGCGACTGACACAGTGCTTTCGTGCGGCGCGTCCCCTGTGCCTTCACCGGCGAACACCGCCTCCTTATGCTCCGGTCCATCCCCGACCGGAGCGATCTGCGATGACCGAGCTGCTGCCCCTCCTGACCTATTGCTTCGTGATGTCGAGCACCCCTGGGCCGAACAACATGATTCTGACCGCCTCGGGCGCCAACTTCGGCTACCGCGGATCGCTGCCGCATCTCCTGGGCATCAGCGTGGGCGGCGGGGTCCAGACCTTCTTCGCCTGCCTGGGCCTGGGCGCGCTGTTCGCCGCCTACCCGGCGCTGCACGGCGTGCTGCGTGTGACCGGCGCGCTGTACCTGCTGGTGCTGGCGTGGAAGCTGACCGGCGGCGCCGCGGTCAAGGGCGCCGAGGTGCCGCGGCCGCTGTCGTTCGCGCAGGGGGCGCTGTTCCAGGCCGTCAACCCGAAGAGCTGGGTCAAGGCGATCACGGTGGCCTCGGTGTTCATGCCGGCGGGCATGGGCGTGGCGAGCGGCGCCCTGCTCGTGTCCGTCGTAAGCCTCGCCATCACCTTTCCGTGCACCTCGGCGTGGGCGCTGTTCGGCGTGGCGATCCGGCGATTTCTGACCGATCCGCGACGGCACCGGCTGTTCAATGGCATCATGGCCGGCGCGCTGGCGGTGCTGGCGCTCCTGTTCCTGCGTTGACCCATGTTCTCGCTCGACCGCGACTCCGCCGTTCCCCTGGCCGACCAGATCGAGGCGCGGCTGCGCGCGCTGATCGAGGGCGCGCAGCTGCCGCCCGGCGCGCGGCTGACGTCGATCCGCCAGCTGGCGGGTCAGCTCGGCGTGAGCCCCAACACCGTGGTGACGGCCTACGATCGGCTGGTGGCGGCCGGGCTGCTCGAGTCGCGCGGCACGGCCGGGTTCTTCGTGTGCGAGGCGGCCTCGGCCGTGCCGAGCGAGGCGTGGCTCGAGGCCGGCGAGGAGCAGGAGCCGGTGTGGCTGGCGCAGCAGTCCAACGACCAGCGCGCCGGCGTGCTGCTGGCCAGCAGCGGCGCGCTGCCGGCGAGCTGGCTGAGCGACGCCATCCCTGCGACGGTGCTCCAGCGCGCGCTCGCCCGCAACGACGCCGGCATGGCGGCGCGCTGTCCGCCGCAGGGGCTGCCCGAGCTACGGGAGCGCATCGCGATGCTGATGCGCTCCCAGGGCATCGCGGCCGACGCGGGCCGCGTGCTCACGACCTGGGGCGGCACGCATGCGATCGACCTGATCTGCCGGGGCTACCTCCAGCCAGGCGACGCGGTGCTGGTGGAAGACCCGGGCTATTTCCTGCTGTTCGGCCGCCTGCGGCAGGCGGGTTACCGCCTCGTCCCGGTGGCGCGAAGGCCGGACGGCGTGGATCTGGGGGCGCTGGAAGCTGCGTGCCGCGAGCACCGGCCCAGGCTGATGTTCCTCCAGAGCGTGCTGCACAACCCGACCGGCTGGGGTTCGAGCGCCGCCAACCTGCACCGCGTGCTGACGATCGCGCACCAGCACGGTGTCCTCATCGCCGAGGACGACGTGCACGGCCACTTCCACCCCGGGCATCCCACGCGGCTGGCGCAGCTCTCGGGGCTGGACGGGGTCATCTATTACTCCAGCTTCTGCAAGGCGCTGAGCCCGGCGCTGCGCCTCGGCTACATCGCGGCCGAGCCAGGGCGGCTGAAGCCGCTCTTGCGCGAGAAGATCTATTCGGTGCTGACGAGCGGCGCGCTGAACGAGCTCGTGCTCCTGGAGGTGCTGTCGGCCGGCAGGTGGCGCAAGCACATCGATCGGCTGCAGCAGAAGCTCGGCGCGGCCCGGAACGCAGCGGCGCGCCGGCTGCGCGACGCCGGCGTGCTGCTCGACCACCCGGGTGAAGGCGGGCTGTTCCTCTGGGGCGCGGCGCCGCGCGGGGTGGACGTCGACGAGCTGGTGCAGGACGCGTACCTCAACAAGATCCTGCTGGCCCGCGGGGCGACGTTCATGGCGGATGGTGCGGGGGATCCGCATATCCGGTTCAATGTGGTGTTCAGCCAGAATGTGCGGGTGGCGGAGTACCTGGCGCAGCGGTTTGCGGCCGTGGCGAGCGCGCGGGGGGCGATGGCGAGAGCGGTAGTGGGGGTATAACGGGCATAGGTGTTGACCAAGCTCGTTCGGTGGCCGAAGCCCGCACCGCTCCACCCCACCATCGGTCACCAACGTACGTCTACCATCGGTCGTCGCCATCGTCGTTGGCTTGTCCCCTGGCGGGCTTGTCTACGATCCGATCACGGGCACGACGGCGAGCGTCCCGCTCACGCCCGGCGAGGCGGCCCGTGGTTGGGAGTTCGCCTATACCGCGCTCACGCTCCTGCCGGACGGGCGGGTATTACGCACGGGCGGCAGCGACGACGACAGCACCCTCAAGGAGGCCGTGCTCTACGATCCTGCCACGAACACGTGGTCCAGCGCAGGGTCGATGTCGGTGACCCGCTACCTGCATACGGCGACGCTGCTCCAGGACGGGCGCGTGCTCGTCGTCGGCGGCTACACGCTGAACGGCAACGAGATGCCCCAGGGCCGCACCAGCGTGGAGATCTACGATCCGGCCACGGGCGCCTGGACGGCGGCGGCGCCGACGAACCTGCCCCGCATGCAGCACACGGCCACGCTGCTGCCGAGCGGGCGCGTGCTGGTGGTCGGCGGCGGCGGCAGGATCTACGGCGGCACCGAGGAGGAGATCGAGGTCCTCGTCGATGCCGGCGAGACCGCCGAGATCTACGATCCCGCGAGCGACACGTGGACGTTGACCGCGCCGCCGAACTTCCTCCACACGTGGGCGTCCGCCGTCGCGCCCATGTCCCACGGCCGCGTGATGGCCGTCGGCAGCGACGGCGCCGAGATCTACAAGGAGGCGAACGGCAGCTGGACCCCGATCGACGAGCCGATCCAGAGGGGCTTCCACACCGCGACGACGCTGCAAGACGGCTCGGTCCTCATCACGGGCGGGTATGACGCGACGTACTTCAGCAATCCGCCAACCCTCGCGAGCGTGGAACGCTACGGGGGCTGCAAGAAGAAGCATTGATGCGCACGCGCCGCCGCGCGCTGCTCGCCCTCGCGCGAGGAGCGAGGCGGCCTATCTCACGCCTCGCGCTCGCGCCCGTCGCGGCCGTGCCAGCAGGAGACCTCCAGCCTGTCCCCTAGCGGGATCTCCACCGATCCGTAGCCGCTGCCCGCGCCACGCACGTACTCCAGGTACGGCCGCAGGTCATCCGGCGCGATGTCGAGATCGTCCGCGACGATGAGCGCGCCCCTCCGCAACCGGGGCTCGAGCATCCGGAGCACCGGCAAATAAAGGTTCTTCCATCCGTCCAGCAGAACCAGATCGATCGGCCCCTCCACGTCCCGCAGCGTCACCAGCGCGTCTCCCTCGCGGATCTCGACGAGATCGCCGAGCCCGCTCTCATCGAGGTTCAGGCGCGCTCGCCGCACCTTCTCCGGGTGCAGCTCGCTGCCGATCACCCGCCCGCCGCCGCCATCGCGGATGGCCGCGGCCAGGAACACCGTCGAGATCCCGAACGACGTGCCGAACTCCACCACCGTGCGCGCTCGCGCCGCGAAGGCGAGCAGGTGGAGCAGCCGCCCGACCTCGCGGGAGACCGGCAGATACGCGTCGGCGAGCGTGTGGGCGAGCGTCTCGGGGTCGGGGCTCGGGCCGCGGCGCTCCCAGTCGGCGCGGACGCGGGCGATGATGCCCGGATCGCCGCTGTCGGCGTCCTGGAAGAGGCGGTCGAGGGTCCTTTGAACGCGCGGCGAATCGAGCGTAGTGCTCATGATGGCAAATCTCCTCCGGGCAGGCACAGGCGACGGCTCCCCTGCCCTCGCGGCTGCCCTGTTCGACACCGAACCTGCGCCCGAACAGACATGACTTCCAGTGCATGTACGGTAAGTTATTGCTGCGTCCCATGCACTCCATCGATCTGAACCTGCTCCTCGCGCTCGACGTGCTGCTCGAGGAGGAGAGCGTCCTCCTGGCCGCGAAGCGGATGCACCTCAGCCCCTCGGCGATGAGCCGCACGCTCGCGCGCGTCCGCGAGGCCGTGGGCGACCCGATCCTCGTGCGCGCCGGCCGGCGGCTCGTGCCCACGCCGCGCGCCGCGGAGCTGCGCCCGCGCGTGCGCGCGGTGGTCGCCTCGGCCAGCGCGGTCCTCCGCGAGCGGGGCGCGCTCGACGTCGCCGCGCTCACCCGCAGCTTCGCCGTCCGGACCAGCGACGGCATGCTCGGGCTCGTCGGCGCCCCGCTCCTCGACGCGCTGAGGGCCGAGGCCCCGGGCGTCACCGTCCGCTTCCTCCCCGAGGGCGACGAGGACGTCGCCGCGCTCCGGGAGGGCCGGATCGATCTCGACCTCGGCATCATCGGCGACATGGGCCCGGAGATCCGCGTGCAGGCGCTCGTCAAGGACCGCTTCGTCGGCGTGGTGCGCCGCGGCAGCCCGCTCGCGTCCGGCAAGGTGACGCTGGAGCGGTTCGTCGAGCACGCCCACCTCGGCGTCTCCAGGCTGGGCAAGACCTGGGGCCCCATCGACGAGGCCCTCAAGAAGAAAGGGCTCGCCCGGACCACCGCGGCCGTGGCGTCGGGCCATTACGCGGCGCTGTGCCTCCTCGCCAGCTCCGACCTCGTCGGCGCGTTCCCGTCGAAATGGCTCGCGCACGCCGCCCCGCGCTTCGATCTCGTCACGTTCCCGCTGCCCGTGACCACGCCGGCCATCACCATCTCGCAGGCGTGGCACCCCCGCTTCGACGCCGACCCGGCGCACCGGTGGCTGCGCGACCGGCTCCGCCGCGTCTGCCGGTCGCTCGCGGAGCTCGGGGCGTAGCCGCGCCCGGTCCAGCGGCGCCGCTTCGGGGCGTGTGAACGTCGATCACGGCGACCCGTGAGCGAGCAGCGCTGTGGCGTGAAGACGGCTCCCTTCGACACATGAAAAGATGCTGAGATCACGCGACTTTTCCAGAAGAGCCGGATCGCGGTTGTCACGGTGTCCTCTCACCCCGAGGCAGGCCCGGCAGTTGGGACTTGACGCCTCCGAGCGGTTGGATTTCCTTCTCGCCCACCAGCGTCATTACGTGGACATCGCCCAACGATGTCCACGCCGAGCGCGTCCTCAGTAGGATGCGAGCTCGAACACGAGGACAGCGATGAACTTGCGAATGCTAACGTCTCCCGTCGCATCGGCATGGTTTGCGGTCACGGTGATCGCCTGCGCGCCCAGCAACCAAGGCACCCAGGTCGGCTCGCCCGATCCGGCGAGCTCCACGAACCCGGCCGGCAGCGCCGCTCCGGCCAGCACCGCGAGCCCGAGCGCCGCGGCCCAGACGCCCGCCCCGGCGGAGCCCGCGCCCCTCGGTCCGCCGCTCAAGCCCGCTGCCAAGGGAGCGTTCGCCACGGGGGAGTATCGCAACCTGTTCGCCGAGCTGGGACACAAGCCCGCCGAGATCGACGCGAAGATCGCGAAGGCCTACGAGCAGCTGTTCCACGGCGATCCCAAGGAGCAGGCCGTCCTGTTCCCGGCGGGAAAGAACGCGAACGGCCCCAAGGCGTACATCATGGACATCGGCAACAACGACGTCCGCTCCGAGGGGATGTCGTACGGCATGATGATCGCCGTGCAGGTCGATCGCAAAGACGACTTCGACGCCCTGTGGAACTGGGCCAAGTCCCACATGTACCACGCGGATCCGAAGCACCCCGGCTTCGGCTACTTCTCGTGGCAGATGCGCCCGGACGGCACGGCCATGGATGAGAATCCCGCCCCCGACGCGGAGGAGTATTTCGCCACGGCGCTCTTGTTCGCGTCGAACCGCTGGGGGAACGGCAAGGGGATCTACGACTACAAGAAGGAAGCCTTCAGCATCCTCGACGCGATGAAGAACCGGAAGCCGATCACCGGGCCGGTCAACAAGGACAAGCGCAAGACGACGGTGCACTCGCTCTTCAACACCGAGCACAAGATGGTGCGGTTCACGCCCGACGCGGACAACTTCGCGAAGAACGGCGATCACACCGATCCGTCGTATCACCTGCCGGCGTTCTACGACCTCTGGGCGGCCTGGGGCCCCGAGGCCGACCGCGCGTTCTGGGCCGAGGCGGCCAAGGTGAGCCGCGATTACTTCGTCAAGACGACCCATCCGAAGACCGGGCTCGCTCCGGATTACGCCAACTTCGATGGCACCCCCAAGGGCGCCTCGTGGGACGCGGGGACCGCCAACTTCCGTCAGGACGCGTTCCGCACCGCGATGAACTGGTCGGTGGACGCGGCGTGGTGGGCGAAGGATCCGCGGCAGACCGAGCTGAGCGATCGCCTCCTCGCGTTCTTCGAGGCGCAGGGCCCCAAGTACAAGGGCAACTTCACCCTCGAGGGCAAGCCCACCGTCGACTACGACTCGCTCGGGCTCGTGGCGGCGAACGCCGTCGCGGCGCTTGCCGCTACCCATCCGCGGGCCTGGCGCTTCGTCGAAGAGCTGTATCAGCGCGAGGCGCCTACCGGCAAGTGGCGGTACTACGACGGCATGCTGTACACGATGTCGCTGCTGCACCTGAGCGGGAAATTCCGCATCATCACGCCGCAGGCGCAGGCCGCGGCGCCGGCTGCCGCTCCTGCTGCCGGGAAGACGGCCGCGGCGCCGGCTGCCGCTCCTGCTGCTGGGAAGGCGCCGGCCGCGGCGCCTGCTGCCGCTGCGAAGAAGTAGCTCGGCAGGCGTGGGGGCGCTCGGATCACTTCGGTGATCGCGGGCGCCCGACGCCGACTCCCCTCGCAAGGCCCGTCCCGCCCGGAGGTAGCGTTCCCGGACCTGCACCGCGTCGCAGCGTGGCTGGCCTGCGCCCGCCGGATCACCGCGCGACGCCGCGGAGCTCCAGCTCGCCTCCCGGCGAGCGCGCCGCGACCACGGTGATCGTCGCAGAAGCCGACGGCCCGAACAGCTCGAACGCCGAGAGCCCGGGGACCTCGGCCGCCGGCGCCGAGAGATCGGCCGGCCTCCGCCGCAAGGACGCATTGCCGTCCGCAGGCCGCTCCACCCACTCGATGAGCTCGCCGCGGACCTCGGGAAGCACGTACGGCCGGCCCGACTGCTCGATGCTCGCGGCCAGGGCGTCGCCGTCCGCAGGCGCGGTGATGTCCCCGATCCGCAGATCGAACTGCTCGAACTTGGGCTCCGGATGAAACGGCGCCCATTCGAGATAAGCCACCACCCTCTCTCCGGCGCCGAGCATCGGGAAGGACTGTTTGCCTTCCCGGGAGCGCGGGATAGCGCGCCTCGTGCGCCGGTCATAGACCACGATGTCCGCGAGATCCCGCGCGTCCTCGTCGAAGCGGCCGTCGGGATCCTCGGAGAAGTCAGCGAAGGCGACGTGCGTCGCCGAGATGTCCGGGAAACGCTGCTGCCCCGGACCGGACGCGATCTGGACCGCCTCCGCCTGGCCGATCTCGTACAGGAACACGTCCGTGTCGCCGCTCTCGTCCGCGGTCAGCCAGCCCGTCAGCACGACGGCGTTTCCCTCCACGCGCGGCTCGCCCGCGTGATCGAACGGGCCGCGGATCGTCTGCGTCTGGCCACCCCGGCGCACGCGCACCACGCGTGCTCCCTGGTCCGTCGCCTCCCAGACCACGACGTCGCCGGCGAGCGCAGGCCGGCGCGGCGTCTCGGCGGCCGGCGCGAGGAGGAGCTCTTCGCCCGTACCGAGATCACGCAGCCTCAGGGCGCCGCTCACGTCGCCGGCCTCGCGCGGCGCGACGTAGGCCAGCAAGCAGCCGTCGATCGCGTAGGGGGGAGCTCCGGGCGCCTGCGGGGCGCCTGTATCGACGCTCGAGGCGAAGACGGCGACGCCGTCGGCCGCGGAGGCATCACACGCGGCGGGCGAGGGCGGCGCGGCGGGGGCGCCGCCTCCGCCGTCCGGCAGGAGCGCCGGCGATCCGTCGACGGCCGCAGGCGAGCAGCCCGCGACGAGCAGCGCGAGCGCGAACCGCCCGCTCCATCCACGGCGCGAGCTCGGTCCTCGATGGCAGGGGCGCGGGGAGATCGGAAAGACCGCTTCTCCTGCCGCGCGGCCCTGTCGGTGCTCCTCCTCGCGCCTCGATGTGTTCAGTGCTCCGGAACCGCTGCCCTTCATAAAGAGTCCTCCACTGCTGCGTTTGCTTGCCTCTCTGTCAGCGGCACCTTCACGAGGGGATTCACTCCGCTTTCCTCTGCGATCCGGAGGGAGCGCGCATGCCGAGGCGCGCCATGCGCTTCTTCAGACCGTGGCGCGTGATGCCGAGCCGCTCGGCCGCGCGGCTGATGTTCCCGCCGGTCTCCGCGAGCGCGCGCCGGATCGGCTCGCGCTCGTCGTCCTCGGCCAGCGCGTGGCGCGCCTCGCCCGGGTTTCCCCGCCCCGCCGCCGGCGGCGGGACGGGTCCGGCCATCGGCGGCCGGGCCGGTGACGCGGGGCGCTCGGCGGCGTCGGGCGTCCGGCGCGCGCTCGCCCGCAGCGCGCTCGCCCGCATCCCTCGCGGGAGGTGCTCCAGCTCGATGCGGCGCACGCCCAGCGCGGCCAGGCGCTGGACCAGGTGCGCGAGCTCCCGCACGTTGCCGGGCCACGCGTAGGCATCGAGCGCCGCGAGCGCGCGCGGCGCGATCTCGATGGGGGCGCCCGTCCGACCCAGATACCCGGCGAGCAGCAGCGGCACGTCGCCCTCCCGGTCGCGGAGCGGCGGCAGGTGGATCTCGATGGCGTTCACCCGGAAGAGCAGGTCCTGCCGGAACGCCCGCTCGGCGACCGCCTGCGCGAGATCCCGGTTCGTGGCCGCGACGATCCGCACGTCGAACGGCCGCTCGTCGTCGCTGCCCACCGGGCGATAGCGCCGTGACTCCAGCGCCCGCAGCAGCACCGCCTGCCGCGCGAGCGGCAGCTCCCCCAGCTCGTCGAGGAAGAGCGTGCCGCCCTCGGCCCGGGCGAGCAGGCCGGGGCGCGCGCGCTCGGCCCCCGTGAACGAGGCCCGCGCGTGGCCGAAGAGCTCCGCCTCGAAGAGCGCGTCGGGTACGGCGCCGCAGTTGATCGCGACGAGCTCGCGCGAACGGCGCGGGCCGAGATCGTGGAGCGCGCGGGCGAAGAGCTCCTTGCCCGTGCCGGTCTCGCCCGCGAGGAGCACGGGCAGATCGCTGTCGATGGCCGCGTCGAGGCGCGCGAGCGCCCGGCCCAGCGCGGCGCTCTGGCCCAGGATGTCGGGGAAGCTCCTCCGCGGCTGGGCCGCGGGCACGACGGTCGTGTCGGCGCGCCGGAGATCGGGCGCGGGCTCCGCGAGCGAGGCGAGGCAGGGAGGCGCCGGGCCTTCGCGGCGGGGCTCTTCCGGCGCGCCGGGGCGGGCGAAGAGCCGCAGGAAGAGCCCCGCGAGCGACGCCCAGCGAGCGGCCCGCGCCTCCGTGACGGCGTCGAAGCACGCCGGGCGGAACCGGTGCTCGACCACGATGAGCGCGCGCGGAGGCCCGGGGAGCGCCGGACCTGGCGACGCCGCGCTCGCCGCCAGGGCGCGCCCGCCCATCGAGGCGTGGTCTGCGCCGACGCGCAGCACGAGCCGCGAGCCGCGGCCGCCCGGCGTCTCCACGTCGCGCTGGTAGTGGACGGGCGCGGCCTGGCTCAGCGCGAGCTGCGCCAGGTCGGGCTGGATGCGCCGCGCCGCCTCGGCGATCTCCAGCCCGTCGAGGTCGGCGCCCCAGGCCGCGACCACCCGCCCCTGCTCGTCGACCACGGCGAGCAGCGCGCGCTCGGCCCCCGACTGCTGCACGAGGGCGCGCGCGAGCCCGACCGCGGCCTCCGCGGCGCCGTCCGCGGTCGCCACCGACGCGAGCCACGCCCAGAGCGCGCCGTCGCCGTCCTCTCCGCTCGCCGCCGCCGTCATGCCTGGGCCAGCATACGCGCCGCCCGCCGCCGGTGCGCCCTGCGCCGCCGCCGGTGCCCCCTGCGCCGCCGCCGGTGCCCCCTGCGCCGCCGCCAGTGCCCCCTGCGCCCCATGCGCGCCGCCCCGCGCCGTCGCCGCGGCCGGCGCCCGCCGTGCGCCGGGCCGCGCCGAGCGCAGCACGTCGAGCGCCTGCGCCTCCACCTCCGCGAGCATCGCCGCGCGCGCCCGCCGCGCGGCCCGGATCGCCCCCCGCGCCGCCCGCCGGGGCTCCGCCGGCAGCCTGGTGAGGTACGCCTGCGCCTCCGCCACCTGGGCCCGCGCGTCCACCAGCGGGTCGCTCGCCCGCACGCCCGGGTCCAGCGCCGCGAGCGCCGCGAGCGCCCGCCGCCCGTCGCCGTCGAGCAACGCCACGTTCGCCCGCGCGATCACCAGATCGGCCTGGATCGCCGCAGGGAGCGACGCCGCGAGCGCCCACGCCTCCTCGATGCAGCGCTCCGCCGCGCGCGCGTCGCCGCGGCGCACCTCGATGTCCGCGCGCGCCGACAGGCACCAGCCGCGCCCCGCCACCTGCCCCAGCGACCGCGCGAGGCGCATCGCCTCGTCGAGCGCGCCGAAGGCCTCCTCGTAGCGCGACGCCTTCCCGAGCGCGATCCCGAGGTTCATCAGGCACGAGCGCATGCCGGCGCGGTCCCCGAGGGTCCGCTTGACCGCGAGCGACGCCTCGAACGTCCGCACCGCGCCGTCCACCTGGCCGCGGTACAGGGCGACGATGCCCGCGTTGTGGTGGATCCGCGCCACCTCTTCCACGTCGTCCACGCGCTCGCCTTCCACGTCGTCCACGCGCTCGCCCGCCGAGGGCAGCTTCGCCTGCGCCCCCGCGAGCCACGCCTCCGCCTCGCCCCAGTCGGCGCGCATCAGCGCCACGAGCCCCAGCGTCGACAGCGCGAACGCCTCGGCCGCCCCGCCGCCGAGCCTCCGCGCCGCCGCGAGCGCCGCGAGCGCCTGCTCCTTCGCCGCCGTCGCGTCCCCATCCCGCGCGCGCTTCTCCGCGCGCCGCCGCAGCGCGAGCACGAGCACCCGCTCGTCGCGCTGCGCCGCCTCGTCGAGCCACGCCACGACCTGCGGGTGCGCCGCGCCCACGCCCGCGTCGCGCGTCAGCCGCTCGAGCCTGCAGAGGAGCGCCGGGGTCCTCCGGTCCGCGTCCTCGCCGAGCGCGAGCAGCGCCTCGATCTCCTCCGACCGCAGCCCGGCCTCGCGCGCCTGCGCCGCGGCCCGCTCGTGGAGCTGCGCGCGCCGGGCCTTCGTGCACGGCGCCGCCGCCGCCGAGAGGAGCGCCGACGCAGGCGCGCCGGGATCCGCGAGCAGCGCCGCGGCGACCTCCTCGGCGACCTCCGGCGTGGCGAGCGCCGCGGCGAGATCCCTCGCCAGGGCGGGAGCGGACAGCGTGGTGAGCGCGCCGGTCGCCGCCTCCCGCCTCGCGATCAGCGCGCCCGCGAGCAGCTCGCCGAGGGCTCGCTCGCCGGAGGCGCGCGGCCGCCCGCCGCCCCGCGCGTCCGCCCGGCCGCCGCGCCCGAACCCGAGAGAGCAGCGCGTCTCGGGCAGGGCGCCGCCCGCGATCGCGATCGCGGCGAGCGTCGCGCAGGCGTCGGCCGACAGCCCGCGCACGCGCTCGATCGCCGTGTCCTTCGTGAGCGGCACGCGGCCGAGCGACGCGAAGAGCCACCCCGGGTTCTTCCCCGACGCCACGGCGGCCGCTCGCACGCTCGCCTCGTCGTCCACGCCGAGCGCGCGGCACAGCGCGCCGAAGCTCGCGTCGCTGAGCGGCCCGAGCGCCACGCACGCCGCGCCCTCGGGCGCGCTCCGGGCCGTCGCGACCACCTCGATCGCCGCGCCGCCGGGCGCCGCCGGCCGGCACCGGTACGCGTCGAGCGCGGCGCGGAGCTCGGCCGGGGCCTGGTCCAGGTCGTCCAGCAAGAGCAGGAGCGGGGGCCCGCCGCCGGGCGGCGTCACGAACGGCGGCGCCCGCTCGGCGCCCCGGAAGAACGCGATGAGCCGCAGCAGGAGCGGGTCGGCCTCGCGCGGGAACGCCACGTACCGGGCGCTCCGCCCGGCGAGCAGCGCCCGCGTCACGAGCTCGCGCCCGAGGTGGCTCTTGCCGGCGCCGCTCGGCCCCGTGACGTAGCGCACGCGGCCTGACGGTGACGGCGCCTGCTGCAGCGCCTCGAGCTCGCGCTCCCGCCCGATGGGCGCGGGCGGCGCCCCCACGGCGATGCCCGCCTCCGCGGCCGCGACGCCGAGCTGCCGGAGCACCTCGCGGGCCTCGGCAGGGCGGTCTCGCGGGTGCAGCGCGAGCAGCGCCTCGACCACCTCGGCCACGCTCGGCTGGACCCACGACGCGGCGTCGCGCAGCGGGCGCCGCGCGCGAAAGGGCCCGGGCGGGCGGCCCGCGGCCGAGCACCACGCGAGCGCCCCCAGGCTGTAGAGGTCGGACGCGGCCGACGGCGCGCCCCCGGCGAGCAGCTCGGGCGCGGCGAAAGCCGAGGTGAACGCGACGGCGCCGCCCGGCGCGCGCGCCCTCGACACCGCCGCCCCGAGGTCGAGGAGCACGGCCTCGGCGCCGCCCCCGCCGAGGGGCCGCATCCGGACGTGCGCCGGCTTGAGATCGCTGTGCACGAACCCCGCGTCGTGCAGGGCGGCGAGCGTCCTCGCGACGCCGGCGAGCACGCCCGCGAGCCGCGCCGGGCGCTCGCCGGCCGGGGCCCCCTGCACCCACGCCGCGGCGTCGTCGCCGGCCACGTACTCCTCGACGAGGAAGGGCGCTCCCGTCCGCTCGTCCCGCCCGAGATCGTGCGCCCGCACCACGCCGGGGACGCGCAGGCGCGCGAGCAGCGCGAACTCGCCGAGCAGGGTGTCCTCGCGGAAGGCGCCCTGACGGAACACCTTCGCGACGAGCTCGCGCCCCCGCGCCTCGCGGTCGATCACGCGCCCCACGACGCCCTGCGCCCCCTGCCCGAGGATCTCGCCGGGCTCGTACCGAGCATGGGCCACGAAGGGCTCGCGCCGCGGGGCGTGCATGGCGGAGAGGTTACTCGCGCGCGGCGCTCGCCGTCGCTCCGGCGGCGATGCGGGCGAGCAGGGGCTCGCCGTACGCGGGCTCGCCGAGGAGCGAGAGCGCGCGGCGGAGGCGCGGCTCGGCGAAGCGCCCGAGATCGTCGAAGTGGCGCGCGGCGTCGCCGGCGAGGGACGGATCTGCGAGCCGCCTCGCCGCGCCGACGTCCGCTGCCTCCATCTCGGGCGAGAGCACCTCGACGCGGAGCATCATGACGCGCACGACATCGGCAGGCGTGGGAGCGATGGTGATCGGGATCGAGGCGTCGGTCCACGCCTCCGGAGCGAGGTAGAGCACCCGGACGCCGGGCGTCCGGAACCACTGGCGCTTCCAGGTGTTCACCATGGCGACGGCCTCGTCGTGGTACAGGCCGGTCGCGTCGAGGGCGTCGATCATGCTCGCGCCGAGCGACTCGACGAACTCGTCGAGGGGCGGCGCTCCGTCGAGCGAGGGGGCGCGCTCGACGAGCGTGCCGCCCGTGGCGATGCCCTGGGGGTGCGCGACGAACGCCCCCGTCGAGGCGCCGACGTTGAGGACGAAGACGGCGCCGATCGCCTCGTCGAGGGTGTTCTCGGCGGAGATCGCCCCGCCGGTGCCGGCCGTCACGCGGACGGGCAGGTCGAAGTTGCCGAGCCCTCGATAGAACAGGAAGCGCTCGTGCTGGGGCGCCTCCGTCGCGCCGGGCACGCCTGCGACGCGGAGCGGGTTGGCGCCGACCTGGCGCGCGTGAGCCCACGTGAACCGATCGAGCGGCGCCTCGGGCAGAGGGACGTCGCTGTCGCGCCCGAGGATCTCGAACGTACTCCACTGGAGGAGGCCGTTCGCGTTCAGGCCGTACATCTCCGAGCACATCGGCGAGCCAAAGGGGAACTCGGGGTCGAACGCCGGGTCCGCGTACGTCGTCACGCCAGCAACGGTGTTGGGCGCGATGATGGGCGGGTAAAACTCGCGGACGGCGGGGTACCACTGCGTGAAGATCCCTTTGCGGAACGCTATCTGGACGTGCGCGGTGAGCGGCTCCTCGGCGTAGAAGTAAGTTACCGGCGTCTCCATCTTCACGTTGACGCTCGTCGAGATCGAGCCATCGAGCGTGCCGGCTTCGAGCCGGTCATAGACGAAGGCGGGGAGGTCCTCCTCTTCGTGGTGCAGCCCCGGTTGAAGCGAGCCGTCGGAGCCGACGACCACGGTGTCGGTGCCCCATTCGTGGACGATGAAACCCTTGCCGGGGTACGCGAGATCCGGCGCCGGAGGCACAGCGGGCGCGGCCTGCTGGTCGGCGGGGACCTCATCGTGAGGCGCTGGACCGGGCGGATCGGCCGGCGCGTCGCCGGTCGAGCTGCCGCCGTCGGACGTTCCGGCGCACGCGGCGATCAGGGTGGCGAGGAGAATGGGAAGCGTGAGGCGGTGGGATGTCGGTTCGGTTACCATGGTAAGGTCTCCTGCCAGCCCCTGAAGCAGCTCTCGGGCCATCGCGCCAAGTCATTGAATTTCAATGGATTGTGCGCATCGCAACGGGGCGGTTACCAGGGTACGTGGTAACCGGAACGGCGGGGTGACCAGGAGCTGGTAACCGTGGACGACCGGCCGAGCGAGGAGCGCTCCAACGAGGTCCCCGAGCTCTCCCCGCTCGAAGCGTGCATGCAACTGTCGCTCTTCGGCGGCACCTCTGTGCGCCTCGACGAGGACGGCGTCCCCCTCGCAGAGGCGGACGACGAGGAACGCTCCCGCCCCCGGTGGTGGCCTAATTTGCCCCGGAGTGATTCACACAAAGGTGGTAAAGCGGGAAGATCATCGATCTTTTCTTCCCGCCTTACCGCCTTCATGTTCAGATTAGGCCACCACCGAAACGCATGGCCACTTTGCCGATCGCCGACCGCTGGTTCGAGATCACGCGCGTCAGCGATGACGTCACGCTGCTGATCGAGCCGCACGTGGTGCCGCTGATGCGCTGCAACATCTGGCATGTGCGCGGTCGCGATCGCGACCTGATGATCGACACGGGGATGGGCATCGTCAGCCTGCGGGAGGCCATAAAGCACCTGATCGACAAGCCGGTGACGGCGGTCGCGACACACACCCACACCGATCATGTGGGCAGCCACCATGAATTCGAGCACACCTTGGTGCATGATCTCGAGGCGGAGAACCTGCGCTCGCCGACCGACCGCGGCACCTTGCTGGCCTCGGTGATGGGCGCCGAGGAGATCCGCAAGCTGGGCGACGCTGGCTATCCGATCGAGGGCGATTTGATCACCGCCCTGCCCCACGCGGAGTACGACATGGCAAGCTACGCCCTGCATGACGCGCCGGTCACGGAGGTCGTCGCCGAAGGCGACGTCGTGGATCTCGGCGACCGTCACTTCGAGGTGCTGCACCTGCCCGGTCACTCGCCGGGCAGCATCGGTCTGTGGGAGGCGGCGACAGGAACCTTGTTCTCGGGCGATGCGATCTATGACGGGCCGCTGCTGGATGAGATCGAGGGCGCAGACATTCCCGCCTACGTCCGCACCATGAAGCGGTTGCGGGAGCTCCCAGTGCAGATCGTGCATGCAGGCCACGACCCCAGCTTCGGCCGGGCACGGCTGATCGAGCTGGTCGATGCCTACCTGGCGAAGCGCGCGTAGCGTGCGCCGGCAATGCAGGCGATCGTCGAGGAGACCGGCTCGCGGCCAGCCGAGGCGGTGATCGGCGCCCCGGCCCGCGCCCCGCTCATGGTATGCTCGCGTCGAACACGACGAGCCGAGCGGCGGGCAGCCTCAATCGGGGCTGCCGGCGGCGGCCGCACGGGCGCGCGCGGCGGCCCGCTCGTCGGCCGAGCGAAGAGGCGCTGATGCTTATCAATCAATCGACTCGTCGTATCCTCTCGCTGCTCATCCTCTCCTCGGCCTTGGGGTGCGGTCAAGAACGCCCGCCGGGCCGCGTGGTTTATATGGGCGGCCCCCATGCGGGCGACCCCGACGCCGGTGAGAGCGCCGGGGCGTCTGCGCCGGAAGAGCCGCCGGAGCCCTACGCGCCTCCGGCCCTGCCGGTCATCCCGGTCATGATCGATCCGGGCGGCGCGCACGGGTTTCGATGCGCGGTGAGGCTCCGCCTGGACGTCTCGCCGGTCGCCGGCGAGCGACGGCTGCTCCGCGTGGTGGCCGAGAACGCGACCGGGCAGCCGCTCGCGCTCGAGCTGCCCGACCGATGCCCGAACGGGCTCGTCGAGCTCGAGGGGCTCGGGCCGGGCTACGACTATTATGGGACGTGCAACGCGGGGCCGTGCCTGGGCGTGAGCTCGGCGCGTCGTATCGAGCTTGGCCCCGGCGAGGCGCGGCCGATCGCGGAAGCGACGATCGCGCTCCGAGGCGCGCCTCCGTGCACCTCGGCGCTGCCGCCAGGCCAGCACGTGGTGCGCGCCGGCGTGCGCACCGCGAACGTGCCCGTCTGCACCGCGGAGGCCGTCCTCGATGTGCCTGGGGCTGCGCGCCCTCAGTCGCCGCCGAGCCCCCCGCCGCCCTCCGTCCCCTCGCGGAGCACGCCCGCGTCGAGCGACCCTTATGCTTGCCAGAGCCCCACCGACTGCGTGCTGTCGTGCCCGGAGCCCGCGGGTTGTTGCGGGTGGCCGTGCGGGTGCCAGCACGCGATCCACCGCGACCATCGCGCCGTGTTCGAGGCGAATTTCGAGAAGACCTGCACGCGCCCGCCGCGCTGCCCGGTCGTCGGCTGCGCCTTCGAGCGCGCCGTGGGCGCGACGTGCAGGAACGGTCGGTGCGTGGCGACGACCACGCTCGGAGGGCTCTGATCGGGCGGGCGCCCCTCGCGGGGGTGGTGCTGCATGAACGGCCGTCGGCCCCAACCTGGGTCGGCTGCCCCGTCGGCCCCAACCTGGGTCGGCTGCCCCGTCGCTTGACAAAATAGAACGGTCGTTCTATCCAATCGAGGTGGCGAAAGGCGAAGATACCCGGCAGGCCATCCTGGCCGAGGCGCTGGCGCTGGCGAGCGAGGTCGGGCTCTCGGGCGTGACCGTCGGCGCCCTGGCCGAGCGCGTGAAGATGTCGAAGAGCGGCCTCTTCGCGCACTTCAGCTCCAAGGAAAACCTGGACGTCGCCATCCTCGAAGAGGCCAAGCGCCGCTTCGTCGACCTCGTGGTCGCGCCCGCGCTGCGCGAGCCGCGCGGCGAGCCGCGCGTGCGCGCGCTCATCGATCGGTGGTTCGTCTGGACAGAGCAGGACTTCATGCCAGGCGGCTGCGTCTTCCACGCCGCCGCGGCCGAGCTGGACGACAAGCCCGGTCCGGCGCGCGACGCGCTCGTCGCGTCGCAGAAAGACTGGCTGGCCACGCTCGCCACCGCCGCGCGCATCGCCGTCGAAGAGGGCCACTTCCGCTCGGACCTCGACCTGGCGCAGTTCGCCTTCGAGGCCTATGCCATCGCGTCCGGCTCCCACGCGCTCAGCCGCTTGATGCGCGACAAGGCGTCGGAGCACCGGGCCCGCGCCGCCTTCGAGAGGCTCGTGACCGACGCCCGACGTTCGCCCCGCCGCTCTGCCTGATCCGTCTCGCAATCCCCCGAGGAGGTCCGTCATGCAGGAAGCCAATCAGGTCCATTCGTCGTCCAAGAATAGAACGATCGTTCGTGCTGATCCGCGGCAGGTCCTCCTGCGCGGTGGGATCCGGTTCGGGTTCAAGCTCCTCAACAAGGCCGCGCCGGATCTGGCCTCCCTGGCGGCCGAACGGCTGTTCCGCTCTCCGCGCCGGCACGCGCGCCCGGCCTGGGAGGAGGAGATCCTCGCCGGCGCGGCGCGCTTCTCGCTGCCATGGGGCGCGGAGGCGCTGCCCGCGTGGTCGTGGGGGCACGGGCCGACCGTGCTGCTCGTGCACGGCTGGGAGGGGCGGGGGAGCCAGCTCGGCGCGTTCGTGAGGCCGCTCGTGGAGCTGGGCTTTCGCGCGGTGACGTTCGACGCGCCGGGGCACGGCGATGGGCCGAGCCGGTCGGCCACGCTCGTGGAGCTGGCCCGCGCGGTCACCGTCGCGATGGACGAGGTCGGGCCCGTCCACGCCATCGTCGCGCACTCGATCGGGGGCGCCGCGACGACGTATGCCCTGTCCCGCGCGGCGTCCGTCCGGCGCGCGGGCGCTCCGGCGCCGAGGCTCGTGTTCATCGCGCCGCCGATCAGCGCGGTCCGCTACACCCAGCATTTCGCGAAGCTCCTCGGCATCGACGAGGCCGTCCGGCGCCGCATGGTCGCCCGCCTCGAGGCGCGCTACGGCGTGCCGCTCGCGGACCTCGACGCGCTCTCTGCGGCCCCGCGGATGAACGCGCCGCTGTTCGTCGTGCACGACCGCGACGATCGCGAGGTGTCGTTCGAGGCAGGCGCGGCGCTCGCCGATCGCTGGCCGGGCGCGCGGCTCATGTCGACCCGCGGCCTCGGCCACCGGCGCGTCCTGCGCGCGCCGGAGGTGATCGCCGAGGTCGTCGAGGTCGTGACCGGCACCCCATGGCCGGTCCGGACAGGGCTCGAGACGTTCGAGCTGGAGCGCGAGCTATTCGAGCGCGACCGCCGGCGCGCGGTCGCCGGCACGCCTCGGGAGCATACACCTTGCAATGAGCCCGAGGTGCGCGCTCGCGCGTCACGAGGTCGAAGATGCTGTTTCGAAAAAGGCTGAAAGGGTTGCACGTCGCGGTGCTCGCGACCGATGGATTCGAGCAGGTCGAGCTGACGATCCCGACGAAGGCGCTCCGCGCCGAGGGGGCCCACGTCGAGGTGCTCTCGCTCCGACGCGGGAAGATCCGCGGCCTGAACCTGTACTGGCCCGGCCGTACGGTGCGCGTCGATCGGACGGTGGAGCAAGCGGCTCCGGCCGACTACGACGCCCTGCTCTTGCCGGGCGGCTTCATCAACCCCGACCTCCTCAGGCAGAGCCGAGCGGCGCGGGAGTTCGTCAGGGCCATCGACGAGGCGGGGAAGCCGATCGCCACGCTCTGCCACGGCCCGTGGGTGCTCGCGTCGGCGGGGCGCCTGAACGGGCGGCAGCTCACGTCATGGCCTGGCATTCGGGACGATCTCGTGAATGCCGGCGCCGTCTGGCGCGACGAGGCCATCGTGCGCGACGGGAACTGGGTTTCTAGCCGCGGTCCGCACGATCTGGCCGCTTTCACGCGCGCGATGATCGAGCTCTTCGCGGAGCGCGATTCGGCAGCGCCGAAGGGATCGGCGTCACACGCGATCTCGGCCCCGCAGCAAAGCGCGCCTCCCCCGTGGGCCGTGGCCGGGATGGAGGCCCTGTCGAGGGCCTACACCGTGCGCCGGCTCCTCGGAGCGGCGGCGGTGCTCGGAGCCGGGATCCTCGCGCTCCGGCGGCTCGCCAGGCAGGCGTGACGACCCCGCGCCATGGCACCTCGGCACCTGCTTCCTGGGAGGACCGACATCGAACCTTCACGGCACGGGCTCTTCCTCCGGCACGAGGCAGGGCGGCGTCGGTCCGAGCCAGAGTCCCGCCGGCGGGACGGGCAGCTCCGGCGGCCAGGGCGCCAGGTCGGGGGCGTCGCAAGGCCAGAACATGTGCGAGTGCGCGTGCCGTCCACGCCGAGCGAGGCAGCGCCGGCCCGGCCACGGGGCTGCGGGATTGATGCCCGGCACCAGATCTCATGAACGTGATCAGCTCTCGGGGATGGGACCAGGAGCCGGCCGAGCTGCGCGAGGTGTCCAAGGCGGCTTGAGCCGCGCCGGATCACGGTCGCACTTTGCCGGCGGCCCGCTCGAGAACAAACGCCTATGTCGGAGCGCCGGAGGAGCGCCAGCGCGGTGATGGGGACGCCGCGTGGCTGTGCCCCATTGCCCTGCGTGTCACCGCCCGCCGTCATGCGGCAGAGCGCCCCTCTTCGTGCGCGCACCGCCCTGGCACAATGGTGCTGGCCGGCCCGGCGGCGTAGAGCCGCCCGCACCATCCATCCGCGTCTCGCCCAGCAAGATCCCGGCGATGCGTCATCTGTTCCCGTGTGGTGCGTCATCGCGTACAATCGATCCCACGATGAAATCTCCTGGCTCGTTCCGGTTGTTCGGATTGCTATTGGGCGCCGCAGCCGCTTGCGGCGGGGGCTCGAATCAGCCAATCGAGTCCGGGACCGGCGGTGCGGGCGGCAGCGAGCCCGATGGGTCCGGTGGAGCGAGCAGCGCGGGTGGAGCGGCCGCCCAACCCGGCGCCGGCGGCGCGGGCGGCCAGGCCGAGGCCACCTGGCCGACCGGTTGCGCAGAGCAGCCGGCGTCCATCAGGACCGAGGGCACACTCGTCGAGCTCGCGTTCGAGCTCGTCCTCGGCGGTGAGCCGTTCCTGTTCGGCGAGCCGAACGTCGCGCCGGACGGCAGCACGGTCACGCCGCTCAACGTTCGCTTCTACGCCTCGCACGCGGCGCTGATCGGGGCGGACGGCGACCTCGTGCCGGTCGATATCGTCGGCCCGGACGGCGCCCCCACCCCTTACGGGGTCCACTTCTACAACGCCGAGGACCCGGGTTCGGCCGCGCTCCGGCTGCGCGCTCCGGCTGGCAGCTACGAAGGCGTCAGCTTCATCTGGGGCTTGCACCAGACCTGCAACGTCTCCCGGCCCGAAGCGAACGTCGCGCCTCTGTCGGAAGCCTCCCAGATGACGTGGCCGCACACCGGCTACCTCTTCCTGCGCTACGAGGGCAGCGTGGCTCCGCCGGCCGAGGGTGAGGGTGGTTCCGACGATCCGGACGGAGAGACGGCCACGGTTCCGCCGGCGGTCCACATGGGAGGCAACCTGTTCGAGGATCTAGCCCCCAGGGTCGAGGTACGAGGCGCGCTGTCCGTGCCCGCGAGCGGCTCGACGGGCAAGGTCGTCCGGATCGTCATGGACGAGGTCTTCGGGGGCGCCACGGCGGACGTCGACATGACCGGGTTCGTCCCGCCGCCCGGGCCCGTGGGAGACGAGCTCCTCGCGGGTGAGCGCCTGCGGCGCGGCCTCCCCGATCTGACGGTGTTCACCTTCGGTCCGTGACGCCGAGCTCCAACCGTGGCGGGGCCATCGGCCTGGCGGCGCTGCTCCTCGCGGGCGGATGCGGCGACGACGGGCCGGGGGCCCCTGGACCTTTGCCGCCGCTCGTCACGGGCGCCATCCCCGCCGGGTTTCCCGCGCGCACCGCGGCGGCCAGAGCGCCGGCCGACAACGCGCTCACCGAGGCGAGGGCCCAGCTCGGTAAAAGGCTCTTCTTCGACAAGCGCCTCTCTCGCACCGGCGAGATCGCGTGCGCGAGCTGCCACCGACAGGAGTACGCCTTCGCCGATCCGGACCCCGTCTCCCGGGGGGTCGACGGTCGCCTGGGACAGCGGAACGCGCCCGCGCTGGTGAACCTGGCCTGGGGCGAGAGCTTCTTCTGGGATGGCCGCGCGGCCACCCTGGAAGAG
This sequence comes from Sorangium sp. So ce302, assembly GCF_051530145.1. GTDB lineage: Bacteria > Myxococcota_A > Polyangia > Polyangiales > Polyangiaceae > Sorangium > Sorangium cellulosum_B. The sequence goes on along the minus strand of NZ_CP150326.1, from coordinate 4,732,796 downwards.
CAGGTGGGAAAGCCCATCGAGAACCCCGACGAGATGGATCTACCGCTCGCCGAGGCCGTGGCTCGTGTCGCCGCCGATGACGTCTACGTGAAGGCGTTCAAGGATGCCTATGGCGGGCCTCCCGGCGAGGAGTCCTTGCGCAAGGCCATCGCCAGCTTCCTCCGTTCGATCGTCAGCGCCGACAGCCCTTACGACCGGCACCGGCGCGGGGACGACACGACCTTTGGAGACGCCGAGCGCCGCGGCGAGGCGCTGTTCCTGACCGAGCGGACAGGCTGCTTCCATTGCCACCCGTCCGGAATGCTCACCAACGAAGGCTTCTTCAACAACGGCACTTACCTCGACGGCGGCGACGTCGGGCGGCAAGGGATCACCGGACGGACGGGGGATCTCGGCAAATTCAAGGTGCCCGGTTTGCGGAACATCGCGGCGAGCGCCCCCTACATGCACGACGGATCGCTGGCGACGCTGGAGGAGGTGGTCGACCATTACGATCGCGGCGGGCTGGGCCATGTCTCCACCGATCCGCAGATCGATGAGCTGGGGCTCTCTCCGGACGAGAAGGCCGATCTGGTGGCGTTCCTGCGGTCGCTGAGCGATCGCGCCTTCCTCGACGATCCGCGGTACCGCCCCTGAGCGGCAGGGCGAGCGCGAGGTACACGCGCTCGATCGCCGCGAACACCGCGCTCATGTCGGGAGTCGTCGACCAGATCCATCGTCTCGATGATCACGGTCATCGCCGCCCGATGTAGCGCGAGGCGCTCCAGATCCGAGGCTGCCATCGCTCCGAGGAGGTCGACCTGGCGCTGGCTGCGGCAGGCGCCTCACTCGGCCATCGTCTTTTCTTACCATCGCCTCGGCTCGTTCTCCCGCTTCCAGCGCTCGAAGAAGCCCCGGCGCCGCGACTGTCGCTTCCGCATCGCCTTGAACCTCTCCGTGAACGCTGCGCTCGTCCCGACGCGGGCGGCAAGGTCGCGAAGGTCGATCGCCAGCTTCAGCGCCTCGTCGTAGGCGCTCTTCGCGACCAGGGCCTCCAGCTCGCTCCACGCTGCGTCGAGCCGCTTGGCGAGCGCGTCGAGCTGCTTCGTCCGGGCGGCCTCTGCGGCCTTGCGCGACCGGTCGGCGCGGAGCGCCTCGGCGCGCTCTCTCTTCTCGCGACGCTCCTCGGCCGCGGCACGCAGCTCCGCGACGGTTCGTGGAGCCCTGGTTGTTTTCGCCTTCACCCGAGCACGGAACGCGCGGCGCAGCTCGGCTCCGAGCGCGAGCTCCGGTTCGTCCACCGCGCGCCGTAGCCACTGATCCTTGGTGCGCGCGGGGAGCGCGCCGACCCACGCGCGGAGCGCGTCGGCATCCTCCGGCTCCGCGCCGCTCGGCTCCGCCGCGGCCGACAGGAGGTCGCCGTCGAGGCGAAGGAAGCCGACCATCGCCTCGAGCGGCGCGGAGAGCTCCCGGAGCCCCGGCGGCAGCGGCGGCTCTGTCTCGTCGTCCTCGACGTCGCCCGCCTCGACGGCGAGGAGCCAGGCGAGGTACGCGGCGCGCAGATCTCCGCGCAGGAGCTCGCTCCGCACGGGTGCCAGCGACGCGAGCGACACGCCGCTCGTGAAGTCGTCCTCGGGCTCCTCGGTGTCGCTCACCAGCTCGATCACGACGTGCTCGCCGGCCTTCGTCATGCACGCGGCGCCACCGGGGAAGTACGGGTGGAGCTGCTTCTCGTCGACGCGTGCCGCCGGCAGCCGGAACATCAGCCGCCGCGTACCCCAGTTGGCGAAGTAGAGGTGCGCGTCGAAATAGCGCTCGAGGAGCTTCGCCGGGTCGGCCTTGAGGTTACCCCACTGGTACTCGTTCCAGAAGCGCGTGGGCGTGATGTCGGCGCGCGTCGAGATGTCCCTGAGCTCCGCCATCTGCTTCGGCGTGAGGGGACGATCGAGCGCGACGAACTCGTACCACTGGTACTCGCTCATGTGTGCCAGGTCGTCTCAGCGAGGAGAGTCTCGATGTTGTGCGGCGTCACGTGCTTACCTGTGCGGAGGTCGTGAGCGACCTGGGTTTCGATGTTCGCGTTCATGAAGCCGTTTCAGCCACTCCTACCCCACGGGCCAACGCGATGGGCACCAAAAATCGTCCGCATAGAGCGAGCGCGACGTAAAAATAGGATGGCTACAACGAGAAAATTAGTCGACTTCTCGCAATGCTTTGTGAGCCGCAGGCGGGGTGGGCAGCTCACCCGGGTTTGGGCAGTTGACCCGTGTTGCCGAGGAGCTCCTCGGGAAGTCCGGCCCGGCGATGCGTAGATTGCGGCGATGGATGCGTCGAAGCCTCGACTGTACAGAGCACGTCGCGCAGGTCGTCCCATCGAATCGTGAGCCCCCTCGAGGCCACAGCCTCGTTGCGCCGCCTGTCATCCATGGCGGCCTGTTCGCTACGCGGGCGGCGTCGGGGCGCGTGCCCTCAAGGCCTGTCAGCGACTATGGCCCGGTGGCAGCTGCGAGTACGCCGCGGAGATGAGGCCTGAAGGGCTCGGCGCGCGACATCTCCACGCGGACGCTCAGGGCAGCCACCGGCAAACGTCGACGATCTCCCGGGCCACCGCGACGACGCCCTGCGGTCCAGCGACGCGGGCGAACAACGGCGCCAGGTGCCCGAGGTCGTCCTTCGTCCAGTCGTCGAGGAGATCGGGCCGCGGCTTCCAGCCGAGCTCGTTCAGGAGTCTCTGGCAGACGCGGCGCGCGTGCGGCTCGGTCATCGAGGCGGCCAGCGGGATCAGCGCGAAGAGCGCCTCGTCCTCGTCGCTCGGCTGCTCCAGAGCGCGCTCGACCAGATCGCGCGCAATCGCCGGCGCGTCGTCCGACGAGGCCACGGCGATCGCGACCAGGGCTGGCCAGTTGGCGCCGATCCCGCGTGACAGGTCGAGGACCGCATCGGCCCCGAGAGCCCGGGTCCACGCAGCGGCGTTCCGCTCGAAGAGCAGGCGCGCGCCGTCGCTCGCCCGCAGATCGCCCGACAGCTGGGCCCAGGCGGCCTCGCGGACCGCGGCGGGCAGGTGCGCGAGCAGCGCGGATCGCGCCTCGATCCGGTCCGACGGCTGAGGCAGCGTGTCCACCAGCGCGAGCGCATCCTCCACGCGCCCCAGATCGCAGAGGCGCGCGGCGACGGCCTTCACCACCGGGAGGTGGAGGCCGGCCGCAGCCGCGCACGCCTGGACCAGCGCGGACGCGGCGCCGGCAGGTGCGTGCGGCGCGAGCGCGCAGATGCTCCAGCACGCGTCCGGCGGAAGCGCGTCGCCCGCGAGCAGCGACAGCGCGAGCCCCAGCGCCTCCGACGCGCCCGCTTCCCGCTCCTCCGCGGGCAGCCCTGAAGCGAGGCGAGCGAGGACCATGTGCCGCTCCGAGGGGGGCAGCGCCTCGGACCATGCCCAGAGCCCGCGCACCGCCGCGGGAGACCATCGCGCGGCGGCCTCCGAGAGCCGCGGCAGCTCGTCGCTCCTCGCGTCGGCCGGGACCTCGGCGAACGCCTCGCGACCGAGGTCGAGCGCCTCGGCCTCGGGCAGCAGCGCCGCCAGGGACACGCGCGCGCTCCGGCTCTCCTCGGTCCGCTCGCGACCAAGCCGCGCCGCCGCCTCGCGCGCCGTCATCAGGCGCGCCTGCCCGTCGAGCGCCCACGCCACGGCGGCGAGCGCGCCCCCGCCGGCGTGCTCCTCGCTGGCGGCCTCGAGCGCCCAGCCGAGCACGACGGCGCGCTCGGCGTCGGGCAGCTCGTGCGCCAGCCGGATCAGGGCACCGGCGCGCTCCGAGGCGTCGGCGATCGGCCGTCCAGCATCGAGGATGTCCTCGCCCACACGCGGCATCTCGATGTGGGGTCCGGCGGAGCCCTCGCCTCCCTGGGCCCCTTCCTCCTCCTCGTCGTCCTGCGCCGCCAGCGCGGCCAGCGCGCGCCGCGTCTCCTCGAAGCCAAGGATCGCCCGCACCGCGCTCGTGATGAGCAAGCAGCGGACCCGCGCGGCCAGCGCCGCCAGGACATCGCCTCCCGCCGCGGCATCGACCAGAAGGCTCGCCGCGCACGCCGCCGTCGCGTCCACGTCGGCGATGAACCCGGACGAGCCATCCGGGCGTGTCCTCCACACGTCGAGCCACGCCCTCGAGGCCAGCTCGATCCGCTCTGCGAGGCTCGCGCCGACCCGCTCCAGGTGAGCGCGCCAGTTCCGGCATACGTAGTCGGAGACCGTGCCCGACGCGAACGCGCGCTTCCCGTGGTCGGCGAACCGGCGATCGACCGCCGCGCGCTCGTGCGGCGCGAGCCGCGCTTCGATGGCCTCCGCCCAGGCCGGGTGACGGAGCGCGAGGCCCGGCTCTCCGGCGTCGACGAGCGGTCCGCTCAGCTCGTTCCAGGCGCCACCGCGCACCGTCGATATCGCGAGGAGCTCCTCCGTCTCGATCGGCCCGAGCGCGCCTGCAAGCCATGGCAATACGGGGCGGATCGCGCCGCCGGCGCAGAGATCGAGGACCCCCGGAGCTCCGGCGGGAGCGCTCGCGAGCGCCGACGCCACAGCCGCGGGATCCTGCGCGAAGGCCTCGACGAGCGCCTCCACGAGGAGCGGCTCCCCGCCGCTCACCCGTGCGACCTCGTCCTTCACGCTGGCCGGCAGCTGGCCGAGCCTCCGCCCGATCGCCTCCGCGACCTCGTCGACCGCGATCGGCGGCAGCGAGACCACCTCCGTCCCCTCCCGGAGCCCTCCGAGCGCCTCGATCGAGCGCGCCGACAGCACGGCGCGCACGCCGGGGCCGAGATCTCGCAGGAAGCGCTGCGCGGCATCGGCGCTCCACGCGACGGCCTCGTCGATCCCATCGAGGATCACCATGAGCGGCCTCTCTTCAGGCGGGCGGCCCTCCTCGAGCATGCTCGCAAGGTCGCGCCGCATCTCCTCCACCCCGTGCGGCCGCTCGCCGGCGCGCCGCGGCGACCTCAGGAACGGAGTCACGCGCGCATAAAGGAGGTTCAGCGCCGTAGGCTCCAGCGCCGTACCGAACCGGCGGCTCACGGGGACGAACGCGATCTCGTACCGGCCCGCGCGGGCCAGCTCCAGCGCCCACGCGCCCAGCAGCATCGACTTGCCGCGCCCGCTCGGCCCGAGCAGCGCCGCGCGCGCACCGCCACGCTCCAGCCACCCTTCGAGGCCCGCCACGGCCCCAGCGCGGGCCTTCCCGCCGAGGGGGGCGCAGCGGCAGCGCTCGACCTCGCGCCAGAAGGCGAGGACGCCGCGCTCCGCCGCCGCCGGGCCAGCGGCCGGCGCATCCGGTGCTCGCGAAGGAGGGATCATGTGCCTGCGAAGGGCGGTGTGCTCGAGGGAGCGGTCCTGAACGGCATGGAGCGTCCCTTGTGCCAGACATTGCCGTTCCACGCCTTGCCGTCCGAGCCGATGACACCGTTCTTCTTGCCAGTGCCCCCGTTGTTCGCCGGGTGAAGGCCGAGCTCACGCATGACCTGCGCGCAGAACTTGCACGGATCCATGAGCAGACCGTCCTTGTCCGTCTTGGTCGTCATCTTGCCCTCCTTCACCTGTTTCTGCATCTCCTTCCTGATCTCGGTGTCTTCGGCCGCGGGGTCTTTCAATGTCTTACCGTTCTTCTGGCGGTCCTGCCGTATGTCTTTCGCCAGGTTGTTCAGCGCCTCGATCTCGGCACACTGTCCGGCGCTCGATGGCTTCGGCCCCGCCACCTGGCCCTCATCGAACTTCTTGTGGGCATTGTCGACCGCGGTCTGGAGCGCGGGGTCGAGCGGCCCCCCGAACGCGCTCGATCCGCGGTGCCTCTTGCCGCCGGCGGTCTCGATCTCGCTCGAGGCCTTGGCCATGAGCCCGTCCGGATCGATGAGCCGCGTCGGCTGGTTTTCCGCGTACGCGAATCCATTGAGACCGCCGAAGATCCCGATTGGATCCGCGCTGATATAGCGACCCGCCTCGGGATCGTAATAGCGGTTACGGTTGTAGCAGAGGCCGATCTCATCGTCCCAGTACTGCCCACGAAAGCGGATCGGCGTCGACACCGGCGCCAACGCGTCGCGCGCGGGCTCGACCTTTCCCCAGGCGCTCCGCCGCAGCTCGCACGCGACGGCGCCGTCGGGGCCGACGAGCCGCTCCGGCGTACCGATCTCGTCGTTCAGGTAATGATACCATTCGCCCTCCCCGGCGCGCTGCGCCCACGGCGCGCCGCCCTCGAAGACGTACGTGCGCGCATCCACGGTTGGCACGGCGTGGGCAGCCGCGTCGCCCGTGACCTGCCGGATCTCGTGCACGAGCTCGGCGCCATCCCAGACGAACCTCGTCGCGCTCTCCGGCCGCAGCTCGCCGGTCGAGAGCCGCCGGGAGACCCGCTTGGCGACGCGCCGGGCGTCCGGATCGTACGAGAACTCCACGACCGTGCCGTCGGCGCGCTCGACCGACTGCAAGAGCCCACGCGCGTCCCACGCGTATTGGGTGACCTCGAGCGCTCCGGCGGGGGTCCTGGCCCGCGTCTCCTTGAGGCGCGCGTCGTCGTCCCAGAGGAGCTCGGTGTCTCCCTTCCTGAGCAAACGATTTCCAGGACCGTACGAGCGATCCTTCTTGCCAGCGGCGACGTCGAACACGTTCCCGCAGGCGTCGTAGCGAAAGAGCTCGGCGCGCTCGTGCTCCGGGACGTTCGCCAGGATCTGGCTCGCAGGGTCGTACTCGAAGCGGCGCGTGCCGTACGCCTGGTCCCACGCCTCGACGAGCTCCGACGCAGGCGAGTATCGGTACGCCTGGTGCACCGTCACCGACGCCGGGGCCGGGCCCACCCATTCCGGTTCGCTCGGCCCGACGTGCACGCGGCTCGACGGCGAGCAGACGCGCCGTTCGACGAGGCGATCCATCAGGTCCCACGCGCTCTCGATCCGGCCGCCTCGCGGGAGCGCGCGGCAGACCTCACGCCCCGCGGCGTCGTAAGCGATCCGGACCTCGTCTCTTCCGTCGAGGATCACCCTCTCCGCGAGCCCGCCGACGTTGCGAATCCACCTGGCGGAGTGGCCGAACGACGTGGTGCGTTCGACGACATCACCCATGAGATCGAAGGTGCGCCGGACGGTCGCGGCCTCGCCTCCCACGATCTGGGTCTCGGACACGACCCAGCCGACGGCGTTGCGCTCATACGTGAACGAACCGGCGGGGCTCTCGGCGGCGATCACGTCGCCGCGGTCGTCGTACGTGAACCTCTCGACGCTGCCGTCATCGAAGGTGCGCGCCACGAGCTGCCCGGCGAGGTCGTACGTGTACTCCGTCCTCTCGCCCGCGGCGTTCTGGAAGGAGATGACCCGGCCATTGTAATCGTACTTGGTTCGAGACACGCGCCCGTCGAACCCACGCTCGCTGGTCACCATCCCCGCGGCGTCGAGCTCGATCCTGTGGCGCTCCCCGAGCGCGTTCTGGATCTCGACGAGGCGCCCCTCACGGTTGTACCGGAACCGTGTGATCTCTCCGTTCGGCTTGTGCACCTCGCAGAGCTTGTGGAAGCCGCCTCGCACGAACCGGGTCACCTGCTGGTTTGGCTGGAGGACCGCGGTGCAGTCCCCCATACCGTCGTATTCGTAGCGGGTCGTCCCGCCGTCGGGCCGATAGGCGCCGGTGAGGTTGCCGCGATTGTCATAGGTGTACGACAGCACCGCGCCGCTCGTATCCCGGATCGAGCGGCACCGACCCCAGTAGTCATAGGCGAGCTGCGTCTTGCCCCCGAGCGCGTCGGTCTTCTCGACCATGTTCCCGAGATCGTCATAGAGGTACGTCGTGCGGCCGCCGTTCGGCGCCACCGTCTCGATAAGCCGCCCGCGCGCGTCCTGGCGTACCTGGAACACCGCCCCGAGGGGGTCGGTCCAGATGAGCCCGTCGGGCGTCCGCCCGATCTCGGTGACGCCGCCCGCCGGATCGATCGCTCGGCGGATATGCCCGTCCGGATCGCGCTCGATTTTCGTCATTCGACCGAGCGGATCGGTGATGGAGAGCTCGCGGCCGAGGCGATCCCGCTGCCAGACGGTCATCGCGCCGACCGGATCGACGAACGTCCGGAGGTGCCCGTGCTCGTCGTACGTCCGGCTGAACACGGCCCCGGCGCTCACGGCCTTGTCGAGCTTGCCGAAGCGGTTCCCGAAGTAGCGATGAACCGTGATGGAGTCCGCGACTTCGACGTATCCGTCCTCTCCGAACTCCAGCTTGCAGTGGTAGATGCCTCTGGCGACGGTCTTGCCGTCGGCCAGGCGCGTCGGCACGTCCTCCGCCAGGCTGCGGTCACGCCCATCGTCGTAAGCGCCCCACGTCTCGACGCAGCGGCGCCGATCGTCGTAGCGGAATGAGAACGTGAGCCCGGTAGGGCTCGTATGGGAGGTGAGGAGGTGTTCCTGGTACGTATAGCGCGTCGTGTATCCGTCCGCGTCGGTCGCGGACGTGAGATCCCCGGCCGCGTCGTAGCTGTACTGCGCGAGAGGCACCCAGACACCGCGCTCCCGCGCGTTCTTGATCTCGAAGGCGCCGATGCGCCCGTCGGGCGCCCGCCGGACCCGGACGATCCGGCCGACGCTGTCGGTGATCTCGGCGAGCACGCCCTCGCGGTACGAGAGCCTGATCTCGTTGTTGAATCGGTCCTTGATCGCGGTGAGCCGGAACCGCTTCCCGGCCGCTTCGGCGAACACGTACCAGCGGCCATCGCCGGTATCGAGGACGAAGCCGCGCTCCTCCCGGGCGAGGACCCATCCGTGGGGGCCCGCCGCGCCGGCGCCCACGGGGATCGCGTCGAGATCGACCGGCCCATCGTCGGTCCAGACGCGGAGGATGCGCTGCCGCACCTCGATCTCCCACGCCAGCGAGTGGCTCCACCCGAACCCCAGCCCGACGTCGCGCTCGAACGCCGCGGTGGTGTAGGACCGCACGATCGAGAGCGGCAGCGGCCCCGGAAGCTCGAGATCGACGGCGGGAATCGTGAACACCCGGCCCGTCACCACGTCGACCGGGTCGCCCTTCGCAGCCATTCCCGATTTCTTGCCGCCATGGTGGTTCGGGCAGCCGGCGCCGTCGCCGCCTGCGCTGCCACACCCGGACTTCCCGCCGCCGCTGGCGTCCTTGCCGCCGTTGGATCCATTGCCGCCCTGTTTACCGCCAGAGCCGTTTCCTCCAGCGCCACCGCCCCCGCCGCCGGCCCCGCCCCCTCCCATGATGAAGACGCCCGGGTTCATTCCAGGGATGGCGGGGATGTTCGGTACAGGCGCAGTGCGGGCCATGGTCTTCTCCCGGGTCTCGTGCGGTCTTGCTGCCGTGCGATCCAGACGAACGTACACCTGCTGGCCCCCGGATGCACCCACACGCTCGCAGCCCGGGGCAATGCGCATCGACGAGGAGGATACCCATGAAGCTCAAGACGACGAGCGGGGCCGGCGGCCATTTCCTGTCGACTCGATAGCGTCTCGCCGCGATGGGAACGAGGACGCCGCCATCACCTGCCGAGACGGGTACCACGACCTGTTCGCGTCCAACTTCGGAGCTCGGCCAGGTCGACGAGACATCACGTGCGGTTGGTGCGTCGATGACCAGAGCAGCCCCACCGCACAGCCGCACGGGGACGACGCGGCCGAGCAGCAGCCCACCAGAGGCCGCGAACTCGCATCCTTGTTCGCGTACCACCTCGTCAGCGAGCGCGACCCCGAGAGCGAGAAGGCGAACGCACCGACGGCGACTTCGTGGAGGACGTCCCGACGTAGCGCGCACCGCGGATCGTCGCGCTCGAGCGTGCGGCTCGGCTCGCCTCGCCTCGGGCGTCGGCTCACGCCGGCCGCTCGCGCGCGAGGAGAGGGCCCCACGTATCAGCTCGCTGATCGCCGGCTGGGGCCGTCGCAGGACGCTCGAAGGAGGTCCGCGAGCGCCTCGGCCACACGTCGATCGCCTCGACGCACCGCTACGCGCACCTGAGCGAGACGGCCATCAAGGGCGCCGTCCGCCAGACGCCCGGGTGGGCAGCGCAGCTGCCCACCTCCGCCTCGATTCCACCTGAGGTTTCGCGTCTAACCTCTCGGAATCATTCAGTGGGTCGACAGGGACTCGAACCCTGGACCTACGGATTAAAAGTCCGCAGCTCTACCGACTGAGCTATCGACCCGATTCAGCGGCCGCGGAAGCTAGCAGAAGCCCCCGCCAGGTTCCACCTTTCCGTTCCCGCCGCCTCCCCGCTCTCCGCCCTCCCCGTCCTCTCCCCAGTCCCGTCCCCCTCCCCCGTCTCCCCCTCCTTCCGCTTCCGCCCCCTCCCTCTCCCTCCCCCCCTCCTCCCGCCTCTCCCCTCGCTTCCCGCTCACCGCCGCCTTCCTCGCGCCCTCGCCTCGCGCTATGAGGTCGCGCCATGTCGTCGTCACGCCCTTCCGCCGCCTCCAAGGAATCGTTCGCTTCGCTCTTCGAGCAGTCCGAAGGAGCTGGCAAGCAGCGCCGCCGCCAGTACCACACGGGTGAGACCGTCGAGGTGACCGTGGTCGCGATCGCTCGCGAGGCCGTCTTCGCGGATCTTGGCGGCAAGCAGGAGGGCATGTTCGAGCGCCCGGCGCTCGCCGATGGTGACGGCAACCTCCGGGTCGCGGTCGGCTCGCGCATCTCGGCCGTGGTATCCGGCGTCGACGCTGGCACCGGCCAGGTGCGCCTCACTCCGGTCGTCGTGCGCGCGAAAGACGACGGCGACGGCGAGACATCGCTCGCGGTCTCCGCGCCTGCCGCGGGCGGCGCGCCGCTGCTCGTCGAGGGAGCGCGGGTCAAGGGCAAGGTGACGGGCATCGAGCGTTACGGCGTCTTCGTCCAGATCGCGGGCACGTCGGGCCGCTCGGGCCGCGGCCTCGTCCCGACGGCCGAGACGGCGACGCCTCGCTCCGCCGACCTGAAGAAGCACTTCACGGTGGGGCAGGACGTCGAGGCGAAGATCCTCAACGTGGACGAGTCCGGCAAGATCCGCCTCTCGATCTCCGCGCTCCGCGTCGACGAGGAGCGCGGCCAGTTCGAGTCGTACGCCAAGGGCGAGCGCTCCGGCGGCGGCAACGACAAGGGCGCCAAGCCTGCGCCTCGCAACTTCGGCACGCTGGGTGACCTGCTCGCGAAGAAGGTCAAGCGCTAGCGCCTCTTCCCCCCTCGTCCCGTCTTCCCTCTCCCCCTCCCGTCTCCCTCTCCCTCCTCTCCTTCCCCCGTCCTCACGCCGCCGGCAGGAGATTGCATCTCCCCCTCGGTTCAGCATACACCTCGCCCGCTCAGCCCCTTGCGGCTCCAGCTTCGGCGTCTCGTTGCCCGCCGGCTCGCTGGCCCCGCGCGCCTTCGCACCTCGGGCCTGGGTGTCCCTGCCTCCGCCTTCGCGTCGATGCCTTCCCTCGCTCGAGCCTCCGCCCCCGAGTCGCCGCCCGCACCCCAGCGCTCCCCGCGCACGCGCGCTCGCCCCCGCGTCGGCTCACGCGCCACGGCGCCCTCCCGCGCGCACTCCGGCGCCCTGCTCCGCTCTGGCGCTCTCGCCGTCGCCTTCGCCTTCGCCTCCCCGCTCGTCCTTACGGCCGCGGCCTGCTCTCCGTCCCAGGATCCGCCCGGCAGGGCCACCGACGATCACCGCTCCGGCGCCGCTCACGCGCCCGCCCCGCTCGCCACCGGTGCCGCCCTCGCGGCCCCGGGTCTCCCCTCGCCCGAAGCGCTGGCCCCCTCTCCTGGATCCGCCGCGCCGGACGCCGTGTCCCCTGCGTCGCACGCGTCGCCGACCGCCGCATCACCCTCCTCGAAGGAAGCCACGCTCCCGGGCCGGGGCGCGAAGATCGCCAGCATCGCGATGCGCACCTGGATCTACGTCGCTCCCGACGAGCGCTCGACGAAGCTGGGTTACCTGCGCGCCGGCGCAGTCGTCGATCGGGCCGAGCTCCCTGCGGGCACCGGCGGATGTGCTGGCGGCTGGTACCGGATCGCGCCGCGCGGTTACGTCTGCGTCGGCAAGGGCGCGTCGCTCGCGCTCGAGCACCAGGTGGTCGCCGCCGCCGTGCGCGGCCCGCGCCGTGGTGCGCCGGTGCCTTACTACTACGTCATGTCGGGCTCGCCCCCGCCGCACCTCTACTTCCGGCTCCCGACCGTCGAGGATCAGCGCCGCGTCGAGGGGTCCACGCTCGGCGTCCACCTCGCCCGTGCCGCTGTCGCGCCCTCGTCGTTGCCGCTCGATCCCGTGCCGGAGTTCCTCCTCGCCGGCCGGGATCTCCCCAAGCCGTACGGCGCCGAGGAGAAGCTCCACTACTCGGTGCATACGGGCCGCACCAAGGAGAGCTCCGCCTTCGGCCTGATCACGACCTTCGAGTGGACCAACCGCCGCTTCGGCCTCACGACCGAGCTCGACCTCATCCCGCTCGATCGCACCCGCCCCGCGCGCCTCAGCGCGATGCGCGGCGTGATCATCAAGGATCTCGACGCCGAGGGCGCCGAGGTCCCCGCGAGCGCCTCCGACACGGCATCCCCGGCCGCCGCGGCGTCGTCGGCATCCCCAACGTCCTCGGCCGCCCCGACGCCCGCCGCCGCTCCACCGGTCGACACCGCGAGCTTCTCCATCGCCGAGCTGCCTGCCGACGAGCTGTCTCCCCCGCCGCCCGGCACCGATCCCCGCCCCGATCCCGCCTTGAAGGGCGCCCCTGCCTTCGTCCGCGTCCACGGCACCACGCGGCAGCGCCCCTCCGCGTCGGGCCGCGCGCTCGTCGACGCGGGCCTCGCGCCGCACCGCTCGGGCTGGGTGCTCACCGGCCGCACGCGTGGCGGCGCCAAGGGGCTGCTCGAGACCACCGAGGGCTCATGGCTCGCCGCCGACCACCTCGTCATCGCCGAGCTGCGCAAGGACCCTCAGGGGTTCGCGCGCGACGGCAAGAAGTGGATCGACATCTCGATCCGCCGCCAGATGCTCGTCGCTTACGAGGGCACGCGCCCCGTGTTCGCGGCGCTCATCTCCAGCGGTCGCAGCGGCATGGCCGATCCCGAGGAGACCGACGCCACCGTCCGTGGCTCGTTCTACATCCACGCGAAGCACGTCTCGACCACGATGGACGGCGATGACGAGGCGTCCGAGGCGGCGTTCGACCTGCGTGACGTGCCGTACACCCAGTACTTCCACGGGGGTTACGCGCTGCATGGCGCGTACTGGCACGACGAGTTCGGCAAGGCGCGCAGCCACGGCTGCATCAACCTGGCCCCTGCCGACGCGGCCTGGCTCTTCGAGTGGACCGAGCCCGCCGTCCCGCCCGAGTGGCACGGAGCGATGAACATCGAGGGCGGCGGAACGCTCGTCTATGTGCACGGCTGACGGCTCCGTGCACGGCTGACGGCTCCATGCACGGCTGACGGCTCCGCGCACGGCAGATGGCTCCGGCTGCCCCGGCCCCCTCACGACAGCCGGACGACCGGCCCAGCTCGCCAGGTGCATCTGGCAAGCTGGGCGGGGGGCCGCTCACCCGACCGCTGCTGGCCCTCCCGTCCGTCCCGTTACTGGCAGGACGCCGGCATCTGCGCGCCGACCAGGAGGCCGCGCAGGGTCGAGAGCGCTTGCCGCCCCTGCGGCGAGTTCGCCAGGCCGTCGCACGCCGAGGCGGCCGCGAGATAGCCGCCCTGCTGCTCGGGCGGGGCCGACTTTGCGTTCTGGCGCAGCGCCGCGCAGCACTTGCGGATCCCGCTGGAATCGCCCGTGCCGACCACCTTCTTTCCAGCGTCCGCGTCCGCCGTGTCGGCGTCCGCCGCATCCGCCCCGGCGTCCTCTTCGGGCACGATCTGCGTCGTGGGGGTCGGCGTCGGGGCCGGCGTCGGCACGACGGGCGCCGAGGGCACCGGCGGAACATCGTCCTCTTCCTTCTTGGGGCACCCGCTGGTGACCAGAGCCACTGCAAGGGGGAACATCAGCGCCCCCAGAACCGTGAAGAGCCGTGTAGGTTTCATCTCACCTCAAGTATCCGATTCGCGTTTGCGTGGGAACTTCTGTTCGACGAGGAACGCCCCGATCGCAACCAACTTCCCCGAGCGCTCGCGGTCATGAGGCCCGCCGGCTGCACGCCCTCGGCGATCCGAGCGGCCAGAGTATGGGCGTCACGAGCCCGCTCGCAAGATCGCGAACGCCGCCGACGGGCGCGCTTCAGGTGCTCCCCGACCTCGGTAGCAGGCGCGTGCGTCGCGGCGAACACGGCGAGCGCGACGGACGCGAGGCACGCGGCGAACGCCGGCGCGCGCGCGGGGCGGAATCGCTCGCAGCGCTCGGTGACCGCCGCCGATCAGCGTGGGCCTTGGCGCGCGGCGGGCCCAAGCACGCGCGCGTGTGCATGTCCAAATCTCGAAAGGACACGCCGACCGGCCGGCGCAGGCGCGCGACTCCAGCGCTCGACCGATACGGCTGAAGCGGGAGCAACCATGAAGTACACGCAGCACGAGGAGTGGACGAACGAACCGCGAGCCGCCGCCACCAGCCCCGGAGAAGACACATCGGTCTCGTTCTCGGTGGACGCGCCCTCGCTGGACGCGCCCTCGCTGGACGCGCCCTCGCTGGATACGCCGGCGATCACGGAGGATGCCGCCGTCACGACCCCGCCCGCGGCGCGCGCCGCGAGCGAGGAGTGTGACGCCTCCTCGGGGCAGATCGATCTCACCGCGCTGAAGGCCGGCGAGGAGGGCGCCCGCCCCCAGGTCCTCGACCTCTTGCCGATCTTCCCGTTCGGCGAGCCGCCCGCGTCCGCACCCGTTCCTGAGGCGCCGGCGCTCGACGTGCCGGCGCGCGCGTGGCGCGCCCGCTCGATCGCCGTCCTGCTCGCAGGCGCCGCCGCGATCGCGGCCCTCACGGCGGGCATCTCTGCCCCGGATGCCGCCGCCATCGGCCCTCGCGCGGCGGCCGGCCTCGCCACCGCGGCCCGCGCGGTCGAGGCGCGGCTCCCGCACATCCAGGCGCCCGCCGAGCGCGCGCCGGTAGCGCCTCCGGCCGAGCGCGACAGCTCTGGCGACGCGCCCGACGGCGTCGCCGCCTCGCAGCGCGCGCCGGAGAACCGCGTACGGGCCACGGGCGCAGCCGCGCCGACGCGCGCCAGGCCGGGCCCTGCGGCGCCGAACACGACCGACCGCCGCGCTCCCACCGACCCGTGCCGCGGCGACCTCCTCTGCGCGATGCGCCGCGCCACGGGCGGCTGATCCGCCGCCGAGCCCCTCGGCAGATCCGCCGCGGCCTCGGTCGGGCTCATGCCGGGGATGCACCCGCTCAGACAGCGCGCCGGGCTCGCGCCCGGCATGACCCCCGCTCAGATACCTCGTTCAGACGGCGCGCCGGGCTCGCGCCCGGCATGACCCCCGTCAAGCGCGCGCCGGGCCCGCGCCCGGCCCGGACCTGCTCAGGCCGAGGCCGGGCTCGGGCCGGACGGGCACCCCGCGTGCGCCGCGATCGAATCGAGCAAGCGGTTCAGATCGAACGGCTTTGCGACCGACGCGCACGCGCCCACCTCGCGGGCCCAGGTGCCGGCGTCCACCGCGGCCGTCATCACGAGGATGGGCGCGCGCGGACCAGGACACGACGCGTACGCGCGGGCGAACCCCCAACCGTCCATCACCGGCATGCGCATGTCGAGCAGGATGAGATTCGGCCGGTTGCGCTCCAGCAGCGCGAGCGCGGCCTCGCCGTCGCTCGCCGAGAGGACGTCATAGCCCTCCTCCTCCAGCGTGATCTCGAGCATTTCCCGGATCTCCTGGTCGTCGTCCACGATCAGGATCTGCTTGCGCCGTGTCACGCGGCTCCTTTCGGTTTGCAGCTTGGCCCGAGGCTCGGCGCTCGCCGTCCCCTCCACTCCGGTTCCACAGTACCCGTCTGCCACGATATCCCCCCACACGGGCGCTTCCCATGCGCGAACACCACTCAGGCAAACGATGTCACGCCCGCGTCCCATGTCGCACGCGACGAGCGCAATATCGACTGCGGAGCCCGTTCGGGTCAGACGCTCACGGCCGCGAACGCGCCCCGGACGGCGAGGGCGGCGCGACATCGCCCGCGATCTCCATCCTGGGCAGAAGCGAGGCGTCGATCTCGGTTCTCTCTCCGCTCGCGAGCTGCTCGATCACGGCTGCTGCGCGGGTAATGTCGTCGACGAGCAGCGGGATCGCCAGCCCGCCCATGCCATCCGGCGTGCCCGCGAGCCGAACGCGCGCCTTGTCGAGCAGGCGCAACGCCCCCGGTGGGCTCTGCATCCTCGTGAGCTTGTGAAGGGCCGCGGCGACGAGGATGAGCCCCTGGAGAAACGTCTTCCTCACGGGATCCGGCTCGTCTCGCCACCCGGACTCCCACAGCTCGTGCGCCTCGAAGAACCGCCCCGCGCGGTAGGCTTCCAGCCCGCGTTGGACGATCGCTTCGAGCGCTGCGTCGGTGGAGGAGCTCATGGCGCGGAGCGACAGCGGACAGCGGAGCGTACCACGCGCCCCGGACGCCCGCGCTCCGGTGCTCCGGTGCTACGCTCGGCGCGTGCAGCGGTGGATCCTCGTCGCGGTGATTGCTGGGCTCCACCTCCTGGCGTTCGCGATCGGCATCCTCCTGCGCCGCCGCAGGCGACGGCGGCGCCTGCAGGCCGACGAGGCGCGCGCCATCGCCGCGCACGCTGACGCGGCGCGCGCCCGAGCCGCCCGCCCGCGCTGACCCCGCTCGCCCGCGCCGGCCACCGCCCCTCAGCGCGCGAGCAGGCTGCGCAGCCGATCGAGCGCCGCCGCGTGCGCCCGCACCGAGAGCCGGCCGCCGACGTCGTCGTACTCCTCCGAGAGCACGCGCGCGTTCTCGTAGATCTCCCCGATGAGGCCCTGCTTCGCGTACGGCAAGAGCAGCTCGGCCTCCACCATCGACTGCTCGAAGAACGCGATGATCGCCTCCCGCAGCGCCGCCACGTCGTCCGGGATCTTCGCCGACAGCTGCGTCGCCTCGGGGAACTCGAGGCGCAGCGCCTCCCGCTCCTCCTCGGAGAGCCGGTCCACCTTGTTCAGCAGGAGCCGGCTCGGCACCTCGCTGGCGCCGATCTCGGAGAGCACGCCGCGCGTCACCGCGAGCTGATCGCGGAACGTCGGATCCGACGCGTCGGCCACGTACAGCAGGAGCGACGCCTCGAGCGCCTCGTCCAGCGTCGAGCGGAAGCTCGCCACGAGATCGTGCGGCAGCTTCTTGATGAAGCCGACCGTGTCCGAGACGAGGATCCGCGGGCGCACCTCCGGGTGGAGCGCGCGCACCGTCGTGTCGAGCGTCGCGAAGAGCTTGTCGGCGACGAGCACCTCGCTGCCCGTCAGCGCCCGCATCAGCGACGACTTCCCCGCGTTCGTGTAGCCGACCAGCGCGACGCGGCGCTGCCCTTGCCGGAGCGCGCGGCGCGTCGACTGCTCGCGCTGGACCGCGGCGAGCTCGTCCTTCAGCTCCGCGATGCGATCGCGGATCTTGCGCCGATCGAGCTCGAGCGCGCTCTCGCCGGCGCCCTTGCCGCCGATCCCGCCGCGCTGCCGGTCCCCGCCGCCGCCCGTCTCCCGGAGCCGCGGCGCGACGTAGTTGAGCCGCGCGATCTCGACCTCGAGCTTCGCCTCCCGGCTCCGCGCATGGCGGTGGAAGATCTCGATGATCACGCCCGCCCGGTCGAGCACCTGCGCGCCCGTCGCCCGCTCCAGGTTGCGCGCCTGGCTCGGCGAGATGTCGTGGTCGACCGCCACGACCGTCGCCAGGCGCGCCGCCTGCCCGGCGCCGCCCGCGCGCGGCTCCGTGCCGCCGTCGTCGCCCCCGTCATCGCCGTCGTCTCCGCCGAGCTCGACGTCGTCCTCGTCGCCCTCGCCGCTCTCTGCGGCCCGGCGCGCGCGCGCCTTGTTCTTCCGCTCCGGCGCGCTCGAGGGCACGACGCCGCTGCCGCCCGTGAGCTCGGCGAGCTCCCTGAGCTTGCCCTCCCCGAGCACCGCGGCCGCCGCGAGCGCGCCGCGCCGCTGCGACACGGTCGCGATCACATCGAAGCCGAGCGTGTGCACGAGGCGGCCGAGCTCGGCCAGATCGGCGGCGTGCTCTACATCGTCGACGCCGGGGAGCTGCACCCCGACGAGCACAGCGAGGGGACGTTCTTGGTTGGTGGTGGTCATACGGTCGTGTGCGAGGGCGGGAGCTTCGCCTCATCCACCCCCGCGACGCAAGCCGCCGCGCGCTCGCCCGCGCCTCGCTGCGTCGCCTCGGACGAACCCGCGGGGCTCGCTCCGGTGAACCGCCGAGCTCGCCCCGACGCGGACCACGAGGGCGGGCAGGGACAGCCCGACGCCGGCGGCGGGCGTCGCCTTCCGAGCACGCCCGAGGCACGCGCGCCACATCCCGAGGCGCACGAGCGGCGTCACCTCGCTCGCGCCGCCTCGCCGTGCAGCCGCGCGCTCTCGATGGCCAGCGACGCGAAGCGCCCGAGCTCCGCGGCCACGCCCGTGTCGTCTTGCCGGAGCTCGCGCTCCACGGTCCAGAGGCTCAGCAGGCCGAGCTTGCGGCCGCGCGCCGCGAGCGGCACGAGGATCGCCGAGCGGGCGCCGAGCTCTCGCAGCGCCGAGAGGTGCTCCGGCCCGCGGGCGATCCGCTGCAGCCACGGATCGGTGACCAGCGGGATCAGCGTGGCCGCCCTGCGGGCCGTCGCCTCGGCCAGCGAGGCGGCGTCGCCGAGCAGCAGCGGCGGGTGCTTGAGAAGCCTCGGCAGGAGCGCCCGCGCCTCGGGCAGGCGCGCGGACGCGACGAGCCGCGGGGCGCCTCCGCCGTCGTCGAGATCGAGCGCGCAGAGGTCCGCGAAGCGCTCGCCGCCGAGGCGCACCACCTGCTCGATCGTCCCGTCGTGGTCGATCGACTCCGCCATCAGCGCGCTCGCGTCGATCAGGATCTGCCGCGCGCGCTCGGCCTTCCTGAGCTCGGTCACGTCCTCGACCGTCATCACGGCCGCGGTGATGCGCCCGTCGGCGTCACGCACGGGGGCCACGCTGAAGCTCCCGAGGCGGCGCTCTCCGTCCGCGCGGACGAACTCCATCTCGTCGCGGGAGACCGTCTCGCCGCCGTGCAGCGCCCGGTGGAGCAGCCAGCGCGCGCGCTGGTCGTCGTCGGTCTCGCTGAGCAGCGTCCGCAGCGGCGCGTTGCTCGGGGTCTCCTCGGGGCCGCGGACGATCTCCGCGAACCGCCGGTTGTTGAGCGCGACGGCGCCCGACGTCCCCTCCGCGACGACCACGCCGACCGGGAGCCGCTGGATCGTCGCCTCGAACCGGCCGCGCTCCGCGGCGAGCTGCTCGCGCAGCTGGGCCTGGGTCGCGAGCGCGGCCGCGCGCTCGGCCGCCTTCTTGAAGAGCAGCCGGTCCCCCTCGGAGAACTCCGCCACGCGGCGGGAGCTCACGACCGTGACGCCGACGAGGCGGCCCTCCGAGAGCATCGGCACGCCGTAGAGCGCGTGGAGCGCGTCGCTCGGGCGCTCGCTCTGCGCCCCCGACTCCGGCCCCGCCGCGCCGCCCCCGGCGTCGGTGGCCAGCGGATCCGGCGCCGCCGAGCGCAGCGCCACCGGGCGCCGCTCGCGGACCACGCGCCCGACGAAGCCCTCCGCCAGCCTGTAGGCGCGCAGGCCCCACAGCGCCTCATCGACGCCGATGCCGGCGCGGATCCGCAGCACCTCGCCCTCGAGCAGCAGCATCACCGCCCAGTCGACCGACCGCGCCGACTCGACGAGCACCTCGACCAGCCGCCGCAGCAGCCGATCGATGTGGACGTTGCCCATGCCCTCGGCCGAGACGCGATCGAGCGCGCCGAGCGCGCGCTCGCGGAGCGCGGCGCTCCGCGTCGCCGGATCGATGATCACCTGATCGAGCACCTCGTGCAGGATCGTCATCTCGACCCACGACGGCTGCGTGCCTGTCCGCTCGAGCATCCGGAGCACGCAGCGGCGCAGCACCGAGTACTGGGCGGCCACGTCCTCCAGCTCGAACCCGTCGCGGAGCTTGTCGAGCACGCGGAAGCCGAGCAGCGGCTCGGAGAACTCGACCGACACCGACTCGACGCCGCTCCACGCGTCCTGCTCCTGGTCGCCCGGCGGCGCAGCCGCGGCGGACACGGCCGCCTCGAGGCGCTCGGCGAGGCGCGCGAAGATGGAGGGCAGCTCCTCGCGCAGCGCGATGTAGCCGGGGGACTGCTCGCCCGGCGCTCGGCGACGCTCGGCGCGCTCCCACGCCTCCAGGATCTCCGCGCTGTGGGCGCGCAGGAAGACGGCGAGCGGCGATCTGGGAAGGTCTCTAGGGGCCATTCACGCGCTGGCCGGAGCCGCGGCACCCTCAGTCTACGCCAGCCCACGAGGACGTAGATCCAGAAACGAACCGGCGGCGGCTTGCCCGTCCGGCGCCCCAGCGGACGCCGCCGGGTCGCTCCGCCCTCTCCGTCCGTACCCTTCTGCCTGCGCCATGCGAGCGCCCTTCCATAAGCGGTTATGTTGCGCTCGCCTGCACGCCTACGCCGTCGCGCTCGCCTGCGCCGTCGCACTCGCCTGCGTCGCCGCGCTAGCGTGCGCGCCTGCGCCGCCGCGCGTTCGCGAGGCCCGCCGCGAGCGCGAACCAGATCGCGCCGCTGGCGGGCGGCGCGGCGCCCTCGCCCCGCCCCGCGCCTGCCGCGCCGATCTTGCACCCGCACCCGTCCGGCGCCTCCGCTGGCGGCGGCTCGGATCCCCCGCCGCCGCTGCCGGTCGCTGCGGCGCCGTCGCACTGCTGCGAGCCGATGGTGAGCGCCGTCGCACCCCACAGCGGAGCGCAGGTCGAGGTCGCGCCGCTCTCCGGCGCGCACTCGATCGGCCCGCAGAGCCCGTCGAGGTGCAGCAGCGCGGAGAAGCTCTCGCCGTCGTCGACCGATCGGCCCACCGTGAAGCCGTCGGCGAACTCGTCGCCGCAGGCGAAGAGCGCCGCTGCGGTCCAGGTCAAGCACCGCGCGCCGACGTCCGAGATCTTCTCGAACTCGAGCGACGCGGCCGGCGCGCGCCAGATTCCGTCCTGGGGCCCGCCCACGATCACGGTCGCGCCGTCCGGCGAGAGCGCGAAACCGAGGAGATCGCCGGCGCTCTCGAAGGCGGTGGCAAAGCTGCGCCCTCCGTCCTTCGAGACGAGCAGCGCGTCGGTCGGATCGCCGTCGAGCCGCACGTAGACGATGTCGGGGTCGACGGGATCGATCGCGCCCAGGAACGGCAGGCGCATGTCGTCGCTCCCCGGGATGTCGAGCCGCTCCCAGGTCGCGCCGCGATCGTCGGTGCGCTGGAGGGCCCCGGCGTAGTCGGGCGCGCCGTAGCGGCCGCTCACGTAGACGCGCGCGCGGTCCGAGGGGGCAGCGTCGACCGTGTGGGCGAGGAAGTCCTCGGGCAGATCGACGCCGGCCTTCGTCCAGCTGTCCGCGTTGTCGCTCGTCTCCCAGAGCTGGGTCAGGAACTGACCCGCCCCGAGCCCCGCGCTGACGACGAGCACGGCACGGGAGGGGTCCTCGCGATCGGCCGAGAGGTCGATGACATAGCGGTTCATCAGATCGCCCTGGGCGAACGACCAGTCGCAGCCGCCGTTCTTCGACGCGCTGAGGCCGTCGAAGACCCCGGCGATGATCGTCCCGTCGGCGAGGAAGGCGAGCATCGGATCCTCGTTCCCGCCGAAGCCGACGACCGGCTCGCAGATCCAGCGCCAGCGCTCGCCGCCGTCGTGCGTGGCGAGCAGGCCGTAGGTCGCGCGGACCATGAGGCGCGACGGGTCGCTCGGGTGCGACGCGATCAAGCCTGCGGCCGGGAAGCGGCCGTTGGCCGAGGCCGGCGCGGAGAGCGCCGCGACCGAGAGCAGCGCCGCGACCGAGAGCAGCGGCGCCGCGCAGGACGAGAGGGGGCCACGCCGCCGCGCGCCTGGTCCGCTGCGGGAGTGACGCGTCGGCGCTGGGAGGGCTCGCACGGAGCGTTCTGTAGGGGCTCGCACGAGGGGTGAGCCTAGTGGACGTCGAACTCGAATGCCGCCTCGTCGATGAGGGACGACGTCAGGGCCCGGCATTGCACGTCCCAGAGGCCCCCCATCCCGAAGGGCACGTCGGCGACCTCGTACAGGCCGGGCTCGATCTCCGTGCCATCGTGCGCGGACCCGTGCCCCATGCCCGTCATGCTGGCGTAGACGCGGAGCTTGATCCGCTGCGCCGGGCTCCGCGAGTCGGTCCAGGTGAGCCGCACGTGGAAGGTGTTGAAGCCTCGCTTGATCGGCTCGGTCGACTCCACCGCGAACTCGATGCGCCCGTTCACGCCGACGTCCAGCCGGTGGCCGGCGTCCGGCTCCACGTCCCGGGATCCGCAGCCCGCCGGCGAGAGGACGGCGAGCGCCGCGATGAGGGCGGCGCGGGCGCGCGCCCAGCGGCGCCTGGGAGGTGACTTCGGCGAAGGCTGTTCACGAGGTTCAATCACGTCTTCCCCACACGTAGCGGAGGCCTGCGGACAGGGCGGCGAACGCGCCCTCGTTGCGGCCGATCCCGGAGATCGGCACGTCCACCTGGAGGTTGCCGACGGCGGTCCAGCGCGCGCCGATGTCGTGGGCCAGCACGGCGAGCAGCGCCGTCCGCACGCGCGCCTTTCCCATGGGATTGCGGGGGCCCGGGCCAGGCTCATCCTCGCGCGGCTCGCCCTCGCGCTCGTGGAGCGCGCCCACGGAGAGCGAGGCGCCGGAGGGCCACGCGGGCCCCGCCGCGGCGAGGATCTGCACGCGGGGCGCGGACCGCGCCGCGTCGCCGTCGGGGAGACGGTAGCTGGTGCGGACGCTGGTCGAGGCGGAGAGCAGCGCGTGGAACGAGCCCCACGACTTCTCGAAGATGATCCCCGGCCGGATCTCGGCCACCCCGAGGCCGGTCGTGTCGGCGCCCGTCATGTCGACGCCCATCGCGCGCGCGCCGGTCGCGCCGGTCGCGCCGCTCACGCCGGCGTCGAGCGGCGCCGTCCCGGTGCTCGGGCCGCGCCCGGTCGGGAGCGTCACGCCGAGCGTGAACGCGGCGGACGGGATCCACGGCGACGCCGCGCCATCGATGAGGTCGATCCTGGCTGCCGCGCCCAGGTCACCCGGCCCGCCGCCAGACGCCGTCACGCCGAGCCCCACCCCGCTCCAGGTGACCATCATCGGGACGGAGACGGCGAGCTGGAGGTGATCCCCGGCCCGCACCAGCCACCCGGCCTCGGCCCTCAGCTCGCGGTGGTAGACGCCCTCGCCGGACACGTCGAAGACTCCGTCCACCGCCCACGTCCCGAGCTGCTCGGTGAGCCGGACGGAGAAGCTCGCCGCGGCGCGCTCCGAGGGAGCGAGCCACTGGGCCATGCCGTGGCCCGCACCGCAGCAGGCCGACGCGCGCGCGGCCCTCGGGTGCACCGCGAGCGACAGCAGGAGCACCACACAGGCGACGGCTCTGGCCAGCACGGCCGCTCCTATAGGCGAGGCTCCTGCCCCGCGCCAATGCGACACGTTGTCGCGCGGAGGGCGCCTGATCTCGATCGGGCCGCGCCTTCACGCGGTGCCCCGAGCCGCTTCCGTTCCGCGCGCAGCGCCTCGCGACCGCGCGCGGCGCTCGGCGACGGCGCGGCGCTCGGCGACGGCGCGGCGCTCAGCTGGCGAGGGCCTGGCGGTAGACCTGGACGTAGCGGCGCGCGGGGCGGTCCCAGCCGAGGTCGAGGCGCATGATGCGGCGCTGGACCGCGGGCCAGCGCGGCGACGTGAGGGCCGCGAGGGCGCGCTGGACGCCGCCGAGCAGCGACGTGGCCGTCGGCTTGTCGAACAGGAACCCCGTGCCGGTCTCCAGGGCGGCGTCGATGTCGACGATCGTGTCGACGAGGCCTCCGGTCCTGCACGCCACCGGGGCAGCGCCGTAGCGTTGCGCGTACAGCTGCACGAGTCCGCACGGCTCGAAGCGCGACGGCACGACCACGAGGTCGGCCGCGGCCATGAGCCGGTGCACGACGGCCTCGCTCACCCCGCCGAGGAATTTCGCCCGCTCGGGCGCCTTGGCCGCGGCGGCGGAGAGCTTCTCCATGAGCTCGGCGTCGCCCTCGCCGGCCACGACGACGCTGACGTCGCCCTTCAGGATCTTCGGCATGGCGTTCGCGAGCAGGTCGCTTCCCTTCTGTGCGACCACCCTGCCGATGGACACGAGGAGCGGGCGATCCGGCCGGATCTCGAGCCCGAGCTCCTGGAGGAGCGCGCTCTTGCAGCGGCCCTTGTTGCTCACGTCCTCCGCGTCGTAGCGGGCGATGATGGCCGGATCGGTCATCGGGTTCCAGACGGCGTAGTCGATGCCGTTGACGATGCCGGACAGCTGGTTCGCCCGGGTGCGGAGCACGCCGTCGAGGCGCTCGCCTTGCTTCGGCGTGAGGATCTCGTTCGCGTAGGTGGTCGAGACGGTGGTGAGCGCGTCCGCGGCCAGGATGCCGCCCTTGAGGAAATTGAGCTGGCCGTAGAACTCGAGCCGCTCGGGCCGGAAGTGGTCGTCGTCGAGGCCGAGGTACGGGAGCGCGTCCTTCGGGAAGAGGCCCTGGTGCGCGGCGTTGTGGAGGGTCAGCACGGTCCGGCCAGGCGCGGAGTGCTGGTGGCGGAGCAGGTACGGCACCATGGCGGTGGGCCAGTCGTGGGCGTGGACGATATCGAACGGCGAGCCCGACCGGGCGCGCTGGCGGACGAGCTCCACGACGGCGCGGGAGAACAGGGAGAACCGGCGCGCGTTGTCCTCGTAGTCGCGCCCCTCCTCGCCGTAGATGCCAGGCCGATCGTGGAAGCCTGGTACGTCGAGGACGACGAGCTCCACGCCCGTGCTGAGCCGCCCGTCGAAGAGCGTCACCTGGATCGGCCCGCCCGGCGACACCTTCGCATCGATTTCGAGCGGCATCGGGGTGAGGCGGCGCGCCATCATCAGCCCGCTCGAGTCGAGCGCCTGGTAGCGCGGCAGCGCGATCGTCACCTTGTGCCCGAGCAGCCGGAGCGCCTTCGAGAGCGACGACACGACGTCGGCCAGGCCGCCGACCTTGACGATGGGCGCGATCTCGGACGCAGCGAAGAGGATGTCCATGCGGGCGCCGTGTGTAGCACGAACCGGGGCGCGTACAGCGCGGCTTCCGAACCCACAGCGGCGCTGAACGCTGGCCAGCGCTCGGGTGTCGCCGCAGGGGCAGCGCCACGCGCGCCGTTTTGGAGCAACTTTCCATCCGCGCCACATCCACTTCCAGGGCCCTACATCCAGGGCCCTGCATGGCGAAGACGCCCCATCCGGGCCTGTGTATTATTTCTCCATGAGCAGCATCCTTAAATTTCCCAGGCTTTCCTTGCTCCTCGCCCTCCTCGTCACCGGCGTCGCCGTGAGCTGTGGCGGCAAGAACGACGGCGACGGTTCGTCCCAGGGCTCCGGCGGCATCGGCGGCAGCGGTGGGAGCGGTGGCGCGGGCGGCAGCGGCGCCGGCTCCGGTTCGGGCTCCGGCTTCGGCGAAGGCGGCGCGGGGCTCGACTTCGCCGGCTCGCACAACTCGAGCGGCACGGACGGCGGCGGCGGCGGCGCATGCCAACAGCTCGACATCACGTTCGAGCCGCAGACGCCGACCGTGATGATCGTCGTCGATCGCTCGGGCAGCATGTACGGCAGCGGCTTCTGGGATCCGCTCAAGACTGCGGTGCTCAGCGTCGTCGACGGGCTGCAGGACAGGGTGCGCTTCGGCTTCGTGACGTTCACCGGGATCGAGAACATGCAGTGCCCGCTGCTCGCCAGGGCCGACGGCATCGCCCTCAACCACCACGCCGCCATTTCCGCCGCCTACAACGAGGCCTCCACGGTGCCGCCCGGCAAGCTCGAGACGCCCACCGCCATGACGTTCAACGAGACGGTCGTCCCGGAGCTCCTCGCGTTCCCGGAGCCTGGCCCCAAGTACATCCTGTTCGTCACCGACGGCGAGCCCGATCGCTGCGACGACGTGGCGGCCGTGTGCGCGCGCGACGACGTCGTCGGCGCGGTGCAGGACGCCTACGAGCAGGGCATCGGCACGTTCGTCTTCGGCCTCGGATCGGGCGCGCTCGCGCAGCACCTGCAGGACGTGGCGAACGCCGGCGCGGGCCAGCCCGTCCAGCGGCCCCAGAGCGGCACGAACGAGGATTGCTTCGCCGGCGCAGGCACCTACGCCAACGCCGGCGGCACCGCCACGTACTACACGCCGGACCCCACCGACGCGTCCGCCCTGGAGGACGAGCTCAACGCGGCCATCGCCGGCGTCAAGAGCTGCACGTTCGACCTCCAGGGCTCGATCGAGGTCGACCTCCGCAACGCGTCGCTCGGCCAGGTGCTCCTCGACGGCACGCCCGTGCCCTACGACGCGCAGAACGGCTGGACCATGGAGAGCGCCACCCGGCTCACCCTCGTCGGCGACGCCTGCGAGCGGCTCAAGGACGCGCAGGAGATCTCGTTCGACTTCCCCTGCGAGATCCTCGTCCCTCAGTGAACATGCGCCGGCGCGCGCCAGCGCGCGCCGCCCCTTTTCCGCGCCACAGGCCGGCGCTTTTGCTAAAGGCGAAGGCCAGCTCGACCCATGACCAGGATCAGCGCGCGAGAGCTCGCCGGCACGAGCGGCCCCTTCGGCCGCGGCACGCCGGTGGTGCGCCCCGCGGAGGTGCCGGAGGGTTCGGTCGTCACCGTGCTGCGCGTGCCGCCGGAGTCGGCCGGCATGCGGCTCGACCGGTTCGTACAGACCCAGCTCAAGCGGACGAGCCGCACGCGCGCCGCCGAGATCGTCGCCCGCGGCGCCTACTCGCCCGAGGCGCGGCGCCTGCGCGGCAGCGATCGCGTCCGGCCGGAGCAGTGCATCCTCCTCTGGCGCGAGCCATGGGACGAGCAGGCGCCCGACACCCCGATCCCGGTCCTTCACGAGGACGGCGCGCTGCTCGCCATCGACAAGCCGGCGGGCCTGCCGGTGCACCCCACGGCGCGGTACCACAAGAGCACCGTGATCAAGATGATGGAGGCCGCGCGCCCCGACGAGCGGCTGTTCCTGGCCCACCGGCTCGACCGGGAGACGAGCGGCGTGCTGCTGCTCTGCCGCACGCCCGAGGCCGACCGGACCGTGAAGGCGCAGTTCGAGGAGCGCACCGGCGTCGTCAAGCGCTACACCGCGATCGCCTGGGGCTGGCCCGAGCACGATACGTTCCGGGTCGAGCTGCCGCTCGAGCTCGACGACGCGAGCCGCTACAAGGTCAAGATGCGGGTCGCGCTGCCGGGCCGCGGCCTCGCGTCGGCCACCGCGTGCGAGGTGCTGGGCCGCCGCGCCGATCCCCTCACTGGCCGGCGCTACGCGCTCGTCCGCTGCACGCTCGAGACCGGCCGGCAGCACCAGATCCGGGTCCACCTCGCGGCGAGCGGCCTGCCGCTCGTCGGCGACAAGCTCTACGGCCCGGACGAGGCCATGTTCGCGCGCGGCGCCGACGGCGTGCTCACCGACGACGACCGCCGCGCGCTCGAGCTCGATCGTCACGCCCTCCACGCCGCGCGCCTGGAGCTCACGCACCCGATGACAGGCGAACGCGTGCGCATCGAGGCGCCGCTCTCGGACGATCTGCGCACCTTCTGGGACGCGCTCGACGCGTGATCCACGCGGAAGGCGGAGGATCCATCGCGGGTCACCCCTCCGCTCGTGTGTGTGCGGGGTGACGCTTGCGGGACGCGATGACACCGGTGGGCGAGGCGGCGCCTGCGGCGCGCCATGGACGCTGCAGACCGGAGCCCCGCGCGAGCGCGCTCGAGCGCCTGCGGATCTTGTGCCGAAGTGCCGACTTACGTACGATGGCCGAGATGACGCGTGCGCGAGACGACCTCGAGGCGCTGCGGGATCCAGCGCTCCGGTCCACACCGCTCGAGGCCGAGAGCACCGCCCAGAGCACGACATCGGGGCCGGTGCCTGGTCCGGGAGGGACGATGCAGGACGCGGCGGCGCCCTCTCCAGGAGAGCCTGCCGGCGCCGGAGAGCCGCAGCAGGCGGGCCCGGAGCAGATCGCAGCGGCCTCGTCGGCCGGCGCCGCGCCGCTGCAGGCCGACCCGCGGGCCCGGGGCGACGAGAGCCTGGATCGGGAGCGCTACGAGCGGTACGCGATGCCGGCGAGCGACCTGCCCGCGGCCAACGTGCAGGCCTTTCGCGGCGACGCGAGCGGGGTGCTCGCGATCGTCCGGCGCGCCGTGCAGTCCGTCACGCGCGATCCGGCGCGCCACCGGCGCCGGCTGCCGAAGTCCCGCTTCGACACGATCCGCAGCTTGCCGGAGCTCGCGATGGCGCTCGACTACGCGGTGACGCGCATGCAGCCCGAGAGCGCGCCGCCGCCCGAGGTCGTCGAGAAGCTCGATCTGCTCTACGGCGTGCTGCGCCCGACGATCGCCACCGCCGAGGTGTACTTCCCGCGCAGCATCGTCCCCGAGACCTTCGGCATCGTCCGGCGCGCGCTCGTCGCCGGCGATCCAGCGAGCGCGACGGCCACCATCACCAACCTCATCCTGGACCGGTGGAGCCACGTGCAGAGCCGGATCCCGATCACGAGGGAGGAGCTGACGCAGCTGAACAGCACCGCGAAGTGGCTGCTCAGCAACACGCGCCCGCCGGAGCGGCTCGACTCGAGGGACATCCGCGATCGGCTGTGGTCGCTCCTGCGCGAGCGCTACGAGCAGCTGCGGGCGATCGCTCAGGAGGTCTCGGGCGACGACTCGCGGGAGTACGCGCCCGAGCGGCTCGCGGCCGATTGATCCAGCGCGCGGGGCCGCCCCGGCGCGGCGCGGAAGCCCGGCCAGGTCCGGACGGACATCCGGGGGGCGGGGCGGGTGTACCGCCCCGCAGGCCCGATCTACGCTGCCGACATGCAGGAGCTCCGCAAGACGACCTGTAACCGCGACTGCCCCGACGCCTGCAGCATCGTGGCCACCGTGGAGGACGGCCGCGTCGTGCGCCTCGGCGGCGACCCGGACCACCCGATCACGCGGGGCTTCCTCTGCTACCGCACGTCGCGCTTCCTGGAGACCCAGTACTCGCCCGAGCGGCTGACGACGCCGCTGCTCCGCAAGGGCGGCGAGCTCACGCCCGTCTCCTGGGAGGAAGCGCTCGACACCGCGGCCGAGCAGCTCCTCACGATCCGGCGCGAGTCCGGTCCGGCCGCGATCTTCCATTACCGGAGCGGCGGCTCGCTCGGGATGCTCACGGGGATCGCCGACGCGTTCTTCGCGCGGTTCGGGCCGGTCACGGTCAAGCGCGGCGACATCTGCTCCGGCGCGGGCGACGCCGCGCAGCTCGCCGATTTCGGGGAGGAGGACAGCCATGACCTCGCCGATCTCCGGAGCGCCCGGCACATCCTCCTCTGGGGCAAGAACGTCTTCACCTCGAGCCCTCACACGCTCCCGGTGCTGCGCGAGGCGAAGGCGCGCGGCGCGGAGCTCGTGCTCATCGATCCGGTGCACCACAGGACGGCGTCGCTCTGCGGGGCGTTCTACCAGCCGCGCCCCGGCGGCGACTTCGCGCTCGCGATGGCCGTCGCGCGCGTGCTCTTCGACGAGGGGTGGGCCGACCCGCGCGCCGCGGACTACTGTGATCACCTCGACGCTTTCCGCGCGCTCGCGCGCCGGAGCTCGGTCGCCGCGTGGTGCCGCGAGGCCGACGTGCCCGAGCGCGCGGCCCTGGACCTCGCGCGCCGCCTCGCCGAGAGGCCCACGGCGATCCTCGTGGGCTGGGGCATGGGCCGGCGCACCACGGGCGGTGCGATCGTGCGCGCCCTCGACGCGCTGGGGGCGGTGAGCGGGAACCTCGGCATCCCGGGCGGCGGCGTCTCGTTCTATTTCAAGCGGCGCCGCGCGTTCGACCTCTCGCCGTTCGAGGGCGAGCGCCCGGCGCCCCGCACCGTCTGCGAGCCCCTGCTCGGGCGCGAGGTGCTCGGGATGAGCGACCCGCCGATCCGCGCCGTCTGGGTGACCGCGGGCAACCCGGTCGCGATGCTGCCCGAGTCCGACACCGTCGCGGAGGCGCTCCGGACGCGTGAGTTCGTCGTCGTGGTCGACTCCTTCCTCACGGACACGGCGCGGATCGCCCACCTCGTGCTGCCCACGACGACGCTCCTCGAGGCGGACGACGTGGTCGGCGCCTACGGCCACCATTACCTCGGCGTCGCCACGCCCGTGGTCCCGCCCCCGGCCGGGGTGAAGGCCGATCTCGAGATCATGCAGGCGCTCGCGCGGCGCGTGGGCCTCGGCGGCGTGCTCGACGGCAGCGCCCGCGACTGGAAGCGGCGGGTCACCGAGCCCAGGCTCGCGCCGCTCGGCGTCACGCTCGAGACGCTGGAGCGCGGGCCGGTGCGCAACCCGCTGGCGCCGAAGGTGCTGTTCGAGGACCGCAAGTTCCCGACCCCGAGCGGCCGGGTCAACCTCATCACCGAGGCGCCCGAGGAGCGCGTGGATCCCGACGCGAGCGAATTCCCGCTGCTGCTCATGGCGCTCTCCACCGAGAAGTCCCAGTCGTCGCAGTGGGCGCGACCCCAGCACGGTCCGGCCGTCGTCACGGTCCACCCGGACGCGGCCGGCGGCGTGCCCGACGGCGGCGCCTGCCGGATCACGTCGCGCGTCGGCTCCATGACGGCGCTGCTCCGCCACGATCCTGCCCAGCGCCGCGACGTCGCGCTCCTCCCGAAGGGAGGCCACCTCCGGGACGGCCGCTGCGCCAACGCGCTGATCACCGCGCGCACCACTGACATCGGCGAGGGCGGCGCGCTCTACGAGGAGCGGGTGCGCGTCGAGCCGATCGACCCGCCGGCGCCCCTGCCCTAGCGCGCGGCGCGCGGTCGCGCGGTCGCGCGCGCGGCGGACGGAGCTCACGGCGCGGGCGCGACGAGGCGCGGGCTCCGGTAGGGCCACGCCGTACCCGCGAGATCTGCTGGCCCGC
Source organism: Sorangium sp. So ce302 (assembly GCF_051530145.1). Taxonomy (GTDB): domain Bacteria; phylum Myxococcota_A; class Polyangia; order Polyangiales; family Polyangiaceae; genus Sorangium; species Sorangium cellulosum_B. The sequence goes on along the minus strand of NZ_CP150326.1, from coordinate 4,701,827 downwards.
TCGGCCGGCGGTCTCTTACGCTCGCGCGATGGCGAGAGAGCTGCCTGCAAGGTTCGGGATCACACCGCACGCGGCGCGCCGCATGGCGAACCGGCAGATCGCGCTCGGCGGGGTGATGGCGGTGCTCGGCGCGGGAGTGAGCGCGATGGGGCTCGGCAGCGTCGCGGCCGGGCTGCCGTTCGGGATGGCCGGCGCGCTCATCATAGCGATCGGGCTCCGCACCCGCTCGATGAGCGTCGCCGTGCAGGTCGTCAACAAGGCGTACAACCTCGCGGCTTCCGGCCAGCGCGAGGACGCCGCCGAGCTGCTCGACTACGCGGAAGAGACGTGCCGCTCGCGCTACGTCCTGCGCGTCATCGACGTCCAGCGCGCGCTCGCTGCCATGCAGCGCGGCGATCTCGCGGGCGCGCTCGTCCGCGCCGACGCTGCGGTGACCCGCCGCACCGACCCGCTCGCCTTTCACCTGGAGCACGCGACGATCGCCGCGGCGCGCTCACTGAGGGCCCTGCTCCGCGCCTCGACGGGCGATCGCGACGGCGCCGCGGCGGACATCGAGATCGTGCGCGCGAGCGCCCTCGCGTCGCCCGAGGTGCTCGCCCGCGCGGAGCTCGCGGCCGCGGTGCTCCTGGAGCGCTCGGGCGACAGGGAGGCGCTGCGGGCGCACCTGCTCCGCGAACGCAGCCTCCTCGTCGAGCACACGCGCCCGCGCGAGCGCGCCCTCGTCCGGGCGTACCAGCGCATGCTGAAGGCGAAGGCGAGCTCGGTCTACCGCACCGGCGCGAAGCGGGAGCCGGAGGCCGGAGGCGAGCTCTCGGCGGCGGACTGGGCGGCGCGCATCTCGCCCGAGGCGGCGCCGTTCATGCGCGCCCCCGCGCTGGCAGCGGGCGGGGTGGAGGAGCTGTCGCGCGCGGAGGTGGACCGCGCCGACGCCTCCGCGCGCGCCGCCGCGGAGGGGCGCGCCGGGAGCAACCGCCAGCCGGTGGCGAAGGCGGCACGCCGCATTTTGCTTCTGTGGTTGGCCCTGGTGATGGTGTTCCTGGGGGTGTGGCAGCTCTTGAACTCCGATCAGGCGCCGCGGGTGGCGCCCGAGGTCGAGCGTCTGCCAGCGGAGCCGATCTTCGGACCGCTCGCGATCGTCCTGGCATTTCCGGTCTTCTTCATCGTGATGCTCGTCGGTGCGGTGCTGGTGAACGCGGTGCGCACGCGCAAGCTCTCGCAGCGCTTCGTGGCCGCCCAGGTCGCGATCGCGAAGGGCGAGGCGCAGCGCGGGAAGGCTGAGCTCGAGGCCCTCACGCGGACCAAGGCGCCCGCGGCCGCGGCGCAGGCGTACCTCGCGCTCGCCGAGCTGTCGGACCGGCAAGGGGAGCTGCTCGCGGCGCTCGCGGCGTGCGAGGCGGGGCTCGCGCGGCTGAACACCGACGCGGCGCGCGCGATGGCGGCGGACATCCTGCTGCCTGCGCTCCTGGCCGAGCGCGCGTTCGTGTTCGCGGCGATGGGCCGGAGCGCCGACGCGCGCGCCGAGATGGCGCTGCTCGCCGAGCGGTATGCGTCGTACCCGTTCCTGGAGAGGGCCAGGCTGCGGGTGGCGCTGGCCCTGCGGACACGGGAGGGCGACATCGCCGGGGCGGCGCGCCTCACCGAGCGGGACGCGGACCTGCCGCTCAACGCGCGCGACGAGCTGCTCGCCGACGTGTGCCGCGCGGCGGCGAGCCCGGGCACCGCGGGCGCTGGCGAGGTGGAGCGGCTCCGCGAGGAGCTGCGGCTCGACGCCGCGAGCCGGCGCTGGCTCTCGGCGATCGCGCCGGCGGCGCTCGCGGCGTTCGAGCGCCTGAGGGAGCAAGGCGACGCCGAGGCGCTCGCCGGGGCCGAGGCCCTCGCGGAGACCGAGGCGCTCGCGGAGGCCGAGGCCCTCGCGGAGCACGCCGGGGTGCGCCCGCGGGACGCCGGGGCGGCGTGAGCGCCGCGGCGCCGCGGCGTGGGAGCGGCCTCAGGCGCAGCTACGGGCGCAGATCCTCGCGCCGGACGAGCGCGGCGCCCGATCGATCATCCGCGGCGCGCGCGTCGCCGCTCAGTCTTCTCGATCAGGCGCCCGCATCGGCTCCCTCGGCCTGGTCCGCTCGGGGGGCGCGGCGGCCGAGCCCTCCACGGCGTCGCCGATCTCGCGCGCCACGTCCTCCACGGTGCGCAGGCTGATCCTCCCGGCGAGCACCAGGGTCGCGCCGATCTCGCTGCAGTCGATGGGATCCAGCCGCACCGGCGACGCGAACGCGTTGACGGCCGCCATCTGCCCGGCGGCGTAATCGAGGCGCGCGCCGAACACGAGATCGCCGTACCGTGTATAGGAGACCAACCCGAGCGACGCGTGGGCGCCGCTCATCCGCTCGAAGAAGAGCTTCGACTCGGCGGACATGGGGCCTCGCAGGCTCGACAGCGCGTTGAAATCGGAGGCGACGCCGCCCACGACGCTGAGATCGCGCGTGAGGAACACCTCGGCGCCGAGCCCGACGTTGACGATGGGCGCCGCCGCCTCGACGATGTCGAGGCGGCCCCGCGCCCGGCTCGTCACCGCGCCCCCGGCGATCGCGATCTCCTCACGATCGGCGGCGATCCGCGCGAACTCGCGCTGGCCCATGTAGAAGAAGCCGTCGAGCTCCAGCCGCAGCCTGCTCCACTCCGCGCTCGCGCCGACCGCGACGCGGGCTGGAGAGGGGGCCACGAACTCCCCTTCACCGGCCCAGTAGCGCGCCGCCGCCGTCCCGTCGGCGCGCGTGTCGACGTAGCTCGCGTCCAGGGAGTCGACGGCATGAACGCTGGGCGTCCGCAGGCTGATCCCGGCCGAGAACACCCGGTTCAGCCGGTACGTGACGCCGATGTGCGCGAGAAGGTCCCATGAATCGCCCGAGAGCGCGGCCTGGTAGGTCGCGCTGCTCGCCGAGCCCGCGCTGGTGTCCTCCACGAGGCTGGCGACGCCGAGCGAGCTCGTGTAGCGGGTGCGCACGAGCGAGAGCGAGGCGCCCACGGCGAGGCGCGAGGTGGCGCTGTAGCTCCACGAAGGACCGGCGCTGAAGCGACCCCACGCGTAGCGGAGCGCCTGCGCCTGGCTCACGCGCCGCGAGGCGGACTCCCCCGAGAATCGCAGCGCGTCGAACCCGAACTCGTTCTCCTCCGTCTTGCCGAGGCAGGCGGCGACGACCTGTCGGCCGACCCGCACCCGCGTCGAATCCGCGCCTCGTGCGCCGCTCTTCCAGTTGAAGAAATAGCATGTCGCGTCGGGGAGGCTGTCCAGCCCATGATCGCTCACCGACGTGCGATCGAGCCGGAGATCGCCGTACAGGCCGGGGTCGACCGGACCTGGCTGGTGCCACCGTTGCAGTGTGCGGTGCGCGTAGCGGAAGAACGCCGACGAGAACGCGATGTTCCGGTCCTCGATTCGGACGATCGTGGCCGGGTTCAGGAAGGGCGCGGCGCCGTCGACGCCCAGCACGACCCCCGTGCCCCCCAGGAGCGCCGATCGCCCGCCGAGGAGCGCGGATTCGTACCTTCCCTGCGCGCGCGCCGCGTCTCCGCCGAGCGTCCCGAGCAGCGCGCTGGCGAGGCCGAGCAGCGCTCGGCGCGCTCCGGAGCTGCGAACCAGGGCGCGCGGGCTCGGCATGGCAGGCGCCAGCATGGATCACGGCGCCGTCGCCGCAATGGCGGCAGCGCCCGCCCGCCCACGGCCCCCTCCCGAGGCGACGTGCTCCTGCCCCATCCTCGCCCGCCGCGCCGCGTGTCCCTGCGACGCCGCCCCGCGGTCTCTCTTGAGTCGCCGTTGGAGGGGGCGAGAAGTAAACTGCAAGGGATGTCTGATCCGCTTCGCAGAGATGGGTCCGCCATGCCCGTGCCGCCCCTCGCCCCGCTGAAGGTCGTTGATCTCGAGGACGAGCGGCTAAGACGCTTGAACGCCCTCGGGCATTTTCTGGACAACTCCATCCGTATCCCTGGAGTCGGCTACCGGGTCGGCTACGACGCCGTGATCGGGTTGATCCCTGGGGTCGGCGATCTCATCGGTTTCGCGCTCTCGATTTACATCGTGCTCGCGGCGACGCGTTACCGTCTCCCCGCCTCCGCGGTGCTGCGCATGGTGCTCAACGTGGGCCTCGAGACGCTGCTCGGCACGGTCCCTCTCGTCGGCGATCTCTTCGATGCGACCTACAAGGCGAACGCGCGCAACCTCGACCTGCTGCGCGCCCACCTCGCAGCGCGAACGCAGGGCGGCGCGCCGCCCTCCAATCTTCGTTTCTACGCCGGCCTGTTCCTGGCGCTGGCAGGCATCCTCGCCCTGGCAGCTCTCATGCTCTTCTCGCTGACAAGAGCGCTACAGACCCTCTTCGGCTCCTGACGCCCCCTCTCCTCACTTCTCTGCGACCGACGCCCCCTCTCCTCACTTCTCTGCGACGGACGCCCCCTCTCCTCACTTCTCTGCGACGGACGCCCCCCCGAGTCCTTCTCCGCAACGAACGCCACCCGAGCGGGGTGCACCCGCACAGGAGACGGGCCCAGATCGGCGTTTTCGGCGCGCAGGCGTACTCTTGTACGCCGAGCACCGAAAACGTCGAGGTGGGCCCGTATCCGAAGCGGGTGCGCCCCGCTCAGTCGCGGGAGCTGATGAAGAGGCGGAGCACGTGCCAGAACAGCATGGCGACCGACGCGAAGAGCTCGAGCGCGGCGCCGACGTACCGGTCCTCGGGGAAGTGGTGCAGGATGTTCGACGTGTCGTACAGGATGGCGGCCCCAGCGAACGCGACCATGGCGACGCTGAAGAAGGTGCCGAGCTGGAAGCCGAACAGCGCGCCTGCCGCGATGAGGACGAGCGCGCAGATGGCGCCCCAGCGCAGGAGAGCCCCAAGGAACGAGAAATCCTTGCGGGTCACGAACGCGATCGCGGTGAGCCCGGCGAAGCCGGCCATCGTGGCGAGCCCAGCGCTCTGGATCGCGCCAGGAGCGACCATGTCCGCGATGTAGAGCAGCGGCACGAAGACGATCGCCTGGGCGAGCACGAAGCCGCCGAGCGCGGCGTACTGCGCCGGCTTCGATACCGACGTGTGCGCCGCGCGGCTGGCCAGCCAGCTCACGAGCATGAACGCCCCGAGAACCAGCAGCCAGCTCGTGCCCATCATCGCCCTGGCGATGACCGAGGCGACGCCGGTCTTGAACAGCGCGACCTCGATCGCAGCGAAGAGTACGATCGCACCGAACAGGTGGTTGTACGTTCGCACGATGAAGCGCTCGCGCGACTCGGCACCGGCGCGGAGCACCGACGAGCGGGTCCCGTATCCTACGTAGTTCTGGTCCATGTTCCCTCTCTGGTAGACCTCGACTCTAGCACGTCAAGCACGCCGCATGCCCGCGGCGAGGCGGCCGGGGGACGAGGCGCAGCGCCACGACGCCGCGAGCGCCGGCGCCTGTGCAGGGGCCCTCCGCCGCTCGCCGGCTCGGGAAAGCCGGCCGGCCCGCGGGTCCCCCACGGCACCGCTCAGGGCCCCCCGGAGCCGGCGGCGCCCGCCGCACGATGATGGAAATGCGGACGTCGCGCCCTGCGTCCTGTCGAAGTCTCCTGGAAGAAGGGATTAAATCCCCTTCGGGATCTTGTCGAGGTCCACCTGGGAGAGCGCATGCCGGATCAGCGCGCTCCTGTTGGCCTTGGTCATCCCGCGCGCCTTGAGCGAGCTGACCATCTCGTCCAGCCGCTCGAGATCCTCGGTGTACATCGAGATACAGATGACCTTGTAGTGCTGCGGTCGCTCCGGCGCCGGCGCAGCACCCGGCTCGGATGCGGCGCCGCTCGTCCGGGCCTTCGCGCGCACGCGAGGCGCTTCCGCGGACGTATAGAACGCCCCGGACAAAACACCTTCCACTTCGTCGCGATCGAGCAGCGCCCGCGCGGCGCCCCCGAGATCGCCTTCGCTTTTCATTGCTTCCTCCAGCTCCCCTGCCCGGTCGAGGCTCCGCGACTGCGGGCCCTTCATTCAGCGAACCCCCGCATCCGCGGGTCCCTTCATCCAGCGGGACTCCGCGTCCGCGGGTCCCTTCATCCAGCGGGACTCCGCGTCCGCGGGTCCCTTCACGCCCCCGCCGCCGCGGCGCCCGGCCGCTCGGTGGCCGCGTCCCCCCGGTCGACGCTCCACGCTGTCCCCTCGCGCGCCGCCCCTGCCTCGGGGCCCGCCGTGCCGCGCTCGCGGCTCTCGATGATGCAATCGACCACCGCGAGGTAGTCGTCCGCGGCAGGGGTTCCCGACGCGTACTCGAAGATCGTCTGCCCTTGCGCGGGCGCCTCCTTGACCTTGATCGCCTGCCGGATCGGCGCGAGGCAGCGCTCCCCGAAGTGCTGCTTCATCGTGCTCACCGCCTCGCGCGCGATCTTCGCGCGGCCGTCGTAGAAGGTCGGCAGCACGCCCCAGATCTGCACCGGGTGATGCAGCAGCGCGTTCACGTTCTTCACCGTCTTGATCACCTGCCGGACGCCGACGAGCGACAGATAGTCGCACGCGACCGGGACGAGCACGCTGTCGGCGAACACCAGCGCGTTCTGGTTCATCAACGACAGGCTCGGCGAGCAATCGAGCACCACGTAATCGTACTCGGCCGCCGCAGCGGAGAGGCGATCCGAGAGCACGCGGTCGCGGTTCTGGCGCCCTGCCAGGTAGAGCTCTGCCGCGGCGAGCGTCTCGTTGGACGGCAGGAGATCCAGGTTCGGTCGCACCGTCTTGGTCGCGTCCGCGACCCGGAGCCCCATCACGAGCACGTGATAGAGCGACCGCTCCGCGCCCGCGCCGAGCGAGACAGAGACGTTCCCCTGCGCGTCGGTGTCGACGAGGAGCACCCGCTTGTCGCGCGCCGCGAGCCCGGCCGCCACGCTCACGGCCGTCGTCGTCTTGCCCGTACCGCCCTTGTGGTTGAACACGGCCAGACAGCGGGGCACCCCGGCCGGGCGCTGCGGCGGCTGCGCCGGCCGCTTCGCGCCCCCCGCCGGCGACAGGGGCACCGCGACCGCGCCCTGCCCTTTGAGCTCCGCCGGGCGAGCGGCAGACGCGACCGGCGCGGCCCGCCCCGTCGCCTCGCCCTGGGCGCTCGCCCGAGCCGCCGGCGGCGCCGGCTCACCTGCCTCCACGGCGGAGCGCGACCCGCCTCCTGCCAGCGGCGCCTCGTCACCGGTCGCCGTTGCTCCCTCGGCCGGCGCCGCGGCCGCCGCCGCGATGTCGCCGAGCCGCACCCCCTTCGCCTCACGGACCAGCTGCGTCCGGCACCCCAGCGAGCACGCGTAGTGCCGGCGCCCGGCGACGTAGAGCACCTGGGACACGAGATCCGGCGGAAACCGCTTCGCGCACGCGTCGCACGTGGCGAGCGCGGCGCCGTCCTGCCCGCCGAGCTGGCTCTTTTCCAGGCATTTCTGCGAGCAGAAGAAGGAGAAGCCGCCATCCTTCTCCTCCATCTGGTACCGGAACTGGACCTCGAATCCGGTCCCGCACACGCTGCACGTCTCGCTGATTCCGCCCACAGCTCGCTCCTTCGCGCCGCGCACAGCGCTTTGCCCAGGCGCAGCGTTGACCATCATCACAGTCAAGGCGCAAAGGTCAACTTTTCTGCGAGCGTGACCCACCCTTCCGGCGCAAGGGAGGGGGAGCGCGCGCGTCCCGGAACGGAGGCGCGAGGCCGGTTCCGTGACGGGACCTCGGCGCCAGGCCAGCTCAGTGACGGAAGTGCCGGGCCCCGGTGAACACCATCGCGATCCCCGCCGCGTCGGCCGCGGCGATGACCTCCGCGTCCTTCACGCTGCCGCCAGGCTGCGCGACCGCCGTGATCCCGTGCTCCGCGGCGAGCACCACGTTGTCCGGGAACGGGAAGAACGCGTCCGACGCGAGGACGCTCCCGCGAGCCCGCTCGCCCGCCTTGCTGCAGGCGATGCGAACGCTCTCGACCCGCGACATCTGTCCGGCGCCGATCCCGACCGTCCTCCCGGGAATCGCGAGCACAATCGCGTTGGATTTCACGTGCTTGCAGACGCGCCAACCGAGATCGAGCGCCTCGATCTCCTTCTCCGCCGGCGCGCGCTTCGTCACGACCCGGCCGCCGCGCACCTCGCCGGCCGCCGAGGCATCTCGCTCCTGGACCACCAGGCCCCCGCCGACGCGCTTGAACGTCAGCTCCCGGTGATCCGCGGGCAGGAGCGCGCCGGTGGCGAGCACCCGGAGGTTCTTCTTGGTCCGGAGCACCTCCAGCGCCTCGGGCGTATAGGCGGGCGCGACCACGCACTCCAGGAACGTCTCGACGAGCACCTCGGCAGCAGCGCGGTCGACCTCGCGGTTCAGGGCGACGATCCCACCGAAGGCGCTCACGGCGTCCGCGTCGCGCGCCGTCCGGTAGGCGGCCGCGAGGCTGTCGCCCGTCGCGACGCCGCACGGGTTCGTGTGCTTCACGACCACAGCGGCGGGCTGCGTGAACTCGCGCACCGCCTCGAACGCGGCGTCCACGTCGACGAGGTTGTTGAACGAGAGCTCCTTGCCGCCCGCGCCGAGCGACTCCGCCAGCGCGAGCGACCCCGCGGCCGCGCCCCGCTCACGATAGAAGGCGCCGGACTGGTGCGGGTTCTCGCCGTACCGGAGCGGATAGGCCCGCTCGAGGGCGAGCGTGAGGAAGCGCGGATAGGCCTCGCGCTCCGCGGCGCTCGGCTCACCTTCCTCGGGGAGTGAGGAGAGGTAACCGGACACCATCCCGTCGTAGGCCGCCGTGTGCGCAAACGCCTTGGTGGCGAGCCGGCGGCGGGTGGCGCTCGACACCTCACCTTGCCTGTCGATCTCGGCGAGCACAGCATCGTAGTCGGCCGGATCGACCACCACCGCGACGCGCGCGTGGTTCTTGGCCGCGCTCCGCACCATCGACGGCCCGCCGATATCGATGTTCTCGATGATCTCGGGGTGCGTGACCCCCGGTTTCCGGACGGTCGCCTCGAAGGGATAGAGATTGCACACAACGAGATCGATCGGCGCCCCGCCGAGCCGCGCGAGGTCCTCGTCGTCGATCGCGCCGCGCATCAAGATGCCGCCGTGCACCCGCGGATGGAGCGTCTTCACCCGGCCATCCATGACCTCGGGAGAGCCGGTATAGGCCTCCACCCCGATGACCGGCACGCCGGCGTCCGCGAGCGCCCGCTGCGTCCCCCCGGTCGAGAGGATCTCCACGCCCTTCTCCGCGAGCCGCCTGGCCAGCGGGAGCAATCCCGTCTTGTCGGATACCGAAATCAGTGCGCGTCGAATCATTGCGACGCACAGCTAGTCCGTCTCTGCGGCCGCCGCCAGCCCATAGCGGGGCGCATCTTCATGCGTTACCGGCTCATCCGCGTCGTTCGGCTCGCTGCGGCGTACGTTCGCCTGCCTCGCGGCTGACCCCGGAGCGCACGAATCCGCACGCCGCTCACGCTGTCTGGCGCCGCGCTCACGCGCCGGGCGGCGCGGCCGGCGTCGGCTCGCCCGCCGCGGCCGGCGGCGCCTTGACCGGCGCCGCCTCGGTGACGAGCTCGCCGTCCCGGTACTCCAGGACGCCCTTGGGCGGCCCGAAGATCGCATAGGAGTCCGGCAGGAGGAGCGCCTCACGGAGCACGTCGTCGACGTGCTCGACGAGCACGAGCCGCAGCGCCTTCAGCACCCGCCGCGGCACGTCCCGGAGATCCTTCCGGTTCTCCTTCGGCAGGATGACGGTCGCGATGCCGCCGCGGTGGGCCGCGAGCAGCTTCTCCTTGAGCCCGCCGATCGGCATCACGCGCCCGCGCAGGGTGATCTCGCCCGTCATCGCGAGATCCCTCCGGACAGGCACCTTCATGAGCGAGCTGACGAGCGCGGTCACCATCGTGACGCCGGCGCTGGGCCCGTCCTTGCGGACGAAATCGGGGAAGTGAATGTGGATGTCGACCTTCTGATAGACGTCCGCCTCGAGCCCGAGGCGGTCGAGGCGCGAACGGACATAGCTCATCGCCGCGTGCCCGCTCTCCTCCATCCCCTTCTCCAGCAGCCCGGTGATCACGAGCTTGCCCTTGCCCGGCACCACCGTCGCCTCGGCCGGGAGCAGATCGCCCCCGACATTGGTCACGGCGAGGCCGTTCACGAGGCCCACCTCATCGCGCTCCTCGCGCCGGCCGAGCCGGTACTTCGGGACGCCGAGGTACTTCGGGATGCTCTTCGCGACGACCTCGATCGGCTTCTCCTTGCCGTCGGACACCACCCGCCTGGCCACCTTGCGGCAGACGCTCGCGATCTCGCGCTCCAGCGAGCGCACGCCGCTCTCCTTCGTGTAGTGATGGATGATCGTCCGGAGCGCGCCCTCCGTGAAGTCGAGCGACACGTCCTCGAGGCCGCACTCCTTCCGCTGCCGGGGCACGAGGTACTTCACCGCGATGTTCAGCTTCTCGAACTCCGTGTAGCCCGAGAGCTGGATGACCTCCATGCGGTCCTGGAGCGGCACCGGGATGCCAGAGAGCGTGTTCGCCGTCGTGATGAACATCACGTCGGAGAGGTCGTAATCGAGATCCAGGTAGTGGTCGTTGAACGTGTGGTTCTGCTCCGGATCGAGCACCTCGAGCAGCGCAGCCGCCGGGTCCCCTCGGAAGTCGGTCGACATCTTGTCGACCTCGTCGAGCAGGAACACGGGGTTGTTCGTCCCGACCTTCTTGAGCGACTGGATCAGCTTGCCGGGCAGCGCGCCGATGTACGTCCGCCGGTGGCCGCGGATCTCCGCCTCATCGCGCACGCCGCCGAGCGACAGCCTCACGAACTTGCGCCCCGTCGCGCGCGCGATCGACTTCGCCAGGCTCGTCTTGCCGACGCCGGGCGGCCCCACGAAGCAGAGCACCGGGCCCTTGAGCTTCTTCGTGAGCGCCTGGACCGCCAGGTACTCGAGGATCCGCTCCTTGATCTTCTTGAGGCCGTAGTGGTCCTCATCGAGGATCCGCTCGGCTTCGACGAGGTCATAACGCTCCTCGCTCTTGTCGTACCAGGGGAGCTCCAGGATCCAATCGATGTAGTTGCGCACCACGGTCGCCTCGGCGCTCGTGGGGTGCATCATCTTCAGCTTCTTGAGCTCCTTCTTGACCTTCGCGGCGGCCTCCTTGCTCATCCGCTTGGTCTTGAGGGCCTCTTCGATCTCCTGGATCTCGTTCTTGAACTCGTCGCGCTCGCCGCCACCCAGCTCCTTCTGGATGGCCTGCATCTGCTCGTTGAGATAGTATTCCTTCTGCGTCTTCTCCATCTGCTTCTTGACGCGACTCCGGATCTTCTTCTCCACCTGGAGAATCTCGATCTCGGCCTGCATCAACTCGATGAGACGCTCGAGCCGCTTCTGCGGCTCCTCCATCTCGAGCAGCGCCTGCCGGTCGGTCAGCTTGATGGTCGGCAGGTTGGCGATGATGGTGTCGGCCAGCCGCGAGGCCTCGTCGATGGCCTGCACCGCCATCAGGACCTCGGGCTGGATCTTCTTGTTGAGCTTGACGTACATCTCGAACGTCGACTGGACCGAGCGCATCAGCGCCTCGACCTCGACGCTCGCGACCGAGCTCTCGACGATCTCGTCGTATTCGATCAGGAAGTACGCATCGCTCTGGACGTAGCGGCGGATGCGCGCCCGGCGCTTGCCCTCGATGAGGACCTTGACGGTGCCGTCCGGGAGGCGGAGCAGCTGCATGATCGCGCCGACCGATCCGACGCCGAAGATGTCGTCCGGCGTCGGATCGTTCGTCTTCGCGTTGCGCTGCGCGGCGAGGAAGATCTCCTTGCCGCGGTTCATCGCCTCGTCGAGCGCGGCGATGCTGCGCTCACGCCCGACGAACAGCTGCGAGACCATGTGTGGAAAGACGATGATGTCGCGAAGCGGGAGCAACGGGACGATCCCGCGCTCGGGTGCGTTCTTGCCGCGATCACTGTCGTTCTTGAAGAACATCCGCCGTCTTTCCGGGAGTATCGGGAGGTCGGGGCACCCCCGCCTCGGTTGTCACAAATACCTTGATCTGATGCTGAACTTCCGCCGGCTCGTCCCGCTGCCCTCCAGGGACACGCGGCGCCGGCACGCTCGGAGGAGCCTCCGGCGGGCGAAGGCGCAGCTCGGGCCCCGCCTTGCGCCCCGACCCACCGCCCCCCCGGGGGGCGAGCGCTACGCGAGCTCCGCCTCCTTCGTGTACACGATGAGCGGAGGCTCGTGCTTCACGATCACGTCCTCGCTGACGACGACCTCCTTGATCCCCGTACGGGACGGGACGTCGTACATGATGTCGAGCATCGCCGACTCGAGGATGGCGCGAAGACCGCGGGCGCCGCTGTTCCTCTCGAGGGCCTGGCGAGCCACCGCCACGAGCGCGCCGCGGGTGAACTTGACCTTCACCCCGTCCATCTCGAAGAGCTTCTGGTACTGCTTGACCAGGCTGTTCTTCGGCTTCGTGAGGATGTCGATGAGCGCCTCCTCGTTCAGCTCGTGGAGCGTCGCCACGACCGGCAGGCGCCCGATGAACTCCGGGATGAGCCCGAACTTGAGGAGGTCCTCCGGCTGGACGACGCTGAGCAGGTCGCCCAGCTTGAAGTCCTTCTTCGCCTTGATGTCGGCGCCGAAGCCGAGGGTGTTCTGGCCGATGCGCCGCTGGATGATCTGGTCGAGCCCGACGAACGCGCCGCCGCAGATGAACAGGATGTTCGTCGTGTCGACCTGCAGGAAATCCTGCTGCGGGTGCTTGCGTCCGCCCTTCGGGGGGACATTGGCGATCGTCCCCTCGATGATCTTGAGCAGCGCCTGCTGCACGCCCTCTCCGGAGACGTCGCGGGTGATGCTCGGGTTGTCGCTCTTCCGGCTGATCTTGTCGATCTCGTCGATGTAGACGATGCCGCGCTGCGCGCGCTCGACGTCGTGATCCGCGTTCTGCAGGAGCTGGACGATGATGTTCTCGACGTCCTCGCCGACGTACCCGGCCTCGGTCAGCGTCGTCGCGTCCGCGATGGCGAAGGGGACGTTGATGATCTTGGCGAGCGTCTGCGCGAGGAGGGTCTTGCCGGACCCCGTCGGCCCCAGCAGGAGGATGTTCGACTTGGACAGCTCCACGTCGTCCGAGGAGACCCGGCTGTCGATGCGCTTGTAGTGGTTGTGCACCGCCACAGCGAGGATCTTCTTGGCGCGGTTCTGGCCGACGACGTACTCGTCCAAGGTCGCTTTGATGTCGGCGGGCTTGGGCACCGGGGTCGACCCCGCGTACGGCTCGTCCTTCTCGACCTCCTCCGCGATGATGTCATTGCACAGCCCGATGCACTCATCACAGATGTACACCGTGGGGCCCGCGATGAGCTTCTTCACCTCTTTCTGCGACTTGCCGCAGAAAGAGCAGCTTAGATTGCCATTCGAGTGATCGTCCCGCCTTCGCTCCACTTCGACCCTCAGTGCGGTCTGCCGACGCTACCGCTTCAATGAGAGGTGGGGTCCCGCCGCGGCGGCGGCCCCTCCAACTTGCGGCGGGAACGGCTTCCACCGTCCCCTGTATTTTCAGCGATGCGCAGCCAAACGCCGCGCTCGGATTCTAGTGCGGTGCCCGTACCGTCGCAAGCTAACGGGGGTGGTCTCCAGCCTGTGGCCAAAGTCAGGGAATCACCCGATGGCGCCCCGCGGTCGGCCACCGACGCGGCCGCGCATCGCGCGAAAAGCGCGAAAAGCAGCGGACCGAGCGAGCGCAGCGCGGCGCATGAAGCGCCGAGCCCGCGTGCTCCGCTGCTGCGCGCCCGCGCGCAATGCCCCGCCCGCCACAGCGGCGGGGCGTGGCGTGGCGTCACGACGCCGCGCCGCGGCGCGGCCCGGGGCGACGCCGCGCCGGCCTTCATCCCGAGCACGCCCGCCGGACGCGGCGGCGCGGCCACCTACTTGTTCCGCTTCGGGAAGACCTCGTCGATCAGGCCATACTCCTTGGCCTGCGTCGCGCTCAGGTAGAAGTCGCGCTCGATGTCCTTCGCCAGCTCGTCCCGGTTCTTTCCGGTCGCGTCGACGAGGATGTCGATCAGCGTCTCCTTGATCTTCTTGATCTCGCGCGCCTGGATCTCGATGTCCGTCGCCTGGCCTCGCGCGCCGCCGAGCGGCTGGTGGATCATCATCCGCGCGTGCGGCAGCGCGAAGCGCCGACCCTTGCGACCGGCGCCGAGCAGCACGGCGCCCATCGACGCGGCCTGGCCGATGCACATCGTCGACACCGGGCAACGCACGTACTGCATCGTGTCGTACATCGCGAGCCCCGACGTCACCACGCCGCCCGGGCTGTTGATGTAGACCTGGATCTCCTTCTCGGGATCCTCGCTCTCCAGGAAGAGGAACTGCGCGATCACGGCATTCGCGACGAAGTCGTCGATCTCCGTGCCGATGAAGACGATGCGATCCTTGAGGAGACGGCTGAAGATGTTCCACTCCCGCTCGCCGCGGTGGGTCACCTCGGTGACCGTCGGGAGGATGTAGGCCTTCTCGCGTTCGAGAAACTCGATGGCTTGGGTGCGGGTTTCGACTCGTCGGGTCATCCGGTGCTCCGGGGGGTTCGCTGCCGCGCGGCAGGGGCTCTACTCCTGGGCCAGACTGCGTCCGATCGCAAGACCGAACGCGCCCGAGGTTACCGGAAATATCGGCCGCTCGCCGCGCGGCGCACGGAACACGCGGCGCGCCGCGGCCCGCTCGATCCAGCCGCGCGCGCCCGACGTCGATCGAGAGCGCGAAAGGCGCGACCTGGACAAACGGCGCACGCCGGCGCAGCAGAGCTGAGGCGCCGGCGTGCGGTGCAGAAGTCCGGCCATTCCGCGCCGGACTGCTGCTGGGCGAAGCTAGCTCGCGTCGGCGACCTTCGCCGCAGCCTCGATGATGTCGAGGATCTTGTCCTCGAGGATCATCCCGGCGAAGAGCTCGCGCTTCTGGGGCTCGCGGTACTCCGCCTTGATCTTCGCCACGTTCTTGCCGGTCTGCTCGGCGAGCTCCTCGTAGCCCTTCTCGAGGTCGGCCTCGGTGATCCTGACCGCCTTCGCCTTCGCGATCTCGGCCATGACCAGGCCCGCGCGCACCTTCATCTCGGCGTCGAGCCGCACGCGGGCGCGGAACTCCGGCGTGGGATCGACGCGCTGCCCCTGCCTCCGCGCCGTCGCGAGCAGCTCGCGCTCGGCGAGCTGCGCCTGCTGATCGACGAGCGACGGCGGGACCGGGATCGGGTTCGCCTTGCAGAGCTCCACCACGAGCTGCTCGGCGACCGCGTCGCTCGCCCGCTGCGTCAGCTCCTTCTCGAGCTTCTTGCGGAGCGACTCGCGGAGCGCGGACAGGCTCTCGTCGCCGCAGTCCTTCGCGAACTCATCGTCCACCTCAGGGAAGATGCGCTCCCGCAGATCCTTCAGCGTGATGTGGAAGGTCGCCTGCTTGCCCCGCAGATCCGCGTTGGAGTGCTGCTCGGAGAACGTGACCGGTACGTCCTTCGACTGGCCGGGCGTCATCCCGGCGAGGGCGTCCTCGATCTCCTTGAAGACCTGGCCGCTGCCGAGCTCGGTCTCGATCTCCTGCTCCTTCGTGTCGCGCAGCGCGCCGCCGACCTCGAGGGTGAACGCGATCGTCGCGACATCCCCCTTCGCCGCGGGGCGCTCCGGCTCGGGCGCCTGCAGCGTCGAGTGCTCGCGCCGGAGGGCGGTGATCTCGGCGTCGATCATCTCGTCGCTCGGCGTCGTCGAGGGGCGCTTCACCTCGAAGCCCTCCCACTTCACCTCGGCGATGTCGGGGCGGACCTCGAAGCGGGCCTTGTAGGAGAACGCGTCGTCAGGGCGGAGCTCGGTGGGCGCGATCGCCGGCTGGGACAGGGGCTGCACCTGCTTGTCGGCGAGCGCCTGGTTCAGCGTGGCGTCGACGAGCCGCTGGGCGACATCGGCGTGGATGCGGCCGCCGTAGAGGTGCGCGAGCACCTGGCGCGGCGCCTTGCCAGGCCGGTAGCCCCGGACCCGGGCCGTCCGCTGGAGCGCCGTATAGGCCTTGTCGACCTCGCTCCGGACCCGGTCCGCGGGGACCTCCACCTGAAACTCCATCAGCACGGGAGAAAGCTTTTCGACGTTGACTTGCATGGCGGTTTTTTCGAAGGGCGGCACTCGTGCCACGCGTCGCTGGGGGGGTCAAGACGAGCGACAGGACGCTGCTTTAAAAAAAAGGAGCCCCGGCGGAGAGGCGGCCGCCGGGGCTCGGATCCCGGGAGGGATCGTGCAAGCTGATGTGCAGCGCCGCGCAGCGCCGGCGCTGGCGACGCGACGGAGCAGCAGCGCCGAGCGCGACCGCGCGGACGTGCGAGGACGTTGAAGCCATCGCGCGCGCAGCGCCGCCGCGCCGTCGCGCTCAGTCGTCGTCCGAGACGTCGAAGGGGTCCTTGTCGAAGTCGAGCTCGGCGTCGAAGGACCCCTCCTCCTCGACGATGTCCTCGAGCGAGAAGCCCACACGGCTCGGGCGGAGAATCTCCCGCTCGAACTCTGAAAAGCTCTGATACGACCTGGGAAGCGGCATCTGTCCTCCTCACATGTGCCGAGGCGACGTCGGTGCGTCGGTCTGCTCGGCGAAGCTGGGCACCACGTCCGTGATCAAGGGGCGGTCGACGTCGGCCCGCGACTCGAGGTCGAGGGTGGACGACGGCGCGAGCCGATCGCCGACCTGCGTTGAAGCGAAGGCGAAAGCACGAGGACCTGCGCACGAGCGAGCGGCGCAGGGCCGCGCCCATCGCCCCAGAAGGCGCGAGCAAGGACCCGATCGACGGGCCCCGGGTCGCAGCAGGCGAGCAGCGCCCCGCCGAGGCCGAAGCAGCGGCCTCGCCTCGAGGCTCGACCGCGCGCCCATGCCTTCGCCGTTCGGCCACCCTTGCCTACATCAAGCGACATGTGGGCACTGTAGATACCCCCGCCGTTCAGGCCAACAATCTGGCAAGCGAACGGTGGGATGGCGGCGAGCGGGTGACGACGCCCCGCGCGGGTCACGTCGCCGGGGGGGGCCCCCCACCCCAGCGTCCAGGGCGTGCTCTGGGCACGGCGGCCCAGCGTCCACGGCGTCCCCCGGGACGCCCGCGGCGGCAGCGCGCTGGGCCCGCGCGCTGGGCCGACCGAAGGACGGACCCGCACGCTCGGTCGAACGTTTGTGTCGAGGCGCCCGCTTCTCTCGACGTGCCGATGGGGGTCGTGTAAGCAGCCTGGTCGGACGCGACACAGCACGATGCCATCGCCCAACGAGGGGGGCGCGCCCGGCAAGCCCGGCTCCGCCCCCAAGCCTTCGCCTGTCATCTTCGCCGTCGCCAACCAGAAGGGGGGCGTCGGCAAGACCACGACCTCGGTCAACCTGGCCGCGAGCTTCGCCGCGGCAGAGTGCCGTACGCTGCTCGTCGACTGCGATCCGCAGGGGAACGCATCGAGCGGCGTCGGCGTGCGGCGCGGGAGCTTCGAGCTGTCGCTCTACGACGTCCTGATCGGGCGGGCGGTGCTGAAGGACGCGATCGTCCCGACCGAGGTGCCGCTCCTCGGCGTGGTGCCCGCGACCCAGGACCTCGTCGCGGCGGAGCTCGAGCTGGTCGACGCGGACGACCGCGCGGTGCGGCTGCGCAACGCCCTGCGCCCGCAGCTCGACGGCTACGACTACGTCGTGCTCGATTGCCCGCCGTCGCTCGGGCTCCTCACGCTGAACGCGCTCACCGCGGCGCACCGGGTGCTCGTCCCGCTCCAGTGCGAGTACTACGCGCTCGAGGGGCTGACGCACCTGATGGCGACCATCGACCGGGTGCGGAGCGCCTTCAACCCGGAGCTCACGGTCGAGGGCGTCGTCCTCACGATGTACGACGGGCGCAACTCGCTCACCCACCAGGTGGCCGACGAGGTGAAGGCGCATTTCCGCGTCTTCGACGCGATCATCCCGCGCAACGTGAAGCTCAGCGAGGCGCCGTCGCACGGCAAGCCGGCGCTGCTCTACGACGCGCAGTCGAAGGGGGCGCAGGGCTACCTGAGCCTCGCGCGCGAGATCCTGGACGGCCCGCCCGCCGCCGCGGCAGACACGAAGAAGCGGCCGCGCGGGGACGCCGCCGAGGCGGAGCCACCGGCCGAGCCTTCGCCCCCGCAGAACCCCGGAGAGCGCGCGAGGGACGCACGACCCAGATCATGAATGCCGATCAGAAAGGGGCGCGGCGCGCGCTCGGACGGGGGCTCGACGCCCTGCTCCCGGCGGCGCCGCCGGCGACAGCGACTGCGGCCGAGGGGCGCAGCGTGTTCGTGTGCGCGATCGAGAAGATCGTCCCGCAGAAGGGGCAGCCGCGGCAGCACTTCGACGAGACCGAGCTGGAGGAGCTCACCGGCAGCATCCGCGAGCACGGGCTCATCGAGCCGCTCATCGTGCGCAGGACGCAGGCGGGGAACGACGCCTTCGAGCTCATCGCGGGCGAGCGGCGGTGGCGCGCCGCGCAGCGCGCGGGGCTCAGGGAGGTGCTCGTCGTCGTCAAGGACGTCTCCCCCAAGGAGGCGTTCGAGCTCGCGCTCGTCGAGAACGTGCAGCGAGCCGACCTCAACCCGATCGAGATCGCCGAGGCGTTCGACCGGCTGCTGCGCGAGCACAGCTACACGCACCAGACCCTCGCCGAGCGCGTCGGCAAGGATCGCACGACGATCGTCAACTCGCTCCGGCTGCTCCGGCTGCCGCCGCGGATCCGCACCATGGTCATCTCGCGCGAGCTCAGCGAGGGCCACGCGCGCGCGCTGCTCGGCGCGCCCAGCGACAAGGTGATGGCCGACGTCGCGGAGCGGACCGTCCACGGCAAGCTCCCCGTCCGCAAGGTCGAGGCGCTGATCAAGGCGGCGAAGGAGAGGGAGGTCCGGGCCGCCGAGGGCGAGGAGCCGGGCGAGAAGAAGCGCGGCGGGAAGTCGCCCGCGATCAAGGACCTGGAGGCGCGGCTCGCGCGGCGGCTCGGGACCCGCGTCGAGGTGCGCGACGAGGGTGGCCACGGCGAGCTCGGCATCACCTACGGCTCGCTCGACGAGCTCGACAGGATCATCGCGCTGCTCGGCGCGTGACCCTGCGCGGCCGGCCCCTCGACCGCCCGCGCAGGCGCGCCCCTGGCGGTGGCGGTGCGCAGGCGGGCGAGCGCGGCGGGCCGCGGCGGACCTGGCGCGCGGCCGCGCATCACTTCAGCCTGGCGCTGAGCTCCTTCACCTTGGCGCGGGCGCGCTTGCCGATCTCGGTGTCGCCGCCGTGCTTCCCGGCCTCGGTGAGCGCGGCGATCGCGCTCTGCGGCTTGCGCTCGGCCAGGAACGACAGGCCGAGGTAGTAGTGCGCGGCCGCGAACCGCGGGTCCACCTTGATCGCCGCCTGGTAGTCGGCGCGCGCCCCCGGCTCGTCGCCGAGCTCGTGGCGGCACGTCCCGCGGCGCACGTGGAACTCGGCCTCCGGCTTCAGCTTGATCGCGCGGTCGAACGCCGCCACGCAATCGGCGTAGGCCTTCGCCGGCCCGAGCATCCGCCCGATCGTCGCGATCGTCGCCACGTCGTCGCCGGTCGCCGCGAGCGCCTTCCTGAGCTCCGCCGCGGCCCGGTCGAGCACCTTCGCCTCGAACAGCATCGCGCCGTAGGCGAAGCGCGTGGCGGCCGTGTCCTCGGCCTTGAGCGCCGCCTCGTAGTGCTTGCTCGCGTTCGCGACGTCGCCCTTCAGCCCGTACGCGTAGCCCAGGTTCTGGTGGAGCGCCGCCCGGTCCGGCGCCTGCTCGATCGCCTTCGAGAGGACCGCGATCGCCTCGTCCGGCCGAGGCGGCTCGTCCAGGTAGAGCGCGGCCAGGTTCAGGGCGGCGGCCTCGAGCTTGGGGTCGCTCGCGAGCGCCTTCTTGTACGACGCCTCGGCGCCGGCGCGATCGTTCGTCTTCTCGTTCGCGAGGCCGAGGTAGTAGTGCGCCTCGGCGCTGCCCGGCTCGTGCTCGATCGCCTGGAGGAGGTGCTGCTTCGCCTCCTCGTACTTCTCGTTCTTGATGTACGCGATGCCCCGGTCCAGCGCCGTGGACGACGCGCCCTTCGAGGCCGCGGCGTCGCTGCCTTCGGGCGGATCGGCCAGGAGCGGGTCGCGCTGGGGCTCCTGCGCCCCCCCGCACGCCGCGACGCACGCGGCGAGCGCCGCTGCCGCCAGGACCCGCTGCGCGGCGAGCCTCGCCGTCGCCGTCCACACCGCGCGCGTAAACCACCTCTCGTTCATCCGACACTCCCTTCGCCGTCCAGGCCCTGGAGGACCGCGTGCAGCCGCTCCTCCACCTCTTGCGTCCGCTTGCCGCTCGCGATCTTCGTCCCGTCCGCCTCGCTCACGTAGAACACGTCGGCCACACGCGTCCCCTCCGTGTTGATCTTGGCGACCGAGATCGAGAGGCCGAGCTGGTAGAGCGCGTCCGAGATCGCGAACAGGAGGCCGGGGCGATCGCGCGTGAGGACCTCGATCACCGTGTGGTGCGAGGCGCGATCGTCGATGGATATCTGCGTCCGGACCTTCGGCGTCGGGCGCTCGCGCAGCGCGCCGCCCCGGCGCTTCTTGGCGAGCTCGGCGCCGGAGAGCTGCCCCGAGAGCACCGCCTGGATGTCGGTCACGAGCTTCGGGATGGCGCGCGCCACCCCCCCTACCCCTTCGCCGCGGTCGCGCACCCAGAACAGGTCGACGGCCTGCAGGCGCACGCCCGCCGGCGGGGACGAGCCCGCCCTCGCGCGGATCACGCCGCCGTCGTCCATCCCGTCGTCGTCGCACGCGCGCGAGTGGATCTGCGCCGCGTGGACCTCGAGGCGCGAGGCCGCGAGCGCGGCCGTGATCGCCGCGAGCAAGCCGGGGCGATCCGGCGCCACGACGCAGACCTCCGCGGCCTCCGGGTGGCGCGACGGGACGAGCGCGACCGAGACGCTGTTGCCGCCGGACTGCTGCTGCCGGGCGAGCTCCGAGTGCGCGGCGATCGCGGCCGGGCTGTTCGCGAGCAGGTAGCGCTCGGGCATCGACGCGAGGTAGCGGGCCAGGAAGTCCCGCTGCGCGCGCCGCTCGGCCTCGCTCGCGGCCGGGAGGTCCTCGAGGGCGCCGACCGTGCCGCTGATCGCGCGGGCCATGCGCTGGTCGTCGATGTCGAACGGCCCCGCGTCCTCGCGCGCGCCGCGCAGGGCCCTGTCCGCGGAGAGGTACAGCTCGTCGAGCATGCGCGCCTTCCACGACGTCATCGACGTGGGGCTCGTGGTCGAGATGTCGGCGACCGTGAGCAGGTAGAGATCGCGCAGCCCCTCGCGGCCGTGCACCTCGTGGCAGAACTCCGAGATCGTCGCGGGATCATCGAGATCGCGCCGGGTCGCGATGAGGTACATCACGAGGTGCTTCAGCACGAGGTGGCACGCCTCGTCGATGTCCTCCTGAGGGAAGCCGAGCCGCGCCAGGATCTTCCGGGCCATCTCGGCGCCGCGCCCGCTGTGATCGGTGCCCCCGATCGCCTTGCCCACGTCGTGCAGGAGCGTGGCGAAGAACAGCATCGTCGGCCGCGTCGCCTCGGCGGCGAGCCGGCACGCGAGCCCGAACTCGCCCGCGAGCTCGCCCCGCACGAGCGCCGCCAGCCGATCGACCGCGGCGACCGAGTGAACGTCGACCGTGTACACGTGGTAGACGTCGTGGTGGACGCGCCCGACGACCGGCAAAAACTCCGGGATCATCGCGAGCAGGAGGCCGAGGTCGTGCAGCTCGCGGACGACCGAGCCGCTCTGCAGCTCGGTCTCCTTGCACGTGGCGACGAGGGTCCGGAACCGCTCGGCGGCCTCGGGGCTCTCGCGGAGCGCCGCGCAGAACGCCGGATCGCCGGCGGCGCGGACGATCGCGCCGCGCGCGTAGGGCAAGAGCGGCACGCCGCGCTCGACGGCCTCGGAGACGAGCCGCAGCGCGATCGCCGGATCGGTCCTCAGCAGATCCGGATCGCTCATCGTGATGCAGCCGTCGAAGAGGCGGACCCCGGCGCCGAGTTCCTCGTCGCGGCGGCGGCGCCGCGTCAGCGTCGGCGTGGCGCGCGAGACGATCATGTCGAGGGAGCGCGAGATGGCCCGGGCGCTCCGGTAGTAGTCGCTCATCATCCGCTCGATCGCCTCGGGCGACACGGCGGCCTCGTCGGGGGGCGGCGCGCCCTTCCGGCCGGCGTCGGCCGGACCGGCGCCCTTGCTGTAGCCGAGCGCGCCCGCGCAGAGCTCCTGCTCGTCGAATGTCAGCCGGTCGGTCCTCCGCCCGGAGTGGGCGTGGAGCAGGTTGCGGATGCGCCAGAGCATCTCCGCGGCGCTCCGGATTTCCTCCGCCTCGCGGGCGACGAGCGCGCCGAAGCGGACGAGCGCGTCGAACTCGCCGACGCCGTAGCGCGCCTTCGCGGCCCAGCGGGCGACGTCGAGATCGCGCAGCCCGCCCGCGCCGTTCTTCACGTCCGGCTCCAGGAGGTAGACCGAGCCGCCGAAGCGCTCGTGCCGCTGCGAGATCTCCTTCCCGAGCCGCTCGATGAAGCGGGGCAGCTCCGAGTGCGCGAAGATGCCCGACGAGGCGCGCTGCCAGAGCGACTCCGACAGCGACGCGTCGCCGACGACGTGCCGCCAGTCGAGCAGGCTCGTCGCGGTGGGCAGGTCCTCGCGCGCGCCGTCGATGAGGTCGTCGATGGTGACGACCTGGTGCCCCACGGCGACCCCCATGTCCCAGAGCGGGTAGAGCAGCGCGTCCGCGATGGCGCTGGCGCGCTGGGCGTTGTGGGCGAGGATGCGCAGATCGAGGTCGCTCCGCAGCGCGACCGCGCCGCGGCCGTAGCCGCCGACCCCGGCGATCGCGACCGAGTCCCACTCCTTGCGGCTGGGCCCGCCGGACTCGCGCAGCAGGTGGAAGAGGCGCGCCAGGAGATCGTCGAGCAGGCGCGCGTGGCGCCGCCCCAGGGCGACCCCGACGGCGGCCGGGTCCGCGGCCGGCGTGGAGCCGCTCGGCGCCGTGCGATCGAGCTCGGCGCGCTCGCGCGCATAGGCGGCGCGGAGCTCGACGAGCCCGCTGGGCCTGGACGTGGGGGAGAGGTCGACGCTCATGCGGTGTCGTTCTGCTTTCTCAGGCGCCCGGGGCGCGGAAGGCGGTGACGTGCGCGTTCACCTTGACCGGCGTGAGGCCGGCGCCGCAGAGGCGCGGCGCCTCGGTCGCGGCAGAGAACAGGAGCCCGCCCGGGCCGAGCTCGGCCGCGAGGCGGCGCGCCACCGCGTCGCCGGCGGGCTCTGCGAGATACAGGAGCACGTTCTTGAAGAAGATGATCTGGAACCCGCCGCTCGGCACGGCGTGCACCAGATCGCAGACCTCGAAGGACACGACGTCGCGGAGCTGCTGGCCGACGTGCAGCGCGCCGCCCTTCTCTTCACAGTAGCGCTGAACGAAGGACGGGGGGAGCTGGTCGACGGCCTCGGCGGAGTAGACGGCCTCGCGCGCCGCCTCGATCGCCGGAGCGGCGCGGTCGACCCCGAGCACGCTGAAGCGGCGGCCCGCGCTCGCGAGCACCATCGCCAGGGTATAGGCCTCCTCGCCGGTGCTGCACCCGGCCGAGAGGCCGGCGATGGGCAGGTCGGGCGGGAGCCTGGGCAGCACCGAGGTGGCGATGGCCTCCCAGATGATCGGGTCGCGGTAGAAGCGCGTCTCGCCGACGCGGAGCGCGCTGACGATCTCCTCGATGGCCTCCCTGTCGTCCCGCAGCCGCTCGGCGGCCGCGAGCGGCGACACGCCGTGGCGCGCGGCCACGGCGCTGAGCACGGCGAGGACCCGCTCGCGCACCCAGCCCGGGGCGGCGAGGCTGCGGCCCAGGCCGAACCGGCGCTGCAGCTCGGCGAGCGCGAGGTCGACGGCCCGCTGGGCGGACCGCGCCGCAGGACCTCCTCCCGCTCTCGACGATCGGGCCATCGAAGGTCGTCGCGATCAGCCGAGGAAGCCGGCTTTCCTGGCCTGGGCTCCCTTGCCGCCGCCGTCGAGGGCGATGGCGAACACGTCCTTCAGCGCGAGCACGAACGTCTCGCCCTTGGTGCTGCGCGCCTTGAGGAGCCCGCCCGCGCTCGACACGGCCTCGATCTTGGTCACCGGGAGCGACACGCCGTCGTGCGCGGCGTAGATCGTGAGCACGCGCCCTTCAGGGAGCTCGGCCCAGCCGTCTTTGTCGGTCTTCGCCTCTGCCGTCTCGAGGGCTGCCTTGAGTAGGTCGTCGGTCATGAGCAACGTTTCCGTCCCGCGCCCTGCCGCGTCAAGCACGTGCTCGCCCTTACCGTGATGCAAGGCGATCGGCGTCCTGCGGGGCCTCCTCCGTGGTACCGTACTGTGCGGATGTCGAGAAGGCCGCCCAGCCAGCCCCCCCCGCGAGGGGCCCCCCCGGAGGCGCAGCAGGTGGGCAACATGCCGCCGGGGTGGCAGGCGGGGGATCACCTCTTCGTCGACGACATCAAGAAATCGTTCGGGGCGACGAAGGTGCTGCACGGCATCACGATGCACCTCCGGCGGACCGAGACGGCGGTGATCATCGGCGGGTCGGGCGCTGGCAAGACCACGCTGCTCCGGCTGCTCATCGGGCTGGAGCGGCCGACCACCGGTCACATCTGGGTCGACGGCGTGGACATGGGCGCGCTCGACGATTTCGAGATGAACCGGATGCGCCAGCGGTTCGGCATGGTGTTCCAGTACGCAGCGCTGCTCGACTCGCTGACGATCTTCGACAACGTGGCGTTCCCGCTGCGCGAGCACCGGAAGCACATGTCGAAGCGGGACATCCACGACAAGGTCGTGGGCATGCTGAACTCGCTCGGCCTCGAGAACAAGGAGGACCGGATGCCGTCGGAGCTGTCCGGCGGGCAGCGCAAGCGCGTGGGCCTGGCGCGCGCGCTGATGCTGGAGCCCGAGATCCTCATCTACGACGAGCCGACCAGCGGGCTCGATCCGCTGACGAGCCGGATGGTCGACGACCTGATCGAGGAGACGCGGGCGCGCTTCAAGGTGACGAGCGTGGTGATCTCGCACGACATGGCGAGCACGTTCCGCATCGCGCACCAGGCGTTCCTCGTGATCCAGGGGCGCGTCGTCGCGTCGGGGACGCCGGACGAGCTGGCGCACGGCGACAACGAGCAGGCGCGCCAGTTCATCGCGGCGTCGGGGGTGGCGACGGACGAGGTGTCGCGGGTGAACCGGCCTGCGCTGGCGGACAGCAAGGGCGGGCAGGTGATCGAGTTCAGGAAGGCGGCGGAGTAGCCAAGGGGGCGGCCACGAACCCCCTCTGCTCGGGCCTGCGCCCTTCGTTCCTGGAATCAGCGCTTGGGCGGCGCTCTACAGGCGGAGCACCGCGACGCGCCGGCCGCGGGGCGTCGTGGCCTCACTGAACCGGGGCGCGCTTCGGGCCAGGCGCCCGCGGCCGTCGAAGATCACGAGCGTCCCGCGCTTCTGGCGCAGGCGCGCGAGGTAGTCGTCGAGCTGCGCAAGGCCTTCGCGGAGCGGGTCCTTCTGGCCCTTGCGCCACACCTTGAGCTCGATCGCGCGCCGCTGGACGGCGCGGGAGCCATCCTGCTTTTCGTAGGGGAAGCGGACGAGCAGATCGATGCGCCCGCGGCCGACGCCGTACTCGCGATCGATGAAGCCGCCGCCGTTGACCGCGCGCTGGAGGAAGGCCATCAGGACGAGCTGCGGGGCGACCTCGGGGTACGGCATCCCGGAGGCGAGCACCTCGCCGTGCTCGTGCCAGAAGGCGGCGAACGCGCGGAGCAGGCGCCGGAACGCGAGGCGGCCGTCGGGCAGGCGGAAGCGCTCGGGCGGGGCGTCGATCCGCTCCTCGGCCGAAGAGGAGAGGACGCGGGCGATCACCTCGCGGTAGATGGGGTTCGCGACGCGCAGCGGTTTGCCCTGGGCCACGAGGCCGAGATCGCGGACGTAGGAGGCGTCGTCGTCGTACGTGTCGCCGCCGCCCTCGTACGTTCCCGCGAGCAAGGGCTCGAGCACGCGGCGGACGCGGGGCTCGGCGAGCTTGCTGACGAGCGAATCGAGGTGGGTCGCGCGGGCCAGGATGAGGCGCTCCTTGGCTTGCTCGACGTGCGCCCGCGTGATGGGCTCGCTGGGCGGGACGGCCATCTTCTCGACGATCTCGCGGCCGAGGGCGTTGACGAGCCATGGCTGGCCGGCAGTGAGCTCGAAGGCCCGGGAGAGCGCCGCATCGACGAAGACCTGGCCGGTGTCCTCCGTGCGCTGGGCGTAGAGCGCGCGGAGCTCTTCCTCCGAGAAGTCTCCGAGCCGCAGGGACTCAAGCTTGATGTTGAACGGGCTCGCGGTGCCGAGGCGCCCGGGATCGCCGCCGCTCGCGGCCTTGTAGTCGCGCACGTCGCGCAGCCCGCAGAGGATGACCGAGGCGGGAAAGTGATCGGGACGGCTGGGGAAGCCGGCGCGGAGCTGGCGCAGCACGCTGAGGAGGCCCTGGCCGCGCAGCGAGTCGATCTCGTCGAAGATGAGGGCGAGCGGGCGCGGGCAGGCGCGCGCCCAGGCGGTGAGGGCCGCCGAGAGGAGGCCCTCGTCGCCCTCGAGGGAGAACGGCGGCGGCTGGAGCTCGGGCGGCAGCGCGATCTGCGCCGCGCGTGTGAGCTCGCGCAGGACGGCGCGCTGGGCGGAACCGTAGTCGTCGCCGGCGGCGCTGCCTTCCTCACAGGAGAAGAGGACGGCGGCGTGTCGACCCGAGGCCGTGAGCCGCTCGGCGACGGCGCGCAGGGCGGTCGTCTTGCCCGTCTGCCTGGGGGCGTGGACGACGAAGTAGCCCATCTGCTCGACGAGCCCCGGCGCCTCGGGCAGGCGGCTCTCGGCCGGGATCATGTAGTGCAGATCGGGGCGGCACGGCCCGGTCGTGTTGAAACGGCGCTTCACCCGCGCGAGCGTTGGGCCAGCGGCGGCGAGAACGCAAGGGCACGGCCGCCGTTCACGATCGTCGCGACTTGAGCGAGAAGGTGAAACGAATGGAGCGGTGGTTCTGGATCGGTCTCGGCGGTGCAGCGGGGACCCTCGCCCGCTACGGGCTGTCGACGTGGTGCCAGCAGCGCTTCGGCGCCGAGTTCCCGTATGGAACGCTCGCGGTCAACGTGATCGGGTCGTTCTTGCTCGGCGTCATCGGAGAGATCGCCGCGACGACGGAGCTCCTGTCGCCGACGCTCCGCCTCAGCCTGAGCACCGGCGTGATGGGCGGGTTCACGACGTACTCGAGCTTCAACAATGAGACGATCCGGCTCATCGAGCACAAGTCGTGGGCGACGGGGCTCGCCAACATCACGATCACGCTGGTCGGTTGCTTGCTCGCCGGCGTCCTCGGGATGGTCGTCGCGCGGCGGCTCGTCGCGGGCTGAAGGCGTGGATGCGGGTCGTGGAGAGCGCGGGCTGAAGGCGGCGCCGCCGTGGTCCTGGGGGATGAGGCTCAGCCGTCGGCGCCGAGGCTCGGCGCCGTCTCTCCCTGCGCCGGCGGCACGGCGCCCGGCGCTCCGCCGGCAGCGGGCGGGCGCGCCTCTCCGCCGGACGAGGGCTTCTCTCCGGCGGGCGGGGGCTTTTCTCCGGCGGGCGGGGCCTTCTTGCCGGAGCTGCCGGAGCGGGCCTCGAACATCCATGCGGCCTTGTTCAGCTCGGGGACCAGGATCGTTCCATCGACCCGGCGCGCCGCGCGGAAGGCGCGGAGGATCTTCTCGATCACGACCGCGACCCTCCCGTCCTGCAGATCGAGCGCGCGCTGCGTCACCCGCCGCCCCGCGGCGATCTGGACGCTGGCGACGCCGCGCACCCGCTGCGCCGTGGCCCGGAGCGCGGCCGCGCACTCCGCGCCGACGCCGTAGTCCTCGAGGAGCTTCGCGTCCTGCGCCGGATCGGCCCTTCGGGTCTCGTCGATGAAGCTCGCGAGCGCCTCGAGGCCCTTGGCGAGGCTCTCGGGGGAGTCCGCGCGCCCCACGACGGCGTCGACCCGCGCCATGCGGCGAGCGCCGAGCGCGTTGCGCAGGCCGTCGTAGCAGAGATCGCGCTCGCCGATGCCGTCGCGCATCGCGCTCCGCCCCTGCACCTCGAGCGCGGCCCTCGCGCCGGCCGCCTCGGTCTCCGCCGCGTCGTGCGACCGCTTCATCGCCTGGAGCCTGCCCGCCTCGGCGACGAGCAGCGGCAAGAGCGCCGCGGGCATGCGCACCTTGCCGCGCTGCGCCTCGGACAGCGAGCCCAGGATCCGCCGCGCCGAGGCGACGAAGTGCGGGGCGTCATCGATGAGGCTCTGCGAGTCGATGCGCGTCCCCTCGGCGACGAGGTCCTCCTCGGGGATGCCCGCGTAGGTGCGCGCGGCGAACGCGCCATCCGCGGGGCCGAGCTCCCTCGCGAGCGAGTCGAGGGTGATGGTGGTGGATGAAACGGTCGGTACCTCGGCCGGCGATGCCGCCAGCGCGGGCTTCTTGGTCTTGGAAGTGGCCATGAGAAGAGAGGCTACGGGAGGGCGTCAACGCAAGGAAAGCTGGCAACTGCGCTGGGCAGGATCACGTCGCGACGGCCCGGGCCCGCGGGCGCTCCGCGCCAAGGGCAGCGCTTGATCGGTGGCGAGGCGCCGCGCGAGCACGCGGCGCGCCGCCGCCGCGAGCGCGCGGCTCATGCAGTCCTCCGCCGTGTCGCCGAGGAGCGCCTCGGCCTGGCGGGTCAGGTCGCGCTCGGTCGCGAGGGATCGATCGTCTTCCGGATCGAGCATGGTCCCGAGGAGCTCGACCCCCAAAGTCGACACCCCGGGTCACGCGATGAGCCCGCGCTCCCTGCTCGCCTCGTCCAGCCGCACGAAGCTCGCTCCCCTCCGCGCAAGCTCCTCCACGAACGCCCCCAACGCCTCGAGCCGCCTGCCCAGCGCGACCCGGAGCTCCGGCTGGTACGGCGCCAGCGCCTCGAGGCCGTCGCTCCGGTCGAGGAAGTCCATCCCGTGCAGCTCCAGGTTGACGAGCGCCTCCCCGGCGCACGCGCGCGCCAGGAGCCGCACGCCCGCCGCACCCGCGAGCGCGACGCTCGTCCCGATGACCGGCAGCCGCAACCCCGGCGTCACCTGGATCGGCAGCTCGACGAAGCGCCGGCCGCCACGGCGGTACCACGGCCGCCCGGGCCGGTACGGCCCGCGGGGCGCCGCGAGCACACGCGGGGTGTCCAGGATCGCCGACGACCCCCTGCCCTTCACCCGCTGCACGCCCATCGCGAGCGCCTTCGCGGCGTAGTACGGCGGGCATGGGAACACCGAGGAGTCGAACGCGACCCCCACGGCGTCGAGCGCGTCGAACAGCGCGTCGCTCACGGTGTACCCCGGCGCACGGAAGCCCGTCGGACGCCGGCCGACCGCCTCCGCGATGGCCTCGGCGCCCAGCAGGACCTCCCGCGCGATCGCGGCGCGCGGGAGCCGCGAGAGGTCGTAGCGGTGCCCGTACGAGTGGTTTTCGACCGCGTGGCCAGCGTCGCTCAGCGCGCGCAAGGCCACGGCGCTCTCGGGGCGCGCGAGGTCGCGGCCTATCGCGAACAGCGTGACGGGGATGCCGTGGGAAGCAGCGAAATCAGCGATGCGCGGGAGCGCCGTGTCATAGACGGCGCTCAGCGCGGCCGCCGCCCCGGAGCGATCCGGGACGGCGAGCCCGTGGATGGCGAAGTAGTTCGGGACCTCGTCGAGGTCGATCGAGACGGCGGCGAGGCGCCCCCGCATCGGACCGCGTCAGCTCGCGGCCATCTTCGCCACCTCGGCGGCGAAGTCGTCCTCTTTCTTGGCGATGCCCTCGCCGCGCTCATACCGCACGAAGCGCGTGAGCTTGAGCTCGCCGCCGGCCGCCTTCGACGCCGCCTGGAGGAGCTTCTCGATCGTCTGGCCGGCCTCGCCGCGCGACGCGGCCTCCACCGACTCCTGCTCGAGCAGCGCGACCTCCGAGTACCACTTGTTGAACTTGCCCTCGATGATCTTCGGCCACGCCGCCTCCGGCTTCGGCTTCGGATCCTCGCGCAGCTGCCCCTCGAAGATCTCCTGCTGCTTGGCCTTCAGCTCCGCCGTGACCTCGTCGCGACGGAGGACGAGCGGGCTCATCGCGGCGGCCTGCATCGCCGTCTCGTCGACGAACTTTTGCACCGCAGGGTGCTCCGCCACCGCCTGGCTCGACGCCTCGACCGCCACGAGCACGCCGATCTTGCCGCCGAGGTGCACGTACGCGTGCGCGACGCCGTGCTTGCCCGCCGGGATCGACACCCGATCCCACCGGCGCACCGCGACCTTCTCGCCGATGCGCGCGGTCAGCTCGGTGGCCGTGTCGGCGATCGACTTGCCGCCGATCGAGAGCTGAGCCGCGTCCGCGCCGTCGGGCGCCTTCTCGACCGCCGCGAGCACGTCGCCGACGAACTGCCGGAACGCGTCGTTGCGGGCGGCGAAGTCGGTCTGGATGTTGACCTCGACCATCGTCGCGCTCCGCCGGTCGGCCGCGACCACCGCGCGGACCTCGCCCTCGGTGGCGGACGCGCCGGCCCGCTTGGCGCTCTTCGCGAGACCCTTCTTCAGGATGATCTCGACCGCCTTCTCCATGTCGCCCTCGGCCTCCGTGAGGGCGCTCTTGCAGTCGCTCATCCCCGCCTGGGTACGCTCACGAAGCTCCTTGATCGCCTGCGCATTGATGCCGGCCATGGCTCTTTCTCCTTCAACCTGGAACCTAGATAGGAAGAGGCCGCTCCGAGCGGCCCCCGTTCACCACACGTCCGACTGCTGTTGCACGAACGGCCCGAGCGAGGGCGGGTCGAACCGCAGAGGCACAGAAGGCGCAGAGGCGTGAAATTTTCATTTCTGTCCCTGCGCCCTCTCTGCTCTCGCGCGGCTGCCACACCGCCCAGTCGAGCGGCGACGTCGTCGTCACCGCGCCGCCCGAGCGCTGGGCCGCTCCGTTGCGGCTCGCGCCGCGCTACGACGCCTGCTGCTGGCGCGGACCGCCGCCGCGGCCGCCGCGGCCGCCCTGGTAGACGTTGATCTCGTCGCGCTGGCCTCGACCGCCGCCCGCCGCCTGCTGCCCGCCCTCGCCGTGATCCTTGCGGCGCTGCGCGCCCTCGACGCACGCGTCCGCGACGCGGGCGGTGATCAGCCGGATCGAGCGGATGGCGTCGTCGTTGCCAGGGATGACGAAGTCGACGAGATCCGGGTCGCAGTTCGTGTCCGTGATGGCCACGACCGGGACGTTCAGCTTGCGCGCCTCGCTGATCGCGATCGACTCCTGGTGCGGATCGATCACGAAGATCGCGGCCGGGAGGCCGCCCATCCCCTTGAGGCCGCCCAGGTATTTCTCGAGCCGCTCGCGCTCCTTCTCGAGGCGGACGACCTCCTTCTTGAGCAGCTGCTCGTAGGTGCCGTCCTCCTTCATGCGCTCGAGGGTGCGCAGGCGATCGAGGCCCTGCTTGATCGTCCGGAAGTTCGTCAGGGTGCCGCCGAGCCAGCGGTTCGTGACGAAGTACATGCCCGACCGGCGGGCCTCCTCCTGCACGATGTCCTGCGCCTGGCGCTTCGTGCCGACGAACAGCACGTGGCCCCCGCGGCCGACGGCGTCGGTCAGGAAGTCGTACGCCCGCTTGAAGAGCCGCGTCGTCTGATCGAGATCGATGATGTGGATGCCGTTGCGCGCGCCGTAGATGAACGGCCGCATCTTCGGGTTCCAGCGCTTCGTCTGGTGGCCGAAGTGCACGCCCGCGTCGAGCAGCGAGCGGAGCGGAAGCGGGAAATCCCCCGGCTGGGGGGCGGCGGCCTGCATGGTGTCGGCCGCGGGGACGGATGCGGAGAAGCTGGTATCGGTCACGGCAGTGCCCTTTCGGTTGGTCCGCCGCTCCCCCTCCCGCGACCAACCCCATGCGCGGACAGGAGCGTCCGTGCTGCTGGGGCACCGGGCCGCGGAATGCCGTGGGTGCCAGGAGAGCGTGTGGATTCGGTTCTGCGGCAGCGAAGGCGAGGATTCGGCCTCCGCTGTCCCCCTCGTCACGAGACCGCAAGAAGGGGGGCGGTTTGCTACCCCGAGGCGCCTCGCTTGTCAAGCGATGAAGCCGCCACCTCGGCGTGCACAATTTCCGTGTGTTTGCGTGTGTCTCCGCGCGGTTGTCCGCGCAGCCATCCGCGCAGTTACGCGCAGTTACCCGCGCAGTTACCCGCGCAGTTACCCGCGCAGTTGTCTTCGTTGCGTCAGCTGCGCCGATGGGACCACGCGGCGCGGAGCACGGGAACGCCGGGCCACGCTCCTGGCGCGCCGTGGCCCGGCATCCGCGATGGCGTACACTCGCCTCGTGCGAACCGCATCACGAGGCTTTCTTACCGCACGCTTCGCTTCGGTCTGCGCAGGGCTCGCGATCGTCTCTGCCTGCATCGCCTCGGCGCCGGAGGGCATCCGCCGGCAAACCGACGGCGATGGCGGCGATTTCGGCGTGGACCCGCAGACAACGTCGACGTCATCGTCCGCCGGCGCAGGGATGCCCGGCGGCGATCCGCACGCGCTGCTCGGCGCGGACCCGACGCACGGGCCGTTCAACGGAGGCCAGCGCGTCCTGCTCCACGGCAACGGCTTCAGCTCCCAGGTCCGCGTCTGGTTCGGCGACGTCGAGGTCGATCCGTCCGCGATCGTGCCCATCGATCCCAGCCGGGTCCAGGTGGCGGCGCCGCCGGGCGCGGCGGGCCCGGTGGAGCTCGCCGTGCAGAACGGCGATGACACGTCGACCCGACGAACGCTGCCGGGCGGCTACGTGTACGACGCGCTCTATGCGTCCCCGTCGAGCGGGCCGATCTCCGGCGGGACGACCATCGAGCTCGTCGGCCAGGGCACGCGCTGGAACGAGACGACGGTCGCGAAGATCGATCAGAAGCCGTGCACGTCGCTCGCCGTCCAGGAGCCGACGCGGCTCCTGTGCACGGTGCCCCAGGGCACGCCGGGCGCGAAGACGATCTCGGTGACGACCGGCGGAGAGAGGATCCTCGTGCTGGACGGCTACACCTACGAGGACAGCGAGAACGGCTACAAGGGCGGGCTCAGCGGCGCGCCGCTCGCCGGACGGCTGAAGGTGCTCGTCTACAACAACTTCACGGGTGATCCGATCCCGGGAGCGAGCGTCGTCGTCGGCACCGACACGACCTCCCCGATCGAGGTCGACGCGTCCGGCGTCGCGGTGATCGAGGACGCGTCGCTCGATTCGCCGCGCACCGTCACCGTGGCCGCGACGTGCCATAGCCCGATCTCGTTCGTCGACGTGCCGGTCGACACGGTGACCGTCTACCTGGATCCGGTGCTCACCCCCGCGTGCGGCGCGTCCGGCGATCCGCCCCCGCCGGTCGGCGGTAAGGTCGGCAGCGCGGGGGCGATCGAGGGCGAGCTCGTCTGGGACACGTCGCTGGACCCCGGGAGCGTCGCGTGGGGCAACATCCCGAGCCCGCGCCGCGAGACCGAGCGAAAGGCGGCGTACCTGTTCACGACGGGCGCCGATCCTCTCGCGACCTTCAGGCTGCCGTCCGAGTTCCAGGCGCTCACGCCGGAGACGTCGGGCGAGCTCGGGCACGGGTTCACGATGTACGTCGCGCCCGGCAACCGCACGATCTACGCGCTGGCGGGCCTCGAGGATCGCTCGACGACCCCGCCGCGGTTCACCGCATACGCCATGGGCGTGGTCCGCGGGATCCCCGTGCTCCCGAACGAGTGGACGAGGGAGGTGTTCGTGCGGATCAATCAGCCGCTCGACCACGCCCTCTCGATGGACGTCAGCGCGCCGGCGAAGGGGCCGAAGGGGCCGGATCGGATCCAGGCGAACGTGTCGCTGATGATCGGCAACGACGGGTTCGCGACGCTCCCGATCGGCGCACAGAGCCCGCTGATTCCGTTCGACGGGGGGCTGACGTTCGTGGGCGTGCCGCCGCTCGCCCGCGACCTGCTCGGCGCGAGCTACCACTCGTCCGCGCGCGCGGTGACCGGCCAGGCCGGGCTCGCGCCGCTGTCCGTCGTCGGGCGGGTCCTCTCGACCAGCACGAGCGAGCCCGTGCGCATCGGCGACTTCGTGGGGGTGCCGACGCTCGAGGCGCCCGCGCAGAACAGCGCCTGGGATGGGTCCCACCTCGCGACCTCGTTCGGCGCGGGCGCGCCCGTCGATCTCAGCGTCTACGACATCGCGAGCGGAAACGGCCTCATCCGGTGGACGGTGGCCGTGCCGGCAGGGTCGCACGCCGTCGAGGTGCCGGACCTCCGGCAGCTCGGGCTCGAGCACGGCGCGCTGCCGCCGGGGCCGCTCACGATCGGGGTGTACGGGGCGCGGATCGACGGCTTCGATTACGGCAAGCTCGTCTACCGGCAGCTCAAGCCGGCAGGGATGGCGGCCTACTCCCTCGACAGCTTCAACGCGCACCTGTGATGAGCGCCCCGCCCCACCCGACGCGAGCGCGCAGGCCGACGCGCGCACGGAAGCCAGGACGCCGCGCCCGATCGCGGCACGCTGCAGCCGCCCTCGTCGCCGTCGCCGCGGGGCTCGGGCTCGCGCCGAGCTGCTTCGACAGCGGCACGCGGTGGGGTGAGCGGCCGGAGGAGCCGCCGCTCTGCACGGCCGGCGACGTGCGCTGCGGGGCGGAGCTCGCGCGCTGCGAGGAGACCGGCGCAGGGCTGGCCTGGGTGACGCTCGACGACTGCGCCGCTCAAGGGCGCGTGTGCGCGTCGCCCGAGCTCGGCTGCCGGCCATGCGTGCCCGCTGCGCGCTCGTGCCGCGAGCAGGACGTCGTCGTCTGCGACGCGGACGGCAGCTTCGGCCGCGTGATCGACACGTGCGACACGGAGGCCGGCGAGGCGTGCCGGAGCGGGAGCTGCCAGCAGCTCTGCGCCGTCGCGGAGCTCGAGCGGAGCAACGTGGGGTGCGAGTACTGGGCGGTCGATCTGGACAACGCGCGGATCGACGCGACCGGAAACGCGGCGGCGCAGCAGTTCGCGGTGGTGGTCTCGAACCCGCAGCCGGACGTGCCGAACGAGATCCACATCTTCCAGGACGACGGCGCGCCGGGCGACGAGCCCGCCCCGGTGGAGATCGCGAGCGCGCTCATCGCGCCGCTTTATCTCCAGGTGTTCAAGCTCGGGCCGCGCGAGGTCGATGGCAGCCCGGAGGGCGAGTACAACACGGGCACGCACACGGCGCTCACGCGGCACGCGTTCAAGATCAAGTCGAAGTTCCCCATCGTCGCCTACCAGTTCAACCCGCTGGAGAACGCCAACGTGTTCTCCAACGACGCCTCGCTGCTGAAGCCGCGCGAGGCGCTGACGTACAGCCCGGGCGCGATGGCGACGGCGTACGTCGTCACAGGGTGGCCGCAGACCATCGCGGTCACGGACGATCCGGACACGAACTTCGATCCGCAGAACCCGATCGACCTTCGGGCGTTCCTGACCATCGTCGGGACGCGCGAAGGGACGACCGTGCAGGTGACGACGACGGCGAGGGTCGTCGGGGGCGGGCCCGTCCCGGAGACGCCGGAGGGCGGGTCGATCGAGGTCAAGCTCGGCGCGTTCGACGTGCTCAACCTGGAGAGCGGCGGGTTCAACGCGGACTTCACCGGATCGATCGTGAAGGCCGATCAGCCGATCGCGGTCTTCACCGGAAGCGAGGCCTCGGACGCGCCGCACTTCGACGTGCTCGCGGATCGCCGCTGCTGCGCCGACCACCTGGAGGATCAGCTCGATCCGACCCGGACCGCCGGCAAGCGGTTCGCGGTGCCGCACACGCCGAGCCGGTCGCTGACCGTCAAGGAGGCCGGCGCGCGGATCGAGGCCGTGCCCGAGCCGGAGTACGTCAGGATCGTGGCGGCCAGCGGCAAGGGCGCCGTGATCGAGACGACCCTGCCGCCGCCGGACGATCGGATCACGCTGTCGGCGCTGGGCGACTTCCGCGAGGTGACGGCGTGGGGCGACTTCATGATCGAGAGCTCCGAGCCGGTCATCGTGTCGCAGATCATGGCCAGCCAGAACGCGACGGGGGTCAAGCAAGGGCTGCCAGGCGGAGACCCGAGCCTCATCATCCTGCCGCCCATCGAGCAGTTCCGGCCGGACTACGTGTTCCTGACGCCGGACAAGTACGCGTTCGACTTCATCTCCGTGGTCGCGCCGCGGTCGGCCGTCGTGCGGCTCGACGACGCGACGCTCGGGCCGGACGAGTGCGAGATCGCGCCTGCGGACGGGCTCACGGAGGAGCAGCGCGGGGACGGCGCGCCGTCGTTCGTCGTCTACCGCTGCCAGCTGAGCTTCGCGGCGATCGATCCGGCGCGGCAGGCGCCGGACAACGTGCTGCCCGGGATGCAGCGCGACGGCGTGCACTGGCTCACGGCCTCCGCGCCCGTTGGGCTGCTCGTGACGGGGTTCGACTCGTTCGTGAGCTACGGGTACGCGGGCGGCACCGAGCTCCGCGAGATCGCGCCGCCGGACTGAGCCGCCGCGGTCAGCCGCCGCCGAGGAGCCCCTTCAGCTTGGCCACGAGCCGCAGCGCGTCGAGCGGCGCGAGCCGATCGACGTCCACGGCGCGCAGGGTCTCGATGACGGCCGACTGCTCCGGCGGCACCGCGGCCTGCGCGGGGGCGAACAGGTCGAGCTGCGCGGCGCCGCCGCGCGTGCGGCCGCGGAGGGAGGCGTGCTTGCCGCCCGGCAGCGCGGCGCCCGACTCCAGCGTCGCGAGGATCGCGCGGGCGCGCGCGAGCACCCCCTCGGGGACACCCGCGAGCCGCGCGACCGCCACGCCGTAGCTGCGGCTCGCGGGGCCCGCCTCGAGCTTGTGGAGGAAGATGACGTCGTCGCCGTGCTCGCGCGCGGCGACCGAGTAGTTCGCGATGCCCGGCGCGCGCGCGGAGAGCTCCGTCAGCTCGTGGTAGTGCGTCGCGAACAGGGCGCGGCAGCCGATCGCGTCGAACAGGTGCTCCGCCACGGCCCACGCGATCGCGAGGCCGTCGTACGTGCTCGTGCCGCGGCCGATCTCGTCGAGGATCACCAGCGATCTCCGCGTCGCGTCGCGGAGGATCTCGGCGGTCTCCCGCATCTCCACCATGAACGTGCTCTCGCCGCGCGCGACGTTGTCGCTCGCGCCCACCCGCGAGAGGATCCGATCGACGAGGCCGATCTCCGCCTCGCGCGCCGGGACGTAGCTGCCCATCTGCGCGAGGACCACGATCAGCGCCACCTGGCGCATGAGCGTCGATTTGCCCGCCATGTTGGGGCCCGTGATCAGCCAGAGCCGCTCGCCCGAGAGATCGAGGCGCGTATCGTTCGGCACGAAGTGCCCCGCGGCCGCGTAGCGCTCGACCACCGGGTGGCGGCCGTCGCGGATCGCGAGCGCCTCGCCCGCCGTGACGTGCGGCCTCACGTAGTCGTTGCGGTGGGCGACGTCGGCGAGGGCGGCGGCGACGTCCCACGCCGCGAGCTTGCGCGCGAGCGCGCGGAGGCGGCCCTCGCTCTTCGCGACGAGGGCCCGCAGCCGATCGAAGAGCGCGGTCTCCCGCTCCAGCGCGCGCGCCCCGGCGTGCTCGATCTTGTCGGCGAGCTCGTCGAGCTCGTCGCTCGTGTAGCGCTCGCCGGTCGCGACGGTCTGCTTGCGGCGGAAGGTCGCCGGGACCTTGGCGATGTGCGCGCGCGTCACCTCGATGTACCAGCCGAAGACGCGCGTGTACTTGACCCGGAGCGAGGGCGCGCCCGTCTGCGTGCGCAGCTTCGCCTCGAGCGCGAGGATGAGCTCCGTCGCGTTCTTCTCCACGCCGCGCGCGTCGTCGAGCTCCTTGTCGTACCCCTCACGGAAGATGCCGCCCTCGCGCGTGTTCGGGGGCGGCCGCTCGATCAACGCGGCGGTGAGCTCGGCGCACACGTCGGCGACGACATCCAGCGCCGCCGCCTCGGCGAGGAGCGGCTCGGAGCTCGATCCGGCCGCAGCGCCCTCCTCGCCCCGCGCAGCGGCGCCGTCGTCGCTCCGCGCCGCCGCCTTGCCGAGGTCGGGGATCGACCGGACCGCGGCGATCGCCGCCGGGGCCGCCGTGAGGCCGTCGCGCAGGAGGCCGAGGTCGCGCGGCGTGGCCTCGCCGAGGAGCGCGCGGACGCTGAGGCGCTCGAGGTCGCCGACGCCGCCGAGCGCTTGCCGCAGCTCGCCGCGGGCGCGCGGGTGCGAGACGAAGAGCTCCACCTCGTCGAGGCGCCGGCGGATGCCGGCCAGGTCGGCGAGCGGCGAGAGCAGGCGGCGGCGCAGGAGCCGGGCGCCGCCCGGGGTGACCGTGCAGTCGATGACGTCGAGCAGGGTGCCGCGGCGGCCGCCGTCCGCGGCGCGCACGAGCTCCAGGTGCGCCTGGGCCGTCTCGTCGATGCGCAGCGTGCCCGAGGTGTCGTGCGGGGCGATGCGGCGCACCGGGATGCGCGCGCCGGGGCTGCAGCGGCGCGCGAAGCGCAGCGCCCGGGCCGCGGCGCGCACCGCCGGGAGCGGGTGCTCGGCCAGGGCCGCCGCCGAGATCGGCTCGATCGCAGCGTCGTCGAGGATCGACGCGACCTGCGCGCTGTCGAGCTCCTCGTCGTCGCGCAGCGCCGCGCGGCAGGCGAGCGAGGCCGCCGCCGCGCGGACGTCCGGGAGGTCCCGGGCGATGAGCGCCTCGCGCGGATCCGCCCGGGCGAGCTCCGCGAGCAGCGTCGCGGCGTCCGGGACCGAGGTGGCCGAGAGCTCGCCGGTGGAGAGATCCAGCAGCGAGAGGCCGTAGGGCCCCCCCGCTCCGAGGGCGTCGCCGCGGGGCACGCCGCCGCCGTCGACCGCCGCCAGGTAGTGGTTGGCGCGCGCGTCGAGCTGCTCGGTCTCGGTGACGAGCCCCGGCGTGACGACGCGCACGACCTGCCGCGGCACGAGCCCCTTGATCTTCGACGGATCCCCGCACTGCTCGCAGATCGCCACCTTGTGGCCGAGCGCGAGCAGCCGCGCGATGTACCCGTGCGCCGCGTGGTGCGGGACGCCGGCCATCGGGGATTCGTCGGGCTCGCCCTTGTTGCGGCTCGTGAGCGTCAGGTTCAGCGCGCGCGACACGAGGACCGCGTCGTCGTTGAACATCTCGTAGAAGTCGCCCATCCGGAAGAAGAGGATGGCGTCGGGGTGGAGCGCCTTCGCATCCTCGTACTGGCGCATCACCGGGGTCAGCTTCTTCCTGGCCGCAGGCTGCTCGGACGGCTGCATCGCCGGCGTCTTAGTCTCGACCGCCGGTGAGGTCTACGCGGGATTCGCGCGTTTGTTCCGCTGTTTTCGTGGAAATATCGGCGCCGAAACCGCAATGCCGCGGGGCCGGCAGGTGGCTCAGCGGTACCGGCGCGTCACGGCGACGTCGCGTGAGCTCAGCAGGAACAGACCCTGGACCGAGCCGTCGGTGACGGCGAGCTGGCCCGTGGCCGGAACGAGCTGGATGGACTGCGGCTGGAGCTCCGGCGTGTTGCTGATGTCCGCGAGGTCCAGGGCGAGCGGCGTGAACGCCCCCTGGGTGGTGAAGCGGAACTGCATGTCCTGCTCGGGCACGCCGCCCGTGACCGCGAACCGGAACATCGGGTTGATGAACGCCCCCACATCACCGTCGGTGACGCGCCCGTCGCGCGGCGTATGGACGACGCGCCCGTTGAACCGCGAGAGGCGCGTGTCGCACGAGTTGCGGCAATAGCCGCCCGCAGGATCGGCGATCACGTGGTGCAGGAAGCCGGCGCCGTTGCTCCGGACGACCCACTGGCCTCCGGCGCGGATGCCGAGCTGCACCGAGCCGGCGAAGCAGCACGCCGCGAACTCGACCTCATTCCTGGGCTCGAGCTCGAGGTGGTCCTCGTAGGCCTCGACGATGCGGAGCGCCGGGCGCGACGTGATGACGCTGCCGTACTTCGCGTTGCAGGTGTCGAACGAGCAGACGGCCGGGTCGACGCTCTTCCAGTAGGTCGCATCTTCGTCCGGAAGCTCGGACGTGATCTGCGCGAAGTCGGCGAGCTGCCCGGCGCGGGTCCCGTCCTCGTCCTCCGGGACGCCCGCGGCCTTCAGCTGCGCCTTCACGCTGGTCAGGCTCTGCACGCCGCGGCGGCAAAAGCGGGCGTCGGTGCCCCTCAGGTGGAGGTTCTCGTCGAAGGCCACGGAGGCCCGGGTGATCGACGTGAGCACCCCCTCGTACGTCACGTTCCACGTCTCGTTGGCGATGTGCACCCGCGGGTCCTCGAGGTTCATCGTCAGCGCGTGCTGCGGCCCGCCGGACCTAAGCACGAGCCCCCGCTCGTCGAGCTCGCTTTCAGCGCTGTCGCTCGACGCGATCACCTCGCGCTGCACCCCCACCGCGAGCGCGAGGTCAGGCGCGGCCCCCTCGGACGGGAACGTGGCGCGCATCTTCGGGCTCTCCCCGGAGAGCGGCACGACCGCGCCGCTGCGATCGTAGAGGATCGGCAGGCCCTGCACGCCTGGCTCGAGCTGGCCGGAGCCGTCGCTCGCCACGATGTAGGTCTCCGAGCGGACAGCGTGCGGGAGGACGACGTTGCAGGACGCCTCGCCGCTCGTCTCGAGCAGCGGGCTGCTCGGCGAAGCGTCCGCGTCGCAGCCCGCGCGGACGCTCTGGCGCTCGGGTCCGCGGCAGGCCGCGTCGAGGTCGTCGATGTCGACGATCGCGACCTGCCCGTTCGTGAGCGCCATGTACGCGAACGTGCCCCGGAGCTTCAGCGGGCCGGCGCCGGAGTCGCGATCGGTCGACGTGCGGTACAGCGTCTCGAGGTCGCACGACGTGACGCTGCTGTCGCACGTCCTGAGCTCCGGGAGGGGGCTGCACCGGATCCCCCTCGGCACCACGCCCGTCGCCGGGAGGCTCCTCGGGACCTCGCGCTGCACGATCGCGAGATCGCGGACAGGCGCCGGCAGGCGGATGCGGTCGGGCGGCTGGAACGGGTTCCAGTCCGGATTCTCGCGGGAGAGCGGCGACCGGCCGGACGCGTCGTCGCTGACGTCGAAGACCATCACGCTGCCGTCGCCGGCGTCGACCGCGTAGAGGTAGCGGTTGAACTCGGGGGGCGACGCCTGGCTCACCGCGAGGCGCCTCG
This sequence comes from Sorangium sp. So ce302, assembly GCF_051530145.1. Classification (GTDB taxonomy): domain Bacteria; phylum Myxococcota_A; class Polyangia; order Polyangiales; family Polyangiaceae; genus Sorangium; species Sorangium cellulosum_B. The sequence continues at coordinate 4,660,692 of NZ_CP150326.1, read as the reverse complement.
TCGTGACGACGCGCCCTGGGTCGAGCGTCGACGCGGGCAGCAGCGAGGGCAGCTCGCGCGGCTCGCAGGGTGTCGGGAGGTCGACGACGTGGATCACCGGCGCGTCGAGATCGGCGATGAACAGCCGGTCGCCGGAGAGCGCGAGCCCCGCGGGCCGGGCCTTGTCGAAGGCTTGCTCCGGGCTGGCCGCGACCGCCGGCTGAGAGCACGACACCTCGCCGGGCGACGCCTCCTCGGGCGGCGGCTCGTCGGGCGGCACGGCCGGCGGGAGCGAGACCTGGAGAGGGACCCACCGCTCCACCTCGCACGCCTTGAAGCCGCCGTCCTTGTAGTCCTCGTGCTCGAGGAGCTTCTGCGCGTCGATCACGACGAAGCCGCCAAGATCGGGCAGGGTCACGAGGAGCTTCTGCCGGCCGCCGCCCTCCATGGCGAGGCTCCCGTTCGAGGTGGCGCAGACATCGTCCACGAACGCGCCAGGGTCGCCAGGCTTGGTCGGCTCGACGTCGTACGGGGGGGGGCCGGCGTCACACGAGCTCCGCACGTTGCCGTTGGTATCCGGCGGGTCGGCGAGGAGCACCATCTCGCCCGGCGCCGAGGGGAGCGAGCAGGCCGGCCAGGAGCTGAGCGACGGGACCGGGCAGCCTTCGCGCGGCAGCACCTTCGCCGACGGAAGCGCGTAGATCCCCGCGCGCCCCGGCTCGGCGACGGCGACGAACGACGCCGTCCCCCCCGGCGTCGCGACGATGTCGACCGGCTGCGCGCCGACCGGGAGGAAGCTCGGGGCGGGCGTGCCCGTGTCCCGATCGACGATCAGCGAGGACTCGGTCGTCAGGTCGACGAGCGCGACCTCGCCGTGCGTAGTCTGCGTGACGAGGCCGTAGAGGTGCGGGAGCGTGGCCCTGCCCCCGTCCTTGGCGTCGACCTCGTAGTCGGTGGACGACTCGACGGTGCCGTACGAGCAGTCCGTGATCGGCAGCGAGCGCATCACGCCCGGCTTGTCGGGATCCGGCCGGTCGATGGCGAGGCAGACGAAGGCGCTGCGGCCGGACTGCGCCAGGGCCTCGACGGGGACCGGCGTGGCCTCCGCGGCGCACCCGGCGAGCGCCAGGGCGGAGGTGGAGGCGAGGAGCGCGGCGCGCAGCTTCATTGGGACTCCCGGGGCGGGACGGGCGTGCCCACCGTGAGGATCATCGTTCCGAACGTGTTCGTCTTGCGCATGTCGAGGTTGACAACGCCGAGGTAGGAGTCGGTGAAATGCGCGATGTACATGAGGGAATAGGGTTCGCAGCCGGCGCTGCCCTGCTCGCATTCGCAGCGCTCCTTCTCGTCGCCGCACGTGGAACCCGTGTCGAACGCGAGCGCCTGCGGTCCACGCCCGGTCTTGATGGGGGGGTCGAGGCGGCGCGCTTCCGGGTCGTAGGAGAACGCGAGCCCCGTGTCGAACGCGAGCGCGAAGACCCTGCGGCGAGGCACGCCTTCCAGGTCGATCACCTCGCCGATCTCGATACGAGACGGGTAGGCCCCGAGCACGGCGGCGTCGTGGAACGCGATCGTGTCGAACACCGAGGCCCGCTTCGCCGCGGGGACGTCCGAGTCCTTCTTGACCAGCGTCGTCGTCAGCTCGCCGATGAGCAGCGAGTTCGGGCCGCGATGCGCCACGTACACCGCGATCGGGATCTCCACGCACCGCTCGAGGCACTCGACCACGTCTGCGTCATCCGCGCAGCCGTCCTCGCACGCCTGCCGCTCGCTCGCGTCGAACGCGATCCCGCGGGAGTCGGTGCCGCTCGCGAGCGCGGTGATCGGCGTCGGGGTCGACTCGTTCAGGCGCGGCGCCCCGCCTGAAGCGGCGTCCTGATAGCGGAGCAGGCCGAGCTCCGGCGCCGCGAGGTACGTGACCGCGAACGGGGGCTGGTCGTCGATCGCCCACCCGCTCTGCTGCAGCGCCCCGAGCACGCTCGGGCGCGGCACGGCCGCGAGCTCCGTCGGCCCGAAGGCGAGATCCGTGAGGACGTGCGCGAGCTGCGGCCGCTCGTTCGCTTCCCAGCGGTTCACGATGACGCTCGCGGCGTTCTCGGTCTGGTGCGACACGACGATGCTCGTCCCGCCCGGGCCGGCGGCGATCCCGAACGGCTCCAGCGGCAGCTTGCGCCGGATGAGCTCCTGGCCCGGGTCCTCCCCGATGCGGTGATCTCTGCTGCAGCGCCCGCCCGCCGCGCTCGCGCCGCAGTCCAGCTGGAAGCAGGCGTCGCCCTCGCAGCGCTGCGCGCCGGCGTCGTCGGACCGATCGTCGGCGACGTCGAAGAAGGTCACCGAGGGGTCGCCGCGCACGGGCACGAACAGGCGCGCCTGCCGCTCCGCGCCGGGGTCGGCGCCCTCGCCGCTGAGCGGCCTGTGCACGAGGAGGAGGTTGGACGCGAACGCGCCGATCACGGCCGAGCTCCGGACGACCTCGTCATCGCCCTCGAGGGCGGAGATATCGAGCGGCCCGCACGGCCCCGGGTAGAGCGACGGCGCAGCGTTTGTCGCCAGCCCCACGTTATTGCACGCACCGCGCACGCTGGCGTCCTGCCCGCCGGGAGCGAGCTCCGACTGGAGCGTGAGCGCCCGCTTGCGCAGCCGCTGGAGATCCAGCGCCTGGACCGTGCCGCCGTTGTACTGGAGATCGAAGTCCGAGTTCGCGACGTAGAGGACCCGTCCCCCGGGAGACGCCGCCAGGCCCGTCGGGTAATAGAACCCCTCGACCGGCGGCGGGAGACCCTCGCCCTCGACGAAGCAGCCCACGACCCCGAGCCCGCCCACGATCGAGACCGCGAGGCCCACGCCAACGATGCGAGGTGTCTGGAGAAGTGTGTGGGCGAGCTTCATGCGGGCGCGGAGACTAGTCAGCACCAGCAGCACTGGCAACCCGCTCCGCTCGGTGGGTTCGTTTGCGGCGGACGCACGCCGGGCGCGCGGCTCGCAGCGGGCCTCCTGGCGAGCGAGCGAGCGGCGGCCGCCGCTGTGAAGGCCCTCGTTTCTCGCGCGCACCTGCCGCAGCGCAGCAACGTCCGCACGGCCTGCCCCGGGTGAGCGCGCACGGCCCGCCAGGCGCAGCCTCTTCCTGGCGAGGCGCGCTGCTCTAGGCGAGGCGCTCTGCAGCGGTCGCCCGTCACGGGGTGGCGAGCCCTGCGGCGGGGTAAGGTGGCGCTCCCTGCGCCGGGTGGTGCCCAAGGTGCGCCCCTGCAGTGTGAGCTCCGCGGGTCAAGGTCGACCAGGATCGATCGCCGTCTTCCGTCCCCCTGCACGTTGATCTCGGAGACGCGGCGCGCCTTTGCTACGTTGGTCGCCGGGACATGGCCGATCTCGCAGCCGCCCTTGTCATGGGAATCGCCCTTCTTGGGCTGATCTATTGGTATTTTCGCTCAAACAACGGCGACCGGGCCCGTCCTCGCGCGGCGACGACGCCGACGCAGGGGGGCCCAGGAGCCCAAGCCCTCGACGAGGGGGAGGGAGATCTCGAAGATTCAACGACGAGGCCAGGCGCAGCAGGGCTGCGGGGCGGGACGCCCGCGAGCGAGAGCGCCCACGCGAAGACCGCAGGAGGTCACGGCCGCACCGAGCGGGTCTCGAGCGCCGACTGGAAGCGTTCGAACGGCCCATCGCGCTCCGACGACGACGCGTTCGACGACGATGACGACGACCTCACGCTGATCACGCTGGCGCCGCCGGAGGTGCTGCAGAGCACGATCAAACGCGCGAGCGTCCCGTCGTACGGCGGCGACGACGACGACGACGATGACGATGATGACGGGCACGAGCGCGAGGAGCCGTCCGCCGTCCCCATCATCTACGACGACGAGGCCGCCGTCGACGAGCCGACCAGCTCGTCGCCGCTCCTGCTCATCAGCGCCGTCGGCCAGACCGATCCCGGTCAGAAGCGCAAGAAGAACGAGGACTGCTACCTCTGCCTGGACGAGCACTACCTGTTCGCCGTGGCGGACGGCATGGGCGGCCACGCGGGCGGCGACGTCGCCAGCCGCCTCGCGGTCGACACGATCGCGCACGCGTTCAAGGATCAGTCGTTCGTGGACAGCGACGCGGAGAGCCCCTACCCCGACGTCCCTCGTCGCGGCAGCGAGCTCGCGGTCGCGATCCAGCAAGCGAACCAGGCGATCTACGAGCGGGCCCACGCCGAGCGGAGCCTCACGGGCATGGGCACGACCCTCGTCAGCGCGCGGTTCTCGCCCAACAAGCAGCGCCTCTACATCGGCCACGTGGGCGACAGCCGCTGTTATCGCCTGCGCGACAACGAGCTGACGCAGCTCACCACCGATCACACGATGGGCGCCGCGGGGATCACCGGGCCGATGGCGAACCACCTGAGCCGGGCGATCGGAATCTCCCCCGCAGTCAAGGTCGATCTGATCATCGCCCGGCCCCACCCCGGAGACGTCTACCTCCTCTGCTCCGACGGCCTGTCGAAGATGGTGACCCACGAGGCGATCCGCGACATCCTGCTCGCCGAGCCCGATCCCGAGAAGGCGTCGCAGGCGCTCATCGAGAAGGCGAACGCGGGCGGCGGGCGGGACAACATCACCGTCATCCTCGTCCGCGTCAGCGATCCCAAGGACCTCGCGCGGCTCGCCTCGCGCGCTGGCGCCAGCGCCGGCGTCAGCGCTGGTTGACCGCTCGCCGTCCCCTTCCCCCTCGCCCCCTCCCTCCCCCTCCAACGAGATCGATCGCGCACGGCGCTGACCGAGAGGTCCGCGCGGCCGGTGGAGCATGCCCGCCGCGCGCAGGCCATTGCAGACAACGTGTCTGCATTGCCACGAACCCCGACGGATTCTCATGCTCCGCGCCGGTCAGCTGCCTGCGTGCATACGGACGAGTGGTCACGCTCGTCACGGATCCGGATCCCGCTCTCGCGCAATCGTGATTTCGCGGCCATTACCATTCACGAGCTTCGATTATCACGTCAATTGACGCCAGCCGGGATCGCGAAGAGAGACGACGTGAGCTCTTGACGTGCTTTGCCTCGAGAGCGCTTCATGGCGGCCACGGATGGCTCGTCCAGCGGAGCCGCTGACCGGGGATATGGCACGCTCCTTTCTCTGCATGATCGTCTTCGCCTCTCTGCTGCTCAGCGCGCCATCGCGCGCGGCGGAGCCGGCACGCCGCGCGCTGCGGCTGCGCTACAGCGAGGATGCGCAAGCGGCCTCGTGCCCTGGAGAGCGCGCGCTGCGCGAGCGGATCCGGCTGCGCGTCGGGTACGACCCTTTCCGCGAGGACGCGACCGAGGAGGTCGACGTCGCGATCAGGCCTCACGGCGCCCACGTCGTCGCGACGACGACCTACCGGAACGCCGACGGGCGGGTCTCCGGCCGAGGCTTTGACCTCTCGCACGGAGACGGCGCCTGCGAGCAGCTCACCCATACCGTCGCGGTCGCGATCTCCTTCACGCTGACGCCGTTCGCGAGCGACAAGCGAGCGCCCGCCGCGCCGCCTCGCCCGGAGATCGCGCCGGCGCGCCCGGAGCCCGCGAGCAGGCCCGGCGAGCCGTGGAGCTCGGCGCGGGTCGGCATCGGCGCCATAGCGGGGCTCGGGGTGCCCGAGGGGCTGTTCGGCGGCGCCTCCTTGCTCGTCAGGGTTCGCTGGTCACAGAGCCTCTCCTTCTCGCTGGAGAGCCGGGGCACGTTCGTCGTCTCGAAGCCGAGCGCGCTCGAACACGGCGAGGTGTCGAGTCCGTACGCCCCGAGCCCCGGCGGGAGCACGAAAGCGCGATCGCCGTACCCGCGCACGCACACGAGCGGCGCCTTCGCTCCGTGCCTTCACACGGTCGACCTGCTCGTCACATGCGCTCTCGTCGAGATGGGCGTCGCGCAGGTCGGCGATCGGGCCGCCCCCGCCACCGACGTGTCCCTGCTGTTCATGGCGCTCGGGCTCCGCGGCGGGATCGAGCTCGCGCTCAACGACACGCTCTCGTTCTATACCCACGCCGAGGTCCTCGCCGCGCTCGGGCTCGTCGACCACCCGCTCGCCGGCGCGCTGAGATCTCCGCGTCCGAGCGCTTCCCTCGGCGCCGGGCTACTCGCGGGGTTCTGAGCGCACGGAGGCCCCCGCGCGGGCAGGAGGATGGTGCGGACGGCGCGGCGGCTGGCTGGAATTTTCGAGCGCCGTGCCCCCATCGCGCCGCTCGTGGCGGCGCTACGCTGCGGAGCAGCACGACGATGGCGCGCGATTCGGGCTTCGGTCCAGGTCGCCCGCCGGCGCTGCGCGCCGCGCAGAGCGCCTTCTCGCTGGCATGAAGACGCGAGGTTCGCGTAGCCTATCCGGACGGTGCTCCCGGAGTTCACCGACCCGACCGACCGCTTCATGATCGAAGCCCGCAGCCGAAGCGGCGGCATGGGTGATATTTTCAAGGGCACGGATCAGACCACCGGCGCCCCGGTCGCGCTCAAGATCCTGCGCGCCGCCGCGTCGCACCAGGAGCGCGCCCGCTTCGCGCGCGAGATCTCGATCCTCGCCGATCTGCGGCACCCCAACATCGTTCAGTACGTCGCGCACGGCACCTGGCTCGACGGGCGCCTCTTCTTCGCGATGGAGTGGCTGGACGGCGAGGATCTAGGGCAGCGCCAGCGGCGCGCTCCGCTCGGCCTGCGCGACTCGGTGGAGGTCGTCCGGCGCAGCGCCGCCGCGATGGCCGCCATCCACGCCCGCGGCGTCGTGCACCGCGACCTCAAGCTCTCCAACATCTTCCTCGTCCGCGGCAAGGGCACCGCGATCAAGCTGATCGACTTCGGCGTCGTGAAGCTCGCGGTCCCGGACGACTGCCCCACCGAGCGCGGCACGATCATCGGCACCCCGCATTTCATGGCGCCCGAGCAGGCGCGCGGCGAGGCGGTCGACGCGCGGGCCGACGTGTACTCGCTGGGCGCCGTCCTGTTCCGCCTGGTCACGGGCAGGAACGTGTTCGAGACCGAGAACGCGATCGCGCTGCTCAGCCGCCTCGTTGTCGAGGACCCCCCGCGCTCGCAGCAGATCCGCTTCGACGTGCCCGAGGCCCTCGACGAGGTGCTCGCGCGCGCCATCGCCCGCGATCGCGAGCAGCGGTACGAGAACGGCGGCGAGCTGGCGCGCGCGCTCGCGCGGGTCGGGGAGCTGAGCAACGATCCCCCCGCGACCGACAGGTCCGCCTCGATCGTCCGGCGCGCGGCCGCGCAGGAGATGATGCCGAGGCCCGGCGGGCCGGGCGACGAGCGGCCGCAGGTGCGGCTCGCCAACAGCGAGCGGCGCGTGGTCGCCTGCGCGCTCTTCGAGCTGGGCGCCGGCCCGCTCCGCCCCGCGGTGGACGCCGCGCTCCGCGAGGTCCTCGGCGACGACCCGCGGTTCGAGCCGCTCCCCGACGGGAGGCTCGCCGCGGCGCTCGGGGTGGAGCGCTCGCGGGGCGACGAGGCGGCGCGCGCCGCGCGGGCGGCGCTGACCGTGGCCCGATCGACGCCGGGCGCGCGGGCCTCGGTCGCGGTCGGGCACGCCGTCCGCGGCAGGGCGAGCCTCGCCGGCGAGGCGCTCGATCGCGCTGCGCAGCAGCTGGAGTACGCGGCGCCCGGCGCGGTCCGGATCGACGCCCACGCGATCGCGGCGCTGGAGGGGCGGTTCGTGGTCCAGGAGGACGCGCGCGGCGGCGTGCTCGTCCACGAGGACGCCGCCGGCTTCGACGCGCGCAAGCTCGCCGGGCTTTCCACGGCGATCCTCGGGCGCGAGCACGAGCTCGCAAGGCTCCAGGGCATCTTCAGCGCGATCGCCGATGACGGCGCGCCGCGCGCGGCGCTCGTGACGGGCCCCGCCGGCATCGGCAAGAGCCGCGTCCGCGCCGAGCTGATCCAGCACCTCGAGACGGCGCCGCACGCGCCGATCATCCTGCTCTGCCGCGGCGACGCGATGAGCCAGGGCGCTGGCCTCACGACGCTGGGCCGCGCCCTGCGCGCGCTCATGGGCATCCGCGACGGCGAGCGCCTCGAGGACCAGGTGCAGAAGGTGAGCGCCCACGTGGCGATGCGCCTGGCCCGCCCGCTCCGCTTCCTCGCCGGCTTCATCGGGGAGCTCGCCGGCGTGCCCTTCCCCGACGAGGGCAACGAGCCGCTGCGCGCGGCCCGCGAGAGCCCGCAGCTCATGGAATCGCGCACGCGGATGGCGGTGGAGGCGTTCTTCCGCTCGAAGTCCGAGACCACGCCGCAGATCCTGGTCATCGAGGACATGCACTGGGCCGACAGCACCACGGTCGAGCTCGTCGACTGGCTGCTCGGCTGCGCCGATCTCCGCTTCGGGGTCTTCGCCTTCGCGCGGCCCGAGCTCTCCGCCCGGTTCCCGTCGCTGTGGGAGCACCGCGACGTGACCCGCGTGACGCTCCCGCCGCTGTCCCCAGAGGCCGCGGATCGGCTCGCGGCGAGCGCCCTCCCGCAGGCCGACCCGGCCACGCGCGGCGCCATCGTCCAGCGCGCCTGCGGCTACGGCCTCTTCCTGGAGGAGCTCATCCGGTCCGCCGCGGAGGGGCGCGACGGCGTGCCGCTCAGCGTGCAGGCCCTGGTGCAGGCCCGCGTCGACCGCATGTCGAGCGGGGTGCGCGGGGCGCTGCGCGCCGCGTCCGTCTTCGGCCAGGTCTTCTGGACGGCGGGCGTCGCGGCGCTGCTCGAGCGCGCCGTGGGCGCGGAGCTCGCCGAGCTGGAGGCGGGCGAGATGATCGCGCGCCAGCTGGAGCCGCGGGTCCCGGGGCAGGTGCAGTGGACGTTCCGGCAGGCGGTCGTGCGCGACGCGGCGTACGCGTCGATCCTCGAGGAAGACCGCGCCGCGCTCCACCTCGCCGCGGCCGCCTGGCTCGAGTCCGCGGGCGTCGATCCGGGGCTGATCGCGCGCCACGCCGAGGCGGGCGGCGACAAGGCGCGGGCGGCGCTGCTCTACGCGCGCGCGACGCGGGACCCGGCGGCGAGCGGCGCGGAGCTCGACGAGGCGCTCGAGCTCGCGACGCGCGGCCTCGCCTGCGGGGCCGAGGGGACCACGCGCGCCGCGCTCCTGGTCCGCCGGGCGGAGCTCCTCGAGCTCCTCGGCCGCCTCGACGAGGCGCTCGACGCCGCGGAGCAGGCGTCGCGCCTCGCGCTGCCCGGCTCGGATCTGTGGGGCGAGGCGCAGGTCGTCGCGGTGACCTGCATGATCGAGGCGGGCCAGGGCGCCGAGGGCGACGCGCGCGCCGCGTCCGCGCTCTCTCCGCAGTTCGCGGCGGCGCTCTCGCCGTCGATCCGCGCGAAGCTCCTCGCGTCGCGCGTCCGCGCCCTGGCGGCGCTGGGCCGGCCCGCCGAGGCGCTCCGCGCCGCGCACGCGGCGATGGAGGCCGCGCGCGGGAGCGGCTCGACCGACGCGCTCCTCCACGCCCGGGAGGCCCACCTGGCCGCGCTGATGCACGCCGGCGATCTGGCCGCCGCGGCCTCTCTGGGCGCGTCGCTCGTCGCGGACGCCGACGGGGCCGGCGACGCCGTCATCGCGGCAAGGGCCCGCCTGAACACCGGCTCGGCGCTGAACCAGCTCGGCCTGTTCGAGGAGGCGCAGGCGCTGCTCGAGCGCGCGCTGCTCGACGCGCGGAGCCGGAAGCTCCGGGCGATCGAGGGGTTCGCGCTCCACAACCTCGGGATGTCGTACGCGCGGCTCGGCAACATCGAGGAGGGCGTCGCGCTCGAGCGCCAGGCGAGCGGGATCGCCGACGCGTGCCAGATCTCCCGCCTCAGGTTCGCCGGCCGGCTGTACGAGGCGCTCTTCCTCGTCTGGCGCGGCGCCCCCGGCGACCACGCGACCGCCCACGCCGTCGCGCGCTGGCTCTGCGAGGAGGCGGCGCACCACGCGGCCGCGCTGCAGGCGACGGCGAGCTTCGCGATGGCGCGCGTCCAGCTGGCGCGCCGCGAGCTCAGGGCCGCGGTCGACGCGGCGCGCGAGGCGTCGCGCCACCTCGCGGGTGGGCCCATCGAGGAGTGGAGCGACGCGATCCGCGTCACGCTCGTCGAGGCCCTCCTCGCGATCGGGGACGAGCGCGAGGCGAACGCCGCGCTCGACGCCGCGTTCTCCGCCCTGGCCGCGCGCGTCGAGGCCCTGCGGGATCCCCGCCAGCGCGACGCGTTCCTTCGGGGGAACGACGACGTCGGGCGTCTGATCGCCCTCGCTCGAGAGCGCCTCGGCCGGTCGCTGCCCTCGACGTCGCGGCCGCCGCACGCGGCGGACCCGTCCGCCCAGCGGGCCGCCGGGGCGCCGTCACGGAGCAAGGTCGCGAAGACCGCCGGCGCCTTGGGACGGAAGGAGCGCGCCGAGGCGCCGAGCAACAACGATCCGGCAGCGCACCGCAGCGCGAGCCCTGCGCAGAGCAACGACGCGCACCCGGAGGGCGCGGCGGCGGCAGCGCACGAGAAGGGCGCGCCACGTTCTTGACGTTGGGTGGCCGGGTAGCTAAGGCCATCCGCGATGCGAAACAACGCTCCTGAGCGGCTCGTCGCGCGCTGTTCCACGTTCTCCACCCCTGCGCGTCCGGCCGGCGTGAGCCAGGGTGCTGCGCTGGCAGCCCGCCCGACCTCGGGCCGGTGGCTCACGGCGCGCGTCCTGCCGCTGCTCGCGGCCGCGGCGCTCGGCAGCGCGGCGCTGCTGTCGCCCGCGCCCGCGTCCGCGCAGTCGAAGATCGCCGTCGTCGACGTGCGCCGCGCCATGCTGGAGACCGAGGAAGGGCTCCGCGTCCAGGCGACGCTCAAGAAGCTGTTCGACAGCCGCCAGGTGGAGCTCGACACGAAGCGCCGCGCGCTCGACGACGAGCGGGACAAGCTCGACAAGGAGGCCCAGGCGGGCAAGACGCCGAAGGACGTCCTCCAGCGCAGGTTCGAGACCTGGCAGCGCCAGGCCGCCGAGTTCCAGGCAACGACGCTCGACGCCCAGCGCGAGATGCAGCGCAAGGAGAGCGAGCTCACGACGCCGATGCTGCAGAAGGTGCTCGGCCTCCTCCGGCGCCTCGCGGCGCAGGAGGGTTACGACCTCATCCTCGACAAGTCGGCCGTTCCCTACTACCGCGCCGATCTCGAGCTCACCGATCGCGCGATCCAGATGTACAACAGCGGGCAGGCCGGCGAGGCGCCGCCCGCGAAGGGCGCGCCCCCGGCCAAGGGCGCGCCGCCCGCCGCCCCGGCGAAGCCGGCCGCGCCCGCCAAGAAGTAGCCGCGCAGCGTACGTCACTCGCGGGGCGCTCGTGGCTCACGCCGCGCGGCGCGATATCCTCTGGGCGGGGGCACGGAGCGCGAACGGGCGCTGCGCGGCCACCTGGCACGGAGGTGGTTCGGTGGGCTCTTTTCTCGTCGGCCGGGGAGCGCGCCTCACGGCCTGCATCGGGCTCGGCGCCGCAGGCGCCCTGGCCGCTCCCGCCGCCTGCCTGTACCCCGAGTACACCTTCGATGAGCCCGAGCCTTCCGGCGGCACCGGGGCCATCAGCAGCTCCAGCGGGGACGGGGCGGAGGACTGCGCGAACGGCGCCGACGACGACGGCGACGGCCAGATCGACTGCGCCGATCCCGCGTGCGGCGATTTCGTGTGCACGGCGGCCGTGCCGGAGGGCTGGAGCGGCTACTTCGCGCTGTTCGACGGTGAGCCCGCGATGGACCCGGGCTGCCCAACCGAGTTCGCTGCGGGGCCGCCGTTCGTCGGAAACCGAAGCCTGTCCGCGCCGCCGGCGAGCTGCACGTGCTCGTGCGGTCCCGCGGAGGGGCAAGCCTGCGACCCGGTGGACGGGATCACGATCACCGTCGCGGACGCGCCTTGCGGGTCGGAGCCGCACTGCCTCTTCCCGCTCGCGACGCCCGGCTGGGCGGCCCAGGTGTGCAGGGGCCCCGACGGAGTCTTCAGCGACAGGCTGACCTGCGGGCCGAGCAGCAACGCGGAGTGCTCGGCGACCACCGGCGCACCGTGCGCCGTGTCGGTCAGCGTGAGCCCGCTCGCGGCCTCCGGCGGCGAGTGCGCGCCGAGCGCCGTGCAGGTGCAGAGGCCGGACCCGCGGTGGACACGCCTCGGCCGCGCGTGCGCCGCGGCCGAGCCGCTCGGCCGGGGCTGCAACCTCGGCCAGGTCTGCGCGCCGAAGCCGGCCGCGCCGTTCGAGGGCGGCCTCTGCATCGCCAGGGACGGCGACGCCGCCTGCCCGCCGGGCCCCTACACGGAGCGGCGCGTCTTCTTCACCGACATCGAGGACAGCCGCGGCTGCGACGACGACTGCGCGTGCGGCGCGCCGTCGGGCGGGACGTGCCCGACGACCGTCGCCCTCTACTCCGACGTGCAGCTGCACACCTGCGCGACGCAGGTGACGGAGCTGCCTGCGGGCAGCTGCGTGGACCTCGAGGACAACCCTTCCGTCGTGGGCCGCAAGGTGACGTCGCTCGGCGCGCCCACCGGCGGCGCGTGCCGGCCGAGCGGCGGCACGCCCAGCGGAGAGGCCCGCGGCGCGAGCCCGCGGACGTTCTGCTGCCGCACCTGATGCGCCCGCCGGCCCGGAGGGCGCCCCGCCTCAGAAGCTGCCGGTGACGCTGAGGCCCGCGAGGTCGGCGCCAGGCGCCTGCGGAAGGACCTCCGCGCGGCGGACGCCCGCGCGGGCGCGCCGCCCGGCCGCGGCAGCGGCTGCGCGGGCGCTCGCGTCCGGCTCGGCCACGGCCGCGCTGCCGCTCATCACGAGCAGCGTGATCCCCGCGGCGACGCCGACGGCACCGAGCCCGATCGCCGCCTCGGCGACGCCCGTGTAGAGCCGGCCTCGATCGGCGACGGGCCTGGCGGAAGGAGGGCAACTCCTGTCGCCGCCGCACAGCGCGTCGAGATCGCTCAGCGTGCCGGCGCGGAGGCCGAGGAAGACCCCACCCACGGCGCCGCTCGCGATCCCGGCGCCGAGCACGGCGAGGCCCGGCACCTTCGACGGACGCGTCGCCGGCAGGCGCGCCAGCGCGGCCCTCGGCGGCACCTCCGCGGGCGCGCGTCCCGGCGACGCGCTCGCCGACCGCGGCGCCGCCGACGGCTCGGCGATCGCGATCTCCACCGTCTTCGCGTCCCGCTCCGCGAGCGTGACGGTCTCCCGCGCCGCCTCGCGATCGCCGACCCAGGCCGAGACCACGTGGGGCCCTGGATCAACCGGGATGTCGGCGCTGATCTCCGAAGCGCCGAGCGCGGCGCCGTCGAGCAGGATCGTGGCGGTGAGCGCCCCCGCGCCCCGGCGGATCGCGAGCCTCGGGATGCGCGCCTCGAGGTCCTCGATCCGCGCGCCGACGTTCGCGCTGACGTCGTTCGCCCGGGGGTCCCCGTCGGCCGCGGCCGCGGCGATGCGGTAGTTGCCGAGCGCCGAGACGAGCTTGCCGAGCCGCGCCTCGCACTCCGCGATGTTGAACAGCACCTGCGGCGTCCGCCGCACGCTCGCGACCGCATGGAACTTCGCGAGCGCCGCGGCGCAGTGGTTCGCCGCGCTGAGCGCGACCCCCTCCTGGAAGAGCGCCCGCGCCTCCGCGAGCTCCTCCTTGGACTGTGCCCGCGCCGAGGGCGGCGCGATCAGCGCGGCGCCGAGCGCGGAGGCCGAGATGACCCGCCGCCAGCTGATCCTCCGAAGTCCGCGTCGCTCCATGCATCCCCCCTGGCGGGCACCGCGCCCCTCTTCGCGCTCGGCTCGGCTCGCCGACGTCCGCGCGCCGTTTACCCTACGCGCCGGCGGGGCCGCGTCCAGCGGCCCGGGGCGCCGGAGGCGCGCGCCGCGATCGGCCGCCAGGCCTGGATCGCCTCCTCCTGCGCCACAACGAAGTCGTGCGGATCGAAGCGCACGAAGTGCCCGGTGCGGAGGATCAGCTCGCGCTGGAGCAGCCGGCGCTCGCCCGGGGTGACCCGCCCCGTATCCAGCTCGTCGAGCACGACGTCGGGTGTGTAGGGGCGCCCGCGGCGGTAGCGCGCGCTCATGTCCCAGCCCTGGCAGCGCTCGCGCCAGAAGGCCCGCCAGCGCGCGGCGTCCACCGTGGGCTGCTCCGCCATCTCCGGCGCCGGCGCCTCGGGCAGGTCGTTGGGATCGCTGACCAGCTGCGCGAGCTTGAGCTCGCGAGGCTCGCCCACGTCGGGCTCGGGTGGATCGGCGACGAAGATCTCCTCGTCCTTCACCGCGACCTCCTCCCACATCCCCGCGCCGGTGATCCGCTCCAGCGCGTAGGCCGCGGCGAGCTTCACGTCCCCGTCCACGTCGCGCTCGAGCAGGTCGATGAGCAGCGGCACCGCGGCGGCCGCACCGGCCCAGCCCACGGCGAAGATCAGGCCGCGGCGCGGCGCCTCGGCGGTGCGCGAGGCGAGCAGCCGCGCGTCGGCGTCGTCGCCCGCGAGCGCGAGCAGGAGCGCCGCGGCGTCCGCGCCGTCGGCCTCGTCCAGCGCGCCGCGCAGCGCGAGCGGGGCGTGCGGGTGATCCGAGAGCGCCATGGCCGTCCAGGCGGCCTCGCGCAGCGCCGGGTCCTGCGCCGCGGTCGACGCGAGCGCCCGCTGGATCAGCTCGGGCAAGCGGGGGCCCGGCGTGCAGCCGAGGTGGTGGAGCGCGCACGCCGCCACGGGGGCCTCGTCGTCCGACGCTGCCGCGACGAGCTCGTCCTCGGTCGCGAAGCCGCGGTAGGCGAGCACGTCGATCGCCATCGCGCGGACCAGCGGCTCGGGCTCGCGGAGCAGGCTGCGGAGCGCGAGCGGCAGGAGCTCGTGCGGGACCAGCTTCAGGGCAGCGCCGAGCGCGTCGATGAACGCCCTGTCCTTGCCGCTCCGGAGCAGCGCGAGCTCGGCCGCGGCGAGCGCGTCGCGGCCGGCGAAGCAGCCGAGCACCATCGCGCTCGCGAACGCGACGCTCGCGTCCTTCACGGGCGCGTCGGCCACGAGCCGCGGCACGTGCTCGAGCGCCGGCGCCCCGATCGCCGCGATCACGTCGATGGCCGCGAGCATGCGCCGCTCGAGGATCAGCGCCCCGCGGAAGGGATCGCCGAGCAGCGGCGCCCGCTGCATGCCGACCATCGCGACCTCCTCGAAGCACTCGCGGGCGCGGGCGCGGAGGAAGGCGAGATCGTCGATCGCGTCGCCGATCTCAAGCGCGAAGCCCGGCGGCACGGGGCGCGCAGCTCCCTCGTCCGGGCGCGCCGCGGGCGGCCGCACCTCCGCCGCCGCGGGGAGCGCGCCGGGCGCGGGCGCCTGCTGCTTCAGCGCCTCGACGGCGGCCTCGAGCTCCTCGAACGTCCGCGGCCGCGGGATCGGCGGCGGGGGCTTCGCGACGAGCTCGGCCGGGGGCGGCTCCGGGACCTTGAGCAGCGGCGCGAGCGACGCCCGCTGGACCGCGTGCAACCGCGGCCGGTCGCGGCTCGCCAGGATCGGCGGCAGGTCGAGCGGCGGCGCCGGCGGCACGAGGGCGAGCCGCGCCGCCGCTTGCTCGAGCCAGCCGCGCGCGCCCCGGAGCAGCTCGTCCACCGCTGCGAAGCCGGCGTCGAGCCCGATCGCCTGCCCGATCCGCGCGGCGATCTCGTCGGTCTCCGCCAGGGCGGCGCGCACGGCGCCGAGGGGCTCGGCGCGGCCGTCGAAGGCGTCGTAGATCGCGCCGAGGGCGCGCTCCAGGGCGCGCGCGGGCCCGGTCAGGTCGGTCACGGGCTCGACGTCGTGCTCGAGCGACAGCGCCGCGCGGCGGAGCGCGGCGTGCGCGTTCTCGAGCTTGTCGTGGGCGAGCAGGTCCGTGCCGGCGGGCGCGGAGGGCTGCCCCTCCTGACCGCCGGGCGCGACGAAGGGCAGGTATGAGAAGGACACGCGCCATGAATACACCTGCGCGAAGGAGGCCCCAAGACGCGCGCTGAGGTAGCCTGGCCGGACGATGAAGGAACCTCCGCAGAGCGCGCAGGGCGTCGATGACGTCGTGGCGTACGCGACGCTCGCCGCCCGGCTCGCGGACCCGAGCGCCGACCGCGCGGCGCTCCTCGCGGCACACGGGCTCGACGAGGCCGGCTGGGAGGCGCTCGACGACGCCTGGCAGGCGCGGCTCTCCGAGGCGGACGACGACGACAGCGAGGAGGCGGGCGTGCCGCCGCTCGTCGTCGCTTTCGCCGAGACGTTCGCCAGGGTCCAGCGCGCCCGCTCGAAGGGCGAGCTGTCGTTCGAGCGTTTCCTCGAAGCGGCTCGCGCGATGAAGCGCGGCACCGACATGGCGACGGTGCTGAGCCGTCTGGATCTGACGCTCGAGGACTACCTGAGCGCGCAGCAGCGATGGACCGCGGCGATGCTCGAGGACGACGCGCTCATGGCGCGGTTTCAGCGGGCGATGAGGTAACCGGGACGGCCGCGAGGGGACATCGGCCGGGCCGCCGCGGCGCGCCGGCCGGCGGCGGCGAGGGGGTATGTTCGTGGACATGGTGGAGCGCGACGAGGAGGTCCGATCGATCCGGCTCGAGGAGCTCGCCGCCGTGGCCGGGGCCCTCGAGGCGGGCCTGCCGCGCGACGAGGTGCTCTCCGGCGCTGGGCTCTCGGCCGCCGCGTGGGAGGCGGCGCGGGAGCGGTGGATGTCCAGGCTCGCCGCGCAGGCCGCGCGCGGGCAGCTGCGATCGAGCCGCCGGTACATGGAGCTCGTCGCCGCGCACAAGCGCCGCGCCGAGGAGAAGGCGCGGGGCGCGCGCAGGAAGCTGGAAGGGCCGATGCCGGTGGCGCCTGCTGCGCGCATCGCCCCGCTGCAGGGGGCGCCTCTCGATGGGGCGACGCCGCCGCCCGCCACGGCCGTGGGCGCCGCAGCCGTGGGCGCCGCGGCCGTGGGCGACGAGGGGGCTGCGCGATCTCCCTGGGCCAGGCTGAATGCCGCCACGCCGCTGCCCGGAGTCGTGCAGCCTTCGCCGTTGCCGCCGGCCGTGCCTTCGCCGTTGCCGCCGGCCGTGCCTTCGCCGTCGCTGCTGCCGGCGGTGCCGTCGCCGTCGCCGCCCCTGCCAAGCCTGGAGCGGCCATCGACGGCGCCGCGAGCCCGCATGACGCTCCTCGGCACGACGCCCCTCCCGGGCCGGGATGCGCTGCCGTTCCGTCAAGACGTGTCCACCGCGCCCGCGGTCGAGGGGACGAGTGCGCCACCGGCAGACAGCCCGGAGATGGAGATGACGGCCATCGGCACGGTCGGCTCGCTGGGGGCCGACAGAGCCTTGCCCTTTTCCGGCACGGCCCCGTTACCTCCGCTCGATGCCGCTCTGCCCTTCTCGCGACCGGCCCCTGTGCCTCCGGCCGACAACGCATTGCCCTTCTCGCGACCGGCCCCTGCGCCTCCGGCCGACAACGCATTGCCCTTCTCGCGACCGGCCTCCTCGCCGCCCGCCGCCAATCCCCTGCCCTTCTCGCAACCGGCCCCTGCGCCGCCGGCCGACAACGCCTTGCCTTTCTCGCGACCGGCCTCCTCGCCGCCCGCCGCCAATCCCCTGCCCTTCTCGCAACCGGCCCCTGTGCCGCCGGCCGACAACGCCCTGCCTTTCTCGCGACCGGCCTCCTCGCCGCCCGCCGCCAATCCCCTGCCCTTCTCTCGCCCAGCCTCCTCGCCGCCCGTCGACAACGCCCTGCCGTTCTCGCGACCGACCCCCTCGCCGCCCGCCGACAACGCCCTGCCCTTCGCTCGTCCGGGCCAATCACCTGCGCCATCGAGGCCCGCCAGGGGGGAGATCGCTCCGCAACCGCCCCAGATCCCGACGGGGCGCTGGGCCCTGCCCTTCCTTCAGCCAAGCGCCGCCGAGCCGTCCGCGAGCCCGACGCCCGCGGAGCCCGCCGCGCAAGCGCACGCCGGCATGGAGGACGACGAGACGATGCGCCGCGTGGAGCGCATCTCCCTCGCGCGGTACGCGCGCCTGTGCGCCGACCTGCGCGACCATCCGAATCACATCCCGCAGATCCAGAGCCACTATGGGTTGACCCCGCAGAGCTGGGTCGCGCTGCACAGGATCTGGCATGAGCGCCTCGAGGCCGATCCGGCGCTCAAGGCGCAGTGGCAGGCGCTCATCGACCAGAGCGCCACGAGCTGAGGATACCCGCGATCGAGTCGGGCGCCGCTCAGCGCCGGCGTCAAGAGGTGCCGAGGCTCACCGCGCGCCGGATTTTGATTGACATCGGCCATGTGAACGTTCACATTTTACCCCCAGGGATATCCTTTCGCTTCGCCCTGGAAGCCTGCGCTCGGGACCTCGCCTGTACCAGTTCGGGGGCGAAGCGCCGCCCGAGCGGCCATGATCAAGGGCTCTGGACCAACAGGTAAGGTGAACATGCGTCGCTCACGTACATTGGCGAGATCGGCTTGTTGCGGGTTCGCGCTCACCTCGGTCGGGCTCGTCGCGAGCCCTTCCGCGCTGGCCGATTACCCCATCGCCTCACACCGCTACCTCGCCGACCCGGCCTCGCTGGTGCACGACGGGCGAGTCTACCTCTACGCCTCGAACGACGACGACAACGTCAAACAGGACGGCTCGGACGACGGCTACAAGATGGCCTCGTTCGTGGCGGTCTCGAGCAGCGACCTGAAGAACTGGACCGATCACGGTGAGGTGCTGCGCGTGCCCAGCGGCGCGTCCTGGGCGAGCTTCGCGTGGGCCCCGGCGGTCGTGGAGCGCAACGGCACCATCTACGTGTACTTCGGCAACAACGCGAACGGCATCGGCGTCGCCTCGAGCACCAGCCCGACCGGACCGTTCAAGGACGCGAAGGGCAGCGCCCTGGTGACCTCGAACACGCCCGGCGCCTCGGGCAACAACATGTGGCTCTTCGATCCGGGCGTCTTCGTCGACGACGACGGCCAGGCGTACCTCTACTTCGGCGGCAACGGCGAGCAGAACGCGCGCATCATCAAGCTGAATAACGACATGGTGAGCGTCTCGGGTTCGGCCATCGCGCTCACGGTCCCGTACTTCTTCGAGGCGTCCTGGATGCACAAGCGCAACGGCGTTTACTATCTGTCGTACTCGACAAACACCGCCAACGGCCTACGGATCGATTACCTCACGAGCACGAGCCCCACGTCCGGCTTCACCCACCGTGGCACGGCGGGGCCCCAGCCGCCGAAGAACAACAACAACAACCACGCGGCGATCTTCGAGTTTGGCGGCTCCTGGTATCACGCCTACCACAATCGCTCCGTCGCCACCGATGCCGGAGAGCCTACAACCTATCGCCGGAACATCGCGCTCGAGACGCTCACCTACAAAGACGACGGCTCGATCGTGCCGGTGACCTACACGACGGACGGGCTCAAGCAGCTCGCGAACCTCGACCCCTACGCGCGCGTCGAAGCCGAGACCTTCAACGCGCAGAGCGGCATCGAGACGGAGCGCTGCGAGGAGGGCGGGATGGACCTCTCGTTCATCAACAACGGAGACTGGGTGCGCCTCCGCGGGGTCGACTTCGGCGAAGGGGCGGAGAGCTTCAGCGCGCGCGTCGCGAGCGGCGCGGAGGGGGGCAGCATCGAGCTCCGCCTGGATGCGCGCGACGGCAAGCTCGTGGGCACCTGCGCGGTAGGGGCGACGGGGGGCTGGCAGAAGTGGAGCGACGTGTCGTGTGCGGTCGACGGCGCCACAGGCGTGCACGATCTCTATCTCGTCTTCACCGGCGGCGGGTCGAACCTCTTCAACATGAACTTCTGGCAGTTCTCGCCCGTCGGGGGCGAGGGCGCCGGCGGGGGTGGCACGGGGGGAAGCACGAGCGGCGGTGGCGACGGCAGCGTCAGCGGCGTCGGCGGCGGAAACGGCAGTGCCGTCAGCGTCGGCTCCGGCTCCGGCTCCGGAGGAGCGCCCTCGACGGGTACGGCCACGGGTGGGGGATCCCCCAGCTCAACGTCGGCCGCCCAGGCGTCGTCGGGGGGCACATCCGGCGGGGAGTCGGGCGATCCGGCTGGTTGTAGCTGTCGCGCGGCGAGCCGCGCGCCGTCCGGAGGTGCCCTCGCGCTGACAGCGCTGCTCGCGGCGTCCCTGGGGCTCCGGCAGCGCGGCCGGAGGGGGCGTCGTCCGGGAGTGACGAGCTGAATCGGTAACCCAGGCGGCGATGGGCACATCGCCGCCGGCGCGTGGGGTCAGCCCTCTTCGGGTCCGGGCCCGATCTCCGAAAACCAGTCGTCGAGGCCGGCGAGCGTCCTGGCCCAGGCCACGAGCGCGGCTTCACCTCCCAGACGCAGGAGGAGCGTGTCCAGGCACGCGCCGTTGTCATAACGTCGATCGTACGTGAAGAGAGGCGTGATCTCGGCGATCGTGGGGCGCCAGTTCTCGGGCGAGGCGCGCTGCCGCCACACGTCGCACAAGCTCTCCACCGACATCCAGGGGAACATGCTGCAGAGCGAGTCGTCGGACTCTTCGGGCGGCTCGCGGAGCGCCTCCTTTACCGTCTCGGCGACGGCGGTGGACAAGCTCTCCCTCGCTTCCAGGGAGAGCGACGGGAACACAGACGCCCACGCGGACAGCCTGTTCGATGCGCGGGCAGCGCCACGCACGAGCTCCGCGAAGCGAGCCGCGTGCCCCTCGCTCTTCAGCGCCTTCCCTACCATCTCAAGCATTCCAGATGGTTCCTCGTCTTCCAGATCCGGACGCACGAGGCGCTCCACGTCGGCAAACGAGCCCAGAACGAGCGCGATCTCCAACTCGGCCTGATGTCGGTCGTCGTCCCCTTCCATCGCGGCGCAAAAGCTGGTCGCAAGGTCCCTGTCGCCGAGCTTCACTGCACGGAGGGAGAGCGCCGCGAGCGCGTCGTCAATCCGAGAGCCCATGCACGGCAACATCTTCTGGTGAATGTACCGGAGCTCCTCCAGCGTCGCCGATTCCGCCCAGTTCTCGATGGCGCGGCCCTCGCCGCGAAAGGTCTCTGGCGGCTCCGAGAAGAACATGCGTGCCAGCTCCGCTCGGACGTCCGCTGTAACGAAGGAGACGAGCTCGGAGGCGACGTAGTTGCGGTCGGAGACGTCCGTCCGCTCTCTCACCTCCGCGAGGGGAGCATCCTGCACCTCGGCCGCGAGCCACGGAGGCAGCTGCCCGCAGCGGAGCGGCCCGAGCGAATCCGCGGATCCTCGCGACTCGCCTTGCCAGCGACGGACGAGCGCTCGGGCCTCCTCGGGAGCGAGCCGGTTCCATTCACTCTCGGGAACATGAAAGAGAAAGCGCTGCGCTGTGAGCGGAAATCGTTCGGAGGACAGCAGCCATCCCATGGCTCGCTGAACGATCGCGCTCGCTCCAGCCGAGGTCCCCAGGAGCCGCTCCGTCAAGACTTCAAGGCGATCTCCGAGCTTTGGCAGGCTGGAGATCTGCTCATCCACGTCGTCGAGTCGCTCGGCGCGGCGCTCCTCGGGGTAGAGCGGCGCCAGCAGGGCAGCCCAGAACGCACGGCGCTCTGGATGGAGCCCAGCAAGGCGCCTGGCCGCCAGCAGCAGAACCTCCTCCCGCGCGGGGAAGCGCAGCCGCTCGGCGATCCGCCGGAGCGCACCGATCACGAGCGCTTTCACGACACGGCGCCATTTCAGCTCGCCCAATACGAAGCCTCTGCGGTCTCGCTCGTGCGCCGAACGCGTTGCGCTCGCGCCGGACGCCGCGATCCCTTCAACGGCGCGGTCGGCTTCGCGCAGCAACGGCGTCGGCCACAGAGCGTCCGCCTCGGACACGGCGGGCCGGACCGCCCGCCACAGCCGCACCCTATCGTTCTCGCTCAGCGGCTTGGCGAGCTCGATGCCCGCGTCCGGCCGAAAGATCCCTTCGTGGATGGCGCCGGCGATCATCTCCGGGAGCGCGTGCACGAGCGACGTGATGAGCTGCTCGAAGATCGTACGCAGCCGCAGCGCCTGCACCATGCAAGGGCCGCGCGCGGCTTCCGACGTCGCCTCGCCGAACGCCACGTGGCTTCGCCGCCACGCGGCCACGACGAGCGCTCGAAACCCGAACGCACCGCCATCCAGGGGTTCCCAGGCGGCTCGCATCGGCTCTGCGATCACGCGATCGAGCTCTTCCACCGTGGCATCGTGTCGCAAGAGCCGCATCGACCCATACCGAATGGCGTAATCCGCTCGTGAAATGGAAGCGCCGCCCCCTTCGGAGCGACCATCAAGGGTCGCCCGAATATATGAGGTCAAGAGCGCCCGCCCGCGCGCATCGCTCAGATCGCCCAATCGCGCCGCGAGATCTTGCACGAGAGCTCGATGATGAAACGCGGTGCCATACACCGTGCGACAGAGCCATGGATCGAGCGCACGCAAGGTGGCACCCACCCGGGCCTCGGCCCGATCGCCGCCCACGATCTGGACCAGCTCCGCTTCTGCTATCGGCCCGCTGGCAGCGCTCAACACGCCTACGGTATCTGCGTCGACATCACCGGGCAACGCCGCCACGGAGCGCTCCGACGGCATCTCCAGGACGACGTCCGACCAGCCGTCCAACCAATGAAGGGCCTCACCCCATCGGGCGGCCGTGACACCGGGGTCGTTGTCCGCAGACACCCACACCCGGACGTTCCCGGGCAGCCCTGCTGACCATCCGATGCGCGACCATACCGCCGGATCATCGTTCTCGTGGGCACCGTCGAGGACGAGCAGCAGTGGCATCTCGGGGTTGTCGTCACCGTCGAGGATCGGTCGGATGTCATCTGCCACGCGCGGGGCGAGCGCGCGCTCGGATGCCTTCCTGGAGGTCAATGCTCCGAGCCGCGCATGGAGCGCGGCGACCCATATCGAGGGATCCGCCATGCCGCCGTGGACCGAGATCGGGATGAACGCCACGCGGGCCAGCCCTCGCCGCGTGAGATGAAGACAGAACGCACCGAGCAAAGAGCTCGCGCCAGAGCCCGCAGGAGCTCTGATCAAGGCCCTATCGCCTGGGCGGGAGCTCGCCCAGAGCGCTTCCAGCGCTGACCACGGGCCCTGTTCGGGCGAGGCTGGAGCCCCCGGCTCGCCATGAAGCCAGGCCGCCACGGCCGGAGAGGCGAGGAGGGCCCGCGTGGCCTGCCAGACCCCGTCCGGCGCGCGCTCCAGCCCGCCCAGCAGGCCCGAAATCGCAGCTTCTTCGCCGATGTCTGCCATCGCTACTTGCGGGTCGGGTCGGTGTTGTCGTCCTCGGGCGGCACGAACTTCAGCTCCGGCGGCGGCTGCTTGTCCGGTCGCTTGTAATTGCCTTGCTCGTCCATGAATGCGCTCGGATGGCGCGAGTTCTTCTGGTACGAGCTGTCCGGGTTCAGCCTCGCGTTCCGAACACGCTGAAATTCCGGCCCGGCGGCGCTCCGCATGCGACCCCCGCCGGCAAGCGCCGTCCCGCCGCAAACGCGCGCGATCAGTCCGGCCAAGGTCCGATCTCCGAGAACCACTCGTCGAGCTCCGCGAGCGTCCTGGCCCAGGCCACGAGGGCGGCCTCACCTCCCATACGCAGGAGCAGTGTATCCAGGAGCGCGCCGTTCCTATAACCCCGATCGTACGTGAAGAGAGGCGTGGCCTCGAAGATCGTGGAGCGCCACTTCTCGGGCGAGGCGCGCTCTCGCCACACGTCGCACAGGCTCTCCACCGACATCCAGGGGAACATGCTGCAAAGCGTGTCGTCCGACTCCTCGGGGCGCTCGCGGAGCGTCTCCTTCACCGTCTCGGCGACGGCCCCGGACAACCGCTCCCGCGCCTCCAGGGAGAGCGACGGGAACACGGCCCCCCACGCGGCCAGCCTGTTCGACGCTCGGACCGCGCCGCGCACGAGCTCCGCGAAGCGGGCCGCGTCCTCCTCGCGCTTCAGCGCCTTCCCTACCATCTCAAGCATCCCAGAGGCTTCCTCGTCCTCCAGGTCCGGACGCACGAGGCGCTCCACGTCGGAGAATGAGCCCAGAGCGAGCGCGACCCTTAGTTCGGCTTGATGCCGGCGGTCGTCTCCTTCCATCGCGGCGCAGAAGCTGGTCGCAAGGTCCCTATCACCCAGCTCCACAGCACGACGGAAGAGGGCGGCGAAGGCGTCGTCATCACAAGGTCCGACGTGTGGCAAGATGTCCTGGTAGATGTGGCGGAGCTCCTCCAGCGTCGCCAGCGCGGCCCAATTCTCGACGGCGCCGATCTTACCGCGAAAAGCCCCCGGCGGCTCCGAGAAGAACAAACGTGCCAGCTCAGCCCGAAGTTCCGCACCGACATGGGGAGCGTACTCGGAAGCGGCCTGGACCCGCGTGGCGCCCTCAACGCGTCTCACCGAAGCAACAAGGTCGCTTCGGACTTCATCAGCGAGCCAAGCCGGGAGGTTCCGGTCCAGAAGCGGCTCGATATCTCCCAAATATCCCCGGGATTCACCCTGCCAGCGTCGAACGAGAACCCGCGCCTCCGCGCGTCCCATTCGGCTCCACTCGCATTCGGGCACATGCGGGAGAAAACGACTTGCCATCACGGGGAACCGATCGGCAGACGCGACCCAGCCCATAGCCGTGTGCACGATTCCGGCTGCATCCTCCGAGCTCACCCGAAGCCGCTCCGCCAGTACGTCCAACCGATCCTCCAAGCTCGGCAAGGCGACTATCCCAGCATCCACCTCATGAAGCAATCTGACACGACGCTCGTCCGGACAGAGACGCGCAATCCTGGCACTCCACACCAGCAGATCTTCCTGACGCAAGCCCGAGAGACGTCGCTCGGCGAGGAGGAGCACCTCGTCTCGCGCTGGAGAGCTCAGGCGCTCCGCGATTCGTACAAGTGCACCAATGACGGGCGCCGCGATCATACGACGAGACTTCAACTCGTAGAGGATGCGGCTCTTGAGCTCTGCTCCACGCTCGACCGATGAATGGATCGAGCCGGTTTCCGCCAGCTCAGCGACGGCGCGCTCGGCTTCGCCCAGCAACGGCTCTGGCCACGCCACAGCAGCTGGCGACACTGCAGGTCGGACGGACTTCCACAGACGTATCCGCTGCTCCGCGCTCAGCGGCTTGGCCAGCTCAACGCCTGCGCCCGCTTGAAAGATCCCTTCGCGGATGGCGCCAGCGACCGTCTCCGGGAGTGCATGTACGAGCGAAGTGACCAACTGTTCGAAGATCGTTCGCAACCGCAGCGCCTGTACCATGCACCGGACGCGCTCGGCTTCCGACACCGCCTCGAGGAACGCAGAATGGCTTCGCCGCCACGCAGCGACGACAAGCGCACGAAACCCAAACGCGCCACCGTCCAAGGACTCCCAGGCCGCGCGCATCGGTTCGGCGACAATACGATCGATCTCCTCACCGGTCGCCTCATGACCCACGAGGTGAATCGAGCCGTACCGAACGACGTATTCTTCTCGGGAAAGGGCGACATTGACCTCTCCGAAGACACCATCGAGAGTCGCTCGAACGTAGGCATTCACGCACTCGTGTCCGCGAGAAAGCCCGTGGTCGATCGAGCGGCGGACGACCTCTTCACCCCATGCTCTATCCAGGAACGCTACGCCGTCCTCGGTGCGGGAAAGCCATGGTCCGAGCCGCTCCAGCGTATCCTTCACTCGATCCTCCGACCGGCTGGAACCAGCGACCCTGGCAAGCTCTGCCTCCGACATTGGCCCGCTTGCGGCCGCCAGAATGTACGCCGTATCGAAATCGACGTCCTCGGGCAGCTCTGCGACTGGGCGCTCAGGCAGGTCCTCGATCAAAAGCTCTGACCACTCGTTCCCCCGATGAAACAACCGATCACGCTCCGCAGCCGTTCGTCTCGATCCATCACTCTCGACACCAGACACCGAGACCCACACGCGAACATCAGTGGAGAATGCCTCAGACAATCCGAGCCGCGACCATACAGCCGGGTCGTTATTGTCACCAGCGCCATCGAGAATGATGAGCAGCGGAATCTCCGGGGTTTCGTCGCCGTCGATGAGCGGCCGGATATCATCGGCCACGCGCGGTGTGAGCGCGCGCTCGAACGGTCCCGTCCGGGTCAACTGTCCGAGGCGCGCGTGCAACGCAGCAACCCATACCGAGGGGTCGGCCGTGCCGTAACGGACCGAGATCGGTATGAACGCAACCCTGGAGAGTTCTCGCCTCGTGAGAGATATCGCAAACGCGCCGAGCACCGAGCCTATTGCAGCGCCCACCGGAGCTCGAATGAGAGTCCGTTCACCAGGCCGCGAGTTTGCCCAGAGAGACTTGAGCCTGGACCAAGGGCCCGGCCCGCCCGCCTCGAGATGAGATTCGCCCACCTGGGGAGAATCCAGTTCGCCACGGACGCTCGCGGTCGAAGCCGCGGTTGCAAGGATCGATCGAGTGGCGCGCCATACCGATCCCGGGGCGCGCTCCAGACCTTCCAATAAAGAATGAATCACGGCATTGTCGTGGGAATTTCTCATTTCTTGGTCGAGGCGGTGGTGTCGTCTTCGGGCGGCACGAACTTTGGTTGCGGTGGCGGCGGCGGCTTGTCGGGCCGCCTAAAATTGCCCTGCTCATCGCGGAACGCATTCGGATCACGCCTCGTCACTTGCTGCGATCCGTCCGGGTTCAATTTCGGCACCACATTGGTACTAGATGGATTCTGAAGCGCCACCCCCTTCCCCGGATCGTCCCTATCCGCGTCATAGACGCCGTCTGTCCGGTGATCCCACTTTTTCCCATCATGCATGACTCCACCCGCCGCCTTGCCCGCAGTGAGGCCCGCCCCCTGCTTGACGGCGTCAGGCACGCCTTTGTTCGGATCAGCGTCGATGTTCTCCGGGTGGATGCCCAGTTCGCGGAAGACTTGCGCGCAGAATGGGCAAGGCTTCTCGGGAGATATGTTTTTCTTGCTCTGCCTGTTGTACGCTTCGATTCGCGCGCCGCGGCGATACTCTTCGCGCAGCTCGTTGCGAACACGGGCGTTTTGCTCGGCTTCGGACATCTTCGCCCACCCCTCCTTCTTGCTGAGGCGGCCGCGAATGTCTTTGGCTTGTTGGTTCAACGCATCGATCTCGGCGCATCGACCCGCTTTACTGGATGCTTTCGGCTTTTCTACACCATTTGCATCGACATTCCGAGGATCATTGGGAGGCTTATCAGGATCCTTGAACTTGTCTCGCGCATTGACGACGGCATCCTTGAGCGCCGGGTCCAGGTCATTATCACTCTGAACCGTCGAACTCTTCCCTTCGATGCTCTTCAGCTGATTACCATCCGCGTCCTGGCGTCTGGTAATGGACGCGAACATCAACCCCGTCGGGTCCACCATCTTCGTGGGCCGATTGCCGGCATACGAGAACCCGTTCTGCCCGCCGAGCAGCCCGACCGGGTCGACGCTGATGTACCGTCCTACCGCGGGGTCGTAGTAACGATAACGGTTGTACGCCAGGCCCGTCTCGTCATCGTAGTACTGCCCGAGGAACCGCAGCGGCGTGTCCGTGCGCGCGCCCTCCCGCGGGCGCGCGGCGCCCCACACCGTGCGGTCGAGCTCGCAGGCGACATTCCCGGCGGCGTCGAGCAGGCGTTCCGGTCTGCCGACAGGGTCGTTCAGGTAGTAGTACCACTCGGCCGACACCGCGTCGCCGCCGCTCCTGGCGTCCTTCTGCGCCCACGGCGCCGACGTCTCCTCGTCGGTGCAGTACGTCCTCTCCTGGGTGACCCGCTCGCCCTCCGGACCCCGCTCGCGCTTGATCTCATGGACGAGCGTGTCCCCGTCCCAGATGAACCGCGTCGTGGACAGCGTGTTTATGCGCCCGCCTTCGTCTCGCCTGACCACGCGCTTCTCGAGGCGCCGGGCAAAGGGATCGTAGACATGCTCGATCCGGACGCCGTCGGGGCGCACCACCGCGCTCAGGAGACCCGCGCCGTTCCATTCGTAGCTCGTCGTGGCCTCCTGACCGCTCGGCATGACCACGCGGCGCTTGATCAGCCTCCCGTCACCGTCCCACACGTACGACACGGGGCCGCGCCGGAGCAGCACGTTGCCGCGCCCGTACTCACGCTCCAGTGCGCCGGGGCCGAGCTCGCGCACGTTCCCCTCCGCGTCGTACCGGAAGCGCTCGCCCTGCCCGTGGACGTCGGTGCGCGCCAGCACCTGCCCGCGCGGATCGTGCTCCCATCGCTCGGCGCCCGAGCGATCGTCGTCGACCGCGGCCACATCGCCCTGCGGCGTGTAGTGAACCGATTGCCGCACGGTGAGGTCATGGGGGAGCGCCCCGACCCAATCGGGCTGCCCCGCGGCCACCCGAGGGGCTGCGACCCCGCGAGACACGGTGCGCTGGACCATGCGGTCGAGCCCGTCATAGACGACATCCACACGCCCGCCGCCGGGCAAGTATCGAGCGGTCTCCCGCCCGAGCGCGTCGCGGACGACGCCGAGCTCCTCGTTGCCGTCGAGCTTCACGCGCAACGCGCGGCCGGCGACGTCGCGCACCCAGGCCTGTCGGTGCCCGAGGGAGGTCCTCCGCTCGACGACATTGCCCATCAGATCGTGCTTCATCTCCACCGAGAACGTCTCGCCGCCGCTCACCTGCCGCTCGCACGTCACCCAGCCCAGGAGATTGCGCTCGAAATAGACGTCGCCCGAGGGGCCGTGCGCCGCGATGATGTAGTCCAGCTCGTCGTACTCGAACGTCTCGACGCCGCCGTCGGGGTACTGGTGCTCCACGACGCGGCCGACGAGATCGTACACGTACCCGGTCTTCTCTCCGAGGCCGTTCTCGAACTGCACGACACGCCCCATCGCGTCGTTAACGATAGCGAAGGGTGCGACCGTCGAAGGTGACCTCCTCCGAGACGAGCCTGGCGGCGTTCAGCCGGATGCGGTGCACCTCTCCATGGCTGTTGTGCACCTCGACGAAGCGCCCTTCGCGGTTGTATCGATATTTGCTGATCCGCCCGTCGGGCTCCCGCGTCTCGACGATGCGGTTGTACCCCGCATAACGGTGCGTGGTGGTGTGGCCGCTCGGGTGCCAGATCGACGTGCAGTTTCCCGACGGATCGTACTCGTAGCGCGTCACGCCGCCGTCCGGCGTTCGCTCGGATCGGAGGCGGCCGGCGTCGTCGTAGGCGTACGTGACCATCGCCCCCGACGCGTCGCGCATGCTCTGGCGGCGGCCCCAGTAGTCGTACGTGTACTGCATCACCGCGCCCGTGGGGTCGGTCCGCTCGATGAGGTTTCCGTGATCGTCGTACCTGTACAGCGTCTGCCCGCCGTTCGGCGCGACGGTCCGCGTGGTGAGCCCGCGACGATCGAAGTGCACCTCGAAGGTGGCGCCGATGGCGTCGCGCCACACGAGCCCGCCCGTGAGGCGCCCCGTCTCGATGACGCCCCCTGCAGGATCGACCGCCCTGCGGATGTGTCCGTCGGCGTCCCGCTCGAACGTGGTCACGCGGCCGAGAGCATCCGTGATCCGGAGCTCCCGCCCGCGGGCGTCCCGCTCCCAGCGGGTCGTCGCCCCCGTCGCGTCGGTGAACGACAGCAGGTTTCCCAACGCGTCGTACGTGCGGCAGAAGACGCCGGCGGCCGTGACCGCCTTGTCGACGCTCCCGAAGTCGTTGCCGAAGAAGCGCTCGACCGAGATCGAGTCGGCCGCCTCCACGTAGTTGTCAGGCCCGTACTCGAGCTTCGTGTGAAAGATGCCTTTGGCGGCCGTGGTCCCGTCGGCGAGCACCGCCGGGACATCGGCGGCGAGGCTCTCGTCCTCGCGCCCCGGGAACGCGCCCCAGGTCTCGACGCACCGCGCCTCCCCGTCATAGCGGAAGGTGAAGCAAAGGCCCGTCGGGTGCTCCTGGCACGTCAGGAGATGGTCCGTATACGTGTACCTGGTCGCCGCGCCCATCGCGTCCTCGGCGAGCACCAGGTCCCCCGCGTCGTCGTAACGATACCGCGCGAACGGGACGAGCTGGCCCCGGTGCGCCGCGTTCTTCACCTCGAACGACGCGATGCGCCCTTCCCTCGTGGAGCGGACCTCGACCCTGCGACCCACCGAGTCGACGATCTGCGCCAGGACACCTTCCTTGTAGAAGAACGAGATGCGGTTGTCGTGAGAGTCGCTCTCGGCCGACAGGAGGTAGCGGTCTTGCCAGGCGTGCTCGAAGACGAGCCACCGGCCGTCGCCCCGATCCAGCACGAAGCCGGTCTGGCCGCGGACGAGCAGCCATCCAGAGGGGCCCACCGCCGACTCGCCGACGCGCATGGGCGTGAAGTCGACGTACATGCCGTTCCCGGTCCAGAGCCTCGTCCGGCCGCGGTGCACCTCGACCTCCCACGCGTACGAGTGGTACCAGCCACGCCCGAGCCCGACGTCGCGGTCGCGCGCAGCGCTCGTGTAGCTGCGGGTCAGCGTCAGCGGCAGCGGGCCCGGCAAGTGCACGTCGGTGACGGGGATCGTGAAGACACGGCCTGTCACGATGTCGACAGGGTCTCCCTTGGAGCCCTTGCCGCTCCCCTTCTTGCCGTGATGATTGGGGCACGCCCCGCCGTTCTGGCCGGAGCCGCAGGCGCCTTTGCCGCCCCCCGACGCGTTGTCGCCCCCGTTCTTGCCGTTCGCGCCTTGCTTGTCCTTGCCCGCGCCGCCTCCGCGGCCGCCGGCCCCGCCGCCGTCACCGCCGCCGCCGAGAACGAAGACTCCGGGGTTCATCCCCGGGATGGCCGGGATGTTGGGGACAGGCGCCGTTCGCATTGCTGTTTCTACGCTCCCTCAGTGAAAGCTATGACGGCCGAGCCTTCCAGCGGACACGCGGTGCGTGCCGTCAATTCAACCGCAAGAGCCTCCCGACGATCCGGAACAGCCCCCGCGACGCGGCGCTGATGCGGCTGCCCACGACCTCGATGTCGCCGTCCTGGCGAATGCGGACCGCACCACGGCCGGAGCGGAGCAGCAGCTCCTGCTCCGCCTCGATGGCGATGCTGGTCGCCTTGAGGTGGAGCGTATGCGGCCGCTGCGTCGTCAGGGCCGCGACGATCAGCGGGGGCTCGCCCTCGCAGAGCTCGACGAGCACGGCGTCGCCGCGGGCGCGGGCGTCGGCGATCACCTCGGGATCGACGTCGGGCGCGATCTGGGCGTCGACGGGCCCCTCGGCGCCACGGACGTGGATCGACGCCTTCCGCCCCGCGATCGAGGCGACGCGCGCGGTCCGCATGGCGGCGCCGAGCGGCTGCGCCTTCTGCGCCGGAAGGGGCGCCGCGGCCGGCTCGGCGAGCACGTCGTCCAGGGTCACGCGCGGCGACTCGGACGCCTCCTCCGCCGTGGCCCCGGCGTCCGGCTCCTCCAGCGAGAGCGACGCGGAAGCCGCCCGCGAGCCACCGTCGAACGGAGTCGCCATCAGACCTCCGAGACCTTCTTCGGCAGCTGGATCTTCGGCGCCAGGATGGTCACGAGCGGGGACGTGATGGTGACGCCGGCGCCGTCGATCACCACCTCGCTGGCGCCGCACTTGAAGACGATGGCGCCCTTCGCCTCCACCTTGTGGAAGGCCCCGATGAACGTCGCAGGCCCGACGGCCTGCACCACGTGCGACCCCTTGAGCTTGTCGACGACCGCGCCGCCCACCATCGCGGTGCGCGAGCCGGTGACCGTCTCGCTCTCGCCCCCGTTGCTGAGGACGACAAGGCCCGTCGCCTTCTCGCTCTTCGAGCCCGTGACGCTCTCCGCGTAGCTGCCGAACGCCACCTGCACCGTCGCGGCGCCGACGTCGATCGTCTTCTTGCCCGTCACGTTGTTGTCGATGTCCTGGATCGCGCCCAGGACCTTCATCGAGCCCACGTCCTCCTTGTGGGTGCCCGTGACCTTGGCTGTCGTGTGCCCGGGCCCCTTCTCGCGGTCGGTCGCATCGACGCCATCGACGGCGCCGTCCGGCCCGCCGACGTTGGCCGTCGACCCACCGCCGCCGCCGCCCCCGTCCATGCCGAGGGCCGAGGCGAGCGCCTCCGGCTTCACGAAGACCTTCCCGGCGAGGCTGCTCTGCGCCACGTTCGACGCGATCGAGGCGAGCATGTTGGGCGCTGCGGCGCCCGGCGCGCCGCCGGCAGCGCCGCCGCCGCCCCCGCCGCCGCCCATCGAGGCCGCGAGCTGGCTCGCGCCGGGGATGCCCGACGCGCCCGCGATCATTCCGGGCATGCGGCTCATGTCTCCGCCGGCGACGGCCTGCATCGCGCCCGACACCCCCGCCGCCTTCTGGGTCAGCCCGTTGATCGGCGCCATCACCTGGTTGATGGCGCCGTCGACCTGCCCCTGGACCGCCGCGATCGCGTTGTTGGCCATCACGCTCGCGAACTGCACCGCCGCCTGCGCCGCGAGCGCGAGCATCGCCTCGAGGGGGTTGCCGTCCATCTCGAACTGGTTGCCGCCCACGGTGGTCGTCGCGTTGCCCTTCGCCGTCAGCGCCGACACCGCGTTCACCTCGACGTTGCGGTTGCCTCCGACGCTGATCGTCTGGTTCGCGCCCACCGTGTTCTGCGAGCCCTTCGTGATCTTCGTCGTCTGGTTGCCGCCGACCTCGAGCGACGCGTTGTTCCCGACGACCGACGTCTCGTTGTTGCCGATGTTCCGCTTGGCGTTGTTCGCCGCGACCGTCTTCATGTCGCGCTGGGCGTGCACCATGATCTCCTCGGAGCCCGCCTTGTCCTCGAAGCGGATCTCGTTGGCTCCGCCGCCGCCCGGCGTGCTCGAGGTCTGGATCGCCGTGCGGGTCTTGCCCTCCGGCAGCGCGTACGGCGGCATGTAGACGCCGTTGTAGAGGCGCCCGGTCACGATCGGCCGATCGGGGTTCCCCTCGAGGAACTCGACGATCACCTCCCAGCCGATGCGCGGGAGCATCATCGAGCCGGAGGTCTGGAGCTGCGCGACCCGCATCCAGCACGACGCCTTGTCGTCGATCACGTCGCTGCGATCCCAGTGGAACTTCACCTTGCAGCGGCCGAACTCATCGGTGTGGATCGCCTCGGTCTGGGAGCCGGCGGGCGCCACCACCGTCGCGGTCTGCGGCCCCTCGATGAGGGGGATCGGCGTGATGCGCCGCGGCCTGTACTTCACGGAAGCCGGCACGAGGCGCGCCCGCGCCCTGGAGCGCGGCGTCGCGCGCTCGCCGCCGAGCGCGTCGTCCTCCTCGTGGACGTAGGTGTGCTTCACCGCGAAGAGGAAGTACTCGCCGTCGAGCTCGCCGGCGTCCGTGATCGTGAGCTTCTGGCCGACCGCGAGGCGCGAACAGACGGTGTCGATCTCGATCGTGTGCCGCTCGACCTGCTCTTCCTCCAGCCGGATCTGCGCGAGCCGCTGCCCCTCGCTCGGCTCGACGTAGCCGCCCGGGTAGTCGTAGCGCTCCAGCGCGTCGTTCTCGCCCGACGCCGCGGTCGCCGTGAGATCGAGCTTCGGCCGCTTGAAGTCGAAATCGCGGAGGATGAACTTGCCGGAGCGCACCCGATCGAGCTCGCGGATCGCGTAGATCGCGTCGCGCTCGTCGGCCGCGCTGAGCCCGGTGCGCCGGCGGAACGGCAGCGCGGGGTCGCCCGGGATCGGCCCGGCGACGGTGCTGTCGTCGTCGAAGACGAGGAGCTCGCCGTCGGCGTCCACCTCGACGAAGCTGTAGATGCCCTCGTGCTCCATGAGCCGCGAGATGAACGCGAGCGCGCTCTCCTGGTACTGCACGCAGTACTCGCGCTTCGGGCAGTCGCCGCTCAGCCGCCACGCGACCTTGGTGACCCCGTGATCCTCGAGGACCTTCGCCACGATCTCCTTGGCGCTCATGTCCTGGAAGATCCGCGAGTCGACGCTGCGCGCGAGGAGCGCGAGCGAGGAGACGACGCGGACGGCGTAGCGGACGCCCAGCAGCCCCTCGACGCCGAGCTCGGTGGTGCCGATCGAGGTCGCGGCCTCCACCGTGCCCGCGATGACGCGCGGCACCTCCCCGGGCACGCCGAAGGAGAGCGCCGCGGGCTTGCCGATCATCGCCTCGAGCTCCTGGAACGTGTGGAGGTACACCTCGACGTCGAGGACGAGCGGCCTGCCGGCCTCGTGGGTCGACTCGAAGCGGAGCACCCGGGCCGCGGGGACCTCGTCGATCGTGAAGTGCGCAATCATCTCGCGTGCCACGTTCGCCTCCTCCTCAGTTGTCGAGCACCAGCGCGGCGGTGTCGGAGACGTCGCCGTCGAGCTTCGCCGAGACGCCGATGATCGCGACGCTCGCGGGCGTCAGCGAGAGGATCGACGCGCCCATGACCAGCGTGAGCGCGCCGGTCGCCTCGAAGACGGCGTTGTTCGCCTTGACGAGCTGCGCGCCCCCCGCGAGCTCGGTGTACGTGCCGAGCGAGCTCTCCACGCGGTTCCCGTTCGCCACGTTGACGATCGCGCCGCCGACCTTCACGTTCATCGATCCGCCGACCTGCACGCCGCGGCCCGACTTGACCGCGATCACCTTCGCGCCGGTGGCCGTCTCGCTCCGGTCGCCCTGGACCGTCACGGAGCGGTGCCCCAGCGCGAGCTCGACGAGCGCCGCGCCGACCTCGTGGTTGAAGCCGGCCAGGGTCTGATCCGTGACCGAGCCGACCACGAGATCGATCTGGTTGCCGGACACCGTGAGCGAGCTGTTGCCGGTGACGTCGCGCTTGTGATCCCCGCCGATCTTCATGTCGCGGTTCCCGCCGATCGAGAGCGAGTGATCGCCGCCCATGTCGTCGACGTGGAAGGTCTCGATCTTCATCGACTGGTTGCCGGAGACCGAGAGCGTCTGGTTCGACCCGATGCTGGTCGTCATGCTGTCCGTGACGTTCGTCGTCTGGTCCGCGCCGATCTTCTTCTTGTGGTTGTTGCCGATCGACTCGGTCGCGTTGTTCTTCACCTCGGTAGACATGTCCTTCGAGGCGTTGATGAACATCTCCTCGCCGCCCTTCGTGTCCGACATCCGGAGCTCGTTGGTGCTGCCCCCGCCCGGCGTCGTCGCGGTCTGGAGGGAGCTCTTCCCCGCCTCCTTCGGGAGCGCGTAGGGCGGCGGCGTGAGCGCGTTGTACATGCGGCCCATCACGAACGGCCTGTCCGCGTCGCCCTCGACGTGGCGCACGGTGACCTCCCACCCGACGCGCGGCAGCAGCATCGACCCGCCCGTCGGCACCTGGCTCGTGCGGATCCAGCGGCTCGAGGTGTCGTCCTTCTTTCCGGAGCGATCCCAGTGGAAGGAGACCTTCACCTGCCCCCCCGCGTCGGTGTGGATCTCCTGCCCCGAGGGCCCGGTGGTCATCGCGGTCTGCGTGCCCGGGATCACCTGCTCGCGGGCGCGCCGCGGGGGCCGGTAGCGCGTGCTGCCGGTCGGCACGCCCCAGAACTCGCAGCTCGACCGGAGGTCGCGCGCGCCGTCCTCCGCGCCCGCGCGGCCGGAGAGCTCGAAGTTCCGCGGCCGGCTGCCGGCGATGCGCGCGCGGACCACGAGGTACTCCTGGTTGAGCGGGTCGTAGGGGTGGCCGTCGATCGAGAAGCGCCGGCCCGGGAGCAGCGCGAGCGAGCCGCTCTCGCCGTGCACGACGTCGCGCTCCGCCTGCACCGAGTCGAGCAGCACCCTGGCGAGCCGCTCCGCGACGCTCGCGTCGGCGGTGCGCGCCGGGTGCTCGTAGATCTCGAGCACGTGCTCCCCGGGATCGCTCCCCTCGGCCGACGCCTCCGGCTTCGTCGAGGGCTTCTCCGGGTCGTAGTCGCGGACGAACACCTTGTCGCTCCGCACGGAGACCTCCCGCGAGAGGCGGACGACGCGATCCGCGAAGCCCTCGACGCCGAAGTCCTGGAAGAACGGCAGCGACGTCGCGCCCTCGATGTCCTCGAGGCCGGTCGGCGAGTCGCCGAAGACGACGACGTCCTCGTCGTCCTTCATGTGGATCGCGAAGTAGATCCCCTCCTCGGCGAGGAGGCGGTGCACGAAGTCGAGGTCCCGCTCCCGGTACTGGACCGTGTAGACCCGCGTCGGGTGGGGCTCGGTCACGCGCCAGTCCTGCTGGCCCGCGGGCACGCCCGCGCCCTCGAGGACCTCCTTCACGATGTCGACCGCGCTCTTGTCCTGGAAGATCCGGCAGTCGGAGCGCTGCCCGAGGTTCCAGAGCGCCGGCGCGACCTCGATCCGCAGCGTGGGCACGTCGTCGGGATCGGGCACGAGCTCGGCGAGGACGATGGTCCCGGCGAAAGAGCGCGTCTGCGTGTCGTCGCTGCGCGACAGCGTGAACACCGCGCGCTTGCCGAGGACCTCCTTCGGCCTCGGCAGCGCCGCCTCGTCGTCGAGCAGCTCGCACTCGAGGCGGGTGAGCTCCGAGAGCTGCTCCGTGAGCTCGAAGCGCAGCACCCGGTAGATCTTGCCCTCCACGCTGAGGGAGGGGATCGCGAGGACATGATGATCAGCCACTCTTCACCTCACCAGGGCGCATGGGCCCTCACGATCCGAGCTTCATCGACGCGCCCATCTTGACGACGAGCGCGCCCTTGACCGCGATCTTCGACCCCTTGATCACGACGGGTCCGCCGCCGAGCTTGAGCTCGCTGCCGCCGCCCTTGAAGACGCCGACGGCGCCGAGGAGGGTGATGAGCGGCGCCTGCACCACGAGATCGCCGTCCAGCTTCTGGTAATGGAGGCCGCCGACCATGTTGGTGACGCCGAGCGCCACGTGGGAGAGCGAGCCCTTCGTGAGGTGGAGCTCCGCCGCCAGCGAGGTCTGGTCCTTGTTGGCCGTGATCTGCTCGCCGTGGCTGCCGTTGATGATCTGCGCCTTCACGGCGCCCACCGTCTCCGTCATCCCGCCGAGGACGTTGTCGTTGATCGAGCCCAGGCTGCCGGAGAGCTGCAGCGCGCCGACCTTGCGGCTCATGTCCCCGGTGATGGAGTGCCTGACGCCGTTCGAGATCGTGATCTGGTTGCCGCTCACCGTGTAGGAGCGGTCGCCGGTGACCTTCTCGACGTAGTTGCTGATCGCGTTGGTCGTGTCGTTGCCGCCGATCGAGATGCTCTGGTTGCCGGTGATCTTGTGCGAGAGCACCGCGCCGACGTCGAGCGATTGGTTGCCGGCGACGGAGGTCGAGTCGTCGACCTTCACCGAGCGGGAGCCGTTCACGCTGATGTGCTGCTCCTCGTTGACCGTGACCTCCTCGACCTTGTCGTTCTTGATGGTGACGTTGAGGTCCTTCTGGGCGTGGATGCCGAACCCCTGGCTCCCCGCGGTGTCGGACATGCCGATCTGGTTGTGGCCGCCCGCGCCGGGCGACGACATGCTCTTCAGCGTGCCGGACGCCTTGGCGGCGGGGAGCGCGTCGGGCGGCGTCTTCTCCGCGTTGTAGGTGCGCCCGAGCACGAGCGGCCGGTCCGGGTCGCCGTCGAGGAACGCGACCGAGACCTCCCAGCCGACGCGGGGGAGGATCATCGAGCCGCCCATCGCGATCTGCGAGACGCGCAGCCAGCAGCTCGAGGTGTGGTCCTGCTGGCCCTGCCGGTCCCAGAAGAAGCGGACCTTGATGCGGCCGTACTTGTCGACGTGGAGCGCCTGCTCCTGGGTGCTCGACCCCGTGACGACCGCCGTCTGGATGCCGCGGATGCGCGGCCGCCGCGCGCGGCGCTCGGCCGCGAAGGGCGCGCCCTTGGGGACGCCGCGGAAGTGGTTCTCGACGTCGTAGTTCGTCACGCCGCCGGTGAGCGTCTGGTTGCCGCGTGAGACGAGGCGGGTGACCACGAACTCGCCGTTCAGGCACGGCTCCGCGGCGCCCTCGACGGCGAACGGCTCGCCCACCTTGAGCCCGGCCGCGCGGCTCTCGCCCTCGCACACGTCGGCGTCGGCGGAGAGCTCGCGCATGCGGGCCTCGGCGCGGCGACCGCCCACGCTCCCCTTCGTGAAGCCGGCGGGGTACTCGAAGTAGGGCGCCGCGATGGCCTCCTTGCGGGGCAGCGCGGACTCCGGCTTCACGTCGGGCTTCTCGAAATCGTGGTCCCGGAGGTGGACGAGGCTCGTGCGCAGCGCGCGCGTCCTCGTGAGCTTGGAGAGCGGCAGGCTCCCGGGCAGGCCGCCCTGCGCCATGCGGAAGTTCACCGGCAGCCCCTCCTCCACCTCGAAGGCGGCGGGGTCGTCGGTGATGATCATCGTGTGCCCGGCGGCCTCGTGCCGGAAGTAGTAGAAGAGGCCGTTGTCCTCGAGGAGCCGCGAGACGAAGTTGAGGTGCGACTCGCGGTACTGGACGATGAACTCGCGCGGCTCGTACTCCTTCGCGATCCGCCACTCGACCTTGTCGCCGAAGCCGGCGTCCTCGAAGACCGACTGCGCGACCTGGACGATCGTCTTCTCCTGGAAGATGCGGCACCCCTCGCGGTGCGCGAGCGCGGCCAGCGCGGGCCGCAGGCGGACGTCGAACTGGCGGCTCTCGCCCACGATGTGCGCGAAGCCGGCGCGGTCCACGATGCCGTCGTACAGCCGCTCCTGGCCCGACGTGTCGACGACGCGCAGGCAGAGGCGGCTGCGCAGGCAGTCCTCGACCCGGAACGACGTGTCCAGCGTCGCGAAGCGCACCTCGACCGCGTAGGGCGTGGAGATCGCCTCGACGGCCTCGAAGCGGGTCACGGCGACGTCCGCGGGGAGCTTGTCGCCCTCCAGGGAGAAGGTGGCGAAGGTAGCGGCCATTGGGGGCATGGTAGGCGATCGGCGGACGGCGCCAAGCCCCGGCGCTGGAACCCGACGCGGCGCCGACGCGGGGAGAGGGGCGTGGGGGGCGGATCCTGCGGATCCGAGACCCTCGCGTGCCCACCGCGCGATCCGAGCTCGCCGCGCGCCCTGCGCCGCGCGCCCTGCGCCGCGCGCGTTCGCGGAGCGCCCGAGGCCCGGGACCAGCGCGAGCGCGCCTACCGCCGTCGCGCCGAGCCGTGCGCGCCGCCCGATCGAACGCGGCGCCCGCTCCACGGCGAGATCTGGGTTCTAGAATTCAGGCGAGCTCCAACCTGTTCGGCACGCCAGATCAGGGCAAGACGCCGCGGACCGGCAGCCGCGATGGGGTTCGCACGAAGACCATCGTGCTCCACTCGATGGTGGGGTTGACCAGATCGATTCGCTTGAATCGAGCGAGCAAGGATTCGAGCGCCACCCTCGCCTCCAGGCGCGCGAGGAGGTGGGCGA
This sequence comes from Sorangium sp. So ce302, assembly GCF_051530145.1. Lineage (GTDB taxonomy): Bacteria > Myxococcota_A > Polyangia > Polyangiales > Polyangiaceae > Sorangium > Sorangium cellulosum_B. The sequence continues at coordinate 4,621,670 of NZ_CP150326.1, read as the reverse complement.
CGCAGAAATGGACGCCGTGCCCGAACGCGACCGACGCCCCCGTCCCGGTCTTTGGCACATCGCGGTCCATATTGAACTCGTCGGGATCGGGAAACACGGCCTCGTCGCGGTTGGCGGACGCGAGGATGACCGTCACTGGAGCGCCGGCGGGCACCTTGACGCCGCCCACCTCCGCTCCGGGCATCGCCTTGCGGAAGATGTTATGGGTAGGCGGGTCCCACCGGAGCATTTCTTCGATAAAGCGAGGGATGAGCGCCGGGTTTTCGCGCAGCCGCTCCGTGTCCGCGGGGCGCTTGGCGAGGGTAATGATTGATTTGCTTATCAATGTGGATGTGGTATCGAACCCCGCTGGGACCAGGACGAAGATGAAGGACATGAGCTCTTCCGGGGTGAGCTTATGGCCGTCGATTTCGGCCTGGAGGAGCGCGCTCACAAGATCATCGCCGGGCGCGCGCCGCCGCGCCTCGAGGACGTCGCCGAGGTAGCGCTCCATCTCGGCGACGGACGCGCGGACGCGCTCGGCGTGCTCGGGGCTCTGCGGGACGGGCGTGACGCTGAGGATATCGTCCGTCCACCGTTTAAAATTGGCGTGGAGAGAAGGATCCAGGGTGAGGAGCTCGCCGATGACGCCCGCTGTCATCGGGACGGCGTAGTCGGCGACGAAATCCGACTCACCCCTGGATTGCAGGGTGTCGGAGAGGCGCTCGGCGATGGCGCGGACCATGGGCTCAATGCTCGTGATGCTCCCGGGACCCAGGGCGCGGCTGACGAGGTTCCGGAGCTTCGTGTGCTCCGGCGGGTCCATTGCGAGCAGGGAGTGCGCCCCCGGCTGCCTCGGGAGCCAAGGCGGGTGAAAGGCGTCGACGTTGCCAGCGGACGAGAATTTTTGAGGGTTCTTGAGGACGGCGATGACATCGGCGTACCGGCTCACCGCCCAGGCGCCCAGCGGCTCGAGCACGCACACCGGCCCGGAGCGGCGCATCTCGGCATAGGTGGGGAACGGGTCCGCCTGGAAATGGGGGGCGAACAAATCAAACTTCCGCAGCTCTTGGGTCATGCGAATAGCTCTCCTGGGAGATATTCTACACGATACGTTCCACTTATTGACCGATCGCGCGCGAAAGCGACATTACCATCAAGCTCGCGGCAAGAACGCGTCGTACTTGTCTTCAACCTCGTCCTGCCAAGAGTTCATGGCCGCGACGTACCGCCCGGCCACCTGATCGACGGAAGAAGTTCCAGAGAAGAGGTGTCCAATGAAATCGGTGTCGTTGCCGCCCGTCTGCTCGCGCGGCGCGCCGGCGGTGCTGCGGGTTGCCCGCAGCTGACGTTGTTCAAGACGTCGAGCGCGCAGGCGTTCAAGCAGGGGCGGTGCGATTTGGAAGGGCATGCGAGGACCTCCTGCGGGGTTGCCGTGTCTGCCTAACCATCCGTCGATGGGTCAACGGAGGACGCGCCAGCTCGCGGCTGGGGCGATCGGCCGAGGGCGCACGGCGCCCAGGATACGCAGGATACGATGGACGGAGGCGACAGCGGGCAAGCTCGCCGGCGCTCACTCGATCACGATCGGCCGCGCCGGGACCACCGCGCGCGGCAGCTCCTCCTGCGCCACCCGGGCCTGCGCCTCGGGCGCCGTCACCTTCCCGGCGAGCGCGAAGCGCACCGGGATCTCCACCAGCGTCGCGAGCCGACTCGCCTCCAGGGAAGCCCGCAGCGCGAGGACGCCGTTCACCTGCCGCACGCCCCCGAGCGGTGCGGCCAGCGACACCCCTGGGGGCAGCGGGATGCGCACGTCGACCTCGACCGAGCGGCCCAGCGCGTGGCGCAGCGAGACCGCGAGCTTCCCCGTCGTTCCCGCGCGCGGGCGCTTCGGCCAGGAGATCTCCACCTGCACGGGGCTCGCCGCCGCGGCCGGCGGCCGGCTCCAGCGCCGGAGCGCCGGGCGCTCCAGGCGCGCCACGACCGCGGGCCCCACCACGTCGACCGTCACCTCCGTCGCGCCCGCGTCGAGCGGCACCACGAGCCGCCCCGACGGCCCGACCTTCACGTCGCGGCGCGCGCCGCCCGACGTCACCGTGACCCGCGCCTCCTCGCGACCCTCACCCCCGTGGGCCAATAGCGCGCGCACCACCGCGCGCGTGCTGGCCGGCGCGCCGTAGCCGCCGCGCACGTCCCGCTGCACGCCCACCCAGCCGAGGAGCCTCGCGGGCGGCGCCGCGCTCCGGCCGAGCCCGGCGGCGCGGAGGAGCGCCGCGTAGACCACCGCGCGCGCGCTCCGATCCTCGGCCTGACCCGGCGGCAAGGTGATGCCGCCGGTCGGGAGCAGCGCCACCCAGGCGCGCAGCCGGTCCGCCACGTTCGCGGCCAGCGCCGCCCGGTGCGGCCGCTCCGCGAGCGCGAGCAGGACCCGGGCGAGCGCCACGCGATCGCCGCTCCGGATCACCTCGTCCAGCGTCCTCGTGACGAACGCGTCCCAGCACGCGTTCACCGCGCCCCCCGCCGGCGAGGGCTCGACCTCGAGCGCGTCGAGCGCTGCCGCGGGCTGCAGGGGCTCTGGCGGGCAGCGCGCGTCGATCTTCGGCAGCTCCTCCGCCACGGACGCGGGCGCGAAGGTGCGCGCCCGGAGCGCCGGAGGCCAGAAGACCAGGTCCTTCTTGCTGTCCTTGTACGCGAGCAGCCGGCCCACGGCGCGGCGGCCGATGTCCTCCGCGCGCGCGGCGAGCGGCGCGCCATCGCCCCCGCGCGCCGCGGCCCAGCGGCGCACGAGCGCCGCGACCTCCACCGCGTCCGCCATCGCCCCCGCGGACGAGAGCCGGTCGGGATCCATCACCTCGAGCGCCGCGGTGAGCGCGCCCGCGAGGCCGCGCTCGACGACGAGCCGCGGGCGGCCGGTGGGCTGGTAGCGCTGCGCGTCCGCCGCGACGCGCAGCGTGGCCGTGGCGCCGCCCTCGACGATCTGGGCGATGTTCAGATCGGTGGGCTCGCCCGCGGGGCGCACGTCCCACGCGTGCACGAGCGTGTCGCCCGCAATCCCCTGCGCCTTCACGGCGACCGCGAGCTCCGCGCGCCCCGCCCGCAGCGCCCGCACCCGCGCGCGCACCGGCGCCGCGCCCCCCGCGGGCACGTCGACCGCCACCGCCCGGCGTCGCGGGTCCGCGAGCGCGGCCACGCCGCGCGCCGTGAGCTCCACGATCGCGCGGAGCGGCCTCGGCGAGCGGTTCCGGACCGAGATCTCCACGTCGACCTCGTCGCCCTCGACCCACGCGGCGCCCGCCTCCACGCGCGCCGAGAGCGGCTGCGCGGTGGGCACGTCGAGCGTAGCCGTGGCCGGCGTGGCGCCGTCCGGCACGCCCACGAAGACGAGCCGGAAGGTCGTCTCGACGTCGCCGAGCGGGACGCGCATCCGCAGCCGGCCATCCCTGTCGGTGCGCTGGGGCGGCGACCAGAAGAACACGCCCCGCGGCGCGCCGTACGAGGTGCGGTGGGCGCCGCCCAGCCTGCCGTGGCCTTGACCGAACCCGGCGCCGGAGCCCTCGCCCACGCCGGCGAGGCCGAGGCCGCCCACGCCGAACGCCTCGCCCAGCGCCGTGCCCGTGAGCTCCTCCAGGAGGCTCTCCCACGCCGACACCGTGGCGTCGCCGACCTCCATGTCGAACTTCGCGTCGACCAGGCGATCCTCGCCGACCGCCCTGGCGTACGGCGTGCCCGAGCGCAGCACGCGCTCGAACGGATCGCGCACGTCGTCGCCCGTGCCGATCCGGCCGTCGGGCCCGGGCGCGTGCAGGGCGAAGCCGCGCCGCACCGTGAGGAACGGCGCGGGCGGCGCGGTCGTCGGGGTGAACTGGATCGTTCCGCCCCAGGGATCGAGCAGGAGCGACTCCTCGAGCTGCGCGTCGCGCACCAGGCGGCGGAGCAGCGCGTTCGGATCGCGGAGCGCTGGCTCGTCCGGGTCGAGAAGGCGCTCGCGCCGGAACGCGCGCGCCGCGGCGAGGATGCGGAAGAGCTTGAGGCGGGTGACGCGGCGAGCGACGTGATCGAACGTGACCTGCGGGTCCACCGCCAGGAGGTCCGCGAGCGAGAGCGGCTCGCCGCCGGGCGTCTCGGGGGGCGCATCCATGGCGGCGGTGACCAGGGTCATCAGCTCGGGGTTCCACGCATAGGCGCCGCCCGGCCCGCGGCGGCGCACGTCGCGCAGCCGCTCCGGATCGCTGGCGGCCTCGAAGACCGCCCCCTCGAGCGAGCGAAGCACCTGGCCGAACGCCTCGTCGAGCGCCGCCCGCGCGGAGCCGGCCGGATCGTTCGCCGGCGCGATCGCCTCGCGCGCCCTCGCGCTGAGCTCCGCGCGCCGGAGCGGCTCGAGCGCTGGATCGCCCTGCAGGAAGGCGCCACAGCGCTCGGGCTCGACCATGCCCTGGCAGAGCCGCGCGCGCGTGTCGAGCGCCGCGAGGCCGCCGACGCTGCCCCCGCCGTGCAGATCCACGACGACGGCCGCGACGGTCCCGGGCAGGCCGCGGCCGCCCCCGTCGGTGAGCGCGAGGTCCACGTCGACGGCGCCGCGCGGGGCCGCGCGACCGCCCGTGATGCGGGCCTCGAGCCGAGGGAGGACGCGCGGCGTGACGAGCACCGCGCCGCCGGCCTGCCGCGCGGCGGCGCCCGGCCGGGGAGCGGCGGCGCTGAGCGTCCAGACGCCGGCCGCGCCCTCGGGCAGGCCGAGCGCGCCGCCCTCCGGGCCCCCGGCGATCCAGGCGCTCGCCGCGCGGGCCGAGTTGCCTGCCTGGACGATCACGCTCCAGCCGGCGCCGTCCGCCGCCTTGCCGCCCTCCGGCCGCCGGTCGGCGCGGGCGCCCGCGCCGCCGGCGTCGATCACGCGGAGCGGGAGCGCGTCGCCGGCGCGGGCAAGGAGCCGCTCGGGCCGGAGCAGCGCCGTGGCGTCGCGATCGACGGAGACGCACAGCGCGAACGGCTCGCGCCGCGACGCGAGCGCCGGGAGCTCGCCTGATGGCCGCACGCGCACCGCCGCCGCGACGCCGCCAGCGCACGGCCCGACGTTGCGGAAGGCCCCGAGCTCGACGGGCGCGTCCCAGGTCACCTCGGCCTCGCCGTACGCGTCGGTGGTCACGGCGGCCTGGAGCCCGTCGCCCTCGACGGTGAACGTGCCCTGCACCGGCTTCCGCCGCGCATCGCGGACGCGCAGGAGCATGCGCTGAGCGACGCCCGGAACGATGGCGCCCGCCTCCGCGAGCAGAGTCGCCTCCGAGGTGGGGCTCTCCACGGAGACGGTGGCCTCGCGCTCGAGCTCGTGCCCCTCGAACGTCGCGCGCGCGACGACGCGCAGCGTGGTCCCCGCGCCCTGCACCACGGTGGTGGGCGCCACGGCCGCGCCGCGGACCTCTCCGGCCGCGTCGGTGCGCGCTGGCGTTGTGAGCTTCTCCCACGCGGCCTTGTCCTCGGGCGGGCTCGTGCCCTTCGGCCCGATCCAGGCCCGCACCGGCAGCCCGGCCACGGGCTGGCCGGCGCCATCGCGGATCCGGATCACGTAGCTTGCGCGATCCCCGGCGCGCAGATCCTGCTCGGACCACTCGGCCAGCATCTGCGGGGCGCCGGGCGTCTCTTCGCGCGGCGAGAGGGAGATCTCCGCGGCGTTCGACGAGGCCCCCGCCGCGCTCCGCGCGCGGGCGCGGAGGATCCAGCGCCAGCCGGGCTCGTCGATCCAGGGGACGGGCACGCGGGCCATGGCGACGCCGGCCGCGTCGGTCGTGACCACGGCCGTGTGCCGGGCGACGCCGCCCTCGAGCAGGCTGACCTCCACGGGGACCCGAGGGGCCGTCTGCCCGGAGGCCTGGCTCTGCACCGTGATCCACGCCGACATCGCGCTGCCCGGCACCACGCGCGTGTCAGGGACGTGCAGGTCGACCTGGAGCGGCGCCAGTCGGTGCACGGTGAGCGTCCGCGTCCGCTGCCGGTCGCCGGCGCGCACGCCGAGCAGCAGCCGGAGCTCGCGCTCGGGCCCCTCCGGGATCGGGACGTCGAGGTGAGCGCGCCCCTTCGCGTCGGTGGTGACCCGCACGGGCGGCGGGACGGCGCTGACCTTGCCGAGGTGCTCGGGATCCCAGGTCGCCTCCACGGTGGCCGCCTCGAGCGGCCGGAGCGTGATCGCGGTGGGGAAGCCGAGCGCGAGGACCTGGACCGGCAGGGTGGCGCCAGGCGCGCCGCGGTCGGGCGCGTGAAGGAAGAGGTCGATGCCGCGGGCGACCGCATCGCGGCCATCCGTGGCCGCGTCGGAGGTCGCGGCGGCGCCGAGGGAGGCGACGAGGAGGAGGCCGGCGAGCGGAAGGGAAGGCCTGGGCATGGTGCCTTTCGACACCGCCAAGGGGAGCAGGTTCCTGCGCTGCACGGCGCCGCCGGGGTGGCCGGCGCTGCGCGCGATCGGGCCGGCGCGCCGTCCGGCGACGGGCTCCGGGGAGGGTGTCGACCTCCTCCGGGCTGAATTTCAATTCTCCGGGGAGGGAGTCGACGGGTAGTGGGGCAATTACCCCACTTGCCTTGAATTGACCCCACTTTTGCGGGCGCAAACGACCCCGCTATTTTGCGGTCGGGTCGGTGAGCGGATCCCCGAGCAACGACAACTACTCTCATACAGGGGGCTTTCGTGCTCTCGCGGCGAGCCGCGCGAACGCCGCGCGGCGTCGATCCGCGCCTCATGCCCATGCTAAGCAAGAGGCATGAACGCATCGACCATCGCGCTCGTGCTCCTGCTCGTCGCCTTCGCGCCCGGGTGCCGCGACGAACCCAAGGGAGTGTCCTACGGTCCGCCATGCACGAAAGAGCTGGCGCAAACCCTCCAGTGGTGCGCCCCCGGAAAGCATCTATCGCCCTGCGAACACGTGCCGGCAGAGCTGGGAGAAGCCTGCCAGGCTGGGTGTGTCCTGCAGATGTGCGGGGATACCGCTCCGGAATCGATAGACAGCCGGGCGCGCTCCACGTCGTGCTCCGATAATCGCGGTCCCCTCTACTGGCGGAACTTCTTCGCAGCTGCGAACGCGTGCGAGAAGCAGCACGGTCGAGCTCAGCCTGCCAGGGGTAACTGCACAACAGCGGAGGTCGAAACGCAATGCGCCGAGCTCGCTGGTACCCATTGGGCGGACAGCTGGCCCGGTCGCTACCGGTAGGCCTGGTGTCGACTTATCGTGCCGACAACCTACGGCTGCATCTCAATTCTCCGAGGCGGCGTCGACAGGTGGCGGGAGAATTTTCCGCACCGGAATGATGAAACCGCCAAGTCGCCATAAGACGCGAAGAAATCCTCTAAAATCTTGGCGTCTTATGGCGACTTGGCGGTTCAAATGACCCCACCTTCAGCCAAAGTACCCCACCACCGCCGCATCCCTCGTGGGCGCCACAGTTCGGCGGTCGTCCCGTTCGGTGGCTGCACCTGGACATGGTGCGCCGTGTTGCGCCGTCACCCCGGCGCCACGACCACCATCGCCGCGCGCTCCCCGCCGTCGCTCCCGGCGAGGGAGACCGCACACGGGTGCGGCGCGAAGCCCCGCGCGAACGCCTCCGACGCGATCGCGAGGTGCAGCGGCATGGCCGCGGCGCCGAGCGCCCCGATCCGCTGGGCGGGGCACTCCAGCTGCTGCGGATCGCAGAAGAGCTGCTGCGTGCGCACCGACGCGGCCTGGAGCTCGAAATGGCGGAAGGTCTCGAAGGTGATGTCGGTGAGCACCCAGCCCGCGCGCAGCCCGCGCTCGGCGAGCGGCGCGAGCGCGGCGCGGAGCGCGGCGGTGAGGCCCGTGGCCTGGAACGCGGACTCGTCGTTGTCCGGGCGGGCCCGCTCGTGCGCGGTGGAGAGGCCGACGATCTGCCCGAGCTCGCGGAGGAGCGCGCGCCGCGCGACGTCGGGGCGCGCGAGGACCACGAAGGCCGCGCACTCGCCGGGGACGAGGGCGTCGAGGTTGTCCGGCCGGAAGAGCCGGCCCGCGGCGTCGAGCGCGGCGATGCGCGCGGGGTCGTAGTCGGTGTGCACGCCGCCGAGCAGCGCCGCGTCGATCGTGCCTCGCGCGAGCGCGTCGCACAGCTCCGGCAGCAAGAACCCCGGCGCGGCGGGGCCGCGCGTCGAGACCTTGACCGCGATCTCCGGCGCGCCCCCGTACGACTGCGCCCGCGCGGCGAGCTCGGCGGCGACCCGCTGCGCCGGGGCCTCGCCGCCCGGCGGCCGCTGCCCGAGGTGCTCGTCGAGGCACAGGCCCATCTGCATGCGCAGCCCCCGCGCCGCGGGGCCGAGCTTCTCGAGCGCCTCGCCGAGCGCGCGCTCCGCGAGCAGGACGGCGCGCGCCGCGCCCGTGACCCGCGGATCGAGCGTGGGCAGGAAGCACATCGTGACGGGCTCGCCCTGCCCGTCCACGAGCGGCGACTCGCGCATCGCCGCGGCCGAGGCGCGGTGGGAGAACGCGGTGTCGATCGAGCGCAGCCCGACGGGCGTGACCGCGCCCGCGGCCACCATGACGGCGAGGGGCCTCACGCTCGCCCCCGCTCGCGCACGATCACGCGCGCGTCCTTCATCCGCCGGGGCGCCTTGACGTGCGCGCGCCAGACCATCTCGACGGCCACCGGCTTCTGCGGGCCGGTGGCGTAGAGGTCGACGAGCACGGTGTCGAGGTGCGGCGCGAAGGCGACCGGCGCGCGATCCTTCACGTGGAACTCGATCTCGACCTGCACCTTCGGGAGCTCGAAGCTGAGCGCCCCCTCGGGCGTGAGGTTGAGCGCCCGCACCGGCTCGCCGCCCGCGAGCGGCGGATCCGCGATGAGGCCCGGCGAGGCGCAGAGGTTGAAGCGGTGGTCGAAGTCCTCGGGCAGGAGCGGCGCGCGGTTCTCCCGCCACGCGGCGTCGTACGTCCCTGCATACGCGCGGCGCGGCTCCCAGTGCCGGCCGACGGCCCCGATCCCCGCGGGCGGCGGCGCGGTCTTCGCGGTCCGGATCGGGTACGAGGGGTCCTCGATGGCCGGCGCCGGCTGGTGGGTGAGCGAGGCCGGCGCGCGCGTGACGCCCGTGCCGATCGGGTTGCGCGGCTCCTCGAGGGGCGCCGCGGGATCGTCGTCGTCCCGCCCGCCCCAGGCGTGGTCGTAGCGCATGTCGATCTGCTCGATGGGCGCCGGCGCGGTGAGGGCGGCGCCCTTGTCCACCCAGAGCCGCTTGCCGAACACGACGAGCGATTTTCTGAGCGGGCCCACCTCGACGCGCACGTCGAAGGAAGGCACGGCCTTGCCGTTCGGCGCGTACGCCGTGGCCACGAAGATCACGTCGGTCGCCGGCTTGAACAGGCAGACGTCGGCGGGGTACGCGACGCTCTCGGGCTTCTTCTCCTCCCAGGGCAGGTCGGCGAGGCGGACCCCGCGCGTGCGCTCGGGGGGCGCGAGCTCGAGGCTGCCGTCGCCCTGGAGCTCGAAGCTCGCCTTGACGATCGTGACCAGCTGCTCGCCGTCCCGGTCGACGAGCAGCTGTGGGTGCGCGGCGAAGTCCGTCTTGTTGTCGAGCGGGGGCTGGCTCATCGCGGGCGCATTATCGACAGGATCGGAGGCGATGTCTCTCCGAGTTCGACGGAGGCGCGCGCGATCACCCGGCCATGGCCGCCTCGGCGGCGTACGCGTCGAGGCCGTGGCCGCGCAGCGCCGCCTCCACGAGCGCGATCGGCTCGGCGCAGGCCGGGTCGTCCGCGCCCTCCCCGGCGACGACCGCCGGCAGCGCCCGGGCCACGACGAGCCGCACGGCGCGATCGCGGAGCGCCAGCGAGAGCGGCAGCGCCCCGAGCAGGCGGTGGCCATGCAAGGCCGCGCGGAGGGTGAAGCGCTCCCGGTCGGGCGCGGGCACGGGCGAGAGGAGCAGCGCGCCGAGCAGGTCGGGCTCGCCGAGCGCCAGGGTCGCGTCCGCGATCCACCGCGTGGCCCTCCGGGCGAGGTCCCGCTCGCTCCGCCATGCGGCGTCCTCGCGCGCCCGCCGCGCCGCGCGGCCATGGAGCGCGGCGAGCCAGGGCGCGATCGCCGCCGGATCCAGCGGATCGGGCCGCTCGAAGCGCGCGATCGCCCCCTCGGCGAGGCCCTCGACCTCGAGCGCGGCGGCGAGCGAGAAGAGGCCCGCGGCGACGTCGGGCGGGGGCGTTGCCGCGGCGAGGCGCCGCGACCAGGCGACGACCTCGGCGCGGGAGGCGGTCGCGCCGGGCGCCACCTGCGCGCGGTCCGGCAGCCGGGCGACATCGATGCGCTCGTCCAGATCTCCCCGCGTGACGAGCCGCGGATCGAGCAGCGGCGCGCCGCCGGGGCGGCCCGCGCTGGCAGCACGCAGGCGCACTCCACGGCGACCGAGACGCGCACCGACTCGCCGTCGTCGACGAAGCTGGTCGGGAAGGTGCGGCACCCGAGCGGCTTGGCCTCGGGCCCGCCCTTCGCGTGGAGCGAGCAGCGCCCCTCGCCCTCGAGGTAGGCGCACCGGCCGTCCCGCATCGCCACGACGGAGGCCGCGCACGGCCACGTCCCGCGCTCCGGCGTGAAGACCCGCTCGTGGCGCGCGCCCCCGCTCAGCACGTCGGGGCGCAATGCCCGCGCCCGCGCGGCCTCCTCGGGATCGAAGAGGATCGAGGCGTAGATCCGGCAGCAGCTCCCGCGGCCGTCGCAGTGCAGGCTGAAGTCGGGCAGCACCTCCAGCGGGCGCTCGCGGGGATCGCGCTCCCCCGGGTCGAGCGCGGGCGCCGCGGGCGCCGCGGCGCTCCAGGGCCCCGCGTCCTCGCCGGCGTCATCCGCTCCCAGCAGCCCCGCGGCGTGGAGCTCTGCGAAGAACGCCTGCGCCGCGGGCACACGCGCGTGTGCGCCCTCGCGGGCCGCCGCGATGACGATGCCCTCCACGTCGCGCGTCCCGTCGGCCGCGGAGAGCAGGACCCACTCCCGTGGGCCGAGCTGGAGCAGCTGCCCGGTGCGGGCATCGTGGAGGATGACGCGCTCCTCCTCGCCGACCAGGTGGCGCCGCGCGAGCACGTGGGCGGCGAGGCGAGGGCGCGCCGGCGGCGTGCTCGGGCTCACCCGAGCCACGCTATCCGACGCCGGCGGCAGCGCGCCACCGAAACGAGGCGCGGCGGCGCCCGCCGTCGCCGCCGCGCTCTCCCCGGGCGGAGCGCGACGGCCGCGGCCACGCCCTCAGCGCACGCACTTCACCCACGCGGCCGTGAAATGGTTCCACTTGCCGCTCTCTCCGGCGTTGAACCCGGTGAAGCCATCGTCGAAGTTGAGCGCCCAGGCCGCCGAGGCGTTCCCCGCGGCCGCGTGGGAGCTCCAGTACCAGTCGTTGCTGCGGGCGCCGTACTGCGTGTCGGGGAACATCGCGCGGTTGATCGACGGCGCCACCTGCGCCTCGTCGACCAGCGTCGCGAGCTCCCGGATGCTGGGCAGGCGCCACGTGTGGCCGTTGAGATCGAGCGTCGCGCAGTAGCTCTCCGCCTCGGTCCAGGCGAGCGTGGCCGGCGAATACCCCTGCTGCCAGACGAGGCCTGTGTACATGTCCATCACCTCGCCGGGCGACACGACGGCGTACTGGTCGGGCGGGGCCACGGCCGGGCTGCTCGGCGCCTCGCCCTCGCCGTTGCCTCGCACGCAGCGCAGGCTCGCCGCGGTCGCCTTGGAGTAGGCGTTGCTGACGATCCCGTCGCTCAGGTTGAAGGCCCAGGCATAGTCGCGCCCCGCGCCGGCGCCGGCCTGCCGGATGGTGAGGATCCAGTCGGACGACGTCTTGTGGAAGCCCCCGCGCGCCCCCGGGAACGCGCCCCTGTCGATGGCCGGGCTCCGGGTGAAGTCGACGATCGACGTCATCTCGATGCGCGTCGGAAGGCGCCAGTCGGAGAACCCGCCGAGCGTCAGGTCGTCGCAATAGCCGATCGCCTGCTCCCACGTGTACGCCTCGGAAGGAGGGGTCTCTTGCCATTCGAGACATGTGACCTCGTCGCGCACCACGCCGCCCCCCACATCGGTATAACTCGCGGGGTTGGGCAGGCCGCTGCCCGCCGGGTTGGGCATGGGCCAGCACGCCCACTTGTGCGTCCTGCAGGCCGCGGCCCTGCTGCATCGTTCGGGCGCTCCGCCCGCGCCCCCGCTGCCCGGGCCACCGCCCTCCCCGGCCGCTCCGCCGTCCCCCGGCGCGCCGCCGCCCGCGGTGCTCTCCGCGCCGTCGCCCTCCCCGCCTGCTCCGCCGTCCCCCGGCGCGCCGCCGCTCGCGGTGCTCTCCGCGCCGCCGACCCCGGCGCCCGTCTCCGAGGCTCCGCCTGTCGCGAGCGCGCCGCCCGTCCCCCACCCGCCGCTCCCCGCGATCGCGTCGCGGTCGCCGCCCTCCTGGCCGCACGCCGCGGCCGCGAGCACCACGCCGAGCGCGACCCCCGTCCGGGCACGCGCCGCGGTGACGGACATCACCCAGGTCGCGTCGACGACCCACCGCTTGCTTCGATTCACAGGCACCTCCGCGCGCTCAAGCCAATGCCGCAAGACAAATATGTTCGAACCGCACCAACCTATCACACGCTGCGCGAGGGTCGCCAAAGCACGTACCGGAAGAACGGCAACTTCCTGCCAGTCGACAGAAATCGCCCAGCGCCGTCATCTCAGCGCGTGCTCGATGTGCTGAGTCGCAGACCCTGCGCGCCTTCGGCAGGCGCAACGCCCCTGAACGCACCGGGCGACCGCGCGTTCCCGTGCCCTGACAATTCTTCGATCAGCCTTAACCCGTGACGTTCCGCGCGCAGAGCACCCACCGATCGTAGTTGACACCGAAAATGTGAACGTTCACAGTGCATTCCCGCGGGCGTCCTTTGTCCTCCAGATCCATTCCGATGGTAGAGATCGAGGAGTGGTTCGGCCTCCAGGGACGCGGAGGGTAGACCCCAGCCACCGGGGCGCACTGTGGGAAGAACGCGCCGCCAGCTTTGCGGCAGATCACGGGGACAACGGCCGGGTAAGGGCGACGCCACGCGTGATGTCGACACGTTCTTGAGAGTGAATCAGCAAGGAGACCAGCCGTGAAAGAGACGAAGTCCTGGGGCAAGGGTTGGGCGGCCGTGGCGCCCTTCCTGTTGGCGCTGCTCGCGATGACGGGGTGCAACGAGAAGAGCGAGGGGCCGGCCGCCGCGCCAGCCGAGGGCGGCGGCTCGAAGCCGAAGATCGTCAAGCTCGCCTTCGTCACCAACAACGCGTCCGAGTTCTGGAAGATCGCCCAGGCGGGCGTCCGGAAATACGAGCAAGAAAGCAAGGTCCAGGTCGACGTGAAGATGCCGTCGAACGGCACCACGGAGGAGCAGAACCAGATCCTCGAGAACCTTTCGAGTCAGGGCTACGACGCCATCGCCGTGAGCGCCATCGCGCCGGCCGATCAGGTCCCGGTGCTCAACAAGGTGGCCGAGAAGAGCAAGCTCATCACGTTCGACTCGGACGCCCCGGCGTCGAGCCGACTGCTCTACATCGGCACCAACAACCACGAGGCCGGCAAGGCGCTCGGCGCCCACATCGTGAAGCTCCTCCCGGAGGGCGGCAAGATGGCCGTGTTCGTCGGCACGCTCTCCGCGGACAACGCGAAGCAGCGCCTGCAAGGCATCCAGGACGCGATCGCCGGCAAGAACATCGAGATCGTCGACAAGCGCGAGGACAACACCGATCGCGCGAAGGCGCGCTCCAACGTGGAGGACATCATCAACGCGCACCCGGACCTGAAGCTCGTCGCAGGCCTGTGGTCCTACAACGGCCCCGCCATCGCGGCGGCCATCGAGGCGCTCGGGAAGAAGGGCAAGGTCCTCGCGGCGGTGTTCGACGAGGAAGAGGAGACGCTCACGGCCATCGAGAACGGCACGATCTCGGCCACGGTCGTCCAGAAGCCGTTTCAGTTCGGTTACCTGGCGAGCAAGTGGGCGCATGAGCTCTCGGTCAAGCCCGGCACGGCGATGGGGCAGATCCCGGCCAACAAGAGCATCGACACCGGCATCGACGTGATCGAAAAGACCAACGTGGCGACCTTCAAACAGCAGCTCGCCGAAATGAAGAAGTGAGCGTGACAGCGTCCGCTCCGGATCTGCTCGCGATGCGCGCGATCACCAAGCGGTTTGCCGGCGTGGTCGCGCTCCAGGGCGTCTCTCTCTCGCTGAAGCCGGGCGAGGTGCTGGCCCTCATGGGCGAGAACGGCGCGGGCAAGAGCACGCTCATGAAGATCCTCGGGGGCGCCCTGCAACCCGACGAAGGCGAGATCCGCATCGACGGGAAGAACGTCGCCATCGAGAGCGTGCGCGCCGCCAAGCGCCTCGGCATCGCGCTCATCCATCAGGAGCTGATGCTGGCGCCGAACCTGGACATCGCGGCCAACATCTTCCTCGGCAACGAAGGCGGCGCGACAGGGCTGCTCCTCCGTCCGCTGCCGAAGGGCGACATGGCCGCCCGCGCCAGGGAGCTGCTCCTGCGCGTGGGCTTGCGGCTCTCGCCCTCGACCCCGGTGTCCGCGTTGACCGCCGGTCAGATGCAGATGGTCGAGATCGCCAAGGCGCTCGCCCTGAGCGCGCGCATCCTCATCATGGACGAGCCGACCTCGTCGCTCACGAGCGGTGAGTCCGAGCATCTCTTCGGGATCATCCGCAAGCTCCGGGCGGACGGCATCGGCATCGTCTACATCTCGCACCGCATGGAAGAGGTCATGACGCTGGCGGACCGGGTGACGGTCCTGCGCGACGGCCGCCACGTCGGGGACCTCACGCGCGCGGGAGCGACGCGCGAACGGATCGTCTCCATGATGGTGGGCCGCGAGCTCAGCGCGCACTACTTCCCGGAGAGACGGCCCCGTACATCGACCGAGCCCGTGCTGGTGGTCGAAGGGCTCGTCGTGCCCGGCGCGCCCGCGCAGATCTCCTTTTCGGCCGGACGCGGGGAGATCCTCGGCTTCGCCGGCCTGGTCGGCTCGGGCCGCACGGAGCTCATGCAGACGATCTTCGGGGTCACGCCGGCGCTCGGGGGACGCATGACGCTCGAAGGCAAGGAGTTTGCTCCTCGAAAACCCAGGGACGCCATCGACCGCGGCGTCTACCTCGCGCCGGAGGATCGCAAGCGCCACGGCCTCGTACTGCCGCTCAGCGTCGCAGAGAACACCTCCCTGCCCGACATCGGCAACTACAGCCGCTGGGGCTTCCTGAACAGGGAGACGGAGCGCCGGGTCGCCGAATCGGAGGTGGAGCGCTTGAGGACGAAGACGCCCGGCATCCGTCAGCCCGTCGTGAACCTCTCCGGCGGAAACCAGCAGAAGGTGGTGCTCGGGAAATGGCTGGCCATGAACCCGCGCGTGCTCATCCTGGACGAGCCGACGCGGGGCATCGACGTCGGCGCCAAAGCCGAGATCTACCGCCACATGACCGCCCTCGCGGATGAAGGCATCACGATCTTGATGGTCAGCTCGGACATGGAAGAGATCATCGGAATGAGCGATCGCGTCGCCGTCATGCACGAGCGGCGCATCAAGGGCGTATTGCCGCGGGAACGGCTCAGCCAGGAGCGGATCGCGACCTTGATGACGGGCCACGCCGACAAGGAGGATCTGTCGTGAGGCGCGAGCTTGGGATGACCATCGCGCTCGTCGTGATGTGTCTGGGCCTCTACATCTCGAACCCGGATTTTCTCGGGCAGTCGAACTCGATCAACACCCTGCGGCAGATCTCGATGCTCGGGATCTTCGCGATCGGCATCGGGTTCGTCATCATCGCCGGCGGCATCGATCTGTCGATCGGGTCCGTGATCGGCCTGACGGGCGTCCTCATCGCCAAGCTCTCGTCGACCCAGCTCGGCGGCCTGGGTTACCCGTTGTGGATCGGCATTCCGGTGGCGCTCGGCGTGGCGCTGCTGTTCGGTCTCGGCCAGGGCCTCTTGATCACGCGGCTCAAGCTGCAGCCGTTCATCGTCACGCTCGGCGGCATGTTGTTCTTGCGCGGCGTCTCGCAGACCATCGCCGGGGGGGGCACGCTGAGCCTCGGTGGCTCGCCGCTGCTCGCCCTCGCGAACGGCGGGCTGCTCAAGAGCGG
Source organism: Sorangium sp. So ce302 (assembly GCF_051530145.1). Taxonomy (GTDB): domain Bacteria; phylum Myxococcota_A; class Polyangia; order Polyangiales; family Polyangiaceae; genus Sorangium; species Sorangium cellulosum_B. The sequence continues at coordinate 4,605,594 of NZ_CP150326.1, read as the reverse complement.
GAGCGACGCGCTCGTCCCGTATCCGCTGCTGATGTTCCTCGCCGTGAGCGGCGTGGCGGCCTACGCGCTGCACTTCACGGTGTTCGGCCGTTACGTTTACGCGATCGGCGGCAATCGCGACGCGGCCGAGTACTCCGGCATCAACGTAAAGCGGGTGGAGACGTCTACCTATGTGATCTCGGCGGGCCTCGGCGGCGTGGCCGGCGTCTGTTACGCGTCGTACATCGGGCAGATGTCGCAGCAGGTCGGCATCGCGTACGAGATGTACGCGATCGCCGCGGCCGTGCTCGGCGGCTGCTCGCTTCGCGGGGGTGAAGGCACGGTGCTCGGCATCATCATCGGCTCCGCGGTGATGCGCGTCATCGACAACGGCATCAACATGTTTCAGCTGCCGTACGAGGACGCTGACCGCATCCAACGCATCTGGCGCCTGGACCCGAACTGGACCTTCATCATCATCGGCGCCGTGATCCTCGTCGCCGTGATCCTCGACCAGATCGTGCACATCGTGCAGACGAAACGGCGCATCCGGCATGCCTCCGCGGGCGCCGCCGAGGCGGCGCCGAGCCTGCAGGCGGCCGTGGCGGTGAGCGCAGCGGAGCCGCCTGCCGCGAGAGCGCCCGATCGCGAGAGCGTCTGAGCTTTCCGGCGATGGGGGACGAACCGCCATGTCGCCAGGAGCGCCCCGCCCTGACCCTCAGGGAAGTCGTTGCCTCCTCAGCCCGGCGGTCCGGCCCGAGCGGCGCCGGAGCTCGTGACCCCTGTCGCCCGCCCCGTCTCGGCGCCATGACGGGTCCATGTCAGTACACACGAAGAAGACGTCTATCGGCCTGTCCGGCAACAGCAGGCCGAAGAACAAGAACAAGCGACATCACTGGAAGCGCTACCGCGGCCAGGGCAAGTCACACCACGGGTGATCGCCGTCACGGCGAGGTGAGCCGGCGAGCATAGCCCGCCGCCCGACCCACGAGCGCGGCGGCCGCGATCACGCCGCGCGCCCGCAGCGTCTCCCGCGGCAACCTCACCTCGGCCGGCGGCGCGACAAACGCCTCGAGCCAGGCCTCGGCCGGCGGCCGCGCCAGCACCCCGCCGAGGTCGAACAGCGAGAGATCCGGGACGCCGGCCGCCTCCGCGGCGGCCACGTCCTCGCGGAGCTCGGCGACCGAGCGGTAGACTGGCTCGTCGCCGAGCGCGCCTTTGCCCACGGCGCCCAGCGAGGCGCCCGCCCTCGGACCGAACCGCCGGGCGGCGGCGCGGCACCCCCAGGCGAGCAGCGCGAGCGCGTCCTCCCGGCCGAGCGCGCCGCGCGAATACCCCGCGATCAACGACGTGTACAGCATCGCGCCGACGCGCCCCCACGGCGGCGCGGACACGGGCGTCCCGAGCAGCCGCTCCCAGCCGCGCGCCGGCCCGTCGGTCAAGACGAGCGGCACGATCGCGGCCGAGGTCGCCACCCCGCGCGCGTGCACCGCGCCCGCCAGCTCCACGTACGCGCGCTGCGAATCGCTCCACCGCGGGCTCCCTCGCGCTCCCCGCGGCCCACCGCCGAGCAGATCGAGCGCGCCGCGCCCCCCTGCGAGCGCCCGCCGCACCGCCTCGATCGGCGGCTCGAGATCGAACACGACCTCGGCCGCGGCCAGGCGCCGCGCGTCGAGCGCGTCCAGCAGCCGCGCGACGAACGCGCCGAACGCCGCCGCGTTGCCGGCGCTCGCCCAGCGCCCGTCCTCGTCCGCGATCATCGGCCACACCGCGACCGCCACCCCCGCGTCCGCGCACGCCGCCACGAGATCCGGCAGCCCCGGCGCGGTCTCCGGCCGCACCGCGATCGAGAGCTCCAGCGCATACCGCCGCAGCAGCGCGAGCGTCCCGGGCGCCCGCACCACCTCGAGCGGCAGCAGCTCGCTCCAGATCCGGCGCCGGGGCGTCACGCCCGCCGCCCGCGCCGCGGCGCCGCCTGCGCTCGGCCGCCGCACGGGCCGCCCGCGCCGCTGCGCCGCCGTTTCCTTCCGAACGCCCCAAGGCCCCCGCTACACTCGCGCGTCATGAAGATCCTCTATGGCGTCGTCGGCGAAGGGATGGGGCACGCCATGCGCTCGCGCGTCGTGATCGAACACCTGCTCGCGCAGGGACACGAGCTCGAGATCATGGCGTCGGGCAGGGCGACCGACTTCCTGTCCAGGCGCTTCGCGGGGGTGAACCGCATCCACGGGCTCCACATGATCTACGAGGAGAACCGGGTCCGGCGCGGCAAGACGCTCTGGTCCAACGTGCTCTCCGGCGCGACGGGCACGCCGAAGAACATCGCCGCGTACTTCGAGCTCATCAAGGACTTTCGCCCCGAGCTCACCGTCAGCGACTTCGAGTCGTGGACGTACCTCTACGCCAAGCTCCACCGGCTGCCGATCCTCTCGGTCGACAACATGCAGATCATCAACCGGTGCACCCACGACGCGGAGATCCTCGCCGGCCACGAGGCGGGGTTCCAGCTCACGCGCGCGTTCGTGAAGAGCAAGCTGCCGTTCTGCAACCATTACGTCATCGCCACGTTCTTCCGCCCGCCGGTCCGCAAGCAGGAGACGACGCTGGTGCCGCCGATCCTCCGCCCCGAGATCATCGCCGCGAACCGCCGCCCCGGGGAGCACCTGCTCGTCTACCAGACCGCCGAGGGGAACGACGCGCTGTCGGCGACGCTCGCGAAGACCGGGCTCGAGTGCCGCATCTACGGGATGCGCCGGAACATCACGGAGGAGCAGGTCGAGGGCAACCTCCGCTACCGCCCCTTCAGCGAGGAGGGCTTCATCGACGACCTCGCGTCGTGCCGCGCCGTCATCGCCGGCGGCGGGTTCACGCTGATGGGGGAGGCGGTCTACCTGCGCAAGCCGATGCTCGCCGTCCCCCTCGGCCGCCAGTTCGAGCAGGTGCTCAACGCCCGCTACCTCGAGCGCGAGGGGTTCGGCCGCGGCGCCGATTCGCTGGACGACCCGGCCGTCGTCGCGGATTTCGTGAAGGCCATCCCGGCCTGTGAAGAGAAGCTCGCGGGCTACTCCCAGGACGGCAACCGGCAGCTGTTCGAGGTGATGGACGGCCTGCTCGATCGCGCGCACGCCGGCGTGCTCTGAGCGCGGCGGCCGGCGCGCCGCGCTCGCGGCCGGCACGCCGCGCCCTCCCCTACTTCGGCCTGCAGCCCTTGAGGTCCGAGCCGGAGATGCCGTTGCACTCCTGGTCCGCGGGGCAGTCCGTCTGCTCGACGCACGTCTTCAGGCACTCGAGCGCCGCGCTGTCGTCGGGCTTGCCGCAGACCGAGCCGTCCTCACACTCGCCCTCCGCGCCCTCTTCGTCGCACGCCTCGCCGAGCGCCGCGCCGCCACAGCCCCACGCGAGCAGCGCGCCGACGAAGAGCCCCATCCCGATCCACCTGGTTCGCATGCATGACCTCCCTTGTCTTCAGCCCACTTGCAGGCGGCAGGGGCGCGGCGCCGCTCACGTGATGACGCGGCGTGCTCCCGGCTCCCTCCGCACGCAGCCCGATGCTACCGCACGCTGCGGCTCTTGACGCCCTGGCGCTGGCTCCACGACGCCGATGCCGTCTCCTCGATCCGGATGAGCACGGCGGTGATGTTGTCGCGGCCACCGTTCTCGTTGGCGCAGTCGATGAGCTTGCCGCACGCGTCGGCGAGCACGGCGTTGTCCTCGACGATGCGCGCGATCTCGCGATCGTCCACGAGCCCGTGGAGGCCGTCGGAGCAGAGGAGGAACACGTCGCCGGCCTCGACGCGCTCCGCGCGCAGGTCGATGTCGACGCTGGGGCCGATGCCGAGCGCCCGCGTGATGACGTTGCGGGGCAGGTAGGCGAGGTCGCGCTCGGTGAGGTCGGGCCGCTCGAGGAGCGCGTCCGCGATGAGCGAGTGGTCGCGGGTCAGCTGCGAGATATCGCCGTTGCGGAGGAGGTAGCAGCGGCTGTCGCCGGCGTGGGCGACGTAGAACTTCCGCTCCCGCGGCGAGAACGCCGCGGCGACGACCGTGGTCCCCATCCCGCGGTAGAACCGCGAGTCGTCGGCGTGCGCGAAGATGCGCGCGTTCGCGTACGTCACGGCGGCGCGCAGCCTGTCGCCGGTCGACGCCTTGCGCCGCTTGCCGTTCGCCTCGCGGAAGTAGCCGGCGATGGCGCTCGCGGCGATCCGGCTCGCGACCTCGCCGGCCTCGTGCCCGCCCATGCCATCCGCGACGACGTAGACGTTGAACTCGGGGAGGAGGATGTATCGGTCCTCGTTGTGGGCCCGCTCCCTGCCGACGTCGGATAGACCTGCCGCGGTGGCGCGCATTCGCCCCGAGTCTAGACGACGCTTGGCCCCCCAGGGAACTGGGTTAATCTCCCCGCCATGTCCGACCTCGTGATCGACAACCCGTATACCCTCGAGGAAGCCGTCCGCCGGCCTCTTGCAGACGAGGCCGCCGTCGACCGGCTCCTCGACACCGCGACCGCCGCCGCGCGGCGCTTCTCGCGCACATCCATCGCCGAGCGCGCCGCCCTGTGCCAGCGCGCGGTCGAGCACATCGAGGCCAACACCCCGTCGATCGCCGCCGACATCACCCGCATGATGGGCAAGCCCCTGCGTCAATCCCGCAATGAAGTCGCGGGGATGGCCAAGCGAGCCCGGCACATGATCTCGATCGCCGAGGGCGCGCTCGCCGATGTGATCCTGCCGGAGCTCCCCGGGCTCGAGCGGCGGATCGTGCGCGCTCCGCTCGGTGTGGTCTTCAATCTCCCCGCCTGGAATTATCCGCTCCTCACCGCCGTGAACGTGGTCATCCCCGCGGTGCTCTCGGGCAATGTGGTGCTGCTCAAGCACTCGCCGCGCTCGCCGCTCTGCGGAGAGCACTTCGCGACGGCGTTCGCGGAGGCCGGCGCGCCGCCCGGCCTCGTCCAGGCCTTCCACTGCGACCACGCCACGTCCGAGCGCATCGCATCGGACCCGCGGGTCAACTTCGTCGGTTTCACCGGTTCCGTCGAAGGCGGACGCCGGATCTATGCGGCCACATCGAAGAAGGTGGCCGTCGACGCCGGCCTGGAGCTCGGCGGGAAGGACGGCGCCTACGTCGCGGCCGACGCGGACCTGGAGAAGGCGGTGGACGGGATCGTCGACGGCGCCTGTTACAACGCCGGACAGAGCTGCTGCGCTGTCGAGCGCGCGTATGTGCACCGCGACCTCTATCCGAAGTTCGTGGAGGCCGCGCTGGAGCTGATGAAGCGTTACGTCCTCGGCGATCCGACCGACGAGCGGACGAACCTGGGTCCGATGGCGCAGCCTCACGCGCCGGCGTTCCTGGAGGCGCAGGTGAAGCAGGCGCTCTCCCGGGGGGCGAAGGCGCTCTGCGGCGGTCGGGCGACCCAGGTCGACGGCCGCGGCCGCTTCTTCGAGCCGACGCTCCTCGTGGACACGGCGCCCGATCTCGACGTGATGCGCATCGAGTCGTTCGGGCCGGTGCTGCCCATCGTGCCGGTCTCGTCCGACGAGGAGGCGCTCGCGCTGATGAACGACAGCGATCTCGGGCTCACCGCGTCGGTCTGGACGCGCGACCGCGAGCGCGCCGCGCGGCTCGCGCGCGAGCTCGACGTCGGCACGGTCTACATGAACCAGTGTGACACCCTGGATCCGGCGCTCCCGTGGACGGGCGCGAAGAACAGCGGCAAGGGCGCGACGCTCTCGACGCTCGGGTTCCTGCACCTGACGCGGCCGAAATCGATCAACTTCAAGATTGGCTGAAGGCCCGGGCGCGCGGCGCCAACACCGCGCGGCGCGCAGCCCGCGAGCCGATGAGCTCGAATGAGTCTGCTTGCACCGGGGGCGAAGTGCGGTATCCCGAGGCGATGGAAATTCGAGAGATCTATCGCGGGCGCCTCATCGATCACGTTCAGCTCGTCGTGGCCGACCTCGCGGCGAGCAAGAAGTTCTATCGTGCCGTCTTCGAAGTGATCGGGATCCCGATCGGAGGCGAGGCCGACGATTACTTCTGGGCCGACGAGCTCTTCATCTCGAGCGTGGACTCGCCGGCCGCGGCCGGCGTGACCACCGGCCGGACGCACCTCGCGTTCCAGGCGAGCGACCGTGCGACGGTCGATCGGTTCCACGCCGCCGCGGTCGCCGCGGGCGGCAAGGACAACGGCGCTCCGGGCAAGCGCCCGTACCACCCCGGCTACTACGCGGCGTTCGTGCTCGACCCGGATGGGAACAACATCGAGGTCGTCCACCACGGCACGGCGAACAGGTCGTCGGATGCGGTAAAGATCACGTTCTGATCGCGAAGATGTCGCGAGAGCGTTGAAGAACCGACAGAGAATCGATTGAAGTCGGCACGGGCGCCCGCGCACCACCGCTGCTCCTCCCGCGCTTCTTTCCCTGCGTCCCTCTCGGCGCCTCCTCGCTTCTCCTCAGACCGACTGCCCCGCTGGCTCGCCGTCGATACAGACCCGCTTCCTGGCGACGGGCCTCGGCGCGACGTCGTTGAGGACCACCCCGAGGATGCGGCGATCGCCGAGCTGCTCGGCGGCCCTCGTCAGCGACGACGCCCGGGTTAGCGAGGCGCGCGCGACGAGGACGATGCCGTCGGAGGCGTCCTCGATGACGTTGGCGTCGCCCGAGCCAAGGACCGGAGGGCCGTCGATGACGACGTAATCGTGATAGCGCCGCAGCGTGCGCATCGCGGCCTCGAAGTGGACCGAGTGGAGCGCCGCGGGATAGCTCGCCTCGTGCGAGGGCTCCGCCAGCACCGAGAGCGACTGGCTGACGGCGATGACGCCCAGCGGGCGGATCTCGCCCGCCATCCGCCGCCGGAGCTGCTCCGAGAAGCTCGCGTGCGCGGGCAGCCGCAGGCCGAGCGTCGCCGCGACGCGGGGGCACGCGAGGTGGCCGTCGACGAGCAGCACCCGGGCGCGCTCGGCCTCGGCGAGCGTCATCGCGAGGCGGACCGCGAGCGCCGTCTTGCCCTCGGCCCGGCCGGGGCTCACCACCGCGACCGCGAGCGGCTCGCCCGCCCGCCGCTGATCGAGCCGGTGCCGGAGGACCCGGAGCGCCGCGAGCGCGGGCGCGGGCGCCCCCCGGAGCAGCTCGAACACGCCGTGCCCCTCGGGATCGAGGTCCGCGCCGATGATCTCCACCTCGGGCCCATCGAACGCGGGGCCGCCGGCGCGCGCGAACGAGCGCACGCCCACGCAGGCGAGCGGCGCCTCGGGCGCGCTCCAGGACGATCGGTCGACCCCTTCGCAGTCGCCGAGATCGAGGCTGTCCCGGAGCGTGTCCTCCGGGGCGGCGCCGGCCGGAGCGGCCTCTGCCGGCGCGCCGGGCGGCTCTGCGTCGTGCCCGAGCCCGCCGGGCGGCTCGGGGCCGGGCCCAGCCGCGCCGGGTGGCTCCGCGCCGTACCCGGGCCCGCCGGGCGGCTCCGTGCCGTACCCCGACGCGCCGGGCGGCTCTGCGTAGTACGCGGGCACGATCGTGCGCTCGCGGAGCGGCGGGCGCGCCGGGAGCTCCGGCATCGCGGCCAGCAGGGCGGGGCCGCCGAGCGCGTGGATGTCGCCGCCGTCGTAGAGCGTGTCGTTGAGCAGCACCCGGGCCCCGGCGACGCCGAGCGCGAAGAAGAACGTCACCGCGGCGCCCGCGAAGAAGACGCGGCCCCGCCCCCGGTCAGGGCGGCTCGGCAGGTAGGCCTGGTCGAGGACGTCGAGCTCGGTCTCGCTCTTGTTCTCGGCGGCGTCCGCGGACAGGTCCGCGGCCCGCTCGTTGGCCTGAACGGTCTTCAGGTACTCGCGCGCCCGCTCGAGATCGAGGCGGAGCCGGTGCCACTCGGTCTCGAGCTCGATCACGCGCTCCTCGGCGCCCCCGTCGGCCGCCGACGGCGGCGCGCGCGGCCCCTCGCCCCTGGCCGCGCTCTCCGCCGGCGCGCGCGGCCCCTCGCCCCCCGCCGGCGCCCTGCCACCTCCGGCGCGCGCGCGTAGGCCCGCGATCTGCCGGAGGAGCGCGGTCCGCTCCGCCGCGAGCGCCGCGCGCCGCGACGGCGTGAGCGCGCGCGCCTCGCCGGCCGGCGCCTCGGTGACGCCCGCGCGCACGAGCCCGAGCGCGCTCTCGGCAGCGGTGAGCTGGCTCTTCGCCGCCTCGACGCGGCGCTTCGCGGCGACGGCGTCCGGGTGGATCGGGGTCACGGTCGTGAGCTTCTCGGCGAGCGCCGCCTCGGCTGCCGCGACCGCGGCGACGGCGGCCGAGCGGGCCCGCTGCGCCTCGACGACGCTCTGGGGCAGCGGCCGCCCCGGCGCCGCCGCTGGCGATCGCCCGGCCCCGAGCAGCGCCTCGACGCGGGCGAGCTGGCGCTCGAGCGCCGCGAGCTGAGGGTCGACCGGGCGGACAGGCTGCGCTGACGACAGGGCGCGCGCCAAAGCCGCGGGCGCGGGGGCGCCGGGCGAGCCGAGCGGCTGGGGCGCCGGTGCATACGGAGAGTCGTTGAGCCCCCACTGGAACTGCGGGTTCCTGGCGAGGAACGTCGCCAGCGCGCGGCTCGCCGCGTCGACCTTGGAGCTGGCCTCGGCGAGCTCCTCCCGCAGGAAATCGCGGGTCATCGTCGCCGTGCCGAGGCTGTCGCGGCGGTAGTCGTCGAGAAGGATCTGCGTGAGGCGGGCGGCGACCTGCTGCGCCACGTGCGGATCGTCGTGGGTGAACGAGACGACGTACGTATCGCTGCTCTGCGCGCGGAAGCCGACGTGGTTCTTCATCTCCTCGACGGCCTCGACCATCGAGCGGGCGGTCTTCTCCGGGTAGAGCCCGAACGCCTCGACGACGCCCGCGAGCGTCCCGCGCGCGGTGAGCGCGTCCTTGAGCTTCGACCCGAGGCGCGCCGCGCGCGCGGTGCTGCTCTGGAGATCGCGGCCGGTCTGGATGGTGTCGCGGTAGAGGATCGTGGCCTCGCTCCGCCACACCCGCTTCGTGGCGAGCGCCAGGGCGAAGGAGATCGCGAGTCCGACGGCCATCATCGCGGCCGCTCCGCGCCAGTACATCCGGACCCGGCCGAGGACGCTTATCGCGCGATCCAGGCGCTCCCGGGGTGTGCTCTCCGTGCTCAGGCTGGCCATGGTGTTCCTCGCCCGTGTGGGCAGCGCGTCCGGCGCCGCGCGGCGCGGAGGGCGCGCGCGGGGGCGCTCCGCCCCCGCGCGGCAAGGCGCGTGCTCGCGGGCGCGTCACCCCGGGACGCACCCGGCTCGGCGCCACCACACGCGCTGACCGCGTGAGCGAGGGCCGATGCCGACGAACGCCATGGACATTCCGCGTCCAGCGAGCGCGGCTCGCTTCGCGGACGCTCCCGGGAAGGCGGGCGCTCGTCGCGACCGCCCCGCGTCGAGGGAGGCGGGCTCGCCAGCGCGGCGAGCCCTGGTCCTCGTCACAGCCGCTGCGAGTAGTACTCGATGATGAGCTGAACCGCGATGGGGAACGGGATGCTCGTCTCGTCCGGCAGCGCGGCCACGCGCGCCTGCCGGGCGTCCTTGTCGACCGCGAGCCACGTGGGGGCTTCCATGTCCGTCTTCGCGAGGCCCTCCACGACGGTCCGGTGGTCACGGCGCTTCTCGCTCACGCTCACCGTCTCTCCGATGGTGACGCGGTAGGACGGGATATCGACGCGCTTTCCGTTGATGAGCACGTGCCCGTGCGCCACCAGCTGTCGCGCGGCCGGGATGGTGCGCGCGAAGCCCGCGCGGAAGATGACGTTGTCGAGCCGCCGCTCGAGCAGCTCGATGAGCTTCGTCCCGGCGGCGAGATCGCTCCTGCGCGCCTCGAGCATGAGCGTCTTCAGCTGCGTATCGGTGAGGCCGTAGTTGAGCCTGACCTTCTGCTTCTCGCGGAGCCGCAGGGCGAACTCGCTGAGCTTCTTGCGGGCCTGTCCGTGCTGCCCGGGGGGGTAAGGCCTCCGCTCCGTCTTCTTGGCCGACAGCCCGGGGAGCTCGACCCCGAGCGCGCGCATGACCTTGACGCGAGGTCCGGTGTAACGGCTCATGCCCGGGCCCTCCCCAGGGACGCGCGCGCGTCGCGATGGTGGAGCGCGGCGCCGCAGGGCGCCGGTGCGTCAACGTAGTCCTGGATGTTCATCGAGCGTCTCTGTCCTTGTGCATGGGTCTTGCTGTTACTTGTTATGGAGGTGTTACCGACGGTGCGATCGAGGGCTCACACGCGCCGGAGGTGGCGGAGGATCGGGAACTGCGCTTTACGGAAGAAGCGCGCGAGACCATTCGTGGTCCGGATGCGGGCGCCGAGCGGCTCGGGATAGTCGTTATCGCCCAGGACGCGCAGCCATGGAAACGTCTCGACGACGCCTCCCTCTCGGTGGAGCTCGACGTGACGCGCGCCCCTCGCCGCGGTGGGACGGAGCTGGAGGCACGGGCTCGCGTCGAGCAGGAGCTCGACGTCCTTGGCGAGGCGCAGGGAGACCTGGGTCAAGAAGGCGCCGATCCGCTCGGGGCCGAGATGGGAGAAGAGGCCGAGGCCGAGGATCAACGTGGGCCAGTCCTGCGTGTCGGCGAGCTGATCGATCCAGTGATCGCAGCCGGGGGACGCCGTGGCCAGCGCATACCGCGGCGTCCGCGGGGCGCGCCGGGACTTCCACGCGACCACGCGGGGAACGTCGATGTCGATCCAGTGGAGCTGCCCGTTGTCGACGCGCGAGAACCGGGTGCACGGCCCGGAGAAGAGCCCGATGGCCAGCCCGTCCGGGTGACGGCGGAAGAAGTCGTCCACGACGTCGTCGACCAGCCGCGTGCGGGTCGCGAGGGGGCGGAGCTCCTGTTCCGTGAAGCCGGCGCGCTCGACCTCGAGCACGCGGGCGAGCTGGCGCGCTTCCTCGTCGTGGAGCCCGAGGTCAGGAAACGCGTCGGAGGCGTACGCGCACGCGGCAACTCCCGCGAGCTCGCGTCGAGCAAACGAAGGGGCAGCGTCGATACTGAAAATCATTTTCATTTTCGTTACAGGGACGAGCGTCCTGTGTCAAGCAGCGAACAGCCGCGACCTCACCCAGGTTGAGCTGCGGCGGCCCCACCAGGTTGAGCCTGCGGCCCCACCCAGGTTGCGACCTCACCCAGGTTGAGCTGCGGCGACCCCACCCAGGTTGAGCTGCGGCGACCCCACCCAGGTTGCCCTCGGTGCCTCTCCCCGTCGCTGCGTGCTGCGACCGTGCCCGGCGCGCGAAGCCTGCGGTCGTCCGCCCCGCCCCTTGACGGCCGACAGTCGAGAGCTATCTTTTAGATATATCTTTTAGAATATCGACCCGGCCGCCCTAGGGCAGCCGGGCCGTGGAGCCGGGGTGGCCTGCGCATGAGCGCGTGGCAGCTGAGTGTTCACCGCCGTGGTGGTCCACCGCCGAGCCAGAGAGGGATTTTGTCTATGTTCTGGGGATACGAACACCATCACTGCGCAGGCCCGCGAGGGCCGAGGGGGGGTCCGTTCGGGAGGGGTCGGCCCGGCATGGGTGGCGGCCCGCCGGGCTGGTGGGGCGACTGGTTCGGAGGGCCGCCGCTCCGCGCCGATCGCGGCGGGGTGCGTTACCTCGTGCTCGACGTGCTCGCCGAGCGAGCTCGCCATGGCTACGAGGTCATCCAGGCGATCGAGCAGCGCAGCGGCGACACCTACCGGCCGAGCCCGGGCGTCATCTATCCGACGCTGCAGATGCTCGAGGAGCTCGGCCACGCGCGCGTCATCGAGGCCGAGGGGCGCAAGATCTACGAGATCACCGACGCGGGGCGCGAGGACCTCAAGGCGAACCGCGAGTACGTCGACGAGTTCTACGAGCGCTTCGTCGAGACCTCGTGGGAGCGCTTCGCCGAGGATTTCGGCGACGTCATGAAGCGTATCGGCTCGCTCATGAAGATGCTGCGCCACGCGATGCGCCGGGGGCGCATCACGCCGGCCGTGCTCGCGCGCACCGTGAAGGTGCTCGACAAGGCGGCGGCGGAGATCGAGGAGCTGCTCGCCGAAGATCCGGAGGGGCGCGCCGGTCGGCGCCCGTGATCCTCGCCGCCGTGGAATCAGGGCGCGACGCGCTCAGGCACGCTCTCGAAGCAGAACACCCGCCAGGCGTGTGGCTGGCCAGGACGCACGATCTCCGTCACAGCGCCGCTCGTGAACTCCGCGACGACGCCGCGCCAGAACGCCAGAGCGCCCCGGTTCCCCTCGGCGACGCGCACGGTCCACTTCCCGGGAACGCCGTTCCATAGGAGGCACGCCGCCTGGCGGCCCACGCCAGAGCGGCGATAGCGGCGAAGGACGAAGAACTCGGCCACATCGAGGGTGTCCGGGTCCTCCACCGCCAGCGAACCGCGCGTCGCCAGGACAAACCCCGCGACGCGCCCGCCGCATCGAATGAGGAACGCGAACCGCCGCTCCCGCTCCGACCAGTAGAGAGGGAGCTTGGGGTAGCCGAAGCGCCCGTCCTGCCCCAGCTCGACGGCGGGGAACACATCGCTGAGATCGTGAATGTACAGCTCGAGAAGGTTGGACAGGATCACGGCATCCGCCGGCGTCGCCGCGTCCAGAGAGACAGTCTGCGCATCTGCCATATCCAGTTCTCCCGTCCGCCAGCGCGCGCTCGGGCGCTCCTCGGCGGCGCGCAGCGCCTCGTCACACGCGTCGATTCACGACGACAGGCACCTTCGCTCGCCAGCCGCGCGCCGCGCGACGCGGCCTGGGCCCTCGGCTCAGCCGAGGAAGCCGCGCGCGCGGGCGATCGCCTCGATCGCCGGCCTCCGCCGCTCCAGCTCCTCGACGTCCTTGACGGGAAGGAACCGGGCCGCGAGGCCGTCGCGCGGGACGCGAACGAACCGGGCCGGCAGGCCGAAGGTGACCTCGTTCAGGATGCGCTCGAACTGGATCGCCTTGCGGTCGCCCACCTTCTTCTCGACCTCCACATAGATCCAGTCCAGCGCGAGCGCGTCGAGCGCCTCGGCGCTCGCCAGGAAAGTGTTGGTGTTGAAGACGGGCACGACCTTCGGATCGAACCCGACCGGCAGCCGGAAGTCCTCTGCCATCACCGGTCGGCCGTTCCACCGCAGCGGCCCGCCGCCCTTGTCGCCGCCCTTGTCGACCACCTCGACGGAGAGGGGCCCGCCGTGGCCGAGGTGCCAGCCAAGGAGGACCGGATCGACGGTCGCGCCGAGGTTGTCGAGGTTGGCGATCCAGACGATCTTCCCGCCGCGGGCGATGAAGCGGCCGAGGAGGCCGCTCTCGCGGAGGGCGTCCGGGAGATCGCCGTGGCCGGTGGCGTAGACGCTCGGCTCGCCCGCATCGTCCAGGAACAGCCCGCCTTCCGGGGTCAGGCGCAGCGAGACGTGCTGCTCGAACGTGGCGCACAGATCGCCCGGCTCGTCGAGGCGCGGGCCGAGCGCCTCGCGGATCGGTCCGTTCGTCGCCTCGCTGGTCATCAGCCACAGCGGGACCGGGACCCCTGTCGTGCGCCGGAGGTGATCGCTCTCGGCGAGGCGCAGATCGAGGAAGGTCCGACCCGGCAGCACCTCGACGAGCGCCTTGACCACGCCGCCCATCCGGGTGGCCATCCCGCCGGCGAGGACGCAGAGGGCGACCTCGCCCCGGCGCAGCGCGGCCAGGCCGGCCTCGCGACAGCGGGCGTGCTCGGGCGTGCCCTCGGCGGGCACGTCGGCGATATCGCCGGGCGCGGGCGGCTCGACCGTGCCCTGGAGGCGGTTGCGGGCGTCCCGGTCCTTGCCGATGGACGCGGCCCACCGGGCGACGCGATCGGGGTCGAACCCGCGAGCCCGGAGGCGAGCGAGGAGAGGGCCAGGGAGCGCGGCGATCTGCTGGGTGAGGGAAGACACGGTATCCTCAAAAGACCACGAGGCGACGCGCGTGGCAACGGCATCGTGCAACCGGTGACGCCATGCAGAATGGGCGCGCCGCCTGCTTGAGAGGCATCTCGCGCCTGCGCACACACCCGAGATCCGGATGGCGCTGAATGCGTCGTACGTGGCTCCCTGATGCCGCGTCGCTCGCCTGAAGATCGCCAGTTCCATTCAGAGAATGGCCCCTCTTCAGGAAATCACGCTGACCCGGGAGCCCCCGGTCCGGCTTCCGTCAGCGGCCGGTCGACTCCAGGAACAGCTCCTCCACCGCCGCCGCGGTCGCCGCGCGCTGGAGCCAGCGTCCCAGGACGTCCACGTCCGTCTCGCCGAGGATCCGGCCGCGCGCCTCCTCGCTCGCCGGGACGCCGCGCGCGTTCAGCAGCATCAGGATCGCCGCCGACAGCTGCCCCACCGCCTGCTCGGCCCGCGCCTGCTCCTGCTCGATCCGAGCCTCGGCGGCCTCGATCATCCCCTCCAGCTTGCCCACCAGCTCGCTGGCGGTGACCAGCTCGGCGGTATCCGCGTAAAAACGGAGACGCCCCGCCTCCACTGCCAGATCCAGATCGAGGACCTCCGATCGGTACCGCCCGGCGCGCGAGGGGATGCTCTCGTAGCGCCGCACGCCGGTGGGCGGTAGCCGGTGAGCTTTTAGGTGCCCGCGCGGGATGTCGTAGATGAAGTACTCGCGGATCCCGAGGGTCGCGTAGCGCGCGACGTTGTCGACGAAATCCTTGCGCCAGTTGCCGGCGTAGTGCACCTCGATCGCGAGGTCGATCCCCTTGCCCTCGGCGCTCACCATCCAGCAGAGGCGCGGGGTGGGATCGACGTCGGTCACCGCGATCACGTCGGGCGTGAAGCCCTTCTCGCCCGGATAGTGGACCTTCATCTCGGCGCCGATGTAGATGCGCCGCCCGCGCCGGCCGAACCAGGCGCGGAGCGTGTCGCGGGCTTCCACCTTGGCGTCGAAGTGCGGGTCCCCTTCGGCCATGGCCAGGCGCTCGTCGATCTCCTCCTGGGACATGGAGTCGACGAGCGCCGCGATCGCCTGCTGGCGCTGAGCGGGCGACATCGCGGCCCACTCGGCCTCCGTCGGGGCGCGCGGCGCCTCGGCCGGGATCGGCGCCGCGGCGGGGTCGACGGGCTTGCGGATGGGAGCCGACATCCCGCCCAGCATACCACCATTCCAGGGCGCTCCCGTCGGACGACCTGCCAGGCCGCGCCGCCGCCGGCCCGGGAGCGCCCGGCGCTCGCGGGCGCGCTCACCCGAGGAACCGGAGCAGGACGTTGAGCAGCACGAGCACCAGGGACATCCCGCCGCACACGAGCGCGACCTCCCGCCCGGACACACGCACCACGACGCGGCTGTCCTCGGCCCGCGCGGCGCCATAGAGCGCGGCGGAGGCGCCGAACACCATGTAGAGGATGTCCTTGTAGGCCCACGAGAGGAAGAAGATGCCGATCAGCGCGCCGCACAGGCTCACGAAGATCGCCGGCGCGAACCGCCTCGCCGTGGGGCCGACATCGACGTCGCCCAGCCAGATCGACAGCGGCACCTTGATCGACGCGTACAGGACGAGCGCGAACAGGCACATCCCGAGCAAGCCCGTCTCGGCCGCGGCGAGGAGATAGGAGTTGTGGGCGGTCAAGCCGAGCGACGACTCGTCGCCGAACTGCCCCGCGCCGACGCCGATCCCCTTCGTCCGGCGGATCATCTCGAACGCCTCCCGGAGCAGCTCGACGCGCTCGCCAGAGCTCTCGCTCGCCTCATCGCCGCTCCGGCCCCCGAGCAGGAGCATGGGCGGCCCGACGAAGCAGGCGGCGATGACGCCGAGGGTCCCGCTCCGCCGGATGAAGCTGATGCCGAGGACCGCCAGGTACACGATGACGCCCGAGCGCGAGCGCGACAGGACGACCATCGCGCCGATCGCCGCGATGACGGCCGTCACGGGGAGCGCGCGGAGCGCCCCCGCAACCCGTGAGATCAGCCGATCCGTGAGCAGGACGGGCAGCGTCAGCGCGCGGCGCGCCCCGCAGGCCCGCGCGGACCCTGGCGCAGCGCCGCCGGGCGGCGCGCCCGCCGATAGGGGCGGGCCTCCGCGGACGGACCTGCGCGGCCGGCGCGGGCCGGTGCGCCGCTCGGCGAGCGCGATCGCGAGCGGGATCGACATTCCGGCCATCAGCGAGAGCTCGTTGGGATCGGCGAGCGAGCCGCGGTAGCGGACGCGGCCATCGATGGTCGACGTGCCGAGCGGCCCGGGGCGCTCGCACCGGTAGTTGCCATCGGGTACGGGCGCCTCGATGCGGCAGTCGAGGTTGGTCTCGCAGGGGCGCCCATCCGGCTCGAGCTCGCCCTTGCCTTCCCAGTCGTCGGGAGCCGCGATCATGCAGCCGTGGGGCTGGAACGCCTGCACGATCGCGACCACGGTCGTGAGGACGGCGCAGCCGACGAGCGTGATCGCGAGCGCCCGCAGCCCTCGCGGCGAGGCGGCGGCGACGGCGACGGCGACGAAGATGCCCGCGACGGTCGCGAGCTGCATTCCGCGCTCCTCGAGCGCGGCCGGGCGCTTCAGCGCGGTGGTCAGCGCTGCCCAGGCGAGGAACGCGAGCGCATAGACGACCTGAGGCGCGAGCGTCGGTTTGAGCCGCCGCCACACGACGTCGAGGGCGACGCAGAGCAGGGTGATCCCGAACGCCGCGTGCACGAGCGGAATCCCCGAGAGCGCGGGGATGAACTCCTGCGGCTTGATGATGACGAGCGCGCACAGCGCGCACACGACCCACGCTGCCATGGTGTGGCGCGCCGTTCGCGTGGCGCGCGCCGCGCACGGGCGGCCCGCGCCGCGCCCTCGTGACGGCCGCGCAGAGGCGCCCTGCGCGGGCGCGATGAGGCGCGGCGCGCATTCCCCCCTTCCGCGCGACGGATCTAGCACCGCGGGCCCGAGCGGCACGCGGGAAGAGCGCCAGTGCGCGCGCGAGGAGCAGGCGCGGAGCGCGGCGGCGGGATCGGCGCTTGCTGGAGCGCCATCGCATCAAGGAGGCTGGAAACCGCATGTGCTCCCGCTGTGTCCGGATTGCCCTGCTCTGCTCCGCGCTCACGGTCCTCATGGCGCTCCCGGGCTGCGGCGCGCGCGCCCCGCGGGTCGATTTCGATGCGGAGCGCCGCGCGACGAGCGCCTATGCGGTCGGCCCCGGCGACGTGCTGGAGGTGCGCGCCTGGAAGAACGAGGCGCTGAGCCAGCGCGTCACGGTGCGACCCGACGGGTTCATCACGATCCCGCTCGTCGGCGACGTCCTGGCGTCGGGGCGCACCGTCATGGGCGTCGCCGAGGACATCGCGACGCAGGCCGCCAAATTCTATCATGAGAAGCCGGTCGTCAGCGTCGAGGTGGCAGAGCTCCACAGCTACCGGGTCTACGTGATGGGCGAGGTGTCGCGTCCTGGCGAGTTCACGCCGAGGGCGCAGATCACCGTGCTCCAGGCGCTCGCCCTCGCGGGCGGATTCACCCGCTTCGCCGATCCCGACGAGGTGGTGATCGTCCGGCGCGACGCGATCGGCGAGCGCAGGATTCCGTTCGCCTTCGATGAGGTCGTCGGGAAAGGCGATCTCCGCGGGGATCTGCCGCTGCAAACGAACGATACCGTGGTGGTGCCGTAGAAGGCCCGCATCGGGGACACGTCGTTCCGGGAGCAGGCTTATCCGCATGCGGCTGCGGCGCGCGGGTGGGTAGCGTTCACGTCGCAAAGAGCCCGTCGCGCTTCGATGGGCGTCCTCCCCTGCCCCGACGGACATCGTTGGATGATCGCCGCACCAAGTTCTGGCATCCTGGACAGGATGCGCCCCGAGGCCACGCCGCTCGTCGCCGTATTGACCCTCGCGTTGCCGGTGATCGTCGCGGCGTGTGCCCCCGCGACCCCGGGCCCCCCGGGCCCCGCCGGCAAGGCTGCGGCGCCGCCAGGCACGCCAGCCCTCGCGGTGGCCAGCGTGCCCTCTGGCCCGGGGACCCCTGAGCCTGCCAGCGCGGCGTCCGCGGGGGCAGCGCAGGCCCACGGCGCGCAGGACGCCGCGCCCTCCCCCGCCCCACCCGAGCCGGCCCCCGCCATCTCGGCCGACGAAGCCGAGGCGATCCTGTTCCCGGGCGACGCCGCCGCCCACCGGGACGCCATCGACGCCTGCCGGCGCGGGAACGCCGGGACGGCGGCCGCGCCAAGCCCGGGGCACGAGCGCATCCGCTGCCTGCTCGCGCTCCGCTACCAGGGCGACCCGCAGGCCGCAGCGAGCGCCACCGCGCTGTTCGACCAGAACGGCAGCGTCGCCGGGCTGGAGCGGGAGCACATGATGGACGGCGGTTACCGCGGCATGCTCCACCTCGTCCCGGAGCTGCCGGTGCGCGCCGAGCGCCGCCACCTCGAGTGGACGGTGTCGGCGATCGCCGACTTCGACGCCTTCGTCGCGGATCTCGCGGCCGCGGCCAGCTCGCCCGTGCGCTACCGGCACCGCGCCCTCGCGCTCAAGTACTTCCGGTCCGTGCGGGCGCGCACGCCTTCCGCGTACGCCTCGGGCTGGACGGTCGCGTACAACCTCTCCGGCTCGCTCCACCGCTCCGCGGACGACGTGCGGGAGACGCTCTTCCACGAGCTCTTCCACCTCAACGACGGCGCGCACGGCGGGTGGTCCCAGGCCGCGCTCTCGCCGATCTACGACGGGATCGTCGCGCGCTGCGGGACGAGGATCACCTGCCTCACGCCGTACTCGCCGAACGAGACCATCGTGAAGGGCGGCACGTATTACTCGTTCCAGCCTGGAAACGGCGTGGTGGAGTACGCCGCCGAGCTGGCGATCCGCTACTACCGCGAGCAGCGCGCGGCGCTCCGCGGCAAGCGGCTCGCGAAGGCGCCGTTCAAGTGCGGCCCGCCGGAGAACGCGCGGGCGTGGTCGCTGCTCGCCGGAGAGTTCTTCGGCGGCGCAGATCGGGTCTCGCCCTGCCGGGAAGGTCCTCCGGCAACGCCCTGAGCCACACCGCAGCACGCGCTCTCATCGTCCCACGCGCGGCGCATGCCGTGACGATGGGGCGCAATCCCCATCGGAGCCTCGGTCGCGCGCGGGCGCATCACCCCACCTGCGACCGGTGGACGATCGAGGGTCGCGGCAGCTCGAGCGGCGGCATGGGATCGAAGAGCGAGCGCTCCGCGTCGGCCACCTCCTCGGCCGAGAAGGGCCGGAGGGTCTGGCAGAACTCGACCATGATGCCGTTGGGATCGATCGTGCAGATCGAGCGGCAGAACTCGCGATCTCGCTCGGTCACCTCGAGGCCGTGCGAGAGCCACCGCGCGAGCATCCGACCGTAGAACTCGCCCGTCGGGGCGCTGAAAGCCAGGTGGTTCATCCACACCGGCAGCCCGAGCCCTGTCGAGAGATCGGTCCTGAAGCGCCCCCGCACCGTCTCTTCGTGCAGATCCCAGAATGCCAGCAGCGGACCATCGGGCTCGCTGGTCCGATACAGGGCGTGCCTCGCCCAGCCCCCGTCGCGGCTGCCCTCGTAAGGCACCGCGATGACCTTCACGAGACGGAACCCCATGGCCCGGGTATAAAACCGGTGTGTGGCGACCAGATCGCTGGTCGCCAGCGCGACGTGATGCACCGCCATCGTCCCCCCCTTTGCGTGCACGTCGAGGATGCCACGAGCCGGAGCGCTCGTTCAAGCTGGATTTCGAGCGCGGCGGGATCGGCGCTGAGCCCCCGGGCGGCTGCGCTATCCTCGGCGCACGCCATGTCCGACGGCGATCTCGTGTTCGCATCCATGCCCGCCGGGCTCATCGCCTTCGCCTCGTCGTGCGGAGTCCCGCAGGAGGATCTCCTCCGGGCTGCCGGCGTCGCGCCCGAGGTCCTCGCCGCGCCCGACGAGCTCGTGCCGTATGCATCGCTCTTCTCGCTGTGGGAGCTCCTTCTCCAGCGCCTCCCCGGCGAGCCGCTCGGGCTGCGTTATGCGCGCTGCATCCCGGTGTCGGTCGTCGGCATCGTGGGGCACGTCCTTCGCCACAGCGAGACCGTGCGGCAGGGCGTCGCCGTCTATGGCCGCTTCTGCCGGCTGATGGACCCGTACCTCCGTATCACCGTCGAGGAGCACGGCGGGGTCGCCCGCCTCGCGCTCGAGCACGAGCCGCGCGTCGTCGCCATGGCCGAGCCGATCGAGATGATGATCGCGACGCTCGCGCGCTTCATCGCGCTCTACCTCGGCGGCTCGGCGCGGCCGATCGAGGCGCTGTTCCGCCATCCTCGCCGGCACCCGCCGTCGCTCTACGAGGAGGCGATCGGGGCCCCCGCCCGCTTCGAGGCGGGCGCGATGGGCCTCGCCTACGAGGCGCGTGTGCTCGACGCGCCCGTGGTCGGCGCGGACCCGTCGGTCCGCGATTACCTCGTTCGCCAGGCCGAGCAGCTGCTCGCTGCGCGCGCGGCGCCCGCCAGCGCCGCCGCGCTCGACGCGCGCGTGCGCGCCCGCATCGACGAGCGGCTCGACCGCGGCGACGTGGACCAGGAGGGGATCGCGCGCTCTCTGGGCATGAGCACGCGGTCGCTCCAGCGCGCGCTCAAGGACATCGGCACGTCGTTCACGGCGCAGCTCGACGAGGCCCGGCGGGAGAAGGCGCTCGATCTCGTCCGGCGGCCTGACCTCGCGCTCCAGGAGATCGCGTTCCTGCTCGGCTATGGCGAGCCGCGCCATTTCTACCGCAGCTTCCGTCGCTGGACGGGCACGACGCCGGGAGAGTACCGGCGCGCCCGCGTCCGGTAGCTCCGTGGGTCAGAAATCCCGCCAGAGACACCGGTCGGATCTCCTCGCCGGCGACTTCCACCTGAGCGAAGGGTCGCCCGCGCTGACGGCCGGTTGCCCCGGCGAGGACGGCGCCCGGCGCGTCCACGCGGGGGCCCACGCTCTTCATCGCCGGCGCTCACTCGCCTGGGAAGAGCTCCTCGGCCGTCATGTACTTCGCCCCGAGCGCTTGCGCGAACTCCCGGTCGCTTTCCATATCGCCAACCATGACCAGGTGCTCGCGCGCGAGCTTATGGCGCTGGATCAGCGATATCCCGAGCCCCGGCAGGGGCTTGCGACAGAAGCAGCCGACCGGAAACGCAGGGTGCGGGCAGTACACGACCTCGGCCACGGGCAGGCCGAGGAGCTCGATCGTCCGCGAGAACGCGGCCAGGACAGCCTCTTCGGTCACCGATCCTTTCGAGATGCCGCTCTGGTTTGACACGAAGAAGAGCGTGTATCCGTCGTTGACCCAGCGCTCCAGGGCCGCGCGCCGACCGGGCAGGAGCTCGACGTCGTCGGGGTCGCGCGGGTAGATTTCGCCGCTCTTTGTCGTTCGCAGCGTACCGTCTACGTCGAGGAGCAGGCCCTTGCCCGTGAAGAGCGGATCAACGCGCCGGGCAAACGGGATCTCCTCGACCACCGAGAAGCCCTCATCCACGTGCGGCGCCTCAAAATTCGCAGCCCACCGCGAGAGCGCCTGCGGCGGCGGCAGGTTGGGATCCTCTTTGCCGAGCGCTTTCATGTCCTCCGGCCCGAGCAGCTTGCCGTAGCGCTCGAGGACGCGGAGGACGACGTTCGCGTAGGCCTCGTTGATGGGTGTGGCCAGGTACCGGCACCGGACCGGCACGCGGTGCGCGTGCGCCACCCGGAGCACCGCATAGCGCGACGCGCGCGTGCCGTACGTATTGTCGAGGACCACCCGCGTTTGCCCCGAGGAGAGCAGCTCTCCGAGCTTCTTGACCACGCCGTCGAGCGTGCCTCCGAGCTCATCGCGGTTCAGGCGCGCGTACCCTTTGGCCGTGTAGCGGGCGACCTCCGACGACTTGCCTGCCCCTTGAATTCCCATGACCACGACCACCTCGGGCGCATCGCCGGGGCCTTCTCCGGGCTCGAGCTCGCGAAGGCCGGCGGGGATCACGGGGGGCGCGACCGAGGCCAGCACATCGGCCGTGGGCGCAAAGCTGGTCTTCGAGAGGTCGGCTCGATCGCGCGCGCCAAAGGGGACCCGGAGCGCGCGCAAGCAGGACTCGACGCTCTCCCGCTTGGTCGCCCCGAACAGGGGGAGGACCGGGGGGCCGAGATCGAGCAGGGCCGCGAGGGCCGCCTCCTGGGACGTGATGCTGTGCCGCGCGGCGATGGGCTTGATCGCGCGGTTCTTGAGGAGGCTATCGACCTTGGCGTGACCGCCGAGCGGCCGGTGGGCGAGGAACGGGATGCCCATTTGCTTGGCGAGCTCGAAGAGGCCTCGGGCTGCGCTGCCGCGATCGAGAACGCTCAGCTCCTCCTGGATGGCCCGCACCGGAAAGTGCCGCAGCGCCTGGTGGACCTCTGCGATGGATGTGTTGCTGAGGCCGAGGTGCTCGATGAGGCCCTCGTTCTGGAGCTCGGCGAGAGCGGCGAGGCTGTCTTCGAGGGGGGTCTTGGGGTCGGTCACGTGGAGGAGGAGCATGAAAATCCGCGAGACGCCGAGCGCCTTCAGGCTGCCCTCGACCGTGCGGCGCAGGTGGTCGCGGCTGCCGTTCGGGACCCATCGCCCTTTGGGTCGGGTGAGGCCCGCCTTGGTGATGACGCGCACGTCGTCGCGCGGGCCGGACCACGCGTCGAGCGCCTTGCGGACGAGGCGCTCTCCATAGTGGGCCTCGCGGTCGGTGAGGCAGTAAGAATCGGCGGTGTCGAGGAGGCGTATGCCTTGATCGAGGGCAACGTGGATGACGGCGGTCGCGTCCTCTTCCGAGGGGCGCCCCTCAGTGGCCAGCCGGAGCAGGCCGAGGCCGAGGGGAACGTCGAGGGGGCCTAGGACACCGTAGGGCGAGGGGGCGGGAGTCACGGAGACGATGACGTAGCCAGGTCCGGGGCTCGACGCAAGCGCTGAAGCCGAACAACTGGGGCAGATCGTTGGCGTCCGCCAACATCGCGCTGGTCCCGAGCCGCCGAGAGCGTGTTTGAGGCTCCCCGGCTCGGCGAGAGGCCCTGCCGGATTGAAAAGTCGGCCTTCTCCTCGCGTCATGTCCCTCGGGACGAGCTCGATGCGACCGCGATAGGGAAACGAGCCGCCCGTCACGGTGAAGGTCGTGTAGCCGCCCACGTGCTCCCCGCGAGGATTGACCTCCCAGATGTCGGTCGTCAACGTTTGATCGAGGGCCTCGCGCCGGGCATTGACCTCGACGATCTCCGACGCGAGCGTCT
Source organism: Sorangium sp. So ce302 (assembly GCF_051530145.1). Classification (GTDB taxonomy): domain Bacteria; phylum Myxococcota_A; class Polyangia; order Polyangiales; family Polyangiaceae; genus Sorangium; species Sorangium cellulosum_B. The sequence goes on along the minus strand of NZ_CP150326.1, from coordinate 4,582,500 downwards.
GGCCGTCTCGCAGCGACGTCAGCGAGATCCGGTCGCCGCGCGCGTGGAAATCCCACGTCAACGCTTCCGAGACTGCAAAGGCGATGTAGGTCGGCTCGACCTCGATCCGGCCCAGCGACGCTCGCATGGCGTCGACCTGGTCCGACCCGACGAGCAGCGGATTGTCCGGCGTCAGGCCGAACCCGAGCTGTTACATGCTTGCCGAACTGGCGACCGCTCACGAGGCGACCCTGGTCTTCCAGCGCGCCCCCCCCCCGGCGCGCGCTCGTAGCGCAGCGCGCCCCCGTGCCGCTCCAGCCAGCGCGCCCCGTCCGTCCTCCGCCTCCGCTCCCATGGTCGAGAGGCGTCGCGTCGCCCTGCTTCTTCGAATCAGAACAACGTCGTCGAAGAGGATGGCAGGTGCTGGTCCTTCGTCGTTCCCCGCGCAACGAACGGCTCGCGTTTGCGGGCGAGGTACTGTAAAGGACGAGGAGCGGAGATGAAGAAAGCAAAGGCGCCGGAACTGTCGCTCCAGGAGCAAGTGCAGTGGGTCCTCGAGTGGCTGAAGGCTCACAGCACGAAAGCCACGCTGGACGGCATGTCGCGCTACGCCATCCCGTCGGACAAGGCGTTTGGCGTCGCGATGAAGGACATGAAGGCGCTAGGCAAGAAGCTCGGGCACAACCACGAGCTTGCTTTGGCGCTCTGGGAGACCGGCTGGTACGAGGCGCGGATGTTGACGTCGTTCGTAGCGGACCCCTCCGCGCTCACCGCCGCGCAGATGGATCGGTGGTGTAAGGAGTTCGACAACTGGGCCTACTGCGACACCCTGAGCTTCAACCTCTTCGATCGCACGCCGCACGCGTGGGCGAAGGTCGAGCAGTGGAGCCGTAAGAAGGGGGAGTTCGAGAAGCGAGCGGCGTTCGCGCTGCTTTGGAGTCTTGCTCTCCACGACAAGCGCGCGAAGGACCAGCAGTTCGTCGACGCGCTCGGGCTCATCGAGCGTGCAGCTGACGATGACAGGAACTTCGTCAAGAAGGCCGTGAGCATGGCTCTTCGAGCGATCGGAAAGCGCAATGCTTCGCTCAAAGGCGCCGCCGTCGCCGTCGCCGCTCGTCTCGCCCAATCACCGCAGCCTTCAGCGCGATGGATCGGAAAGGACGCATCGCGCGAGCTTGCAGCGGCGCTGCCCAAGGCTTCGAGGCGCGCGGCGCTCCGCTAGGCCGTTAGGACGAGCTCTGCTCGGCGAGCCGGCGAGGCCTTGCCCGGCGGGCAGTCCTCCGCGGCTCGTCCGCGAGCGGCGATATCGCGCGGGTGAAGGCTACCACCGCGCGGGTGTTGAGACGCGCGAGCTTCCCCCTGCCCTGGACGAAGCGGCGCTCGAAAACCAGGGTTTCGCGGTTGGCTGCGAACCACAGCAGTTCTTGGCGCCTCCCCGCAGCTGGAACGTCCGCGCAACACTGTCGATGTAGGGAGGGGCGGATCACCCGACAGGTTGATACCGGCTTGTTGACCCGACGCCCGACGAAGGTTAGCAAGGCGTTCGATGAGTTTCGCCGACGGTTCGCCGCTCGCTTTCATCCTGGCCGCAGTGATCGCCGCGGTCGCCCTGCTCGCCGTGGGGCTCTATCTCGCTCACTCGCGGCTGGGCGCCGGCAAGCCCGACATCGCCAGCGCGACGCTCCACGGCGCGGGCCCCTTCACGCTGACCGTCGCGGCGCCGCCCGCGGGCCCGGTGGACCTCTTCATCCGCTACGCCGTGGCCTTCCCCTTCTTCAAGCCTTCGGGAGGGCCGACGAGCCGCACTTTCGGTCTGATCGTCGAGCTCGTCGCGGACGGTCAGGTCCTGACATTCGGCCACGGGGGGACGCACCCAGCGGGTCTCCTCGAGTTCGAGGGACTGGCCCACTACATGACCTCGTTCCGACCGGGAAACCTCGGCATCACCGATCGGGGTCGGCGCCTGGCCTGGCGGCGCAGCGCCGAGGGATCCTCCTTCGCTCGCCGCCCTGTCGCCGGGCCCTTCGATGCGCTACCGCCTGTTTCGGGATCGTGCCTGCGTCCCCGCACTCTTCCGGCCCAACGACGTGCGGATCTGCCGCCGCGTGAAATGCGGCCGGCAGCATCCGCTGGTTGGGCCGCTTGGATGAGAACAGCGGATCTGCGATTGAACGATGCATGCGATGCTGGCGCCGTAGGATGTGGCGATTGGTGGTATCCGTTCGTGGTACCGCGTCGTGACGAGCGCTGAGCCAGGGGCGCAGAGCGCCGGGCATGGCAGAAGAGCGTTCTCGGGTCCCTCGGGGGGAGTGGCGGAAACGTGTCGAGCGGTGGCGTGACAGCGGGCTGACGGCGGCCGAATTCGCCGGCGAGCTCGGCATCAACCCGCGCACGCTGATGCACTGGAAGTGGCTGCTGGCGCGCGACGACAAGGCCTCTGCGCCTGCGCTCGAGCGCGGACAGTCGCCGAAGCGGGCGCGCGCGTCGAAGCAGGCCCAGCTGGCTGCCGCGGTGCCGGTGGCTGGCGATCGCGCCGGCTTGATCGAGATCCAGTCCGCGCCAGCGGACGCGCGGTTCGAGCTGGAGCTCGGCCGGGGCCGCTGTCTCCGAGTGCCAGCGTCATTCGATGCCGACGGCCTGCGGCGCCTGCTCGACGTTCTGGAGGCCTCATGATCGCGGCTGGCGTTCGCATCTTCGTGTGCACCGAGCCGCTCGGTCAGCGCGCGCGCCGGTAGTGCATCGCCACCGCGCCGCAGCGGAGCGGCTTGGCCGAGACCAGCTCGAGCCGCCGCGTGGCGGACAGCCCGCTCTGGTACAGGGTCGGGCCGTGGCCGGCGAGCTTGGGGTGGACGAGGAACTTGTACTCGTCGATGAGATCCAGCCGATCCAGCTCGGTCGCGAGCTTGCCGCTGCCGAGGAGCACGCCGGCCGGGGTCGCGTCCTTGAGCTTCTGCACGCCCATGCGCAGATCGCCGGCGATGTGGTGGCTGTTGGTCCACGGGAAGTCCTTGCGCGTGGACGACACCACGTACTTCGGCTTGGTCTCCAGCTTGGCCGCCCACTCGCGCAGCGCCGGAGGCGCCTCCTCGTCGCCGCGGGCGACCGCCGGCCAGTAGCTCTCCATCATCTCGTAGGTGACGCGGCCCCACAGCATCGCGCCGCTCTCGTCCATGAGGCGGTTGAAGAAGGCGTGCGTCTCGTCGTCGGCGATCCCCTCCTGGTGGTCGACGCAGCCGTCCAGGGTGACGTTGATGGCGAAGGTCAGCAGTCCCATGCGGCGAGTCTCCTTCGGAACGAGGCATCGGTCAATGTTCCTGTAGTGCAATGCGCACCGCGAGGCTCCCGGCTTTGTCATCTCGCAAGACTCTCGAGTCCGTGGTGTCGCAAAGCACAGACCGAATCTGACGTTCTGGCAAGATGTGCAGCTGCAGGGATTCCTGAGTCCCCCCTACTCTAGGTGGGACGTTTTCGGTAGCGGCCCAGGGGACAAGTCGGCTCACCTTCGAGGAGACTTGGGTCTCCTGCGTCGCCAGGGTTGATGTGAGCTTGTCTACCATCAGCGCAACGTCAAACCGGGTGCCTGCGGCTGCAGTGCCAGCGCGTGGGCAAATCAAGCCGGAGCGCAGCGCGAGGAAGTGTAGCGCGGCAGCGCGTAGGCAAATCAAGCCGGATCGCAGCGCGAGGAAGTGTAGCGCGGCAGAGCGAAAGGGTGGGACCGCGAGCGTCGTGATGGCTCGGTCCTGGGTCGAAAGAGCGTGGTCCGGGCGGCGCCGAGCGCGCTACGGGGCGCATCGGCGGATCGCGACGGTTCACCCCCGCGGAAGAGTCCCGCCAGAGACACCGGTCGAGGGCGAGCGGTCGCCGGAAACGATAGCGATTTTCATAGCCTCCGCCTGTTTCACCGCCGAGGGCGGGGCCGGTGTGGCCCAACGGGGCCCCCTCCGCCGCTGCGTCGTCCGCGGTGAAGGGCCTGTCAAGCGACGGTAACTTCTCTCGGGCGGAGATCCGCTCAGCCGCCTCCCTCGGCGCTGCCGTGCTTGCAAGAAACCGATCGCGTCAAAACGCCGACGCTCACTCCACGGCGAGCTCGACCGGCCCCGCGGCGGGGAACGAGAACGTCTGCTGCTTGATCGCATGATCGATCCCCACACACATGCCGTGGGTGCAATCCTGGTCACCCCAGAAAGTTACATGCGCGGTCAGGGTGCCAGCATCGAGCGCGACGAGCTTGTCGCAGGCTGGGGGGGAGTCGAGGCCGGCTTGACATTCGGCGGGCAGATCATGGTGCTCGAGGACCCGGCCATCCCAGGTGAGCTCGACGCTCTCGTTCGGCCCGAGGGTCTTCAGCTCGCTCGATAAGCAATCGAGCGGGCCCTGGTCGTCGTTGTCCATGTACCACCCGCAGGTGGGCCACCCGGACAGACCGGGCGATTGCGGCATCGCATCGCCCTCGCTGACCCTGAACGCCCTCGAGCATTCGCCGTTGTCGTCGTAATAGATCGGCGATGCGCGCTTGTTCGTGAGTTTGAAGACCACGTTCCCCGGCGACGCCTCGTCACGCAATTCGTCGCACTGGGACGAGGCCCCGCCATCGCCGCCTTGGCCCCCCTCCCCGCCGCCACCGCCTTCACCGCCGCCGCAGCCAAGAAGCGCAATTCCCAAGAAGCTGAGCCAAACAACAAGACGACTCTTCATGGGGACGCCCGTTGGCATTTTTCATGCCATGTGCCACATAGACTCTAAGTTGCTGATTTTGCAAGGATTCATCCCTGGCGGCGACGGACAGGCGTGTGCCGACATGGGCCAGGACCGGCCGCGCTGCCCTCCTCAGCCGCTTGAAGCCAACATGGCCCCGCGACCCGGCGGCATCCGTGCCAACATGCAGGAGCCCTTTCGCCGCTCCTTCTCTCACCGCTCGCCAAGATCCGAGCGAGCTCAGGTGTCCGCTGAGTGGTCGCACCAGGCGCTCGTCGACCTGGTCGCCGTGCGAAAGAAGGGGAAACACAGGACCGTCGCGTACGCCTTCTCGGGCTCGTCGTCGACGCTGCCGGCCTTCATCAACCGTCCTGACGGCCTCCAGCACAACCTGGTCCGCTACAAGAACGGTTGGAAGCAGGTCGCGACCGGCTCGCCCGCCCCGCGCGCTCGAGCCCACCATCCGCTCGTCTACGCCGAGGGCTGGAACGCCCTGCTCGTCTATGGGGGATACACGAACGACGCCGTGAACGGGACCGGCCTGTTCACGCCGGAGAATTACCTCGGCGACCTCTGGAGGTTCGACGTCGACACGGAGACCTGGGATCAGCTCGTCTTCGACGAGGCCGCCGGACCGGGCCACCGCGACAACGCGAAGCTGATCGCCGATGAGCACAACGACCGCATCTGGCTGTTCGGGGGCAGCCAGTTCGACGGTACCCCCCTGTCCGATGTCTGGTACTTCGATCTCCACACCGGGACCTGGACCCGCGTGGACACCGCGATGACGGGGCCGGCGCCGGCGCCGAGGTTCGGCCAGTTCTACTTCACTCGGAGAACCGCCACGGCCTACGAGCTCTACCTCTTCGGGGGAGCGACCGCGGAGTTCGCGCCAGTGCTGCTCAACGACATGTGGAGATTGACGATCCCCCTCGACTGCGGCGGCGGATCGCGAGCGTCGTCACCGGCCCCGCGCGAACCGCTCCTCCTCCCGCCCGCTGGAGCGCACCGAGTTACCGGGAGCAAGCGTCCGGTGGATGACGGCGGCCGGGCGGTCACGTCGGGCCCGCCCACCCGCTGACCGCTGAACCATCGTCTCTCAAGAAGCTTCGAATACGCCGGTCTCAGACGATTCTCCGATCTCGCCCTGATCACGATTTCCTGAGCTCCACAGGCCGAACTGCCGAGCTGAACATCTTCCCTGACGTAGAGGGCTGCGCCCCGGTAGCCATGCGAGAGAACGCAACCATGCGGCCAAGCAGCCGCACGACGCCGAGCACGCTCCGCGGCATGGTGACGTGAACGGCGAGTTGCCACGTCAGCAGGCTCGTGCCTTGGCGCAGCTCTCGTGTTACGAGGTTGGTGTCCATGGGGGATGCTGGAGCGCCGGGCGCCACGGTCGCGAAAGAACGGTTCCGCAAGTGGAACGACTTCGTCCGTGAGCTGGATCTCGCCGACCCGCTGCGCCGTCTCGTACTCGACTCATGGGAGCGCAGCTGGGCGGCGGCGGTCGACCCCGTTCGTCCGCCCTTCCGGCGGATCAACGACGAGGAGCTCGCGAGGAGGCGGGAACGGAGCGCCGACCTGGTCGGGGCCGCCATCCCTCACCTGCACTGGGCCGCCGCGCTCCTACGGGCGTCGGAGCCGGCCGTCTACGTCGTCGACGGGGACGGCATCGTCCTTTACTCGGTCGGCACGTCTCGTTCGATGATGGAGACATTCGGCCTCCTGCCCGGATTCGACTGGTCGGAGCGGGCGATGGGGACCAACGGCGCCGGCACCGCCATTGCCGCCAATCGCCCGGTCGCGATCGTCGGGCCGGAGCACTTCGCGAGCGCATTCGACGACTGCACGTGCACCGGCGCGCCGATCCACGCGCCCGACGGTACGATCATCGGCGCGATCGACGTCAGCACGTCCGTCGCGGCCGGCAGCCCCGAGCGGCTCGCGCTGGTGGCGCACATCGCCTACACCATCGAACGCGAGCTGCAGGCGTCATGGGAAAGTCGCCGCCGCGAGGCCGAGGAGGCGGGCCGGATCCAGGCCGAGGAGGCGCGCGAGCAGCTCGCCCGCCTGCAGGCCGTCACGGCCGCGCTCGCCCGCACGAGCACCGCCGAAGAGTCCGCCTGCGTCGCGATCCGCGCGATCGGCGCGATCCTGCGGGCCCAAGGCGCGCGGGCCTACCTGCGAACGGACGACCCGCGAGGGCTGCGCCTCGTGGCCTCGACCGGCGACGACGGGACGTCGCCCTTCCCGGCGATCCCGTCCGATCCGGAGCAGCCGATCGTCCTGGCCCTGTACCGCGGTGAGCTGGTCATCCTGCCGGACCCCGACGAGGTCGAGGGGGCCGCCACGCGCTTCGCCCCGAGCCCCACCATGTCCGCGATGGCCTCGCCACGCCTCGTGGCGCTGCCGCTCCGGATCCACGGTCGGGATCTCGGCGGCCTGGTATTCGTCATCGAGGGTCCGTGCCGCCTCGATCCGGCGATGCGCCAGCTGGTCGCCACGATGGCGGATCAGTGCGCTCAGGCGGTCGAGCGCAATTCCCTCTTCGAGTCGGAGATGCGCGCCCGCGCCGAGGCACAGGATGCGGTCCGACAGCGCGAGCAGATGCTCGGCATCGTGGCCCACGATCTTCGCAACCCCCTCAGCGCGATCATGCTCCGGGCGGCCCTGCTGAAGCGGGAGCTGGCGTCCCGCGTCGACGAGGAGAAGTGGCGGGACGGCGTACGGACAATCGAGCGCGCAGCGCGCCACAGCAACCGCCTCATCGCCGACCTGCTCGACGTGGCGAGCATCGACGCTCGCCGATTGTCGATCCTGCCCGCCCCCCACGAGGTCTCCGATCTCGTGGGGGATGCGACGGAAACGGTGCGCTTCGACGCGACCGGCCGCTCGTTGTCGGTGCACGTGGAGGTTCCGGCGGATCTGCCGCGGGTGCTCGCCGATCGCGACCGGGTCGTCCAGGTCCTCTCCAACCTGCTCGGGAATGCCCACAAGTTCACGCCCGACGGCGGGGCGATCGGCGTGCGTGCCGAGGCGCTCGACGGCGAGGTGGGGATCCACGTCCGGGATTCCGGCGTCGGAATCGAAGCCGAACACCTCGCACGCATCTTCGACCCGTACTGGACGCGCCCGAACAACAGACAGCGCGGCACTGGCCTCGGTCTGGCGATTGCGCGGGGGATCGTCCAGGCGCACGGTGGGCGAATCTGGGTGGAGAGCCGGGTCGGCGACGGGAGCACCTTCTCGTTTACCTTGCCGCTCGCCGATCGCTGAAGCGCACCCTGCGAGGCGCCAGACTGGACCGGTGACTGGCCAACACGGTATGTATATAGAATATTACACAACCGAGTGAACCCGTTGGATCTGTTGCTTTTCTTGTAGAAGTACCGGTGGATCGTACTGTTTGTACGTGATGTCAGCTGTTGGTCGTCAACGGAAAATTTCCAACACATCGAGATGGTTTTGAGCAGGCTCTCCTTCACAGGCTGTTGACCGTGACGCCATTTGTTTAAAGTAAGCGCTCCAACGCCGAGTCATGCGCAGCCGACGAATTTCAAATGTGATTGGGTTCGACGATGCGCCGTTCGAGCGGGGGATGGGTGGGAAGGTAGCGCTCGTGGGGACGGTTTGTTCGGGGACGCGGCTCGACATCGTGGTGCGTGGGTGAGCGTGCTCGCGAAGTTTGAGGGGGTGCCGAGCACGAAGATTGAGGGACGCGCGGCGTCATGGCGGTCGCGGCGTTGGGCATGGCCGGGCCGCGACGCCAGGACGGACACGAGCACGAAGTTTGAGGGCCTTTGAGCGCGAAGATCGAGGGACGCACGGCGTGATGAGCCGTGCGCGGGCGGGGTCGCCTCAAAACGGGATGTCGTCGCCGGGCTGCTCGTCGCCGAGCGCCCGCGAGTGATCGGCAGGGAGGAAGGCGCGGTAGCTGTCGAGCGCGGCGTGGAGCTCGCGGACGGCCTCGAAGATGCGGCTGGCGGCGCGCAGGCCCGGATTGCGGGGCGCGGGCGCCTCGGGGGGCGCGAGCAGATCGGGGTGCTGCGCGAGCAGGACCTGGATGAGGAAAAGCAGCGTCGCGTCGAGCAGCGCGAGGGGCTCGGGGATCGGCAGCGTGACGTTGGTGGTGCGTGGCATGGGGGCCTCCGGGTTCACCGTTTGCGGTTCGCGGACTTGGGCTTCGGGGCCGCGCCGAAGACCTCGAGAAAGAGCTTCTCGTCGAGCCGCGGCAGCTCGCGCTCGGCGGCGGCAGCGAGCAGTTCGTCGGCGAGGTTCATGAGCACGCGGTAGTTTCCGGCGGAGTGGTCGGCGAGCGTGGCCTTGAGCTCCGCGGTCATCAAGGAGGGGTTGCCCGCAGCGGCGAGCACGTGGTCGAGGCAAGCGAGCAGCTCGTCGCGAGAGGCGTAGTCGAGGACGAGCCGGCGACGGATGCGCGAGCCGAGCGGCAAGAGCTCGGCGGTGCGGAGACGCTCGGGGAGACGGGAGTCGCCGGCGAAGACCACGCAGAGCAGTTGCCTCGAATCGAAGTCCTTGCTGGAGAGGATGCGCAGCTCGTTGAGCACGGGCGTGCTCGCCTCCTGCGCCTCATCGAGGATCAGCACGGGCCGGCGAAGCGTCGTGGCGAAGTGCTCGGCCCAGCGCGCGCGAAGCGCCTTGAAGCCTGCCCAGCGGTTGCTGGACGAGAGCGGGACTCCGAAGAGATCACCGAGCTCGCGGTAGAAGTCGCCGGCCCTGCTCTGGGGATGCTCGATGGTGCCGACCACCACGTCGGTCAGGGCGCCGAGCCGCGCAGCGAGCAGGCGCAAAGCGATGCTCTTGCCCGTGCCGGGATCGCCGGTGAGCATGGCGAAGCCGCCGTGGGCCAAACCGAGCTCGACGCGACGAAGGAAGGTGTCGACGGGCGGCGAGACGTAGAGGGCCTCCGCGGGTACATCGGCGCGGAAGGGAATGTACTTCAAACTGTAGAGAGACAGGAGTCGACTCATCATGGTCAATCCTCCTCCGTGTTCTTGGGCAGGTAGGCGGGCGGCAGGCCCGTGGCCGCGTACTCGGCCATCAGCTGGCGCAGGAGCGGCGCGATACCGGGGGGCTTCCTCGACGGAGCCAGCGGCGCGGTGATCTCGGTGAGCGCGCGACGCGCGCGGTCCGCGTTCCTCTCCTTGTCGAGCGGAAAGAGCGTGGCGAGGTGCGCGCCCGAGCGCGGGTCGACGAGCTCTGCGCTGGAGAGATCCCAGCGCGCGACACGAATCCGTGGACGTTCGAGCACTCGGTAGGCCGAGGGAACCTCGAAGCGCACGCCCTCGATCGTGACCGTCCCGTCGCTCCGGCGCTGGTGGCGCGAGATCTCCATGCGGAAGGCCCGGCGCAGCGCCTCGGAGTCGGGGCTCGGGCGGCTCACGTCGGGGCCTTCGAGGTAGCGTTCGAGCGGAGTCTTCTTGAGCTCGCCGTGGACGGTGCGGTGATACTCCTGCTCGACCCACGCCTGGGTCGCGGTGTTGAGCAAGTCGAGCGTGAGGTTCGGTTCGCCCTCGAGCATCGGCATGAGCCGCCCTTCGACGAGCGTCCAGAAGTGCTCTTGCTTGCCGTTCTGATGAGGGCTGTTCGGCAGCGTGAGATATTGCGCGATGCCGAGCCGCTCGAGCCCCTCTCGCATCTCGGCGGCCTTCATGGCACCTCCACGATCGCTGTAGGCGCCGCGCGGCAGCCCCCGCTTCTGGATCCCCTGGCTGAAGCCGTGCACGAGGTTCTCGGTGTTCTCGCAGTCGAGGTACCACTGCGCGTGGCAGCACACCCGCGAGCAGTCGTCGAGCAGGCCGAAGAGATAGGGTGTCTTCAGCTCCCCGCTGGCCGTGATGACCTTTCGCTTGCCCTCGTGGAAGTCGTAGTGCCAGAGCGCGTTGACATAGGCCAGCTCGTACGAGCGCGTCTCGCGCGGCACGATCTCCGATTCGACCGCCCTGCCTTGGCGCCTCCTCTGGATGCGATACATGCCGTGGGCCTTCATGAAACGGCGCACTGTGGTGTAGCTGGGCACCGGGTCGAGCGCGGGGGTTGTCTTTGCGAGCGCGACGAGGTTGTCGTGGTGGAGCTGCCAGGTCCAGCGCGGGTGATCGCGATACTGACTCTCGATCGCGGACGCGACCGCTGTCGTGATTCTCGGCTGCGAGCCGGCGTGCTTCGGGACCTTGCGCGCGAGCACGCTGATCGGGTCATCCGCGCTGCGCGCCGCGTAGTACATGCGCTCGATGGTCTTGGGCGAGAGCCGGATCACCGAGCCCTTGGTCGGGTGTCGCCAGGACTTCGCGGCGAGCTCGGCGATCCGACTCGCGAGCTCGCCGGGCTCCGGCGGAGAGGCGAGCAGGTGGCTGATGATGGAGAAGCGCATCCGCGCCCAGCGCAGGCGCATGGGCGCCTGGTCGTCGTGGCTCATCGATTCCTCCTCCGGATCGAAAGGCGCAGACGGGCCCTTGGCGGGCGCGCGCGCGTCCGGTGCTCGTGGCTCATGAGGTCTCCTGCGCGGTCGGCGAACGGACCTACCGGGCGGGGAAACCCTATCTCACCGCGGAATCCACGCCGAATGACATCTTCTGCGTGGCGCCGTGGTCATGCGATGTCCCTCAAAAAACGTGATCCATCGAGGACCGAGCCCGTCGTGAGCGGCGCGAGCAGGTGGAGCATCGTGCCCATCTGCTCGTCGGCCGTGCCGGGAAGCCGTTCGATGATCGACCTTGGGATCCCGCCGATATCGACGCCGACGAGCCGGGTGCGGATCGCGAGCAGGACCTCCTTCGCGAGGAAGGGGCCGCGCCACCAGGCGAGCCATCGGCGCGTCGTCCTCCGCGGAACGCCGGTCGGCTGCGCGCCGGCGGTGCCGAGCGCCTGCGCGGCGAGGCTCGCCACGATCACGACGACGCCGAGGTACACGCGTGGGCCGAGGAATCGAAGCGACGGGGGCGTCGCGCGCCGCCGGCACCCCTCGCGGCCGCAGCAGAAGCTGAAGCGGACGACGAACGCTTCGCCCTCCGGCGCGATGAGCGCGCCCCGCGGCTTGCGGGTGTAGTTGCCCGCGTGCAGCGGCCCCCCGCACGCCGGGCACCGGCTCGCCGCAACCCGCCGCGCGATCGCCCGGTCCAGGGCCTCCAACGTCGCGAAGAACTCGCCCTTGAGCGTGAATTGATCGAACATGGGCTCCTCCGTTTCTGGCAACTCGGAGGCGAGCCCCCTCGGAGGACCTCGACAAGTTTTCTGAGGGGGCTTCGTTTGTCGCCCCTCAAAGAACGCGCTCAGGAGGACGCCCGGGGGCCCCCATCTTCTTGGCGCTGCTCATGGGCACGTCGAGCAAGATGGCAGCGACGCCACCGGGGTCCCCCCGTGTCGGGGAAGGTGTCGCCGAGGGACCACGCGCAGCGACATCTCGCGAGCTCCCCAGCTCGCCTCCAGCAGGTGGATATCGCTTTCCCTTGCGTCTCTTGCGCTCTTGCGGTGTCCTCTCCATGGATCACGTCGTTGGTGGCGGCGGATCGCATTGGAGGACGAGCATGGAGAGCTTCTCGCGATGGTCAATGGGGGTGTCTGGGCTCGGGCTGGTCGTGGCCCTGACGGGAGCCGCCGGCTGTTTCGGCATGGCCGAGGGGGAGGACGCAGCGCTGGCCGAGCCGATCGCGGCGGGGGCGCAAGCGCTGACCGGGTGGCAGTGCGCGGCGTGCGTCAGCGGTGAAACCACGCACTCCGTGTCGCTGAGCCAGGGCAGCGCGCTCGGCTGCGCGAACGGCGAGGCCTACCGCTGCGAGCTCATCCCCTGGGCCACGCGGGCGTCCTTCGCGCATTGCGGCGCCTCCGTCGCCTGTCCGCCCGGCTGGTACGTGAGCGGCTCTCAGAGCGGGCCGAGCTACTGCGCCGGGATCTATGACCGGATCTCGTGCGGTGCGGTGCCGTACCCGAGCGGGACCTACGCGACGTGCGACCCGATCTGCTACCCCGGCTTCACCGAGACGGTGGTGAATGCCGGCGTGCCGAGCTGTGATTACCAGGACAAGCGCACCTGCGTGAAGTGAGCGGCGGCGCCACCTCCCGCCGGCAGCCCGAGCAGGCGACCGATCGCCTCGTGAACGACCCGGGCCCCCACCTCATCCCCGAGGGCGACGGCGCGGCTCAAGGTGCTGGCGAGCGAGGCGACCACCGCGGCCCGACGCGACGTCTCGGTCCGCCTCCGCGGAATCGTCCCGCCAGGGATTGCTCACGCGCGGACCAGGGCGGCCGCGAAGCGGGATGCTGGGAAAAAATCTACAATCGCCGGCGCGCGCGAGGGCCCATGGTGAGCGCATGACCCGACACGACCCCCACGCTTTTCTTCTCTCCGACACCTACGTGCAGCTCCTCGACGGCGGCGCCGCGAAGCTGGTCCCTGTGGACGCCGAGTTCTGGGCGAAAATTGGCGAGCGCAAGGAGCTGCACGCCGGCCGCATGGTGGGCCTCTTTCACATGGATGAGAGCCCCGATCACCGCGAGGTCCACCCCCGTGGCGACGAGGTCCTGATCCTGCTCTCCGGCTCGGTCGACGTCGTGCTGGAAGACGAGGGCGGCGAGCGCGTGATCGAGCTGCGCGATCAGGGCACGTGCATCGTCCCTCGCGGCGTCTGGCACGGGCAGATCGTGCGCGCGCCGAGCGTGATGATCTTCATCACGCCCGGCGAGGGTACCCAGCACCGCGCGTGCTGATGCCGCGCGATGACCGGCCGCGGGTTCCCGCGGCGGCCGCCCCTTCTTAGCGATTTGCAGTGGCCGGTACATCCCCTGCAAGCCAGAACGCAAGAGTGTCGTCCCAGAGAGCGCGCAAGGCTCGCGCTTCACGGACCAACCCACAGAGCCATGTAGACGTCGTCGAGGTACTCGTTCGGACCGATCTTCAGCCGCCTCGTCTTACGTCCCTCTTCGACGAACCCGAGGGATCGATAAAGCGCGATCGCGGGCTCGTTCGACGAGCGCACCTGAAGCTCGACCTTTTCAACGCGCGGGTTTGACCGCGCCCAGCGCAAGAGCGCGTTCATGAGGGCTCTGCCGACGCCTTGGCGTTGATGGCCTTGGTGAACGGCGATCATCAGCCTGACGACGTGCGACGTCGCGGCAAGTGAGAGCGGTTCCAAGAACGCATGCCCGACGACCGTGCCCGCGCGTTCGGCGACGAGATAGATCCCGCCGCTGCGAGCGTCGAGGTCGACGATCTTCTTTCGAAGGTCGTCGTCGACGATTTCGTCGGGCCTCGAGGCGAGCTTCCCCGGAACGCTCGCGATCGCGCGCTCGGCGGCCGCGAGCAGCCGCGCGTCCTCCGGCCGTGCTTCCCGGATGAAAGGCTCATCGAACCCCATGACGTTCTCATATCACTCGACGGGGCCGGTCGCAGGCGACGTCGCGCGGGGAGCTCGTCCTCGCGGCCCGGAGCGGCTGACCGGACGGCCCGGCGGACAGGGCACGAGAGCCTTCTAGGCCAGAAGCGGGCCCGAGACGAGCTCTCCGCGTCAAAGACACCTCGGCGACGGCAACATCACGCGTTGGAGCGCGTTGGCGCGCGTTGGCGCGCGTTGGCGCGCGTTGGCGCGCGTTGGAGCGCGTTGGTGCGCGTTGGCGCGCGTTGGCGCGAACAAACGATTCTGCGTCGCGGCTTGTCACTGAAACTATGGCGCTCGCTTGACAATCCACGGCGGATTTGCTCCGCTCGTCGTGGGCGTTGCGCCCATCCTTGGATGTGACTACGGCGTTCGCCGAGCTGAACGACTTCGCATGACCCACGATGCTCCGCCTGGAGCGGTGAGCGACCGCTTCGACATGTTCACGCGCGCAGAGCGCCCGGATCTCGGCGCCCTGATGGATGTCGTCGTCGCGCAGGCATGGGCCGCGACGCCGTTCATCTACTCCAACGACGTCGAGGACGCCTATCTGGAGATCCTACGGGAGACCCCCGCGTTCACGTTCGGCCTCGTCGAGAGGGCGACGGGGCGCCTGGCCGCCGTCGGCAACGCCGCGCCGATCGCCGTGCGGAGCGACGATCTGGCGGCGCCGCCCGACAGCGGCTGGAGGTGGCAGGTCCTCCGTGCGAAGGCGGTCCGCGACGGCGAGCCGCCAACGCACCTGGGCGCCTTCACCGCCTCGGTGTCGCCGCTGTTCCGCGGCCAGGGCGTGAGCGCGCTCGTTCTCGCCGGCTTCAAGGCGCTGGCGCGGCGTTCGGGCCTCTCCGGCGTGCTCGCCCCGGTGCGCCCCCCGTCCAAGGCATCCTGCCCAGGCATCGACATCGAGGAGTTCCTCGATCGCGCCCGCGAGGACGGCTTGCCCACCGACCCGTGGGTCCGAACACATGTCCGCGTTGGGGGCCGGATCGCCGGGACTCCCCGTTGCGCCCTCGTGGTCGACCTGGAGCTCGATTTCTGGGAGGTCTGGCTCGGCAGGCCTATCCTGCCTTCCGAACGGTCTTTCGAGATCCCCGGCGGCCTTGCCCCCGTGTACGTCCAGGGTCGGCGCGGACGTTATGAAGAGCCAGCCGTCTGGATCGTTCACTCGCTCTGACCCAGAGCTGCTGGACCCGACTGGCGATGTGGATTTCCGGCCCTATGGCCGCCCAGCACAGGCCTCGTCGCTGTCCCATCGGGGGAGTACCAGCCGCTCGGCGGTCGCAACCGTGCCTCGCGCGTCGGTCACCACCCCCCTGATCCGGAGCGGTTGGCCGATGGCACAAGCTGGCTCGCGGAGCACGGCCGGCCATCCGATGAACTCGCACCGGCCGTCCTCGAGTTCCTCGAGCGCGATCCTCCCCCGGCTGGTCGTTGCCGAGGACGGATCGCCGATCACGGTCGTCGTGACCTCGAGCTGGGCGCCTTCGGGCTCCAGGCCGAGCGTCCTGACGCTCGTCCACACGTGCCAGCCGCCCTGAGCGCCGTGGGCGAGCTCGACCTCCTGGCCGTCGGCCAGCGGCTCGAACTGCCACTCGCCGGTGCCGAGCTCGCCGATGCCCTGCGCCGGCGGCTCGTCCCCGCCGGCGCAGCCGGGAGCGAACGCGAGGAGCACGGCAAAACCCGCGGCGGAGGTCGAGCTGGCCACGGCGTGGACTCCTACGAGCGCCGGCGGCGGCGCGCGGCCACCAGCAGCCCGAGCAGCGCGCCGCTGAGACCGACGGCGCTGCCCGCATCGCCGCCGGCGTTGCAGCCTCCGGAGGCGGCCGCGACGGCGGGCGGCGGCACATCGACCGGTCGGCCACCCGGCAGCGAATCGGGCAGCTGCGGGACGCGCCGGTCGTAGAAGGACGCGGGGACGGGCTCGTCGGGAAGCACGCAGGTCGACGTGCGGCTGCCGTCGGCGCCGATCGTGCCTACCGCCACATAACCGGTCGAGCAGCGGCAGGTCGGCGTCATGTTCATCGGCACGCACTCGCCGTTCGCGCCGCAATCGAACGTCGCACAAGGATCCGCGAGCGGCGGCGCGTCAGGAAGTGCGCGGTCACCCGGGTTGAGGAACGACATGCGGAGGTCCTGGCAGGTCACCGTCGGCCGACCCGACGGATCGAACGTGGTGCGGGCGGTCGTCCCGGGCACACACGCGCAGGCGGCGACGGGCTGGGTGCCGTCTGCGCCCTCGACGACGCGGCACAGGCCGCCTGCGCCGCACGCCGCGAAGTCGCACGGCGACGCGGCGCCGGCGGCCTCGGCGCCCGGCGCGACGCACAGGTCGCGGTCATCGACGTAGCGCGGGAGCAGGCGGGTGTTCGACACCACGGGACCGTCGGTGCGCCGGAAGATCGGATCGACGGTCATCTCCTCGGGCGACAGGCGCGTATAGAGCCGGGTGATGGTCGCGTTGCCCTCCAGCAGCGGCAGCAGCGCGTCGCGCGCGGCCAGCTGATCCTCGTCCGAGGTCATCGTGTTGCGGACCTGCTCGGCGATGTCGGTCGTCGGTCCGCTCATCTCCGTGACGAAGCCTCGGCCGCCGGCCTCGTCGACGCCGCGCGCGACGAGCGCCGTCCAGTTCGTCTGCACCGGCCACTGGTTCGCGCTCCAGACGATCTGGTTGTCGTCGATCTCGACGTCCGGCCAGTTGGCCGGCCCATAACGCCGGTCGCCGAGGATCATCACG
Organism: Sorangium sp. So ce302; assembly: GCF_051530145.1. GTDB lineage: Bacteria > Myxococcota_A > Polyangia > Polyangiales > Polyangiaceae > Sorangium > Sorangium cellulosum_B. The sequence goes on along the minus strand of NZ_CP150326.1, from coordinate 4,565,703 downwards.
GTGATGCCCATCTCCGGCTCGGCCGCGATCGCCGTCAGCCGGATCGGGATCGACGGCGACCCCGACGGAAGCGTGAAGCGGAACGGCTGGATGTCGGTGACCTCAGCGTCCGGCTGGAGCCGCAGCGCGAGGAACTTCATCCCCTCGCTCGTATAGATGCGGATGTACGGCACCATCGCGTCGTTGACGCGGAAGTTGTTGTCGCGAAGCCAGCCGACGAGCGCCGTGGGATCGGTCGACTCGACCACGGCCACGTCGTACGGCCCGACCTCTTCCCGGATGTGCACCGTGACGTCGCCGTCGTCGGTGCCGCCCGCGGTGGGCCCGCCCCCCGCGGACTCGGGGAAGGCGGGGTAGCAGTTCGGGTCGTCGGGCCACTGGAACTGCGGGCCCGTCGCTGAATCGAGGGCGGTGAGCGCAAGCTGCGGGAACACAGCGAGGCTCTCCACCGCCGGCACCTCGGCGAGCGGAACCACCCAGGCGAAGTCCGGCGCCGCGCCCGCATACTGGATCTGCGTCACCATCGTGACCGAGCCGTCCTGGTTCGTCGCGAACAAGATCCGCTCCGCGGTCTGGTCCACCGGCTGTCGTCCGCAAAAGAATCCGCCGCACGCCTCAGCGGGTCGTGGCGCAGTCATCAGCGCCGCCGCCGCCATCACCGGAGCCACCCATAGCTTGCGCATGGTCTACATCCTCCTCGCCCGATCGATCGGGCGAACGCCCCCAGGCAAACACAGTGCCATGGACAAGAAAAGGCGATTCCTGGGTACGACCACGCCGCCCTCGCGGAGCCCGCTTTCGAGAGCGCATCCGCTCGCCCTTCGGGGCCGCCTTCCGAGATAGCGTCGATTCATGGCAAGCGTACTCGCGATCATCAGCGCCGCCGCGCTCGCTGGCCTGGAGAAGCAACACGGGGCGTGCGAGCCAGGGAGCGTCCTGCCCCTCGATCGCTACCTGAGCCGACACCGCGCCCTCGAGCCCCTCTCGGAGGGAGGCACGCTCTACCTGGCCACGGTGCGCCAGCCCGGAGAGCGCCTCTGGCTCGTGGCCGCGCTCCGCTTCCCCCAGGCAGAGGCCGAGATGTGGACGGCGGAGGCGAACGTCGCTCCCATCACCGACATCACCGATATGGTCGGCAGCCTGCGCTTCTCGAGCGGCAAGGGCCTGACGGCGGCGCCCGGGAAGCTCGCGATGTCGCTCCAGACGCCCCGCGCCCTGACCGAGGACGACCAGGTCTTGCTCGAAGCGCGCGTCAGCCCGAGCGCGCGCGCTGCGTACGACGCCGCCAAGCGAGACGCGCTGCCGCCCAGGAAGGCCGCGAAGCCCGCCAAGAAGGGCCAGCCAGACGCCATCGACGCGCCGGCCCCCGTGGACGACCTCGATCTCGTCGCCGCGCTCGCGAACATCGACGACTGGCGGCGCCTGTCGAAGGGCGGCAAGGAACGCGTGCTCGCCGAGCTCGTGGAGCGCCTCGCCGCGGAGGCTTCCGGACCGAGCTTCGAGCTCGCGGCGCCGCACGTGGGCAGCGACGGCCTCGGCGTCCTGCGCGACACCGAGACGGGGCACGAGCTCGTGGTCGTGCCCGGCGGCGTCGCGCGCGTGGGCTTCGCGCCCGACGACATGCTCACCTGCTGGGCCGCGGCCGACCTCGGCGACGTCGACGAAGCGGCGTTCCAGGACGGCTTCCGCTCGGCGCGGCCCCCGCGCTGGTTCCGGCTTCCGCCGTTCCTTGTCGCGCGCGGCGGCGCTCCGTGCGCGGAGGACGAGCGCGACGATTATCTCGCCGCGGCCGCCCGGCGTGGCTACCGCGAGATCCGTGAGGTGGAATGGGAATGGTGCGCCCAGGAGGGCGGCGCCGTCTCGTTCGTGGGGATGGCGCGGGGCGCGCCCGACTTCTCGCCGAACCAGGAGCCCGCGCCCCTCGATCCCACCGGCCTCGGGCTCCACGATTTCATCGACGAGCCCTGCCGCATGGCCGACGCCTTTCACCCGACCTGGGACGCCGCGCTCGAGACGGGCGACTTCCCGCCGGGCCCGGGTGACGCCCCGCGCGCCCTCCGGCTCGCGCACACCCAGTGGCAGTCCCGCGAGGAGCTGATCGCCTGGCACCGCGCGGCGCGGGCCTGCGAGTCGGAGCACACGCAAGGTACCCTTCGCCTCGTGCGCGACCTGCCCTGCAAGGACGCGGCGCTCGACCTGCTCGCCCGGGTTGCTCCGCCCACCGAGGCGCCCATCGCTCGCCTGATCGAGGCGATCGGCGGCAAGACGCCCGACAGGAAGCGCGCGCTCCGCGTCCTCGACGATCTCGCCACCGACCCTGCCGGCGCGCCCGAAGCTCCCGCGCTCCTCGCCCACCTCGTGAAGGGCGACCCGGCGTGGGATCCGAAGGTGCACCTCCACGCTCTCCGGCTCGGCGTCCGCCTGGCCGAGGACCGGGGAGCGCGCGAGGAGCGCCCCGGAGCGCGCGCCGCCGCGCGCGCGGCCCTCGCCAGCCACGAGCCCACGCTCGCAGCGCGGCTCCGGGACGCCGCGCCGAACGTCCGCGCGCACGCCCTCTACACCCTCTCCCCCATCGCGCCGTCGAGCGCGACGCGGGCGGCCGTGCTCGAGCTCGCACAGCGCGAGAAGCAAGAGCCGACGCGCATGGCCGCCTTCCTCTGCCTCGGCGCGTGGCTGGCGCGCGAGCAGGACACCGAAGCGCACGCGCTGCTCGCGGGCGCCGTGAAGGGACGCTCGGCTCCCCTCGCCTCCGTCGCCGCGCTCGCGCTCGCGCTCGGCGCCCCGCTCGAGCGACTGCCCGAAGGAGGGCTCCTGCGCCTCTGCCAGGCGCTCGGCCTGAAGTCCAAGGCGGCCGACGCCCTGCCCTTCTGGGATGGAAATCTCCGTGAGCGAGCCTTCGCGATCCTCCGGAACGCGAGCGAGGCCACGCGCGAGGAGGCCGTGCGCTCCCTGCTCGCGCCGCTCGAGGGCCCGGACGCCCCCTCCGCGAGGATCGTGGCGCTCGGGCTGGCGCTCCTGTTCCCGCCTCGGCCGAACGAGCGCGAGACGGTCCGCCCCGAGGCGCTCTCCCCGATGGCGCGGCGCCTGGCCGGAGGCGAAAGCGCTCGTGGCCGCCTTCAGCGCCGACTACGCCAAGGTGAACAGCGTCCGCGCCGCCGTCGACTTCATCATCGCTCAGCGCCCGAAGCTGGGAGTTTGAGCGCCGGCCGCGCTCCGTCTCCGGGGATGTGGGGCAATGCACCGGGAAACGGGGACGAGGAGCCGCCCAGCGTGCCGTGGACGGGCTCCTCAGATGCTTGGATGCGTTGCGGATCCCGCATCACCATTCCGGTCGGGAGCGGTTCGCTCAAGTTGAGCAACTGGGTTGGCGCCGCGCGCCGCCGCGTTGGCACGGAGCGCGCTTGGCCCCTTCGGATACCGCAGGAATAGCGCTCTTCTCGGCCTGGAGAGCAGCGCCCTCACTGGTACGCGTGTTGCCAACATCGCCCGTGATGTGGCAAATGAGGTCTCTCCATCTCCCATGGTTGACGCTCGCCGCCGTGGCGTGCGGCACGGATCCGGTGGCGGTGGACCCCCGGACAACCTCGCAGCTGGTCCTCGACGGAGGGCTCAGCGCGGAGCGCCCGGTGGTCATCGTGCTGGTCGTCGATGACGCGGACACGGCCGAAGCCGCGCAGCTCCGCGAGCGCGTCGCCCAGAGCGTGCGCGCGGGCCTCCTTGCCGTGATCGGATCGCGGTGGGGAACATGCGGCAGCGCGGATCCGGCCCAGTGGCACCCCGGCGAACTCCGGGTGGTCGTCGCGCGGCCGAGCGCGCCCGACGCTGCGGCGCTCGTCACCTCGAGGGAAATCCCCGCGCTCGCGTGGACCACGCAGACCTCGCACGAGGAAGAGGTCGAGCCGGTGATGGCAGGCGTGACAGAGGCGCTGGGACAGCGCCTCGCCGAGCCCGGGGAGGAGTACCGCCCGCTACGGACGGCCAGGCGCGCGCTGGAGCTCGTCACGGGCGCGCGCGCACCCGCGGGGGAGGCGGAGGTAGCCCTCGTCAGGTCACTGCCCCAGGAAAGGATCGCGAGGTTGCTCGTCGCGAGCACGCGCGACGACGAGGGGCCCGGGCTCGTCGCCGACGAGGTACCCAGCCAGACAGCGCTGTCGATGACCCTGGACACGGAGGTGGTCGGGCCTTTCACCACGCCCGATTGGACCTGTCACGCCATCGACGAAGGCAGCGGGCGACTCGCGGCGTGGAGCGAGCTCGTGCGCGCGGAGCCGATCGCCTCGAGCTGCGACGATCAGCAGACGTGGGACATGCTCCTTCACCCGGGCTTTGCCGATTGCGGCTTCATCTGCCAGGCCCACCCGCTCGCCGTGGACGCCGGAGGCGTGGTCGCTTGCAAGGTCGTGATCGATCAGGCCGATCTCGAGCGCTGCGATGCCGCGCGAGGTCGGCGCGATCCAGGCGGGCAGCCCACGTTCGTCGAGCGCCACGGCGCGGAGCTGCGCCGCTGCGAGGTCGTGCAGCTCGCCGGCGCCGACCTGGAGAGCTGCCGGCATTCGCTCGATTGTCCAGGATGCCCGAGCGGCTTCTGCGCGACCGAGGTGCCGGAGCTCGTGTCGCAGTGGCGCTGCATGCCCTCGGAGCACCCATGGCCGCTCCGGTTCATCGGCGGCGCGATCGATGTCCGTCGAGGGTGGCTCAACATCACCTGCAGTACCGAAGCAGAGGAATGAGAGACGACATCGCGCGGTGCGCCGTGCCCGGTCGTCGATACCTCGTTCCGAAGCTGACAGATTCTTTCATCTTGTTGGCATCGTAGAAAAGAAAAAAGAAATTGAACAGGGAGGCGAGGAGGCAAGGAGATTGGTGGGATTCCACTCCCCGTCTCCTCGCCTCCCTGTGAATTTTCCCGGAAAGGAACCAGCAGGGTCGGGTTCAGTCGATGATGGTCCAGGTGGCCTTGGCGGTGCAGCCATAGGCGTCGAGCGCGCCGGGGTGCGAGAGGGGGACGAGCTTGGTCTGGCCCTTCGCGAGCGGCCCGGTGACCGAGCGGGTGTAGGGCCCAGGATCGCCGTAGTAGTGCGTGACCGTGAAGGTGATCTTCGCCGAGTCCGGAACGCCAAAGAGCGAGGTGTTCTTGATCGCCGCGTTCGTGTTGAAGATGCTGGGATAGGTGATCGAGCACGAGAGGTTCACCGTCTTGGTGACCGTGCCGCCGCCGTCGTCACCCCCCGGGCCGATGATCGCCTCTGCGTCCTCACCGACGACCTCGGCGGCGTCGCTCGCGCCCTCATCGGCGCTGTCGCCGTCGAGCGGCTCGGCGATGCAGCCCACGAGCGAGAGGGACGAGATGAGCGAGCAGAGGAGCAGGTTCTTGATGTTCATGGTGGTGTGTCCTTGGGTCGGGGTTCACGCTCACGAGATCGTGTGTCAGCGGCCCCTGGCGAGTTCGAGTCGCCCAGGTGGCCCTCGTCGCTGCCTCGCGGCGTCGCATCCCGGTAGAGCAATCGGCAGGCCAGGTTGTCGGGGCCCTTCGGGCCGCCGCCCGGCGCGCCCTGGATCCGCGGGGATGACGGCCTTTCTCGTGGTTTTCGCGCTCCACCGCGCAGCGCCGGCGGGCGCCCGCGCCGCGCGGTGGAGGTCTGAGCCCCCACGCCGACGGCGCGAGCCTCCACCAGGTGCTCTCTGGCCTGGCAGACTGCGTCGCGCGGAAACGGGAACGAGGAGCCGCCAGCTGGCCGCCCTTCCTCACGCCGGCGTGCGCCCATCGCCGGAGGTCGGCCACCTTGTCGCCGAGGAGGGCCCGGCGAGCGTTGTGCGGGCCATTCGCACCGCGTAGCATCCGCTCTCGTGCGCCCCACGATCTCTGGTCACCGGCCGTCGGTCCCATGCTGATCATCCGACGCCACCAGAAGGCGGCGTTCGCCGCCCTGCAGCGAGACCGCTTCCTGGACCAGACCGCCGCTTATCTCCGGCGCTGGCATGGCCCCGCCTGCGAGGCGCTGGGCGACGCCGAGCTCCGCGCTTTCATCGAGGAGGGCGTGGTCCGCGCCGGCCGCTACGGCGTCACCCTCGAGCATCACGTGGTCCAGTTTCTCGACTGGATGCTCGATGTCGGCCCCGGCTTCGACGCCGATCCCGCCCACCCCTGGATCGCCCGGATCCTCGGCGATCCCGCCCTCCATGGCGATCTGAAGATGCCGGCCCTCGAGGACGAGGCCAATGCACGAGGGTTTCCCCTGGGAGGCGACGGCTCGCCATGAAACGCAACATCCCGACGGGTTACGACCTCCAGCCTACGAAGCGGCACAAGCCGTCACCCAGGCAGGAAGCGCGCGATCAGGCGTTCGGCGAGCACAGCGCCCGGCGGGTCGGCGACCCCATCCTGGCCTGCCGGGACTGCCGCCCGGTGCTCGTCAATCTCAGGGTCATCGCAGGCGCCACGCCGATCGGGCCGAGCGCCTCGCGAACGACCACGCACCCCGCCGGCTTCGTCCTTCTCGAGGCGGATACCATCCCCAACGACGGAACCGCCTGGAACCAGATCGCGTGGGTTGGGGGGCTCGACGCGGGCAGTCCCCGGCACCGGCTGGTCCCACGCTCGCAAGCCGGCGACTTCGTGGTGTTCGCATGCCTCGGCCCGATGTTCGCCTCCCATCACGTCACGGTCTTCGATCCTTTCCTCGTGCGGCTCGACGTGGTGAGAGACGCCGAGCTTCACCGCGGGACCTGGTGGACGCTCCACGAAGAGGACGGGGGGGTGCTGGTGCGGGCGACGACCACGCCCGACGATGAGGAGACGTGGGCCCAGATCCAGTGGACCGGCGGGGCTCCCGCTGACGGAAGCCCGAACCTGCGCACTGTCTCGCGCGCCGTGTTCGACGAGCAGATCATCGGGGCGACCCTTGGCGGGTTCGAGGACGAGCTCGTCGTGCGGGCGTTCCGGCTCGACTCGCTGGTGCTCAGCGCGAACGAAGCGTCCTACGACACCGCTGCGACGGTCACCGCGACGGCCACCACCTCCCCCGACGATCCGGCCGTTTGGGCCCAGCTCGGATGGCATGGCGTCGCGTCATCGAACGGCAACACGGCGCTGGTCTCGTGCGATCAGCTCGGCTCGCAGAACGTGCGGGTGTCGCTGCGCGGCCAATTCCGCTCGGCCACCCTCACCGTGCGCCCCGTGCTCGTCTCGCTGGAGCTCAGCAACAGAGAAGCGTCCCACGACGCCGCTGCGACGGTCACCGCGACGGCCACCACCCTCCCCGACGTACCGGACGCCTGGAACCAGCTCCAATGGGAGGGCGCCGCGCCCAGCGGCGACCAACACACCGCCCAGGTCTCGTGCGATCAGCTCGGCTCGCGGGAGGTGCGGGTATCGCTGTGCGGCGTGTCCCGCTCCGACACCCTCACCGTGCACCCCGTGCTCGTCTCGCTGGAGCTCAGCAACAGAGAAGCGTCCTACGACGCCGCTGCGACGGTCACCGCGACGGCCACCACCCTCCCCGACGTACCGGGCGCATGGAATCAGCTCGTATGGCACGGCGCCGCGCCCACCGGCGACAAACACACCGCCCAGGTCTCGCGCGATCAGCTCGGCTCGCGGGACGTGCGGGTATCGCTGCGCGGCGTGTCCCGCTCGGACACCCTCACCGTGCACCCCGTGCTCGTCTCGCTGGAGCTCAGCGACAAAGAAGCATCCTACGACGCCGCTGCGACGGTCACCGCGACGGCCACCACCCTCCCCGACGTGCCGGACGCCTGGAACCAGCTCCAATGGGAGGGCGCCGCGCCCAGCGGCGACCAACACACCGCCCAGGTCTCGTGCGATCAGCTCGGCTCGCGGGAGGTGCGGGTATCGCTGTGCGGCGTGTCCCGCTCCGACACCCTCACCGTGCACCCCGTGCTCGTCCGGCTCGATGTCGTCAACGCCACGGACAATGGCAGCGGCGCCTGGGAGGCCTTCAAGGGGACAACCGACGTGGTGATCCGAGCCGTCACCTCGCCGCCCCCCGCCGCGAGTCAGATCACCTGGGTCGGGGGCGTCCCGGTCCAGGCGGGCATCGTGAACGTGTCGTGCGCCGACATCGGCACAACCGACATCGAGGCTGCGCTCAACGGTCCACCCCAGAAGGTCACGATCATCGTCAAGCGAAACCTCCCAGCCTTGCTTGGCAACTACGGCGCAGACCAGAAGATCCTCACCGCGGCCGAGAAGTTCTTTACCCACCGCGGCACCGAACCCCAGCTCGGCGACGCGGTGAGGAGGTCCTACCCGCCCAGGGAACTCCACAGTTGGCTGCAGCTCGCCTCGGTCGAGCTCCAGGTCACCCCGGGTCTCACGCTGCTGAAGAGCCTCGCGCCGGCCTGCCTGGCGGCGAACCTGCAGGCGACCGCCCAGCTGCTGAAAGCCGCCTGCGACGTCGTCCGCAAGGGGCGCACCGCCGTGGCAGTCGCGCAGCTGCTGTCCCGCTACTACACCCCTGATCGCTGCGTGAAGCTGACCGAGCTGCTCGCGCTGCCTCTGTCCGACGCAGACTGGAGCACGATCCTCGCTGACCACCAGCTCTGGCCAGTCGGTAGCAAATTCCTCCTGTTCGACCGCGTGCTCCGTGATGCGGCGAGCGCGAACTTCGGGTCCGATCGCGCACTGAACGTGCTCCAAGCGCGACAGTGGGTGATCGACGATTTCGACAAGGCCATGGTGATTCTGGCGAGCGCGCCCGCGCTCCCCGAGGCCCGTCTGCTCTGGCTCCTCGAACGTGGACAGCGTGTGCTCGGCGACGCCGCCAATGCGGGCCTGCTCATCGAGGCCCAGGGGACGCCTCTCGGGAAAGAGGCCGCCGAGGTCCTGGTGCAGTCGTGGGGCATCGCCGGTCAACAGGCCCAGGATGCCCTCGACTACGCGACGAACGGCGCTGCGACCTTCGACGTCGTGCACGAGCGGCTCTTCGCGTTGAAGGCCACGGGCGGCGACCAGCAGACGGCGAACCAGCTGCTCGCCCAGCAGGATTATGCTGTACATGACGCCCACGCGTTGCTCGCGAGAAACGCCGGTAACAATTGCGCCGAACACTATGCCCGCAATGACAATTCGGCCAAAAACGCGGCCGAGTTGCGCCGAAACGTGGGCGCCAACGCCTGCATCCCCAGCGGGCTCGATGGGATGGCCACGCAGCTCGCGCGGGTGCTGCACCAGCACCGCGCGGAGATCAACGGCTTGCAGAATGGCACGGAGACCACGCTGATGAAGTACACGACCCACGGGGCCGGAAAGCTGTGGATCTCGATCCAGGGCGGCAACCCCGTGAAAGAGGATTGGGTGGGCCTCGAGGTCGTGCTCATCCGTCGATCGAACGGCTCGCTCTTCGTCAAGCACTGCCAGCCCACCACGGCGAAGTCGTGGGTATGATGACCGCCCCTCGCGGATCGGCGCCCCTCATGGGAGCATGTGACTGAAGAAAATCATCCCGTGAACCATTGTTGCGGTGCGCTCGGGGCCGGGCAGGATTCGCACCCACTGGACGACGACCCCGATTTCAGAAGCTACCGCTTGGTCTGCTGCGGCGGGTTCAGTCGATGAGGGTCCAGGTGGCCTTGGCGGTGCAACCGTAGGCGTCGAGCGCGCCGGGGTGCGAGAGGGGGACGAGCTTGGTCTGGCCCTTGGCGAGCGGCCCGGTCACCGAGCGGGTGTAGGGCCCAGGATCGCCGTAGTAGTGCGTGACGGTAAAGGTGATCTTCGCATCCTCCGGAACGCCAAAGAGCGAGGTGTTCTTGATCGCCGCGTTCGGGTTGAAGATGCTGGGATAGGTGATCGAGCACGAGAGGTTCACGGTCTTCGTCACCGTGCCGCCACCGTCGTCACCCCCCGGGCCGATGATCGCCTCTGCGCCCTCACCCACGACCTCGGCGGCGTCGCTCGCGCCCTCATCGGCGCTGTCGCCGTCGAGCGGCTCGGCGATGCAGCCGACGAGCGAGAAGGACGAGATGAGTGAGCAGAGGAGCAGGTTCTTGATGTTCATGGTGGTGTGTCCTTGGGTCGGAGTTCACGCTCACGAGATCGCGTGTCGGCGGCCTCTGGCGAGTTCGAGTCGCCCGGGTGGCCCTCGTCGCTGTCTCGCGGCGTCGCATCCCGATAGAGCAACCGGCAGGCCAGGTTGTCGGGGCGCTTCGGGCCGCCCCCGGCGCGCCCAGGATCCACGGGGAAGACGGCCTCTTTCGGGGTTTTCGCGCTCCACCGCGCGGCGCCGGGGGGGCGCCCGCGCGGCGCGGTGGAGGTCAGAGCCCCCACGCCGACGGCGCGAGCCTCCACCACGTGTCCTCTCAGGTGCTCTCTGGCCCGGGAGGCCGCGGCCGGCGCAGGCGGTGTGCTCGTTAGACGGTTCGGCGCCGCCCGCTCCGCCCGCGTCCCGCAGGCGGTGAAGGGAGCGCCACGCCTTCGATGCACGAGCCCGAGGAGTCGAGCGCCCGTCCGTCGCGATCCGGCGGCCTCCTTGACGGCGATCGCCGCCCCATGGGATCGTCGGACATGCAGGTCGAGGCGCGTTTCTTCGAGGCGCGCAGCGTGCAGCGCGGTCCTCGACGTCCAGGTGGTCCTGCCGCAAGCGGGGCGCCTCGGTGAAGCTCAAGGAGCGTTGATGCTGGCACCGGGCGATCATCCCCGCTCTTTCTTCTCGGACCCTCCGAGGGGTCACGCCGCGTGCGTGGGGGTCCTGGTTGGCCCCTGCATCGCACTCGCCATCCTCGCGGGCAAGCACGTGGCCGTCCCCTGGTTCGTGGTGGAGGCGGGCTTGTTCGTCGTGCTCCTCTGCGTCGCCGCCGCGACCCGCAGCCCTGCGCTGCGCGTCTCTCTTCCCCTCTTCGTCCTTCCGCTCGCGTACCTTTTCTTCCGCGTGACCCGGGATGCGATGACGTGCCCCGACATCCCCCCTTCCTGGCACGTATGGCGAGAGTGGCTGCCGGGCATCGGGAGCGTGTTCGGGCTCATGTCCGCCCTCGTCGGCGCCCTCGGCGTGGTGTTCTTCGCTGCCATGGCGAGCACCATGGTCCGCGTGCCGCCGCGCGCTCTCCACGCGGCGAGCGTCGCCGTCCTCGCGCTGGCCACGGGCCTCATTGCCGTATCGACCGTTCACGCCGTACGAGAGCCCGATCCGGAGGATCACATCACGTCCCTTCCGAGCATCGGGGTCGTCCCGCCCGTCGAGGGGGAGCCCTCGATGATCGCCGAGGGCCCGTCGGACCCGTCCGGACCGCCCCTCGTGACGCGCATCCACGACGTGACCATCGGCCGGCTGGGCGTGCGCCGGTTGTGCCCGAGCCTGTCCGAGAGGTGTTTTCTCGATGTGGAGGAGGCCGGGAGGCCTTTCGACGCTCACCTCGTGACGTGGCTGTCTCAGCGGGGCATTTACACGATGGTCGACCCCGAGGCGTGCTGGCAGCAGCCGGGTTGGATCAACCCCCGCGATTCTCTCGTCATCCGCCAGGCGTCGCCGCTCGTTCGCGAAGCGTCTCTGTTCGCCAAGCACCGCGAGCGGGGCGAGCTGCTCGTGCTCGACGGAGCGATCCACGATGTCCATCGCGGCGGCGAAGCAGGTCCGGCCGTCGTCACGGCGCCGCGGTTCTTTGCGACGGCCGTGTCCATGCGCCTCATCGCCGACATGCTCGGCGCGCACCGGCGCGCGATCGCCGTCGCGACCTGCGGGGCGCTGCTCTCCGCGGCGCTGCTCGGGTATCGCCGCCGCGCCCGCCGCGCCCTCGCGCGGATCGCGGGGGCGAGGCTCGCGGTGATCGAGCAGAACGGCTGGCTCGACTTCGCGGACGGCTCGCCTCCCGTGCGCGCCGCAGACCGCGGCTTGCCGCCCGGACCGGTGGTGGTCCTCGGACCGACGTCCGCGGGCACGTACCGCGGAGGGGCTCTCTCCGGCGCCGAGATCGTCGCCGGAGAGCAGGCAGGGCTGCTCGAGCGAGGGCGCGCACGGATCGCCCAGATCGACGTCCTCGTCTTCTTCGTCGCGGTGCTCACGCCGCTGCCGCTGCTGACCCTCGCGGTCACGCTGAGCCTCTGGTAGCGGCCGGCGCCCTGCCCGCCGTTGCGCGCCCCGCGCGGGTGCTAGGGTGGCGCTCATGTCGAACGCGCTCCGAGCGACGCTCCTGAGCCTCTTCGGCAGCCTCGCCCCCGGCTGTGCCTCGCCGGGCCAGCTCGCCGCGACGGCGGCGCCCTCGGCGCCTGCAGATCTCGTGATCACGGCCGGCGTCGTCCGGACGATGGACCCCGGGCACCCGCGCGCCGAGGCGGTCGCCGTGCGCGGCGAGCGGATCGTCTTCGTGGGCAGCGCGGCCGACGCGAAGGCCTTCGTCGGGCCGGGAACGCGCGTCGAGGAGCTGCCGGGGCGCGCGGTCGTGCCCGGTCTCGTCGACGGGCATGCCCATCTTTACGGGCTCGGGGTCGCGCTGGAGACGCTGAGCGTGCGCGGCGCGAAGAGCGCCGAGGCGGCGGCGGCGCTCGTGGCGGAGGCGGCGAAGGCCCGCCCGAAGGCCGAGTGGATCACCGGGCGCGGCTGGGACCAGAACCTCTGGCCGGGCGCCGCGTTCCCCACGCACGCCCCGCTCGACGCGGCGGCGCCGGAGCACCCGGTGGCGTTGCGCCGCGTCGACGGGCACGCGCTCTGGGCGAACGCGGCGGCGATGCGCGCGGCCGGGGTCGGCCGAGGCACGCAGGATCCGCCGGGCGGGCGCGTCCTGCGCGACGCCGCGGGCGAGCCGACGGGCGTCTTCATCGACAACGCGATGGGCCTCGTCGAGGCCAAGGTCCCGGCCGACCCGCCCGCCGTGCGGGAGCGGCGCATCCTGCGCGCGGCCGAGGAGGCGCTCTCGTCCGGGCTCACGGGCGTGCACGAGATGGGCATCGACGACGAGACCGCGGCCGTCTACCGCGCGCTCGCCGCCGCCGGGCGGCTTCCGATCCGCGTCACCGCGTACCTCGCGGGCGATGGGAACCTCGATGGGCTGAAGGCGCGCGCGCCCGACGTGGACCCGACGGGCACGGCGATGTTCGTGCTGCGCGGGGTCAAGCTCTTCGCGGACGGCGCGCTCGGCTCGCGCGGCGCGGCGCTGCTCGAGCCGTACGCGGACGAGCCCTCGACGAGCGGGCTTTTGCTGATGGATCGCGAGGCGCTCGCGCGCGCGGCGCGGCTCGTCGCGGACGCGGGCTTCCAGCTCGCGGTGCACGCGATCGGCGACCGCGCCAACCGCGCCGTGCTCGACGCGTTCGAGGCGCTCGGCCCCGGGCGGGCGGCGGCGCTGCGGTTCCGGGTGGAGCACGCGCAGATCCTCTCGCCCGACGATCTGCCGCGCTTCGCGGCGCTCGGGGTGATCGCCTCGATGCAGCCGACCCACGCGACGAGCGACATGCCGTGGGCGCCCGCGCGGCTCGGCGCCCATCGCCTGAAGGGCGCGTATGCCTGGCGGTCGCTCCTGTCGTCGGGCGCCCGCCTCGTGTTCGGCTCGGATTTCCCGGTGGAGGACGCCTCACCGCTGCTCGGCATCCATGCCGCCGTGACCCGGCAGGATCTCTCGGGCCACCCCCCGGGCGGGTGGATGCCCGAGGAGCGGCTCGACCTCGACGAGGCGCTCCTGGCCTTCACCGAGGCGCCCGCGTACGCGGCCTTCGCCGAGGGCCAGCGGGGCCGGATCGCACCTGGCTACGTGGCCGATCTGACCGTCCTCGGCCGCGATCTCTCGCCCGATCGCTCGCTCGTCGACACGCCGATCGACATGGTGGTCGTGGGCGGCCGCGTGGCGCGCGCGCCGGCGCCGCGGTGAGCGGCGCCCTCGTGCTGCGCGCCGCGCTTCGTCCGGACCGCCATGAGACCTCACGGCCGATGTTTGCAAACGACGAACGATAGGAGGAATGAGCGCATGCTTGCACGCTACCAGCTCGTCCGCGGCCACCGTCGGGAGGACAATCCGCTGCCAGAGGGCAAGCGGTACGACACGCGCAAACACACGCAACACGTGCTGAGGCCCACCCCCGAGATCGTCGAAGAGTTCCTGTCCGACCCCTCGCAAGCCGGCTTCAAGAGGTTTCGCGCCGCCTACCTTGCGGTGCTCGATGAGCGGTTTGCGGAGCAACGGGAGCGCTTCGACGCGCTGGCGGAGGAGGCCCGGCAAGGTGACGTGTTCCTCGGCTGCAACTGCCCCACGGCGCACCAGCCGGACGTTCGGCACTGCCACACGTGGCTGGCGCTGGAGTACTTCGCCCGCAAGTACCCGGACCTGGACGTGAGGCTCGATGCGCGGTGAGCGGCGTTCACCCATGCCCACGGCGAGCGAGGCCGCTCGGACGTCGCGCTTTCCCCGGGTGCGGCGAGGGACCCGCGGCTCAGCGCCGCATCCGTGAGCAGCAGTCGTCCGCCTCGGGAGCGGCAGCCGCGGGCCGCGCGCCGCTCGAGTCGGACAGGTCCTCCTGCTCGTCGGGGTAGCGGATGCGCTCGTCGCCGGCCTTGGCGCCCAGCCCGGTGCTGCGCCCCTTGGGCTCTTCCCATTCCTCCTGGCGCCCGAGCGCGGTCAGATCGAGGAAATAGTACGAGCCGCCCGTCGACTCGGTGCCGCGCCCGTAGGTCGAGTAGGTGTGGTACACGCGCTCGCCGTCGCGCAGGAAGCAGCTCAGCCCGTGCAGGTCGAAGGGCTGCTTGCCCCCCAGATAATAAGCGGAGCCCGCCTGCTCGTGCTCGGCGGGTGTTCGGTAGTTGTACTCCACGGGCGCGACCGACTCGTCCAGCGTGACGTGGTAGTCGTGGTTGAAGCGGCTGCCCGCGGATGAGTACCAGGGCACGGGCCAGCCCATACGCGCCTTGAACGGCGCGATCTTCTCCCAGGGAGCGCGCGAGATGAACGCGAACGTGGTGCCGACGTTGTGCCAGTGCCGCAGGTGGCCCTTCGAGATCTGATCGGCGAAGCCCGAGCAGCTCGGGCAGCCGCGATCCTTGGGTGTGCCGTCGTCCTCGAACAGCCACATGAAATGATAGACGATGAGCTGCTGCCGGCCCTCGAACAGATCGAGCAGGCGCAGCTTGCCGTGGGCGCCCGAGAACTCGTACGGCGCGGTCACCTCGACCATCGGCAGGCGCCGGCGATCCGCGTTGAGCCGATCGCGCGCTCTCGTGAGCTCCTTCTCGCGGGCGAGCAGCGCCTTGCGCGCCTCCAACCACTCGGCGCGCGACACGACGCGGGGCAGTTCGATCCGGGTCATGGGGACATCTCCATTGTCATCGGGAATGGGCCTCGCCCGATGCGGGCGCTGCCGCGGAACGGGTTCGGAAGGTCGACTGCCGGAGCGCGCGAAACTCATCGGTGCATCCGTCACAAACGTCACCGAACGCCGCCAATAACACGGCACGCATCTTGCAATATCACAGCATCGCAACCAGACGACCCTACCGAACGCTTCGGCAAGCGAGCGCGGCAACGCTGGCCAGCTACCGACCCCTGGTATCGTCGAGCCCGCCATCGCCGCGATGCTGGACCGACCGCCCGGTGGGCTCGGTCGCCGCACTTGTTGCGCCGCAGGAGCCGCCAGCCTACGATCTCGGCCATGGAACGTGGAGCCCACGTTCCCGGCGCTCGCTGATGTGCCCATGGTAAATCTCGCCCCCCACTGCACCGCGGCTACAGCCATTCCCGACGAGCTTCTCGGCCTACCTGTCGTGGCGGCCTACGGCGATCCCGATGATCACCTTCGGCTCACCGCCCTCATAGGGCATCATCTCCGCAATGCCAGAGGCGTCGGCGTGGCCGACGCAGCGGCAACGTGTCTTTCGCCCAAGGCATCATGGTGTGCGCGCCAAGACGCGCTCGAGCACCTGCTCCGCCACGCGAAGCCGCGGTCCGGCGCCACATACCTCGGCGTGCTCTTCGACATCGACGCGCTGGACGTCGGTCCGCTAAGCCCTGAAAATCGGTGGGACGATCGCGATTTTCGCCTGGAACGCGATGAGTTCCTGGCGAGGATGCTCAGCTCGGTTGACCAGAGCAGGTGGTTCGTCGTACGCCCCAGGCCCTCTCCTGACATCGACATCGCGCTGCCATCGAATGACCGGGAAGGGGAACCCGCTCCGGCGTTCCCGGAGCTCGTCGATGTCAACGACCGGCTCGCCCCCGAGTGTCGACCGATCCTGGACTGGCTGATCCGAAGCGGCACGCTCAGCGTGGTGGATGTCCGTGAGAGGTTCGAGGCGGGCGAGCCCGCGAGCTTCGATCGGCACCTGATCTCGGTCGCATACAATACACTGCGAGGGAACAGCGCAGAAACGGCGAAGCGCTGGAGTAGCCTGCGCCGTGCTCGACACCTCGACGACCACTCCTTGCCTGGCCCGCTCGTCGACCGGCGAGAGGCCGTCGTCTCCGACGTCATCGACGAGACCACGCCGATAACGTCGGCCGCCGTGGCGGAGCTCCGCAAGAGAGGCTTTCTCCAATCAGGGCCGCTGGTCGATGGAAGCCCGACATGGCGCATGCCGCGGAGCGTTCGCGTATTTCTCCGCCGGCACGCGCTGGCGAGCATGCCGGATCGCATCGGCGCTGACCACCGAACCCTGGCGGCGCTCTCGCCGGCGGGCGCATACGCAGGCTTAGAGAACCAGCTGGAAGCCCACTACCACGCCGTTCACGTCCACCCCATCCGAGAGCAAGACATCGACCATGCCTTCGCGACAGCGCGGCACTATGTCGCGGACCTGCGCGCCATGGCCGTCAGGTTGAGCGTGGTCAGCGAGGATTATCAAAATGCCGCGCGAATCTTCAGGCGGATCCTCGATGTCGACGGGACCGACGCCTACGCCTGGGAGTACTTCGCTTATAACCTGTCGAAGTCGTACAGGAACGAGCTGCCGCCAGAGCAGGATCGCGCGCTCATCCTGGAGGCGTACAAGAACGCGACCGAGCACGCCCGCGATCGCGACAATCCGTTATACCACGGCCGGCTTCTCGGCTTTCGTGCCCGGCTCGGCGAGGATGTTCGGCGCGAATTTGACCAGCGCATGCGCCTCTACATCGAGTACCCCAGCAGCACGAGCGCCGTTGGGTACTTCGCCGAGGCCGTGCTCAACGGCGTTCCCGCAGGTCCGACGCGCCAAGCCATGATCGCTCGATGGGCGAGGCAGCTCGAGAAGAATCCCCGGCTCGCGCAGTTCGTGAAAGAGGCTGCGTGATCTCCGCCGAGAGCGGGGCGGATCTGCCTCGGCCGGGTTCGGATCGGCTGGTGCTCTACCTGCTCGGTCCCGGGTTCGGCGAGAGCCAGGTGATCGCCTTTCCGGATGGGCGCTGGATGGTCGTCGATGGCTGCGTGCGCGCCGGCCTCAACCTCCCCCTGGCGCTGCTGCGACATCTCGGCTGCAAGGAGAGGATCGATCTCCTCGTCATCACCCACCCCGACCTCGATCACATCCGCGGTATCCCGGACCTGGTTCGCGCCTTCCCGCCGGCCATGATCTGGCAATACCCCGCCTGGGCGAGCCTGCGCGACCACCTGGCCCGGTGGTCGCGCAAGGGCGAAGCGGGCAAGAGGGAGGGACGGTTGCAGCAACTTCACGAAGCGCTCCGCGCGATCGACGCGCTCGCCGACGAGACCGACTGCCGTCAATTCACGTCCATCACTTCGCGCGCGTGGAAGCCCGATCCCTCCGCGGACTATGAGGTTCAGAGCATCGCACCCACCAACCACGATCAGCGCGCGCACGATGACTGGGTGGAGGGATTATTCGATATTGCCGAGGGTCGCGTTCGCGTCGACGAGAAGATCGTGAGCTGGCTGCTCGGCGAGGGCACGCTGACCGATGCTCCCAACGGTCTTTCGCTCGCGCTCTCGGTGAGCTGGAGGGACCGACGCCTCCTGCTCGGCGGAGATGTAGAGAACGGCACCGGCTCTCCTTTCTCGGGCTGGCCAGGCATCCTTCAGCACCTGGCGCGCCCGGAGGTCCGCCTCCAGCACCTCGTCACCGGTCTCGAACTGGTGAAGGTGGCCCACCACGGGTCGCTCGGGGCCTTCCACCCGCCGGCGTGGGAGCTGCACGGCCAAGGGCGGGAGCGTGGTCCTGTCGCGCTGCTCACCCCCTTCAACAAGGGGGCTTCACCCCTGCCGAACGAGCAGGTCCTGCACGCGCTCTGCGACCATGCGAGCTACCTCGGCATCACGGTCAATGCTCGCCGGGCCTTCGAACGCGCCGAATCGGGGCGATGGGCGCGCGTTCCAGGGCCGCCTCGCCACCGGAAGCAGAGGATGGGTCCGGTCGTCGCTGCCGTCTTCGAGGGAGACGGCGCCCTTCGGCTGCATGCCGCCGATATGGGAGCGCTCTTCGAGACAAAACCGCGCCGGACTTTGTTGGATCGGGTGTCTGAAGAACTCGATTCATGATGAGGATTCCGACGCGCTGCGTCAGTGGACAGTTCGAAAACGTACCCCCGCCTGGCGCCGTCCGTCGCAACATTGGCGCCCGACGCCGCTGCCCCAGCGGCGCGGCGAGCCCATCCTTGCGTCGATCCCGGCGAGGCGCCGCGCGCCCCCGGGATCGAGCCCCCGCCGAGGTACGCCATGAGCCAGTTGCCCCGAGGCCCGCGCAGCCGACTTCTTACGACTTACAAGTTCCTCACCCGTCCGTTCGAGTTCCTCACGCATTGCGCCGCCACCTACGGCGATGTCTTCAACGTCCCCGTGGTCAGCGGCGACGTCGTGATCGCCGGAGGCCCCAGGACGGTGCAGGACGTGATGACGGCGCCGCCCGAGACCTTCCTTCCCTTCGCCACCAAGGCGATCGCGCCGCTCGTGGGGGAGCACTCGCTGCTCATGCTCTCGGACGAGCGCCACAGGCGTGAGCGGAAGCTGCTGACGCCGCCGTTCCACGGCGATCGCATGCGCGCCTACGCGGCGGCGATGGCGGACACCGCCGCCCGCAGGCTCACCGAGGCGGCGCGCGCGCCCCGCGCCATCGCCCAGGAGCTCACGCAGGCGATCTCGCTCGACGTCATCATCCGCGCCGTCTTCGGCGTGGAGGAGCCGTCTCGAACGAGCGCGTTCGCTCGGGCCGTCGTCGCCATGACCGACGCGCTGACCCCGGCGCTGACCTTCCTGCCGCCCTTGCAGCGGGAGCTCGGCGGCCTCGGCCCCTACGCGCGCTTCCGCCGGCGCGTCGGCGACCTGGACGCCCTGTTCCGGGCGCAGATCGAGCGGGCGCGTTCGGCGCCGGGCGACGACATCCTGAGCCTCATGGTCTCGGCCCGTTACGACGACGGATCGCGCATGAGTGATCAGGCCATCTTCGACGAGCTCCGGACGCTGCTGTTCGCCGGGCACGAGACCACGGCGCTCGCCCTCGCGTGGGCCCTCGATCACGTGCACCGCCACCCCGGCGTCCTCGCGCGCCTCCGCGACGAGATCGACGCCCTCGGCCCGGAGCCCGACCCCGAGCGCCTGGCTGCCCTGCCCTACCTGGACGCCGTGTGCAAGGAGGCGCTGCGCGTCTATCCGATCGTCACCGAGTCCCCGCGCCTCCTGGCGCAGCCGTTCCGCCTCGGCGAGCACGAGCTCCTGCCGGGAACGGGGGTGGCGCCCTGCATCCTGCTCGTGCACCACCACCCCGAGCTCTACCCCGAGCCGTCCCGGTTCAGGCCAGAGCGCTTCCTGGAGCGAAAGTTCTCCCCGTTCGAGTACCTGCCCTTCGGCGGCGGACACCGCCGCTGCATCGGCGCGGCCTTCGCGATGTTCGAGATGAAGATCGTGCTCGGCGTGGCGCTGTCAGCGTGGGAGTTCCGCCTGCTCGACGAGCGTCCGCCCCGCCCCGTGCGCCGCAATCTGACGCTGAGCCCCTCGGGCGGCGTCCCGCTCGTCGTGCGCGCCCGGGGCCGCAGCCGCCTCCATGCCGTCGCCGCCTGATCCTGGCGCGAGGAGGCGCACGGGAAGCCCCAGCACGGGAGTGCGCCACCGTGGATGCGACGACACGGCGGACATGGAGGAGAGAGAGAAGATCACGACATAAAACCACCGTGCTCTCGGCGCTTCCGCGATCGTCAGGGGTGGATCTGGAATAGAGGGGCTCCCCCGCTTGCCGCATCGCCCCCATGCTGAGACGCCTCCTCCGCTCGACCGCCGCCTCCTCTCCCTGTGCATCTCTCTCTGGACCGGTCGTGCCGATCGGCGCGGCCATGGGCGCCCTTCGGCAGCGCGCCCCAGGCCCATCGCGTCACGGGCGGCCGCTCACCCGGCTCGGATGGGCTGCCGCGCTGCTCCTGGCGGCGCCCTCGTGCGAATCGGTCACCCCCTCGGTATCGCCGCGCCCCTCCGCGGCGGCGCAAGCAAGGCTGGAGCTGCACGCCGGCGATGCCGACGTCTGGGCCTTCAGCGCGCGCGTCCAGGGCGCCCTCGCCGGAGCGGGCACGCTGGAGGACTGCGCGATCCGGGTGGGCGGCGACGTGTTCCCCGCGGCGATCGAGCAGCAGCGGTTCTTCGCGGACGTCCCGCTGCTCGAGGGCGAGAACGAGATCGTCGCGCGCTGCCGGGAGGCGAGCGCGGGCGACCTGGACTCTCCGCCCGTCACCTACCGCGTCCGGCTGGAGGACACGCCGCGCGCCCGCGCCCGCGCCGCGCTGGCCGGCGGCAAGCTCGTCCTCGACGCGACGAGCAGCGAGCCCAGCGAGCGCTCGCGCGCCGAGATCGTCGCCTTCGACTGGTTCCGGCTGCGCGGCGGCGCGGCGCCGGAGCCGCTCGGGCAGGGCGCTCGCCTCGAGCTGCCGGCGCCCGACGCCGGCGATCAGGCGCTGGTCGAGCTCAGGGTGCGCGACGAGCGCGGCCGAGGCGACGCCGCGCGCGTCGCGCCGCCGCTCGAAGCCGCCTCCGGCAGGGCCGCGCCGGCGTGGATCGACGACGCCGTCCTCTACGGCGTCGTGCCGCCGTTCTTCGGCGATCCGCCGCTCCAGAGCGTCCGCGCCGCCCTCCCCGCGATCGAGCAGCTCGGCGTCACGGCGATCTGGCTATCTCCCCTCTTCGCCGCGCCCGAGGGCGACTTCGGGTATGCCGTCACCGATTACTTCAGCGTGCGCCCCGACTACGGGACCGAGCAAGATCTCCGCGAGCTCGTGGACGACGCGCACCGGCGCGGCCTGCGCGTGCTGCTCGATCTCGTGCCCAACCACACCTCGGCCGAGCACCCGTATTTCCGGGAAGCCGAGCGGCGCATGCGCCGCGCGCACAGCTTCGCCTTCTACGATCGCGACGACGGCGGCGAGCCGACGCATTACTTCGACTGGGAGCACCTGCCGAACCTGAACTACGACAGCGCCGAGGTGGCGCGCTGGATGCTCGAGGCGTCGCTTCACTGGGTGCGCCGGTTCGACATCGATGGCTATCGCGTCGACGCCGCGTGGGGCATCAAGCAGCGGCGGGGCGAGCTCTGGTCCCCCTGGGCCGCCGAGCTCCGGCGCGTGAGCCCGCGTGTCGCGCTGATCGCCGAGGCCTCGGCGCGCGATCCGTACTACCTGCAGAACGGGTTCGACGCGGCGTATGACTGGACCGAGGAGCTCGGACACTGGGCCTGGAAAGACGTGTTCGGCGCGCCGCGGGGCATCGCGGCCCGGCTCGGCGCGGCGCTCGCCGCCACCGCGGCGCGCGCCGAGCGCCCCGAGCGCACGCTCAGGTTCATCAACAACAACGACACGGGCGCGCGCTTCGTCACCCGCCACGGGCCAGGGCTGACGCGCGTCGCCGCGGCGGCGCTGCTGACCCTGCCGGGGATCCCGTGCGTCTACACGTTCGACGAGCTCGGCGCCGAGTACGAGCCTTACGGCGGCCTCGCCCCGGTCTCACGGCCCCCGCGCGGCCAGCTGGCGCGGCATTACGAGCAGCTGATCCGGCTCAGGCGCAGTGTCGCGGCGCTCCGGTCGCCGGGGCACCACACGGTGCACGCCGGGGGGCCCGACGACGAGGTCTTCGCCTATGTCAGGCACGGCGACGACGCCTCCCGCTTCGCGCTCGTGGTCCTGAATTTCAGCGAGCGATCGGTGAAGAAGCGGCTCACCGTCCCGGAGCCGTTCGCTGCCCATGCGCGAGGCGGCCTGCGCGACGCGCTGAGCGGCGCCGGCGCGCACCTCCGGGCCGGCGCCCTCGCGCTGGACCTCGCGCTGGACCTCGCGCCCTGGGACGTCCGCGTCCTCGTGCCGCGGTAGGACGAGCCGTGGGCAGCAAGGGATACGACGGCCTCGCCATCGCCCTCGTCACCGCTGATCCGTAGCCGTAGCGGCCAAGCGCTCCTCGCGCCCTCCCGCGCCGGTCCACAAAAAAACAGAGCGCCCATTCGACGGCGGGGGGGAAGCCGTCACGGGCGCTCTGACGTGCTCACTTAGCAGGACACGGGCCAGGGCTTCTCCGTAATTATTTCAAGGACTTACCCGTCAGGAAGTCCCTGAAACTTTCGATCCTGAGATGGTCGCTTGCAGACCTGACGGATGCACTCGCGCCGCGGCCTCAGGGCCGTGGGGAGATCCGCGGCGTGCGGTGCGACGGCGATGACCAGCTCTGCCTCGACGGCCAGCGCCTCGTCCCCGTGGGACAGGGGCCGGGAACCATCGAGTACCGGGCGTTCCCAGATACGTTTGTCAAGGCAGTCGGGCACTACCCTCCAGAGGGCGGCGCCGGGGACGATGCCGACGGTAGCGTCGGCGGCTCGTTGGCATCCTGACCGAGCGCGACCTGCTCGACGTGTCAGCGCGTCCCCTTGAGACATCTCTGCGGGAAGAGTAACGGTCGAGCGAGCGCCGCTTCAGGCTCTGTCTGACGAGCTGCTGCGCGGAGCTGGCGCTCGAGGGAGGCGCAGGGCTGCACGAGCAACGCCGACTGCGAGCGCGGCTTCGTGTGCGACGCCAGCGCCGAGCGCGTGCCCGGACCGCCCAGCCCGCGAGCACGAGCAGGCCGTGCGAACCCTAAGCGCGCCGTCCTGCCGCGGCCGCGAGCGAGAGCAGCTGCGAGGCGCGCTCACACCACGGCGCGCGTCTCCTACGGCAATCCTCGGAGCGCCGGTGGCACAGCCGTTCAGGCACGAGCGTTGCGTTCGCGGCTCGACATGACGGCAATTTACAACTCCTTCATTCTCCTTGCTCTCATCGTCCTTCTCTCGGGGTGCGGTGACGGCAACGCGGAGCGCATCGAGCGGCAACGTGAGACGTGGAACGAAAAGCACCTCGCGAGCTACGTCGTCGAGACGTGCGCGACGGGCTTCTCCGCCGGTTGCCGGCGCGTGGCCCTCGAGGATGGCCAGGTCGTTGCCGCGCGGCAGAAATTCCCCAACGCCGACTCGCCTTGGAGCGACATCGACGATCTGACCTCGGAGGCCAGTGCCCCGGCCGCGCAGAGCGATCCGCGCACCCGCCTCGGCACCGGCGTCACGAAGCCAGTCGGTGCGCGCATCGACTGGCGAGCCTGCTCCGTAGGGTGTTGTACCCCGAGGACGTGTTGGCCTGCCCGTGTGGCGGGCGGCGGAGGCTCGTGGCCGACATCTCCGAGCGCGAGGTCATCGTCGCCAGCCTCAAGCATCTCGGGCTCCCGAGCGAGGCGCCTCCCATCGCGCGTGCGCGGAGCCCGAACTGCGAAGCGGCGTGAGCGCCGCAGGCGAAGCCCCCTTTCGCCCGCAACGCCGACGTGCGCCCGCGGCGCTGCCCGCGCCACAGGTTCGGGGCAAACGCCCTCGGTCGCGCAGCGCCGACCGACCCGAGGCGCCCCGACAACCGGCGACTGGGCGGTAGAAGGCGCATTCGACGTCCTAGCCTCCCGACCCATCATGGCCGCGCTCGACCTGCTCGGCCGCCGCTGGGCGCTGCGCACGCATCCTGTGGGAGCTACGCGAGGGCCCCCTGCCCTTCCGCGCCCTGCGCGCGCGCTGCGACGACCTGTCGCCGACGTCGTTGAGCGCGCGCCTCGCCGACCTGCGCGCCGCGCGGCTCGTCGAGCCGAGCGACGAGGGCTATCGCCTCGCGCCGATGGGCGCGGCGCTGCTCGAGGCGCTCCGGTCGCTCGCGCGCTGGTCCGAAGAGTGGGCGCTGCTCTTGCGGGGCGCCGCCCTGCCCGGCGAGGGCGCCGACGCCCCCGCCTGCGCGGGGCCGAAGAAGGCCAGAAAGGCGCCCCCGCCCTGAGCGCTCGCGGCGCGCGCCCCGCCGCCGGGGGCGGCCCGCGCGGCGCCCCCCTTACTTGCCGCCCTCGACCGGAAGCCCCTCGGCCCGCATCGCCCCCTGCACCGCGGGGCGCGCGGCCACCCGCCGCTGGTACGCGAGCAAATTGGGCAAGGCCGACAGGTCGAGCTTGACGAAATTCGACCAGTTGGTGACCGTGAAAAGGTAGGCGTCGGCCACGGTGAACTGCTCGCCGAACAGGTAGGGCCCCTTCGCGAGCGCCGCCTCGATCACGCCGTAGCGCTTGCGCAGGTACTCTCCGCGCTCTTGCCGCTGCTCGGGCGAGGTCTTCGGGTTGAAGAGCGGGCTGTAGGTCTTGTGCAGCTCAGAGTTGATGTACCCGAGCATCTCTTGCACGCGGTAGCGAGCCATCGTGCCCGGCGGCGGCACGAGCTTCGCTTCGGGCTTCTGGTCGGCCAGATACTGAACGATGGCCGGCCCCTCGGTCAAGACCTCGCCGCCGTCGAGCTCGAGCGCGGGGATGTATCCCTTCGGGTTGATGGCCGAAAAGTCGCGGCCCGACGACGTCTTCTTGGACGCGAGGTCGACCTTGTCGAGCGTCAGCTCGATGCCGACCTCGCGGGCGACGACGTGCGGAGACAGAGAGCAGGCACCGGGAGAGAAATACAATTTCATAGAAGCATCCCTCGAATCATGTGGTGTTGGTGAGATACCCGAACGACCCCGCCCCGGCGACGCGCCCCCGGGCGTTCGGGGCGGCGAGGGGCGGGCGGGCGCGGGGTCGGCGAAGGCCCCCGCGCGCCCCGGCGAAGCCCGTCGCTTCGGCGAGGGCCGCGGCGCGCCAGCCCCGATCGCTCGGGGCCGGCGCCATCGAGACCAGCAAGCTAGCGCGCGAAGTTACTCTTGGATACTAGCTAGATGCTAGATACCTGAAAAAGGGGTATCTTCGGGGTTACCCATGGCACTGCCGGTACGAAAAAATCGCGTCCCCCCGCCGCCCCTCTGCCCGCTGACGCTGTGCATGGCGCTCTTGCGCGGGGCCTGGGCGCCGAACGTCATCTGGTCGCTCAGCGGGCAGCCGCGCCGGTTCGGCGAGTTGCGCGTCGACATTCCGCAGATCTCGGCGCGGGTGCTGAGCGCGCGCCTGCGCGAGCTCGAGGCCAAGGGCGTGGTCAGCCGCCGCGTCATGCCCACGTCGCCGCCCTCGGTCGAGTACGAACTCACCCCACTCGGCCAAGAGCTGGTGCCCGCGCTCCGTGCCATCGTCGAGGTCGGCAGAAAGCTCAACGTCCGAGAGCCTCACACCTTGCTGGGGCCCGGGGCACGCTCGCGCAGGCGCGCGGCCGCCCCGGCGCGAAGCCACGCCGCCTGAGAGCGGGGCCGGCCCCCTCGCACCCGTTCGGCCGGCGCCCGCGTCAGAACCGAGGGCCGGCCTTCGCCCGGCGTCGCGCGGCCCGACCTCGCGGCCGCGGGCCATGGGGTATAAATGAGCACCAGAGAAGAGACGACTGCGGAGCCGTGCGCAAGCCGAGCTGACGCTTCTATCTTTCCGTAGGTCAGCGTCTCGCGAGAGCGCATTTCCACGCCGCGGAAGGGCTTGTTAGTGTCGTTGGCTGCCGTCAGCGAAAGATGCAGGATGCCGTCGCTGACCGCAGCGTTTTCGCCGGTAAACTGCGCGAGATTGCCGTCCCAGCTGTGGGTCATCAGCTCCCAGCGAGTGAGATCGACGGTGTCGAACGGATCTTCCCAGGCGAGCTCGAAGCTGCCATCCCCAGCGCCACCTCCAGCGGCGCCACCCGTGCCGCCTGCAGTTGCGCCGCTCGTCCCACCGGAACTTGCGCCGCCCATACCTGCGCCGCCCGTACCACCGGCGCCACCGGTCGTGGATATCTCTGGCGGCATGCCGCCAGTGCCACCGGTCATGGGGCCGGCAGCAGCCCCACTCGTCGCCGTGTTGGGGGGAGCTCCACCAGCGGCGGGGGAGGAGTCCTGATCCGGCGAGTCGTTGGAGCATCCCGAAAAAGCCAGGAGCGCGAGCAAGGCAAGGGCTGATCGACTTCGCATGCCGAGCGAATACTCAGCCGCCGCACGGCGAGCATCAAGGTTTGTGCTTTTTCGCAGCCTGAACGCCGATTCGCGGAGCAGCGGTGCCGGAAACGATGGGTCTGGGTGCGCGAGCTACCCGGGATCTCGGCAATCGTGCTGTGCGCTCAACGGTTCCAACCTGTCGGCGAGTAGTTTCCGGGTGCCTGGGTCGAGGAGCGCGCTGGGCGCCATGCCCAGCAACTCTCTGATCACCTGGTGACAGCGCGAGTAGCTGCCGAACCCGGCTTCGAGCGCCGCATGAGTCAAGTGGCTGCAGCCCTGTTCGAGCAGCTCGAGGAGCTTCAGCGTTTGCAGCCGGTTCTTGTACTCCGTCAAAGACAGGCCCTGGTCGCGGCGAAATTTGCGGCTCACATCGCCGCGGTTGCTGGCCAGGCGTCGCGCCCGGTGTGCGTCGAACGCGGTCTGCGAGCCGCTGTAGAGGATCGCGGAACCCGGGCCGCCAATCATCTCGGGGACGGCCATGATCCCGCCGTCGAGGTAGTCGATGCCATGGGACGCCGACACCTGCGCGAGATGGCGGAGGACGGACTGATTCATCGCGAGGTGTACCGCGTGGTGCCACCCAAGGTCGAGTACTCGCTCACCGAGCACGGCCGCACGCTCAATGAAGCCCTCCGCCCGCTGGGCGCCTGGGGCACCGAGCGGATGAAGCGCCTCGAGGCCGGCCAGCGATGGTCTCGCCGGGATCTGGGCAAGAGGGCTCGGAGATCGCCGCCATGTTGATGCTGTCGCGATTTCTGCCTTCGGGAAGCGAGACATCCAGGCTTGACGACGTCCACGGACCGCCGTCACGACTGCCTCGTCGAGAGCTCAGTCAGCGCGTCGGAGCCTCAAGCCGGACGGCCCGCCGTCGAGGCCGCGGCCTCGAGGCTCTGCGCGAGCAGCTGGGCGACGGCGCGCGCATGGGGCTCGGCGAACATCGTCATGTGATCGCCGGGCACCCAGCGGATATCGACGCCGGCGCAGGCGTGCTTGCCCCAGCCCCAGGCCGGGTCGTCCGCCGCGCGCGCGAAGAGGCCAAGGTCCACGAGAGGGTCGAAGCGGCTCGGCTCGGAGGCTCGCAGGAGCACGATGCGATCCACCGTCACGTGGGCTGGATCGTAGCGGCCGTACGCGAGATCGCTCGCCTTCATGACCTCCGCGATGCCGCGCGCGCGATCGGGTCCCGCGTCCGTGGGCAGGACGCCAGCAGCCCCGAGCCGGCGCGCCAAGAGCTCGAGCTGCGCCTCCGGGCTCCTCGCCCGGAGTTCCTCGTCGAGCGAGCGCAGCGCCTCCGAGGACATCGGCTCGAAGAGAGCGAGGATGGCCGTGAGCCAGCGGGCATGGTCCCACCGGAAGCCGATCCAGTCGCTCTCGGCAACGGGCGCCGGGACATCGAGGATCGCGAGCAGGGCGACCTGCTCGCCTTCGCGCTCGAGCTGCCGGGCCATCTCGAAGGCGATGGCGCCGCCGACGGAGTGGCCACCGAGAGCATAGGGGCCATGAGGCCTGAACGCGCGGATCGCGGCGAGGTGATGAGCGGCGAGCGCCTCGATGGTGGCGAGCGGCTGCGACTGCCCGTCAATGCCGGGGTACTGGAGGCCGTAGAAGGGCTGATCCGCGCCGAGGTGCCGCGCGAGCGCGTGGAAGTAGACGACGTTGCCGCCGGAGCCGGCGACGCAGAAGAAGGGCGGGCGCCCGCCGTTCGGCTGGATGGGGACGAGGGGCGTCCAGGGGCGCGCACGCGCGGGCGCGCGCAGGGCGCTCGCGACGCGCTCGACCGTCGAGCCTCCGAACAGGGCGGCGAGCGGGAAGGCCTGCCCGAACTCCTGCTCGATGCGCGCCGTCAGCAGCGTGGCAAGGAGCGAGTGGCCCCCGAGGTCGAAGAAATCGTCGGTCGCACCGACGGGATTGACGCGGAGGACCTCGGACCAGATGCGCGCGAGGCGGAGCTCGACCTCATCGCGAGGAGCGACCCATGCACGGCCGGTCGGGGCCGCGAGCCCCTCGGGCTCCGGGAGCGCGCGCCGATCGGCCTTCCCGCTCGGCGTCAGCGGAAGCGAGCTCAAAGGGACGATCACCGCAGGGACCATGTAATCAGGGACGGTGCCCCTCATGAACTCGCGCAGATCACCGACATCGCAGCCGTCCCGCGGGACGACGTAACCGACCAGCCGCTTGCCGCCGGTCGCGTCGTCTCTGGCGGCGACGGCCGCAGCCTCGACGCCAGGATGGCGGGCCAGGACGGCCTCGACCTCGTCGAGCTCGACACGAAAGCCGCGGATCTTGACCTGCGCGTCCGTGCGGCCGAGAAACGCGATGTTGCCGTCGGGGAGATACCGCGCAAGGTCGCCGGTGCGGTAGAGGCGAGCGTCGGGAGCGGCGGAGAAGCGATCGACGAGGAACCGCTCCGCCGTGAGCTCTGGCCGGTCGAGATAGCCGCGCGCGAGGGCGGCGCCGCCCACGTAGAGCTCGCCGGGGACGCCGATCGGGACGGGGTGCCCCGCAGGGTCGAGGAGGTAGATCCGGGTGTTGTCGATCGGTCGGCCGATCGACGGCAACTCCGGCCATGCGCTGGCCGGGCCAGAGAGCGTGAGCGCGGTCACGACGTGCGTCTCCGAGGGACCATACTGGTTCTGCAGCACGCAATGGGGGAGCTTCTCGAAGAAGCGGCGCACCGCGGGCGTGATCCGGAGCTGCTCGCCCGCGACATAGAGCTCGCGCAGGCTCTCCGGGGTCGGGGCGCCGTGGTCGACGGCCACCGCCATCTGCTGCAAGGCCACGAAGGGGAGGAATATGCGGGCAACGCGGTGATCCGCGATGACCCCGAGCAGCGCGAGCGGATCTCGGCGCGCCGGCTCCGAGATGAGGACCAGGGTGCCGCCCGTCCAGAAGGTGGCGAACAGCTCGAGGAAGGAAGCGTCGAAGCTGATCGGCGCAAACTGCAGGGTGCGGTCGCCCGAACCGAGCGCGGTCTGGCGGAGCTGCCAGGCGAGGAGGTTGACGAGGGGCCCCTGCGGCATCGCGACGCCCTTGGGAGTCCCCGTGGAGCCCGAGGTGTAGAGGACATAGGCAAGCTGATCCGGTGAGGCCTCGTCGTCCAGGTCGTGATCGGGCTCGGCCGAGAGGAGGTCCTGGGCGGCGTCCATGCACAGCGCCTCGGCGCCGTGGTCCGGCAACAGGTGGAGAAGCCCCGCGCGGGTGACGAGCACGCGGACGCCGGCGTCGGCGCACATGAAGCGCAGTCGCTCCGCAGGATAGCTGAGATCGAGCGGGACATAGGCCGCGCCGGCCTTGAGGATCCCGAGCACGCCGACGATCAGCTCCGGCGTCCGGTCCAGGAGCAGGGCGACGCCGGTATCGCGGCGGACCCCGAGCCGGTGCAGGCGACGCGCGAGCTGGTTGGCGCGGCGGTTCAAGGCGTCATAGGTGAGCTCCTCCGCTCCCAAGACGACGGCGGCGGCGTCCGGGGTCCGGCGCACCTGCGCCTCGAAGGGCGCCACGATGGAGCAGGAGGGGCGCTCGATCGCCGTCGCGTTCCAGTCGTCGAGGAGCTGCCGGCGCTCCCCGGGGGTGAGCATGGGCAGCTCGGATATCCGCCTCGCGGGGTCCTCGGCCATCGCGGCGAGCAGCACCTCCAGGTGGCCGGCCATCCGCCGCACGGTCTCTGCCGCGAGCAGATCGCTGCGGTACTCGATCCGACCGAGGATCCCCTCCGCGCGCTCGTCGATCTCGATCATGAGGTCGAACTTCGCGGTGCCTGTGTGGACGCCGAGGCGGTCGAGCGTCCACCCGAGCGGGCCTGCCGCGAGCGGCGGCTGGGAGATGAACGCCACCTGGAAGAGGGGATTCCGGCCGGCGTGGCGCCGAGGATGGAGCGCCGCGACGAGGGCCTCGAACGGGAGCGCTTGATGCTGGAGGGCCTCGAGGCTGAGGCCGCGGACCCGCCGCAGGAGCTCGCCGATCGTGGGATCGCCGGAGAGGTCGGCGCGGAGGACGAGGGTGTTGTCGCAATAGCCCATCACGCGCTCGAGCTCCGGCCGGCCGCGCTGCGCGATGACCGTGCCGAGCGCGAGATCGCGCTGGCCGGTGTAGCGATGGAGGAGAACGTAGATGGCGGCGGTCACGGTCATGAAGAGCGTGACCCCCTCCCTGCGACCGAGGCGCCTCAGGGCCTCGGTGAGGTCGCTCGAGAGCGCCATGCACGCGCGCTCTCCGCTGCAGCGCGGGGCGCTCGGGCGGGGCCGGTCGAGCGGGAGCTCGAGCTCGGGCAAGCCGCGGAGCCGCTCGATCCACCACGGGAGCTCGACCTTCGCGGCCCGCTCGGCCTCGGCCCGCTGGTAGGCGACGAAGTCCGCGTACTGGGCCGGGAGCTGCGGCCACGGCGGCGCCGTCGCGCCGCGGGAGAGGGCGTCATAGGCCACCTCGAGCTCCGCGAGCAGGACGCGGTACAGGGAGATGCCATCGACGATGAGATGGTGAAGGACGAGGTGGAGCTCCTGTTCGTCGTCGGCGAGGCGCACGAAGGTCGCTCTGAGGAGGGGAGGTGCCCCGAGGTCAAAGGAGAGCCGGGCTTGCTCTTCGGCGAGGCGCTGCGCCGCAGGCGCACGGTCCGCCGGAGGGACCGCCCGCAGGTCGACGACGCGCAAAGAAAAGGAAGGCGTGCGAACGAGCCGCACCGGCCGACCCTCCCTCTCGACGAACGCCGTGCGCAGGATCTCGTGACGGCGGATGAGCTCGACCAAGCACCGCTCGAGGACGCCTTCATCGACGGGGCCGCGCATGCGGATCGCGCAAGGCTCGTTGTAGAGCGGCTCTCCGGCGTGGAGGCGGTGCAGGAACCAGATCTGCTCCTGGCCGGGGGAGAGCGGGAGCTCGTGCTGCGGCGCCGCGAGAGCGGTGGCGTCGTCCGCCGGGCGCGCCGCGAGCTGGCTGCCGGCGTCTTCCTCCCGGAGGGCGTGCTTTGCGTCGACGTGCTCGGCGAGCTCGGCGATGCTCGGCGCGCTGAAGAGCGCATCCACCGAGAGCTCGACGCCGAGCGCGCTCCTGATCCGCGCGGCGGCCTGGATCGCGAGCAGCGAGTTGCCGCCGAGATCGAGGAAGTTGTCGTGAACGCCGACCTCCGCGCCGAGGATCTCCTTCCAGATGGCGGCCAGGGCGCGCTCGGTGGCGGTGCGCGGGAGATCCGCCGGATCGATGCCAGTGTCCCCTGCGGGCGCGAGCTCCGCGGGCAGCGACGCCCGCGAGAGCAACGCCTGGCGATCGAGCTTGCGGCTCACCGTGCGAGGGAGGCAGTCCATCGCGTGGAAGGCCGAAGGGATCATGTAGGCGGGCAGCCGCGACGCGAGGAAGCCGCGCAGCTCCTGCGGAAGGTTCGACGAGGGCGTCCGGGGTACGACGAAGGCGACGAGGCGGCGCGAGCCGTCGGCGTGCTCCGGGGCGACCACCGCGGCGTCGCCCACGAGCGGGTTCTCGGCCAGGATGGCCTCGATCTCCTCCGGCTCGACGCGGAAGCCGCGGATCTTGACCTGATGGTCGGCGCGTCCGACGAACTCGAGGTGTCCATCGGCGCGCCAGCGCACGAGGTCTCCTGTCCGGTAGAGGCGAGCGTGCGCTGCTGGATCGAAGGGGCTCGTGATGAAGCGCTCCGCCGTGAGCTCTGGCCGGCCGTGATAGCCGCGCGCGAGGCCGGCCCCGCCGAGGTAGAGCTCCCCTGCGACCCCTCCGGGAACGGGCTCGCCCGCCGGACCGAGCACGTGCGCCTCGACGTGCGGCATCGGGCGCCCGATCGGGACCTCGGCGCCGAGCTCGTCGACGGCGGAGAGGTCGCAGGTGATCGCGACGACCGTGGCCTCGGTGGGCCCGTAGGTGTTCACGAGGCGCGGGGACGGCCCGCAATGCGCCTTCCACGCGAGGACCCGCGCGAGCGACGCGCGCTCGCCGCCGATGATCACGAGGCGGACGCAGGGCGGCAGCTTCAGGCCGGACGCGGTGAGCTCGGCCGTGAGCTGGTGCCAGTAGCCGGTCGGCAGATCGAGGACGGTCAACCCGAGCTCCGCGCAAGCCGCGACGAGCGCGGGCGCCGAGCCGATCATCGCCTCGCTGCGCAGCATGAGCGTGCCGCCGGAGGTCAGGCTGGTGTAGATCTCCTCGACGGCAGCGTCGAAGCTGATCGCGGCGAACTGGAGGACGCGATCGCCCGGGCCGATGCCGTACTCGACGCATGCCGAGCGCGTGAAGCGCGACAGCGCGGCATGCTCCACGACGACGCCCTTCGGTTGGCCGGTGGATCCCGACGTGTAGATGACGTACGCGGCCTGGCCGAGGTCCGCGGCGGCGGCCGGCGCGGCGGTGGGACGAGCCTCGATGGCGGTGCGGTCGGCGTCGAGGCACACGACATGCGCCGCTTGCGACGCCAGCCGGCAGGCGAGCGCTTCCGACGTGAGGACCGTCACCACGCTCGCATCCTTGAGGATGTAGGCGCGACGAGGCTCCGGCTCGGCGGGGTCGATGGGGACGTACGCACCTCCCGCCTTCAGCACGGCCAGCATCGCGACGATCTGCTCGATCGAGCGCTCCAGGCAGATGCCGACGAGCGCCTCGCGGCCGACGCCGAGCGCGGCCAGGTGGTGCGCGAGCTGGTTGCTGCGGGCGTCGAGCTCGGCGTAGGTGATGGAACGGGCGCCGGAGACGACCGCGATCGCGCCCGGAGCTCTCTCCGCCGCTCGCGCGAACAGGTCGTGGACGCAGGCCGCGTCGTCGGAGGCGCCACGGGGGTGGGCAGCGCCGTTCTCGCCGGTGCGCGCCGGGCGCGCGCCGCCTGGCCAGAGATCCCCTGCGGGCGCGGCGAGCGTGGTCCGTGGCGCCTCCGCGCGACGCGCGCGCGAAGGCGGCGTCCAGTAGGCAAGATCCTCCTCGAACCTGCGGCGCAGGTAGGGATCGAGCGCGTCGCTGGTGCCCGGCAGCCCCTGCTCGACGTCGCCGACCGCGGCGGCGTAGCGGGAGATGCGGAGCGCGAGCGCGTCGCGGCTCACGAGGGCGGCCTCCTCCCGGGCTCCATCGCACGCCGCCGCGAGCGCCGCGTCGACGCGTCCCCCGAGCCACGCGGCGGCCGGGCGCAGGGCCGACGCATCTCCGCGGCTGCTCTCGACCGCGGCGAGGAGGAGCGCGTCGGTCGTGGCATCCCCGAGGAGCGCGCTGCCCCAGTAGAGGGCGGTCGACCGGTCGTCGAAGGGCGTCGCGGCATTCCCCGCACGGGCCCGCACCCGTGCGGCTGCTTCCTCGAGGCGGCGGGCGATCGCTGGCGACGCGCACGTCTCGGCGAGGAAGCGGTACAGGCTCCGGTCCGCGTGCAGCGCGCCCGAGCCGAGCACCATGTTCAAGGCCTCGGTCGGGCCCTCGAAGATGCGCCATGGGCGCGCGTCGCGGTACATCTGCGGCACGAGGTTGCTCTCCTCGTAGCCGCGCGCCCCGAGGAACTGGACGAGCTGATCGACGGCCCAGCCTAGGGACTCGGCGCCGGCGTTCTTGCAGGCCATGTACGCCTCGGCGGGGACGCTCCGGCCCGCGTCGCGCAGCTCGGCGATCCGCGTGGCCAGCGCCTCCACCGACGTGATCCGGGCTGCGAGCTCGCTCATGCGGGCGAGCGTCACGGGGTTGTCGAGGAGGTTGCCTGTCAGGATCTGCCGCCGCTCCGCGTAGCGGAGCATGAGCTGCGCGCAGCGCTTCATCCCGCCGACCGCCATCCCGCCCAAATAGAAGCGGATGAGCATCATCGTGTCCCGGGCTCCCTCCATTCCGCCGCCCGGCGCGCCGAGCATGTCGGCCGTGGTCACGCGGACGCCGTCGAGCACCACCGTGTTCTTGGTGAACCCGCGCAGCCCCAGGGTGAGCGCCTCTGGCCCAATATGGAGCCCGTCCGCGCCCTGGCGGACGATGAAGCCCGTCAGCCCACGAGAGCGGCCGCGCTCGTCGAAGAGCTGGGCATAGACGTGGATGACGCTGGCGGCGGAGCCGGCGCCGACCCAGAGCTTGCTGCCGTGGAGGCGCCACGCGCCCCTACCTTCCGGGACCGCCCTGGTCTCGATGGCGCGGAGGTTGGAGCCCGCCCTGGGCTCGGTCATCGCCACCGCGGCGAAGACTCGGCCGCACGCGACGAGCGGGAGGAACTCGCCGCGCACGGCCTCGGTCGCGTGGTGGCCGATGGTGTGCGCGCCGAGGATGCTGTCCAGAACGACGATCGCGAGCGTGAGATCGATCGCCGAGAGCTGCTCGAGGACGCGGAGGGCGTCGCCGCAGCGGAGGCCGAGCCCGCCATAGCACTCGGGCACCTGCATGCCGAGCAAGCCGCGGTTGCCGAAGTCTAGGATCACGTGCGGCGGGATGCAGCGCCGCTCGTCGATAAGGCGGGAGTTGATCCGCCGCTCGGCGTAATCGCGCACCCACCGGATCAGCTCATCCGCGCGCCGCCGGCTGGTCTCCGGAGAGGCAGCCCAGGGCTCGGGCTGTACGATGTTCGAGTGCTGCTCGACGTGATGGAAGGTGTCGGTGTGCATGTGCAAACTCCCTGCGAAGGCGCGGCGCCTCGTGCGCCGGTCGGAAATGTCTCCTGGTCAGCCGATCCGCTCGTGGGGGAAGTGATCACTCCGTGAGGATGCTCTCGGGGCCGGCGATGACCGGGGTGTAGTCACGGCTCGCGAGGAACTCCGGCCGCGGCGTCGCGACCGGGTGAGCTCGATTGAGAACGCTGTTGTACGTGACCAGGATGAGGCACCGGTCGATCGGCGTGATGTTGTTGCTCGACCCATGTACGAGGTTCGGGTGGAACAGAAGCACGGAGCCGGCGGATCCCACCGCGGTCCGTACGGGGTAGCGAGCCGCGAGGTAGCGCACCTGCTCGCGGCTCAGCACGTACTTGAGGTCCGCGGTCAGGTTGTGGATCCACGCCGGTTCGCCCGCGTAGGCCCCGCCTTGGCTCGCGGACGGGCGCACCTCGATGACGCCCTCGCGGTGCGAGCCGGAGAGGAACATGAGCGGGCCGTTCGCCTCCGTGTTGTCGTCGACCATGACAGCGACGTTGACCAGCCGGGGCTCGGGCAAGCCGTCCTCTTCACGCCAGAAGATGAAGTCCTGGTGCCAGGGCCAGAGCTCGCCGGCGAACGCCGCCTTGAGGTTGATCTTGAACTGATAGACGAACACCTCATCCGCCAGGATCTGGCGGCACGGCTCGACGAGACGAGGGTGGCGGATCAGCCTGGCGAAGCTCTCGAACGTCTTGTGCTGGCCGTGAACACCGCGCACGGTCTGCCCGTCCCGCTCGAGGACGCGGCGCGGCGATTCCTCGGCGAGCGCGACGCGGGCATCGGCCCGGATGCGCCCGAGCTCGGCGTCGGACAGCACATTCGGGATGATCACGAACCCGTCTCGATTGTAGGCGTCCAGCTGAGTCTTCGTGAGCTTCATGAGGATCTCCTCCAGTGGTCATGGCCGTCATCAAAGCGACGGCGAGCCGCAGATACAGCGTCGTGGAACAATGCGACGCAGCGGTGAGCGCTTGTGCGGTCATCCCCTGGCGCACGGCGATGCTGCTGTACCCGGTAGACAATGCACTTTGCAGGCCAATCGCGTATTCGCGCTCACAGAGCGCCGGCCGTGTCCGGCGCCCGTCGGTGGTCCCGGAGGTGGAGGGCACGGCGGAGCGCGGAAGGCGCCGGGCGCGGAGCGCAGGTCCGCGGAAAGGCTCCGCTTTAGGGCGCCGCGCCCATGGGGCGCCGTCTCCGTGACACGTCACGGGATCTATCGCGCTGCCGCCGTGACATGTCACGAGGCCTGTCACGCTGCCGCCGTGACATGTCACGAGGCCTGTCACGCTGCAGCCGTGACATGTCATGGGGCCTGTCACGCTGCAGCCGTGACATGTCATGGGGCCTGTCACGCTGCCGCCGTGACATGTCATGGGCGCCGTGCCTGGGCCGGCGTCCATCTCGAGGCGCACCCTGGGAACCAGGCTTGTCGCGCCGACGCTCGCGATCATCGCGTGATGGGGCCCTCACGAGAGGCCGGCCCCTGGCCGCTCGGCCGTGAGCGCCGCGGCACCACCACCAAGCGACCTCCGCATTGCTCGAAGGGGATGTTGCCTCGCAGGAGGTTGCGACCGCGGGTATCCGATCGAGACCGGGATCTACGCCGCTGGCGAGCTCCTCGACGGCCCGTTCTTCGCCGAGCCGCGCTGCCGGGGCCTCAAGGCCCGGCTGAGCATGTTCAGCGACAGTACCTACTTGTTTGTTTGATACACACCTTTGGTAAGGATCGAGCGGGCGCAGTCATGACGCAAAGGAGTTCGATGGCAACGACAGCGAGACGTGGTCCGTACATCTGCGGCATCGACGCCGCGATGGACGTGGTGTCAGGCAAGTGGAAATCGCTGATCCTGTGGGAGCTGAACAATCACGGCACCCGCCGCTTCGGCGAGCTGAAGAGTGGCCTGCCGGGCGTCAGCGAGAAGATGCTCATCCAGCACCTGCGCGAGATGGCGGAGGACGGACTGA
This sequence comes from Sorangium sp. So ce302, assembly GCF_051530145.1. Classification (GTDB taxonomy): domain Bacteria; phylum Myxococcota_A; class Polyangia; order Polyangiales; family Polyangiaceae; genus Sorangium; species Sorangium cellulosum_B. The sequence goes on along the minus strand of NZ_CP150326.1, from coordinate 4,528,912 downwards.
TTCATCGCGAGGTGTACCGCGTGGTGCCACCCAAGGTCGAGTACTCGCTCACCGAGCACGGCCGCACGCTCAATGAAGCCCTCCGCCCGCTGGGCGCCTGGGGCACCGAGCGGATGAAGCGCCTCGAGGCCGGCCAGCGATGATCCCGCCGGGATCTGGGCAAGAGGGCTCGAAGATCGCCGCCGACTTCCCGGCAGCTACCTCGGTGATCGTCGAGGTCCTCGCGCCGGGCGTCGCGATCAGCGCGGCGGGATGGTTCATCTTTCGGCGCTATCGGCCCGAGGCCGGTCAGCGATAAGCTTGCCTCGACGCGCCGACCGGAAGCGCTCCGGCGCGAGATCGGTGACGCCCTCGCCGAGGTGCGCGGACCACGATCTGTGCCAGGCGTTCACGTATGTTCCTCCGGGCGTGCAAGGCGCACAGGCCCGCTGCTGGCTGAAGTCCATCGCCAATCCCCCCACGGCCTTCACGGGGATGGTGTCTGGTCGCATCCTCCGGGAATATCCGTGAACGCGTGGTGATCACCCGTGCGTGACATGGTCATCAACCCCGGCGAAATGAGGGCGAGGCAGGACATCCATCGTATGGTCAATGGATAGCAAGAATAGAACGACGTGCCTCTCTCGTGTTTTTTTGCGCCTTTGGGCCCTGGCGCCTTAGGCGTTGAATTCTCCGCTCTACCGCTGCGCGTGGACGCACCTACGCACCGCCTGCGCGACGACGGTCCGTGAACAGGCGACGCGTCCCACGGATGCCCTCGACGCATCGCTCAGAAGTGCGATGCGGTAGGGCGCCCCGCGGATGCCCGCAAGTCGTTCCGTGCTTGCTCGGCCCGGGCGCCCAAAGTCCTGTGGGGGGAGCCAGAAAAAAGAGCGCCCATTCGACGGCGGGGGGGAAGCCGTCACGGGCGCTCTGCCGTGGTTATCTAGCAGGACACGGGCCAGGGCCCATCCGTACTTGTTTCAAGGACTTGCCCGTAAGGGAGCCCCTGAAGTTTTCGATCCTGAGATGGTCGCTTGCAGACCTGGCGGATGCTCTCGCGCCGCGACCCCAGGGTCGTGCGGCGGCGGTCCAGCGCGATCACCGCTCGTCGTCGTCGCCCGGATCTACGTCTTCCGACGCCTCGGCCTCCGTCTGGCCCTCGTCTGCCGCGCCCTCGCCTTCCACGCCGGCCTCGCCTTCCTCCCCTTCCCCCTCGCGAGCAGCGGGCCGGGCGGCTGGCGGGGGATGCGCAGGACGGGGAGCGTGCCAGGGCTCGCCGAAGGGGGTCGGCTTTCCGGGCGAGGTCACGGTTCAGCGCTTGAGCCCGGTCCGAGCGAGCCCCTCCACGAAGTACCGCTGCGCGAACAGGAAGAGCACCACGAGCGGCAACATCGCGAGGGATGCGCCCGCCATGAGCACGGCCGGCTCGCCGCCGTAGGCGTTCTGGGTGCCGGCGATCATCTGCTGGATGTTCATCTTCTGCGGAGAGGTGATGTAGACGAGCGGCCCGAAGTAGTCGTTCCAGGCGGCCTTGAGCCCGAGGACCGCGAGCGTCGCGACGGCCGGCCCGGCGAGGGGGAAGACCACCCGCGTGAACGTCTGGAAAGGGTTCGCGCCATCCAGCGTCGCGGCCTCGATGAGCTCGTCCGGAATGCTCGCGAAGTACTGCCGCATCAGGAAGATCGCGACCGCGCTGCCCGTCGCGCCCGGCACGATGAGCGGATAGTAGGTGTCGATCCAGCCGATCCGGGCGAAGCCCACGAACTGCGGGATCAACGTGACCACGCCGGGCAGCATCATCGTCGACAGGAGCGCGGCGAAGATCGCGTCACGCCCAGGAAAGCGGAGCTTCGCAAAGGCGTAGCCGGCGAACGAGGCGGTGAGGAGACCGCCGAGGGTGGAGGGGACGGCGATGAGGAGCGTGTTCCAGGTGCCGCGGAGGATGTCGATCTCGGCGAAGGCTTGCCGGTAGTTGGCGAGCGTCGGGCGGGCCGGGATCCAGCGGATCGGGACCGCGTAGATCTCGTCCGCCGGCTTCACGCTGGTGCTGATCATGAACGCGAAGGGCGCGAGCACGAAGACGGCCACCAGCGCGAGGACGGCATAGGAGAGGAGCCGGAGCGCGCGGCGCTCTCGGGACCTCCGGCCGCTACTCATCGTGCACCCAGCGCCGGGCGAGGCGGAACTGGAGCACGGTCACGATCATCACGAGCGCGCCGAGCACCCAGGCCATCGCCGACGCATAACCCATCTGGAAGTACTGAAAGCCGGTGAGGTAGAGATAGAGCATGAACGTCGCCGAGCGGAACTCCGGGCCGCCGCGCGTCATCACGTAGACCTGATCGAAGCTCTGCAGCCCGCCGATGACGCTGGTGACGGCGATGAAGAACGTCATCGGGCTGATGGCCGGCAGGGTCACGTGCCGGAAGCGCTGCCAGGCGTTCGCCCCGTCGAGCTCCGCGGCCTCGAGGAGCGATCGCGGCACGCCCTGGAGCGCGGCCAGGAAGAGGACCATGTTGTAGCCGAGCCCGCTCCAGATCCCCATCACGACGAGCGCGGGCTTGACCAGGTGCGGGCTCGAGAGCCACGCGGGCGGGTCGGCGACGCCGAGGGCGCGGAGGTACGTGTTGATGAGCCCGTAATCGGCGTTGTAGATCCACTTCCAGAGCAGCGCCGCGGCCACGATCGAGCACACGGAGGGGATGAAATAGACGGTGCGGAAGAACCCCTCCAGCCTGAGCTTCTGGTTCAACAGGAGCGCGAGCAAGAGGGAGATGGTGATGCCGATCGGGATGCCGAGGAGGTAAAAGGCCGTGTTGGCGAGCGTCCGCCAGACGAAGAAATCCCGGGCGAAGAGGCGAGCGTAGTTATCGAGGCCGACCCAGCGCGGCGGCGTGAGCACCTCGAAGCGGGTGAAGCTCAGATAGAGCGACGCCAGCATCGGGCCGAGCGCGAATACGACGAAGCCGAGCACGGGGACCGCCACGAACGCACAACCCCATCGCGCCTCGGCGCGGGCGCGCGGTATCTGCTTCTTCAACGCGCTGCCTCCGGTCCGGGGTTGTTCTCCCGCATGGTTTGCTCGACGACCGGCGCGAGGGCCGGGAGCAGCTCGCGCGCGCGCCGTTCGCCGCGCCAGACCTGGGGGATGAAGCTCGAGAAGACCTCGTGCCAGAAGGCGTTGGGCAGCTCGGTCTCGGGGCTCGGACGGCTCGTCTCGGCGGCGCGCAGGAAGACCTCGGCGTGGGCCGGCCGCTGCCCGGGCTGGAGGAAGGCGGCGGTCGCGGCGACCGATCGCTGATTGGGCACCTGGAGCCCGGATCGGGCGAGCTCGCGTTGTCCCTCGGGGCCGGCCAGGTACTCGATCAACGTGAACGCCTCGGCGATGCGCCGGCTCGCGGCGCTGACGGCGAGCCCCACGGAGCCCGACCAGCTCACCGAGGTCATGCCCGGCTTCGGGACCGGCACGGGCGCGACATCCCAGTCGAAGCGCATCCGGCGATAACGCGGGACCATCCAGCGACCATCGATGTGCATGGCGACGAGCCCGGCCTCGAAGAGCTCGCTCTGCCCGGCGCCGCCGCTGCGGGCGAGGTTGGGCGCCACGTGATGGCGGAGGGCCAGATCCGCGCACCACTGCACCGCGTCCATCGACACGTCGGAGTCCATGAGCCACCGGCGCGGCGGCGCGTCCACGATCTCGCCGCCCGCGGACCACACCGCGGCTTCATAGGGATATCCGCTGATCCCCCAGTGCTGGACATACCCTTCGCGGTACGTGAGCGCGCGAAAGGCAGCGATGGCCTGGTCCCAGGTCATCGGCACCTCGGGATCCGGCGCGGGGACGCCGCGGCGGCGCAGCGCGTCCTTGTTGTAGTAGAGCACCGTGGGGCCGATGTCCTTCGGCAGCGCGTAGAGGCTGCCCTCGTGGAGGACGCGGCCATTCCAGCGGTAGCGGTCCAGGGCGGTCGGCCAGATGTCGGCGAGGTCGAGGGTCCGACTCTCCTGCACGAGACCGTCGATGTCGCGCAAGACGCCCTGACTGACCATCTCGCCGAACGCGCCGTCGGGCACGTAGAAGACATCGGGCGCGCGCTTCGCCACGATCATCAGCCGGAGCTTGTTGAGGTAGTCGTAGCCGACGCCGGGCACCTGCGTGTACTCGACGTGGATCTCGGGGTGGATCCGCTCGAAGGCGGCGAGCGCCGACCGCATGATGGCCCGCTCCTCCGGCATCCCCCAGCCGACGAAGGTGATGGTGGTGCGCGCGACGTGCGAGGGGGGATCGGCCTTCGAGGCGCATCCGGCGGGCGAGATGGACGCGCACCAGACCACGAGCCAGAGCGCGCGACGGGCCACCTCAGACCCGCTCCTCGGTGCGCGGATCGAACAGGTGGACGTGCTCCGGCGCGGCGGCCAGCGTCACGCGCGCGCCGACGGCCGGCGTCGTGCCGCGATCCAACCAGCGGGACACGATCGCGGCGTCGCCGACGCGCAGGTGGACGTACGACTCGAACCCCATCGCTTCGACCACCTCGACATCGCCCTGCACGCCGAGCGACGCGCCGGCGGGCGCCGGGCCGAGGTGCTCGGGCCGGACGCCGGCGATCACCCGGCCCTCGCGGTGCTCCGGCGTCCTCGGCAGCGCGAGCCGCACGCTGGGCGCCGAGAGCACCGAGGTCGGGCCGTCGAGGCGGAGCTCGGCGGGGATCAGGTTCATCGGGGGTGAGCCGATGAACGTCGCGACGAAGACGTTGGCCGGCCGGTCGTAGAGCTGCTGCGGGCGGTCGTGCTGGAGGAGCGCGCCTCCGCGGAGGACGGCGATCCGCTCCCCGAGGGTGAGCGCCTCCGTCTGATCGTGGGTCACGTACACGAGCGTCGTCCCGAGGCGACGATGCAGGCGGCGCAGCTCGGCGCGCATCGAGCTGCGCAGCGCGGCGTCGAGGTTCGAGAGCGGCTCGTCCATGAGCAGCACGCCCGGCTCGCGCACGATGGCGCGCCCGATGGCCACGCGCTGCTGCTGGCCGCCCGAGAGGGCCCGCGGCTTGCGCTCGAGGAGGTGATCGATCGCCAGCGCGCGCGCCGTGGCCTCCACGCGGCGCTTCACCTCGTCGCGCGGCACGCGGCGGAGCGCGAGCGAGAACGCCATGTTCTCGAAGCACGTCATGTGCGGGTAGAGCGCGTAGCTCTGGAAGACCATGGCGACGTCGCGCTGCTTCGGGGGCACGTCGTTGACCACGCGGCCGCCGATGGAGAGCGTCCCGCCGTCGACGTCCTCGAGGCCCGCGATCATCCGGAGCGTTGTCGACTTGCCGCACCCGGAAGGCCCGACGAGCACGAGGAGCTCGCCGTCCTCGATGCGCAGCGACAGGTCCTCCACGATGGGCGCGCTCCCCTGGTAGCGCTTGTACACATGCTCGAACGCGATCGCGGCCACGCTTCCGCCTCCTCGGCGCCGCTGCTCGTGAACCGCGGCGTGGGCGAGATCAAGCTGCCGGGCGGGCGCCGCCTTCGCGTCGCCGGACGAGCACCCAGCTGAACGCCGAGCCAAGGATCTCGGCCAGATCCGCGACGTCGTGACCGCGCGCGACGAGCTCTTCGGTGATCACGCTGCCAATGTAGACGGCTCCGCCGGTGACCCGGATGCGCATGAAACCTCCTAACTTTGTGGCCGGGGGTCACGCTCCGCGACGTAGCGCGCGAGCGCGTCGTCGAGCGACGGCAACAAGAGCCCGCGGCCGCTCCCGAGCGCGCTGTACCGCGGGCGCAGCGCGGCCAGGCCGAGCGCGCGGCTCGGGCAGCGCACGAGCCGCGTCGCGGGGACGCGCGCGAGCGCCGCGCTGCGCGAGGCGAGCTCCGCCCAGCTCGTGGCGTCCCGGTTGGCGAGGTGCCAGATGCCGCGCTCGCCGTCGATCAGCAGATCGAGGGTCACGTGCACGAGATCCGGGACGTAGGTCGGCGATACGATCACGTCGTCGGCCGCGTGGAAGCTCCGGCCCTCGCCGAGGGCACGCAGCGCGGCGCCGACGAAGTTCGCTTCGTCCCAGGGACCGAAGAACGCGGCGGTGCGCACCACCAGCGCCTCCGGGAGGATCGCCAGGACGTTCCACTCCGCCGTCGCCTTGCTCCGGCCGTAGACGTTGAGCGGCCGCGCGGGATCGGTCTCCACGTACGGCGAGCGCTGCGCGCCGTCGAAGACCAGATCGGCCGAGAAGGTCACGAGCCGCGCGTCACGCCGGCGACACGCGATCGCGAGCACGGCGGGCCCCAGCGCGTTCTCGCGCTCGCAGCGGTGCGGCTCGCGCTCGGCCTCGTCGACACGCACGAACCCCGCCGTGTTGACGACGGCCCACGGGGCGAACCGATCGAGGGCGCGCTCGACCGACGCGGGATCGGCGATGTCCATCTCATCGCGCCCGATCGTGCGATGGGGCAGGCCGCGCAGCGCGCACAGGCGCGCGAACGCGCGGCCGAGCGTCCCCTTCGCGCCGGTAATCAGGATGGGCGGGCCGGCGGCGGCAGCCTCGGGCGCGGGCGCGACGGCCGCGACCGGACCGTACGTCAGCCGCCCCGGGCGCCGCCACCAGCCCGGCGCGGCGAGCACGGGATGATCGAAGCGATCGCCGCGCGCGAGCGCGGAGACCAGCCGCGCGAGCGCCGTGGACCGCGGCTCGGGGCCGCGCACATCGAACACGCCCGGCTCGTAGTGCCCGCGCTCCTCGGTGACGAGGCAGCTCCAGTCGAAGCAGCCGAGCAGCGACCACGCGGTGACCGCGCGCACGTCCGCGCCCGCCGCGCGCGCCGCCTCCGCGGCGCGGAACGCCTCGACCAGCCAGCGAAGCTGCTCCTCGCGCGGCCCGCCGAGGTGCACCTCGCTGATCGCCACCGGCCGGCGGTAGCGATCCCAGACCTCCTGGAGCCGCGCGCGGTGCCCGTCGATGCCCTCGGCGACCGCGCGCACGGCCTCGACATCGGCATACGCGTGCTTGCCGTTTCCGCCGTGCGACCAGGCGGGGTAAGAGGCCAGCCGCTCGTCGAGGAATCGCTCGCTCGTGATGTAGTAGTTGATGCCGAGGATGTCCGGCGGACATGGCTCCTCGACGAACCACGCGAGCTCGGCGGGCGAGGCGCCCCACCCGAGGAGCAGCGGAAACAGCGGGTGATCGCCGTTCACGCGCCCCGTGAGCAGATCGAAGCTGAGCCAGCGCCGGTGATTCTCGTGCTCGGCCTGGTAGGCGAGCAGCGCCGTGCTCGTCGTCTTGCCGACATCCTCGGTCTGGATCAGGCGCGCCCGGGGGATCACCTCCCGGATGGCGCGCATGGCGAGCGCGATCGCGCGGCACTCGGTGAGCAGCGCGCGCACGAACGTGCGCGGATCGCGGCCGTGCGGGTACCAATGCCCGTAGAGGCCCGAGAAGCGGGCCGTCGTGAGCGGCTCGTTCACCGGCGTCCAGTCGGTGACCCACGGATAGCGCTCGGCCGCCGCGCGGGCGAAGCGGGCGAGCCCCTCGGAGAAGCCCGGATCGACGAGGCTCGTGTAACGCGGGCCGCTGCCGTGGTGGACGAGCCCGATGATGGGCCGCACATCGAGCGCCCGAAGCCGCTCGATCCGCGCGTCGGCCCAGCCGAAGTCCAGGCGCTCCGGCCGATCGGGAGCCGTCCGCTCCCAGAGCACGGGCATGCGCAGCGCCTGGATCCCGAGCGCGGCGAAGTGATCGAGATCATCGAGGCGGCGCGCGTGCCCGCTCCGATCGATCTGGTGGTGAACCACGTCGCCGACGCGGTTGACCGTGCACTCCACGCCGCCCCAGATCTCGAGGGGCGCCCTCGCCTCGTCCGCCATGGTCAAGCCGCCTTGGCCGCGGCGAGCTGTCGGTTCGGCACGCCGGCTAGCTTGGCATAGAGGGTGAGCGCCTGCGCCACCACCTGGTCCATGTTGTAGTAGCGATAGGTCCCGAGCCGCCCGGCGAAGTGGACGCCGGGCGTCTCCTTGGCGAGCTCCTCGTACCTGCGGTAGAGGGCCGCGTTCTCCGGCCGCGGCACGGGGTAATACGGATCGCCCTCGCCCTTCGGGATCTCGTAGACGACGGTCGTCTTCGGGTGCACCTGGCCCGTGAGGTACTTGAACTCGGTGACCCGGGTATAGGGGTTCTCGTTCGGATAGTTGATGACCGGCGCGTCCTGGTACCTCTCTTGATCCTTGGTCTCGAAGTGGAACTCCAGGGATCGATACGGCAGCTTTCCGAAGCGATAGTCGAAGAAGGCGTCGACGGGGCCGGTGAAGATCACCTCGCGATGAGGGATCTCGCTCTGCATCTCGCGAAACGAGGCGTTGAGCAGAATCTTGATGTTCGGGTGATCGACCATCCGCTCGAACATGCGCGTGAAGCCGTGGAGCGGCATGGCCTGGTAGGTGTCGGTGAAATACCGATCGTCGCGGTTGCTCCGCACCGGCACGCGCGCGGTCACGGCGGCGTCGAGCTCGGACGGGTCGAGTCCCCACTGCTTCCGGGTGTAGTGCTTGAAGAACTTCTCGTAGAGCTCGACGCCGACCTTGCTGACGATCACGTCCTCGCTGGTACGGATCTGCTCGCGTCGCACGGCCCGGGAGGCGAGGAACGCCTCCACCTCGGGCGCGCTCAGGCGCAGGCCGTAGAGCTGGTTGATGGTGTCGAGGTTGATGGGGATGGGGACGAGCTGCCCGTCCACCCAGGCGCGCACGCGGTGCTGGTACGGGCGCCACGCGGTGAACTGCGAGAGGTACTCGAAGACCTCCCGCGAGTTGGTGTGGAAGACGTGGGGGCCGTACCTGTGCACCAGGACGCCGGCGGCGTCGTGGTGATCATAGGCGTTGCCGCCGATGTGCGGGCGGACATCGCAGAGCACCACCTTCTTGCCCGAGCCGCGCGCGAGCCGCTCGGCGAGCACGCAGCCGGCGAAGCCGGCGCCGACGATGAGATAGTCAAACATCGGCGCCCTGCCGCGCCGCCGGGCGCCGGCCCACCCTCAGCACGCCGTCGAGGAGCTTCTCGATCTTCGACCATGTCGCGTCCCACGATCCCTGGGCGAGTAGCGCGTCGGCCCGCGAGAGCCGCGCGGCGTGATCCTCGGCGAGGTACGCCTCGACGGCGGCCACGAAATCGCCAGCGGTGTCGGCGATGCGCGCGAGGCCGAGCTCGCCGTAGGGCCGGACGACATCGCGGATCGACGTGGAGACGACGGGCTTGCCGCCCGCGAGGTACTCCGGCGTCTTGGTGGGGCTGATGAAGCGCGTGGCCTCGTTGCGCGCGAACGGAAGGAGCGCCACGTCCCAGCCCGCGAGGTAGGCGGGCAGCTCCTCGTAGGTCTTCTTGCCTAGATAGTGAATGTTGGGCGCGCGCGGCAGGCTCGCCGGATCGATCTTCACGACCGGACCGACGAAGACGAGGTGCCACCCAGGCCGGGCGGCGGCCACGCCGGCGATGAGATCGAGATCCATGCGCTCGTCGATGACGCCGAAGTAACCGAGCCGCGGGCCTGGAATCGTGGCCTGATCGGCGGGCGGCGCGAGCGGCCGGCGCGCCGCCGAGAAGTGGGCGATGTCGACGCTGCTCGGGAGCAGGTGCACGTTCGCGTGCAGCGCCCTCTTGGACTCGTAGAGGCTGCGCCCTCCCGTGAAGACCACGTCGGCGCGGCGGAGCAGCTCGGCCTCGTGATGCTTGAGCGCGGGCGGCGCGCCGGCGAACGCAGAGAGCTCGTCCATGCAGTCGTACACGACCGCGCTGGCCGCGAGGTGCCGCGAGAACAGGAGCGCCATCGGCGTGTAGTACCAGAGCACGTGATCGTCGATGCCGAAGCGATCGAGCATGGCGTCGACGAGATCGCGCTGTAACGCGTGGATCCGCGCGTCGTCGAGGCCTGGCGGCAGGTGCGGCGTGACGACGCGCACGCCGTGGCGATCGACGTGCGCGGCCTCGATCCGCGGCGGCCCGTCGCTCCACACCGGCTCCTCGAAGAAGAACACGCGTCGCGTGCGCGCGCAGCGCGAGAGGAGGTGCTGCGGGCGCTGGAAGACGAAGCTCCAGCGCAGGTGCGAGAAGCAGACGACGTCCGGCCGCCGTTTCGGGCTCATGCTTGTCCTCCTCGATGGCGGCCGCGGCGCGGCTGATGTGCACGAGCGTGCCGCCTGGGAGGGGCAATACAAGGAACGTACCTAACGGGAAGTACGTGTCACGAACAGCAGAGCTCGCGAGCGAGTGCTCACGCCCTCGAGATGAGCACCTCGGGGTGAACCCGGATCGGGCGTCGTACGCCCGCGCAACGCGCTCGGCCACGGCGCAACCGGATCCGCGCTTCGCGAGGATCACCACCGCGCCGCCGAAGATGGCCCGCTCGATCGCCCGAGGGCCACCTCCATCGCGGAGCTCGGCCGCCTTTCAGCCATCCGGTTTGGCGAGGCTCCGTTTGAACATCACTCCTCCCCGGCGATCACCTCGTCCATGATGATGCCTTCTTGGCGCGGGCCGGCGCACTCCGCGAGCTCCATCGGGTCGGGGTGCACCTGCCCGGCGGCCCGGCCGCGCGTGGCGGCGGCGATGGCGTCGATCAGGAATTTCGGCGTCCGATCGGCGTAAAGCAGCCCGTTGGCCTCCTGGTAGGTATCGGTGAGCTGCGTGTAGCAGAAGCCCGCGAGCAGCGGTGTCGCGCGCACCACGGCGAGGAGGCGCTCGTACGCCCGCTCCAGCGCCGCTGGGTTGTCGGCGGAGGTATATCCCCACGTGCCGGGGCGGCGGAGCGCGATACCGCCCATCTCCGAGAGCACGATCGGGTGCTCCAGCTTGCGCGAGTGGCCGTCGAGCACGAGCACGCGGCCGCCCGGACGCTCGCGCCGGAAGAGCCGAGGGCGACACTCGCCGCCGTCGTAGCGCTGGGCGATCCGGGCCGGATCCGGATCGTAGTCATGAATACCGATGATGTCGGTGGCCACGGCCTCCCAGCCGTCGTTGCCGATCACCGGGCGCGTCGGGTCGAGCGTCTTGGTGAGGTGATAGAGCGCCTTGACCCCGTGCCGCTCGCGCGGGCTGTCCGGCAAGTTGGGCACGCCCCAGGACTCGTTGAAGGGCACCCAGGCGATGACGCACGGATGGCTGAAATCGCGGTTGATCGCCTCCGTCCACTCGCGCGTCAGGCGCTCGATCGAGAGGGGCGTGAAGCGATAAGCGCTCGGCATCTCCTCCCACACGAGCAAGCCCAGCCGATCGGCCCAGTAGAGATAGCGCGGATCCTCGATCTTCTGGTGCTTCCGTGCGCCGTTGAACCCCATGGCGCGCGTGAGCTCGATGTCGCGCCGGAGCGCGTCGTCGTCGGGCGCGGTCATCCCGGTCTCGGGCCAGTAGCCCTGATCGAGCACCATCCGGAGCACGAGGGGCCGCCCGTTGAGCACCACGCGGTCGCCCTGCACCGCGATGGATCGGAGCGCGGTGTAGCTGTGCACGCGATCGATCGTCTCGCCGTCGCGGGTGACGAGGTCGATCTCGGCGTCGATGAGCGTGGGTGACTCCGGGCTCCAGAGCAGCTGGTTGCGCGAGTCGTCGATGCCCGGATCGGAGAGCGCGATCCGGCGGTGGACCTCGCCGAGCACGACGGCGTAGCTGTCCTCGGCGAGCAGCGCGCCGTTCGCGGTGAGGCGCAGGCGCAGCCGCAGTCCGTCCCGGCGCTCGCCGCCGATCCGAGCGTAGAAATCGAGCTCCCATCGGTCGAGGCTCGACTGCCAGCGGAGCGCCGCGATCGAGCTCGCGGGCACGCGCTCCATCCACACCGTCTGCCAGATGCCGGTCGTGCGCGGGTACCAGATGGAGTGCGGTTCGATCTGCCAATCCTGCTTGCCGCGCGGCTTGGCGAGGTCGAGCGGATCGTCCTCTGCGCGCACGACGATCTCGACGGCGCGCGCCGAACCGACGAGGTCGGTGATGTCGACGCTGAAGGGGGTGTAGCCGCCGGCATGATGCGCCGCGCGGCTCCCCGCGATCCAGACCGTCGCGTCGTAGTCGACGGCTCCGACTTGCAGCATCAGCCGCTCTCCACCGCGGAGCTCCGGCACCGCGATGGTGCGCCGGTACCAGACGGCGCGGAAGAGGCCGCGCGCACATACGCCGCTCCGCGGGGTCTCCGGCGCGAAGGGGACCTCGATGAAGCTCTCCCAGGCGACGTCGGCGGGCTCCCGGAAGCGCGCCTCGGGATCGAGCGCGAAGCTCCAAGTACCGTTGAGTGATTCCCACCCGGCGCGCCGGAGCTGCGGCCGCGGGTAGCCATGCGCGCGCCCGCCGGCGATGGAGAGGTCTGCTCCGGGGGACGGCTCGGCGGTGACGGACGGGCGGTTCATCCTTCGAGGTGCTTCCTTTGCTGTACGGCGGGGCAGACCTTACAGCGCCTAAGACGTCACGCCATGCCGCCAGCGCGAGTTTTGATCCGCGCGGTGGCGCAGATCTCGCCGACGCACGAATCACCGGACAATAACCGTCTCTCCATGAGTCCGCGAATTCCGGCGTTCCGAGCGGGCCCGGCGGCAAGCGGGCAAGTGGCCTCGAACGGTGGGCTGGATCTGACAGGGAAGCTGCTTGCCGCGAGCTGGTCGAGCCTCACTCGGCGTAGACGGCCACCGTCGCGGTGCACGAGGTGTTGCCGACGCAGCCGGCGCGGAAGGTGTAGTAATCCGAGAGCGCCGCGACGTGCGTCGTCTTCGGCATCTCGGAGCAGCCGATCGTCTCGGCGGAGTCCACGGCGACCTGGACGCCGTTGCGATCGAAGAGGCGGATGTACGACATCCCCGAGCGGCTCGCCCCGTAGAGCACCGCCGCGCAGGTGCCGAAGGAGATCGTCTCTCCGGCGGTGAAGAAGTACGCCTGGTCGACGTAGTTGGTCGTGGCGTAGTTCGTGCTGCTCCTCGAGTACGAGAAGGTGCCTTTGCCGCGCGCGATCGCGACCGTCCCGCTGCACGAGGAGAAGCCGTCACAGCCGGCCCGGATCTGGAAGGGCCAGCCCGTCGACGACGTCGTATAGCGGATCTGCGCCGAGATCGACCCCGAGGGGCCGTCGTTCGCCGAGGCCACCTGCACGGGCGACCCGGAGCTCAGGTCGAAGAGGCGGAGGAACGTGTCGCCCGAGGAGCTGGCGCCGACGATGCCGGTCGTACCGATCATCACGCGCCTGCTCGGGTTGATATCGAGGTTGAAATTGGCCGTGTTCACGGTGGCGTTGTTGGTCGCGCTCCGGCTGAAGGAGAAGACCGATATCGCCTCCTCCGCCTCGCCCACGAAGAGGTGTCGCGTGGCCTGCGCGGTAGCTCGATCGGATTCAGCGTACCGCCAAGCACAGCCGTAGCAAAGCCCTTGCCTGGCACAGAGAGAGCCTTTGCACCCCATTTTTGCGCGGCGCTCGACCCTCGTCGGGGGGACGCGAGGCTCGCGCTGGCGCTCGGACCCGCCAGCAGTGGAGGCTCTTCCCTCCACCCGCCAGCGCGACGAAGGAAGCGCCGACGCGCTGCCCGCCGCGCAAGCCGAACGCGCGGGTGGACAACGCGATCACCCGACCAGCGGGCGAAGGAAGTCTTCGAGCTGCTCGAGCGTGCCGGAGGAAGCGCGCCATCCGATGTAGCCGTCCGGGCGGACCAGCACGAGCGCATCGCCGTCGACGTCGTAGCCGGCGCGCGCGTGCCCGTCCGTGTCGACGAGGGCGCGCCGACCGGCTGGCTCCCCCGGCTGCACCACGGCGCGCGCGTGCACGGCGGGGCCGTACCGGGCATTCACCCGGGCGACCGTGTCCCCGTGGGCCGCGCCGAAGGCGAGCAGCGTGAAGTGCGGGCCACGGAACACATCGAACAGGCGGACGGGCGCGCCCTCGGCGTCATGACAGGGCGCATCGGGCGCTCGGTCCCCGGCGAGGGCGCGCGCCGGCGCGCCGTGATCGCCGCGGGCCTCGTCGCGGGCCAGCGAGCTCCCGCGGTAGCTGATGTCGAGCTGCTGCGTCTCCGGGCCGCGCCGCACCTCGCCCGGGCTTCCCTCCGTGGTCCGGCGATGCAGCCTCGAGGTGAGGCCGAGCATCGCCGCGGCGACGGGAAGCCGCTCCTCCTCGTAGGTGTCGAGCAGCGCCGCGGGCGCTCCCGCCAGCACCTGGCCGAGCTTCCAGCCGAGGTTGTAGGCGTCCTGGATGCCGGTGTTCAGGCCCTGCCCGCCGGCCGCGGGGTGCACGTGCGCGGCGTCGCCGGCCAGGAACACCCGGCCGGCCCGGTACCGGTCCACCATCCGCACGCTGGGCCGGTAGAGCGACAGCCAGCTCGCGTCGTGCAGGCGGACATCCGAGCGCCCCGTCCGCTCGTGGAACAGCCTCTCAACGGCCTCCACCGTCAGCTCGGGCGCCTCGTCGCCGTCGATCGGTATCAGGATCTGGAAGCGCTCGGTGCCGGGCAACGGGCACAGCGCGACCGGGCCGCCGCGCGCTTTCGGCCAGGCGTGCCAGCGCTCGCGGTCCAGCCCGTCGGCGCGGACGTCGCCCACGAGCGCCCGGTCCGCCTCCAGCGTCTCCCCCTGAAAGCCGACGCCGAGCGCGCGCCGCACGAAGCTGCGCCCCCCGTCCGCGCCGACGAGGTAGCCGGCGCGGACCCGCTCCGTCTCGCCCGCCCGGATCAGCGTGGCGGTCACGCCGTCGCCGTCCTGCTCGAAGCCGGTCAGCTCGGTGGCGAGCTCGACACGGACGCCGTGCTCCGCGAGCCGGGCGCGCAGGATCTCCTCCGTCCGCCATTGCCCGAGGAGCAGGATGTTCGGATAGGGCACGTCCGGCGTCGTCGCGCGGCGCTCGAACATGGCCCAGTCGCCCAGCACCGCGCCGCCGTCGTAGGCGCGGATCAGCGGGTAAGGGGCTCCGGCGGCCATCGCCGCGTCGACCACCCCGAGATCGTCGAGGACCTCGAGGGTGCGCGGCTGCACGCCTTTCCCGCGAGAGCCGGCGAAATGGGCTGGTGCCTTGTCGACGATGCGGCACGCCACGCCGCGGCGGGCCAGATCGCACGCGAGGGTCAGGCCGGTGGGCCCCGCCCCCGCGATGAGGACATGCGTGCTCAGCGACGGATTCATTGGCTGTCTCCTGTCAGGTGAAGTCACCCCATCTTGGAAGCTCTCGCTTGCCTCGTCAGCTTGTGTTCTGCCAGCATGGATCCATGCGCAAGCGGGACGCCGCCACGCCGAGGAAACAGCCGACGCAGGACCGGTCGCGCGCCACGGTCGAGGCGCTCCTGCAGGCGACGGCTTACATTCTGGTCCGGGACGGGTACGCGCGGCTGACGACGAACCGCGTGGCCCAGCGGGCCGGGGTGAACGTCGCGTCGCTGTACCAGTTCTTTCCGGGCAAGGAGGCGCTCGTGGCCGAGCTCCACCGCCGGCACATCGAGCAGGGCCGCGCGGCCGCGGCCGCGGTGCTCGCAGCGCATCAGGGGCAGTCGCCCGATCGGGTGGTCCGGACGATCGTGGAGGCCGGCATCGCCGCCCACGCCGTGGAGCCCGAGCTGCACCGCGTGTTCCTGGAGCAGATGCCGCGCATCAAGGCGACCCGGTCCGCGGCGAGCGAGGGCTTCCTGCTCGAGGAGGCAAAGCAGCTCCTCTCGGCGTGGGGTTGCCCGGCGCCGGACGTGGAGCTCGCGTGGTGGATCACGCAGACCGCGGCGCACGCGGTCGTGCATCAGGCGATCGTCGAGCGGCCCGACGACCTGCGCTCCGGCGCGCTGGCCGAGGAGCTCGTGCAGCTGCTCGAGCGCTACCTGCGCGGGAAGCAGACCCCAGGGCCCTGCGCCGGCGCGGGGCGGGAGGACATGTGATCTCGCCGAGGGCGCCGAGGGCGACTGCCCCGCGTAGCCTCCGCGCGCTCAGCCGGGCGAGACCATCTCGTCGTAGCCGCGGCCGCTGAACTGGAGGAGGCAGACGCCGTGGCCGAAGGGATCGGCCAGGCGGAGCATGCGCCCCCACGCGGCCACCTCGATCTCGGCTTCGGGGACCGCGCCTGCCTCCTGCGCGCGGCGCGCGGCGGCCTCGAGGTCGTCGACGACGAAGTCGAGGTGGACCGGCGTCCAGTGGCGCCGGTAATCGCGCGGGGACGCACCGGCGGCAGGCTCGCTGCCGGCCGGCTTCACCAGGAGGTAGATGGGAGCCGCCGCGCCGAGGAGCTCGACCCCGGAAGCACCAAAGCGCCGCCCGACGCGCAACCCGAACGCACGCGTGTAGAACGCGATGGCAGGATCGAGCGCCGGCACATCGATGTTGACGAGCAGGTCGGACATGCGATGAGGATAGCAGCAGGGCACGTCGCGACCCAGCATCCGGTTCACGGCCGCCTCTCGGGTGATCGCCATTCGGGGAGCGCGCCGGCGACCTCGTGAGGGTGTTCCACTCGGATTCGCTCAGAGGGGTGCCTCGTCCAGGGCCGCCTCCGCGATCTCGTCGGAATACAGCTCCGCAAGAGCGGCGAAGCCGGGCTGACACGCATCCATCAACGCGCGTCGCTCTCCGGGCGCGAGCTCGCTGAAGCGCGAGCGCGCCGGACGCACGATGCCCGCCATGCGTTCGATCCAGACGTCATCTACGTCGACGCCGATGAACTCCATCAGGCGAGCGATGGTCGGGCGCGGCGCTCGACCGAAGTCCTCGTAACGAAGCGTCAAGAGCCGCCCGGGCCCGACGCCCGAGAGCTCGTCGAGCCCCGTCACGATCTCGCCGGACCAGTAAAGACCGCACAGCGGCAGCGGCGTCTCGTAGCGCAGGAAGGCCTCGCGATCGAAGCGCTCGGGCAAGAACGGGAGCAGCTCCTCGGGCACGTCGTCCACGTACGCGCGGTCCCTCGATTCCCACGGGTCGACGCCGAGGATCTCGGTCAACTGAACCGCGATCAACGCCATGCGAAACCCGAGGTGACGGCTCATCGAGATGGCGCAGGTGCGGCCGTCGCGCACCAGATGTACGAAACGCGCGTCGGGGAAATTCTTGAGCAGCCGGCGAACCAGCCGCAGCGAGCCCCCGGAACGCTCGACCCACGTTCGCTTGCCGAAGCGGTGAGCGAGAAACCCGAACACCTGCTGATAGTGCTGGCCGACCGCCGCCGCCGGCAGGGTGGCGACGAAGCGCTCGAGGTCGTCGAACAGCGCCTCCGGCTCGTCGCACAGATGCGGAAGCGCGGTCTCCAGGATGGCCGGCACGCCCGGTACGCCGCCGAAAGATGGGAGCGCCGCCGGCCGATACAGCACCTCGTCCATCATGACGTCGTGGCGCCGCATCGTCGCCAGCTTGGGCTGGACGCCCGCGACGATCCGCCAGAGCTCGTCCGCGCCGATCGGATGGTCGGGGAAACACAGGGAGATGCGTCCACCGAGGTCGGTGGCCAGCGAGAAGAACTCGGAGATGCTCAGCAGGTCCGGATGCCGGCGCACGAGGTTCGACAGCATGGTCGACCCACAACGCCCCGTCCCCACGATGAAGAGCGGCCCTGGCGCGCTCATGTCAGCGAGGTTCAGGTCGCCATCCGGGTGGACCCTCATCCGCACGGGGGACCGCGAGAGCAAGCCCTTCTGGGTGCGCTCGATCATCCCGCGGAACTGCACGAGCTGGCGAAAGAAGCCATAACAGCCCGAAAACGAGGTCGCCCCGAGCGTGCGGCTGTGCCCCACCACGATGCTGGGACGAAAGATACGAACGCGCCCGTTCGCCCAGGATGTGACGAGCGTCTCGGCGTCGATCTTGCTTTGCTCGTAGTGGTTGTTGGTCGCGTTGCCGCGGCTCTGCGCCTCGGGGATCGACCCCGTCGCTCGCCCTGCAACGTACGCCGTGCTGATGTAATTGAATGTCCCCGCCCCGAGCTGCCCCGCGAGGGTGAGGACGCGGCGGGTGCCTTCGACGTTGGTCGCCCTGATGACGTCCACGTGACGATTCTCATATTGCAGCGATGCCGCCACATGCCACACCTGCGCGACGCGAGCACCGATCGGCTCGCGGATGCCGCAATCTTGCTCGACGACGTCACCGGCGACGACACGGCACCTGTCGAGCTTCGTGAGCACATCGGTCGCTTCGTAAAGCCTTGCAGCATGGTGGATGGACTGGCGGAACCTCTCGACCGCCCCGGTGTCGCCGGGTCGGACCAGCGCCACGATGTCGTCATCGGTCCGCCGCAGCAGCTCCAGGACGAGCGCGCCGCCGATAAACCCGGTCGCCCCGGTCACGAGATGCGCTTCCTTCATGGCGGACAGGGAGCGTATCGCGTGGCCAAGGCGAGCGGAAGGGCCCCTGCCCTCAAGCCGTCATCGCGCTCTGGGCCACCCCGTCCGGGCGCCCTGCCAGGAGCAACCTCGACGCCGGCCGCACGATCTCCTCGATCGCCCGCGCGGCCGCCTCGCCGCGCGCCGCGGCGCCGAACCGCCCGTGCGCCGCGAGCTGCGCACCTCCCGCGCTGTCGCCTCCCCCGAGCTCCGCGCGCCCGAGCCCCGCGAACACCTCTTCCACCGCCGCGCGCACCCGCTCGCCGCCCGCGCGGATCGCCCACGCCACCGTGCCCCACGCGAGCTCCGCGTGCCGCGCTTCGTCCGCGGCGATGATCGCGAGCGCGCTCCGCACCGCCGGGTCCTCCGCGGCGCCGAGCTCCTCGGCCGCGATCACCGCCGCGATGGTCTCTCCGATGCATCCCTCCTTCGCGGCGCGCGCCGCGATCGACGCGAGATCTGCCTCGACCTCCACCCGCCCGTCGAAGGGAAACGCGCCCGGCGCGATCGCCTCGCCCGCATAGGCGCTCGCGAGGGCAAAGCAGAGGCGCGCGTGGCGGGCCTCGTCGAGCGCCGCGCGGTGCGCCTCCTCCACGAGATCGGCCGGCGCGCCCGCGGCGAGCAGCTCGAGCGCGAAGCGGCCGAACGAGGCCACGGACGCGTGCTCGAAGAGCGCGTCGCGCGTCCACGCCGCGGCCAGCGCCGCCCGCAGATCCGCGCTGAGATGATCGATCCGCGGCGCGACGGCCTCCGCCGCGTCCCACCCGGCGCTGCCGCGGGCGCGGACGAACGGCGCTGTCCGCGCCGCCTCCTCGACGAGGTACGGGCGTCCCTCGCACATCGGGATGAAGTACGCCTCATAGCAGCACTGGCCGCCCTGCAAGGCTCCATCGCTCTTGACGCTGTGCGATCCGAAGCCGGACCGATTGAGGATCTCCTGCGCCTCCGGCCGCGAGGGGCACGCGACAGGCTCGCTCCCGCCGGCACCTCCGCCGCCCCCGGCTCCCCCCTCGCCGCCAGCATCTCCGAGGCCGTCAGCATCGTCCTGCGGCCACGCGAAGCAGGCCACCTTGGAGACGGGCTCGGGATCCTCGGGACAGCTGCTATAGGCAGTGGTGCAGCCGGCGGCGCCCCCCGCGACGGGGAGCGCGAGCAGGGCGAAGAGGCGATGGGCAAGCGTGCGGCGGAAGGCATGTGCGGTGTTCATCGGGCACCTCGTGGATGAAGAGCAGGTCTGGACGCGCGTGCACGACGCATGCCTCCACCGAATTCAGGCCAACTTCGAGCTCCCGCGCCGGCAGAGTATGGTCGGGCAGTCATGGGGGTGGCGGGCCCGAAGGCGGGGCCCCTCCTGAGGCCGGCCCCTCCACTCCTGTTCATGCATCGTCGCCAGACTGGCGGGGAGAGCCGCGGACTCCCGGGCAACCTGGCCAGCTCCCTTCGCGCACGCCACGCTCACGCAGCTTTACGCCCTCTCGCGGATAGGGCACGTCCCTTTCCATGGAGGAGCCTCGAACCCCGACCGACGCGCAGCCCCCCGCCCCCGAGGTCGAACCGCCGGAGTCGCTCGAGGCGCTCGTGCCGAAGCGCAGGCTCTGGCCGGTCTTCGCGGTGCTCGGCCTCGTGATCGCGGCGGCGGGCCTCCTCGCCTTCCGCTCGATGACGGCGACCGATCCGCTGCGCATCCTCGTGGCGATCGATCTCGACGGGTACTGGTGGGAAGGGTCGCAGCCCGCGGCGAGGCTCGCCGACGAGCTCGGCGAGCACCTCGCGGAGCTCGGGTTCGATCCCGTGAAGGGCGGCGACCCGAAGGTGATGAAGGCGCTCGAGAGCGCGAAGGACCCGAAGGAGGCCGCGAAGGCGCTCGGCGCCGGCTTCATCATCGAGGCGCGCCTCGCGCCCGAGATCGTGGAGCACCCGATCAAGGAGGGTTACTTCGAGCTCCGGGTCGACGCGCCGGTGACGCTCACGTTCCTCGACAAGGGCACATCGACCGAGGGGCGGATCCGCGGCTACTCCGGGGCGACGAAGAAGGACCGCGCGATGGCGCTGCTCGCGAACTCCATGGCCTCTCAGGCGCTCGACGCGGTGATCGCGCAGCTCATGGACCACCCCTCGGTGCGCGAGATCACGGAGGGATCGGACATCAAGCTGCTGGAGCGGCTGGCGTCGGCGCGCAGGTTCGTGAAGGACCGCGCCGCGAACCTCGACCGGGCCGCCGGCGCGTACGCCGCCCGCGCGAAGGAGATCGAGGCCGAGGAGCAGGGGCGCGTGACGTTCCTGTCGCCCCAGGCGGCGGAGGACCTGCTCGTGGGCACGGCCGAGGGCGGCTATTTCGTCAAGACGGCCGATGTCTCGGTGTTCCACTCGGTGAGGTCCAGGGACCTCGCCCGCAGCGAGGCGCTGGAGACGGTCGAGTGGCGGCCGCTCGATCGGCCGTCCGTCCCGACGACGGATCCCGGCGCGGTCAAGCCGATGTGGAGGGGGTATCACGTGTACTCGTATCCGTCGTCGCAGCGTGACGGCGACCGGGTCGCGCTGGTGGAGGACTTCGTCGGCTGGGCGAAGACGATCACGGTCGTCGACCGATCCGGGCAGAGCAAGCGCGTGCGCGTCGACCCGGAGCACCGCTTCGTCGACCCGAAGCTCGCCCCCGGCGGCAGGTTTGTGGCGGTCTACGATCGCCCGGAGGCGGGCGCGCAGGCCGATCTGATGGTGCTCGACACCGACGGCGGCAAGGAGGTGTTCGGCCTCCACACCGAGAATGAGTCGCTCGGCGGGTTCGCGTGGCTCGACGAGACGAGGCTCGCGTTCGTCTACGTGCCCGACGCGTCGGAGGGCGACGCGCCGCACCTCGCGGTGGTCGACGTGGGCAAGCAGCCGCTGTCGATCGAGCGCCCGTTCCGCGCGAAGCCCGGGGAGGATCTGCGCAACCCGGCGGCGTCGAGCGACGGGACGAAGATCGTGTGCGTCGTCGACGGCGCCGAGCCGGGGATCGCGGTCATCGACACGGCGACGTGGCGCCGGAAGGTGTACGCGGCCCCGGGCGGGGCTTCGTGGCCCGCGTTCTCGCCCGACGCCGCGCGCGTCGCGTTCGAGACGCGGGGCGCGGGCGGTACGGACATCGCGGTGCTGGCGCTCTCCACGGGCGAGATCAAGAAGCTGACGGTGGGCTCCGCGACGGAGCGGGTGCCGCGGTTCTCCGCCGATGGGAAGCGCGTGCTGTTCGAGGTGCGGTACCGCGACCCGGTTTTCCCGCAGAAGCGGTCGATCTCGCGCATCGCGAGCGCGGCGGTCGAGCCGTGAGCGCGCCCCTCCTCCCTCCGCAGCACGGCGCCTGCGCCCCGCAGAACGCCGGCGCCCCGCCGCCGGACGCCGCCGCTCCTCCCGGCGAGGAGAGCGCCGCGACCGCGATGTTCTACCGCATGTCGGCCGAGCGCCTCCGCGCGCGCTGCCTGTGGAGCGGCCTCGCGCTCGCGCTGTCGGCGCTGGTGCCGTACGAGGTCGCCTACGGCCACGGGATCTTCGTGTGGAGCGTGCTCCCCGAGCTCGCGCCCGCCGCCCAGGTCGCCGCGCTCGCGCCCGCGATCGCGGGCCTGTGGCTGCTCTTCCTCGGCGCGCGCACCGCGCGGCGCGCGGGCCTGCTCGTCGAGCGGCCGACGTCGCGCGCCATCGCCGTGCTCGCCGCGTTCGTGGCCGTGAACGTCGCCGTGTGGATCGGCCGCCGGAGCTCGGCGTGGGACATGCTGCCGCTGCCGGACAGCCTGGTGACGCGGCCGGCCCCGTTCCTCGCGGTCTTCGCGTTCACCGCGGCGGGCGTGGTGCTGCGCTTCCACGCGCGGACGCGCAGGGGCGGCAGCGCGCTGCTCATCGCGTCGCTCGCCGCGGCGCTCGTCTTCTACTTCTGGCCGTCCCGCGGCGAGATCCCCGCGCAGACGATCGCGCGCGCGGCCGTGCTCGTCGCGACGCTGCCCGACGCCCGCTTCCAGCTCGGCTACGGCATGGTCCTGCTCTTCGTGCTCGGCCCGCTCGCGATCGCCCTGCTGGGCCTCGCGTACGCGCGCAGCGTGCCCCGGCGCGAGCACCCGGGCCTCGCGATCGCGGCCGTGTGGGCGATGCCCGGCCTCATGCTGCTCTTCGTGTACCGCGCGTTCCTCTCGGGCGGCTGGGGCGTCGAGGCGGGCACCGTCGCCTTCTTCGCGCTCCTGCTCGCCGCGGTCGTGGCGGCGCTCGCCTCCGCGATCGAGGTGCTCGCGCTCGGCGTGATGGTGCCCGAAGCCGAGCTGGAGCCAGGCATCGGGGCCAGCGCGGGCGGCGCCCGGCCGATCGTGGCGGCAGGCGCGGCCGCGGCCTCGGTCGCCGCGCTGCTGGGCGCGCTGCTCGTGCTCGGCCGCCCCGCGCCGAAGGGCGTCGACTGGAGGCTCGGCGCGCCCACGGCCGAATGGGACCGGGTGTACGGCGAGCTCTTGCCGAGCTGGGAGCGCGCGCGCATCGCCCGCGACGCGCACGCGCGCAGCGGACGCGCGCAGGGCACGGGCGCGGAGGCGCAGGTGCTGACCAGGGCGCGCAGCCGCGAGATGCTCGCGGTCGCCAGGGCGCAGCCCGACGGCGAGGACGTCGCCGCGGCGCTCGCGACGCTGGCCGCTCAGGTGGACGATCTCGAGCTCTCCGGCCGCGCGTTCGGCCGGCTCGTCGCCGAGGCCAACGACGCAGCGCGACGCGCCGGGCTCGGGTACTACCTCGACGCGGCCGTCAATCTCAGTGTCTCGGCCGACGGCGCCACGCGCCGCTTCTACACCACGCCTTACCGGGTCAGGGAGGTCCACGCCTACCGCGTCGGCGACGACCGCTTCGCGACGCTCCTCGTGGAGCCGATGACGGGCGAGCGCCGTGTCCACCTCGGCTTCTCGCGCGACCAGGATCCCTTCGCGCTCGTCCTCGGCTCCGAGGTCCGGTCCTATGCCGAGCGGTTCGATCAGGAGGGCGCGACGTGCCACGCGGCGGCGGACGGCGCTCACGCCGGCGCCCTCGCGCGCTGCGACGCCGCGCTGGCGAAGCTGCGCGAGCGCCTGGGCTCCACGCTCGAGCGGGCCGTGCTCGCCGGCACCGAGCGGCACGAGCTCCAGCACCAGATCGACGGCCCTCACCTGCCCCTCTCGCCCGCGGTGACCGAGCTGCTCGCCGGCTTCTCCGACGAGGCGCAGGACCGCGTGAGCCGCGAGCTCTCCGCGTACATCGCCGAGATGACGGCCGGCGACGCGCCGCCGCAGCTCACGCTCGTGCACCTGTTCCCCTTCGGCGTCGTGGCCCGCGGCGGCGCCGAGCGCCGGGTGGCCACGCTCGTCCTCGAGACGCTCTCCGGGAAGAAGCTGCGCTTCGGCGCGCGGGAGGTCGACCCAGACACGTACGCGCAGGCCTTCGAGGAGCAGGTCAGCCGCGGCGACGACGAGCTGCGCGAGGCCGCGCGGCGGGGCTACCGCGAGCACTTCGGGGTGGATCTGCAGGAGCCCGTGCGGGAGTGACCGCCCCTCTCGCCTGGAAGCGCCGCCGCGGCAGCCAGCCCCGCTCGCCTGTGCGCCTCAGGGCAGGACGCGCGTCCCCCGCGCCGCCGACAGCGCCGCGCCGCCGGCCCACGGCTCCATCCGGTCTCCCAGCGAGGCGCGCACCTTCGCGACCTCGTCCCGCGTGATGGCGGGCGCGCTGTTCCCCCAGCTCGACCGGACATAGGTGAGCACCAGCGCGACGTCCTCGTCCGACAGCGTGACGCCGAGGTTGGGCATCACGTCGTTGTAGAGCGCGCCGTTCACCTCCATCGGGCCGGCGGCGCCGAGCAGCGTGATCCGGATCGGCGTCTCCTTGTCCTCGAGCAGCCATGAGGAGCCGGTGAGGGGCGGATAGCGGCCCGGCTTCCCCTCCCCCCTGGCCTGGTGACAGTTGGCGCACGAGCGATAATAGATCTTGCCGCCCTGCGCGAGGTCCTCGGCCGGGACGCCGGAGGCCGCCACGCCGCCCGTCGGCGTCCGGGCGTCCAGCTTCCGGAGGACCATCCACGGCAGCGCGAGCACGCCGAAGGCCACGATCAGCATGATCACCACGACGTGCGCCGTGCTCTGCGCTCCGTCTCGAGCGTCGTCGCGCTTGCTTGTTGGACCCACGGGGTGCTCCTCCGCCGCAGGTGAAGCGCACACGTCCGCGGCCGTCAAGGATCCCCTGACGCCCGCGGACGCGCCTCGGCTCGACGCGACTACGCGGTCGCCGCGGCCACGGCGACCGCGGCGCTCTCGCTCCTCGCGGCGGCGGCGCGCGGCGCCTTCTTGCGGGTGACGCTGCGCCGGCCATCGATGCTGACGGGCGCGTCCCCGTCCACCGTCACGCGGCGCACCACGCGGACCTGATCGCCGTAGTCGTTGATCGCGTAGTGCTGCGTGGCGCGGTTGTCCCAGACCGCCACGTCGCCCGCGGCCCAGCGCCACCGGACGGTGTTCTCGAGGCGCGTGACGTGCTCCTGGAGCACCTGGAAGAGGTGCGTCGAGTCGTGGGACGAGACGCCGAGCAGCCGCTTGACGAAGTGGCCGAGCACGAGCGACCGCTCCCCGGTCTCCGGGTGGACGCGCACGACGGGGTGCTCGGTCTCGTACACGGTCGACGTGAACACCTCCTGATAGCGCCGCACGTCGTCCGCCGACGAGCTCGGCTTCCGCGCCTGGTAGTCGTACTCGTTGCTGTGGACCGCCCACAGCGTGTCCGCGAGCGCGCGCAGCGCGGGCGGCAGATCCTGGTACGCGGCGACCGTGTTGGCCCAGACGGTGTCGCCACCGTACGCCGGGATCACGAGCGCCCGGAGGATCGAGGCCCTCGGGTAGGCGTCCACGAACGTGACGTCGGTATGCCAGGAGTTCGCGCGCCCGCCCTCCCGCGAGTCGAGCTCATGGATGGTTTCGGTGCCATTGACCACGGGCACCGTCGGGTGCGCGACGGGCTTGGCGCCGAACAGCGTGGCGAGCGCCTCCTGCGAGCCGTCGTCGAGGTGGTGCTGGCCCCTGAAGAAGATGACCTTGTATCGCAGCCAGGCTTTCCGGATCTCGCTCACGGTGGCGGCGTCGAGATCGCCGCTGAGGCGCACGCCGCGCACCTCCGCGCCGATCCGGCCAGCGACGGGGACGATCTCGAGGACGTTGTTGCTCTGGTTCTGTGTAGCGCTCATGCGGAGTTCTCCTCGTGGCAGAGAGAGCGAAAAGGGTGCTGGGATGGCGTCGCAGTGCGGTGGTCGGCCATCGACCTGTCAGCTCAGTGCGACGCCGGTTTGTGTGCGATGGCGAAGAGCCGCTTCCCCTCGAGCCGGATGCCCTCGGGCGTCCGGAAGGCCTCGAGCTCGCGCTGGATGTCCTCGATGGCCTGGCTGCGCAGCGACTCGGGCAGGTGGCCGAGGAAGTTGCCGAACGAGCTTGCCTGCGAGAAGGCGATGGCGGCGCGCCCGTCCGGCTGATGGTGCACGTTCTCCTGGGCCTCGATCTTCTGCACGGTGAAGCCGGCGCCCCCGAGCAGCCCGGCGAGCTCCACGGCGGTGACCCAGTGGGGCGTCCCATCCCGGGACTCCGGATAACGCGCGTAGGGCTCGCGCGAGAGCACCTCCCGCTTGATGGCCTGCAGGCGGTTCGGGTGATCCTTCGCGCCCGTGGTGAGCCCGATCCGGCCCCCCGGCTTGAGCAGGCGGTGGATCTGCCGCAGCGGCTCGGTCTTCTCGGGGAGCCAGTGAAAGACGGCGTTGAGGTACACGACATCGAAGCTGCCGGAGGGGAGCCCGTCGAGCGCGTAGGCGTTGCCGACCTGGAAGGAGAGGTTCGCCTTCGCCTTCTGCTGGGCGATCTCCACGCGCAGCGGCAGCGGGTCGATCCCGAGCACCTTCCCGGTCGGCCCGACGAGGCCGGCCACGTGCTCTGCGAGAAGCCCGGTGCCGCTGCCGACGTCGAGCACGTGATCGCCGGGGCGGACGCCGAGCTCGGCGATCAGCCGCTTTCCATGGCGGAACTGCCGATCGGCGCTGCGCACCTCGTAGTCCTGCGCGAGCTGGGGCGTATCGAAGACGAGACTGAGACCACTCATGCGACGGCTCCGTAAAAAGGTTGTTCTCGGGCGCGCTCGGCGGGGTGACGGCCCGGGCGGCGCGCCGCCGCGGGCCCGGGCGGCGCGCCGCCGCGCCCTCCGTGCCGGGTCGCTGCTCCGACGCGCGTCGTCGTCGGCGCCGGCGTCGGCGTCGGCGTCGGCGTCGGCGTCGGCGTCGGCGTCGGCGTCGGCGTCGGCGTCGCACGCGCCGTGCCAGGCATTTCCACGCGTTTCGGCCGGACTTCGCGCGCCAGGTGCTGCGTCACGAGCACGCGGTCAGCAGCGCCTGCTGCCGAGGCCGCACCGCGCCCGCCGCGACCGCGCGAGCATGGCGCCAGAGCGGCGCAGGAGCGCGGCGGACAGGCCATGCCGGGTGTCCAAGCCGTGAACGATCCGGCGCTGGACGCGCGGTGTACAGCAAGAGTGGACCATTCGATAGGTTCACCTCTTTCAGAAGGCGCCCTGCCCTCATCGGGCTCTGTCGCCTCCACCGCTTCTGTCCGGCCGATCGTCGATTGATCGACGTTCACATCCCTGCGAAGGCAGACGACCGGTGACCGGATGAAGCGCGCGGCGCGGGGGCGATGCGCGATGCGGCATGGCGAAGGCGTGACTCCAGGCTCCCAAGCGCTCCTCTCCTGTGGCAGACTGCGCGCATGCTTTTTCATGTCGTGAGGAACGGTTCACTCGTCGGCGCGCTGCTGCTCGCGGCGGGATGCAGCTCGGGCGGCGGGCAGGCGCAGCCCGAGGGCGAAGGGGGGTCGGGCGCCACGGTGGGCAGCGGCGGATCGGGCGCGCAAACGAGCGGCGCAGGTGGCGCCGGGGGCGCGAGCTGCGCGGAGTTCGCGATGCCCACCGACGTGGACTGCGCTGCGCCGCTCGACGGCGTGCTGCCGGTGGACCTGCGCTGTACGGGGCTCTACGGGAACTTCGACCAGCGCGAGCTCGCGTGCGGTGTGCTCGAGTACAAGCCTGCCGTGGAGCTCTGGAGCGACGGCGCCGAGAAGCGGCGCTTCGTGTCGATTCCGAAAGGGCAGCAGGTGGACACGAGCAATCCGGACGCGTTCATCTACCCCGAGGGGACGCAGTTCTGGAAGGAGTTCAGCGTGACGGGCGCGGGCGGCGCGCAGCGCCTCGCGGAGACTCGCCTCCTGCGCAAGACGGCCGCCGGCTGGGTCTACACGAGCTATGTGTGGTCCGAGGACGAGAAGCAGGCGATCCAGATGCAGAACGACTTCGGCGTGACCGATCTCTACGGCACTGGCCACACGGTGCCGAACCGCGATCAGTGCAAGGAGTGCCACGTCGGACGCGTCGATTACGTCCTCGGCTGGGACGCGCTGATGCTCGGCTCTGGCGCCCAGGGGATCTCGGCCGAGACGCTGGTCGAGCTCGGCGTGATCGCGGACGCGAGCCATCTCGCCCTCACGATTCCTGGCAACGAGGTGGAGCGCCAGGCGCTCGGCTACCTACACGCCAACTGCGGCGTGAGCTGTCACAACGACCTGCCCGATGCGGCGGCCCACGATACCGGCCTGTACCTGCGGCTCGAGGCGAGCGAGCTCGGCGATGTGATGGCCACGGACGCCGCCCGGACGGCCATCAACAAGCGCCCCGCGGAAAACGCGAAGTACGAGGGCCTCACGAACCCCGACCCGGCCAACTGGTACGACATCCGGCCGGGGGACCCGTCGCGCAGCTTGCTTGTCGCCCGCCAGGTGCTCCGCGGCTTCGAAGGGCAGATGCCGCGCATCGGGACGCACAAGGTCGACGAGACGGGCGTGGAGGTGGTCTCGCGCTGGATCCAGGAGATGAAGGAGACCTACCCGCCGCCTGGACCCTAGTACGGCCTCGCCCAGGTCAGTCTCCGGTTGCGTGCAAGGTAGTGCCGAGCTGCCCGGCCCCGTGGAGCGCGCCTCATCGGCGTTAACCAAGCTCGTTCGGTCACGCTCAGGGCACGAAGCCCGCCCCCCTCCACCCTCGGTCACCGGCGTGAACGTTTACGTGAACGTAAACGTTAGGATGTAGGAGAACGCGGCGCGAAGCGTGGTTAACGCCTATGCCACGGGGCGAGCAACGGGAACGATGTGCGGGATGCCAGGAGGGAGGCGGAGCGCCCTGGGCACTTCTGACGCCTGAGGGTGCGTGGCGGAGGGCGCTGATGGCGCCCCCCCGAGCCCCGAATGTCGTGAGGCCGGCAGCTCGGATTCCCGCCGACCTCAAGCGTTCGCCAGGATCAGGTCGGTCCCGGGGCGCCGTCCGCGATCCATTTACGCAAGATCTCGAGCTGCGCCGGGCTGACCGTCGGCCCCCCCGTGCTGGGCGGCATCACGCCCGAGATGCACTGCGCCGTGGAGGACTGCTGGCAACCCGCGGCTTCCGCCTTGCCGGCGGCCTTGAGGTAGAGCCAGCTGTGGTCGGGGTCGCCCGGGACGACGAGCTTGAACTGGCCACCGCCGCGGGAGGCGACGTTGACCAGACCGTCGACGATCTCCTTGGAGCTGAGGCGGCCACCGAGCGACAGCCCCGCGTTGGGGCCCGACTCGGCGTGGCAGCCGCTGCACAGGTTCGTCGCGCTCTCGAAGATGGGCCGCACCTTCTCGTGGAAAACCCCTGACTCCACCGGCAAAGGCGCATTGGGATCCCTGACATCCTCAGGGTCCAGGTTCTCCTTGATGATCTTGATCTCGGTATCCATCTCGCGGCACTGCGCGACGAGATCGTCCTTCAGCTTCTGATCGGTCGGCAACATCCCCTTGGCGCGCCGGTACTTCTCCCACACGTTGTCGATCCAGCCGTGGAGCTTCCAGAACATGTAGTTGTCGATGTTCGCGTTGGTGTTGTTCACGCCGTGCGTCGTGTTGCCCGGCCGCGCCCACTTGGCGTGCAGCACGAAGTGGAGACCCACCCACGGCATGTTGGTCGCCCCCGCCAGCTTCTGCCCCACGTTGCACTGAAGCCAGAAGCCGAGCTCGCCTTCGTCCTTGAACCTCGCGAGGTTCTCGGGCTTGTCGATCTCATCGCCGATTTTCCCGGCTTCGAGGGCGGCCGCGTCCCAGTTCTTCCACGCGGAGCGCCACTGGGACGGCACATCTTCCGCCTTGGTCGGGAACTTGGTGAAGCCCGTGAACTGCTCTTTATGATTGGGCCAGAGCTGCTGCAGCGCCTGGATCATGTGGCGGTGGAACACAAGGAACTGATAGCCGTCGCCGGCGCTCTGACAGTTCTGATCCTGCGGGACCAGCTGCTTGAACTTGCAGATGCCCACCTTGCTCCCGGCGCCCCCGAAGTTGCAGGCGCGGATCGCGTGCCACTCGACGTGAGCGTCCTGCCACCTGTTTTCATACATCCAGTCCAGGACCTGGGGCTGCACCGTCGTATCGACGATGTCCGGACTGTTGTTGCCGGGCGGAAAGAACTCCGCCGGGCCGTCCTTCATGTTGGGATCCGAGTCGCTCGGGTGGGGCATGTACCCGCTCACGCAGTGGTCGTACGCAGGATGGTCGTCCGGACCGCCGCCGACACCGGCACCTCCTGTGCCCGCGCCCGAGCCCGAATCCGCGCCCGTGCTCGCCTGCGAGCCCGCACCGGTGCCCGTGCCCGCGCCCGTGCCCGAGCCTGAGTTCACGCTCGATTGCGAGCCCGCGCCACCCGTCCCGCCCGTCGCGTCGGGTCCTCCCGCGCCGCCCTCCGACGCGCCGCTCAACGAGTTGCCATCGTCACCGGCGCACGCGCTGAGCAACAACGCGGCCAGCGCGGCGAGCGTGGCCAGGCCCCGCCGGGATGTACGGAGGTCGGTTGCAGAACCCTGGTGCAGGTCGATATATCGCATGTCGCTCTCTCAGGCTCTCAGGCCGTTAGGCTCAGTCCGTCAGGCGCAACCCGCCTCACCTCGGGCAGGTAACACCACTCTACCAGCGCCACGCGAACTTCGTCAACGGTGTTAACGAATGTACTGTACTCGTGTATTTATAAACCTTGTGAACGCTCACAGGCAGGCTGTGCAGTGAGGGCGGCCGATTCGACGCGTGGTGACTCGGTGGCCAGGCCATCGGCTTCAGATGTCGAGTCGAGCGAGGCGACTCGCTAGCGCCGGTGTCTCAGCGGACGTGGATATCCGGCTTCGGCGCCGCAGCCATCCCCTCCCCGATATGGAAGCTCGGGTGAGGCGGCTGGTTGTAGGCGCCGTTTTGCCACGAGATGGCAACGCGGTACTGCGGATCGTGCATCAAGGTGTAGATCCGGTTCGTCGCGACCTGGTTCGTGGTGAAGATGCGGATGGAATCGCCGCAGCGGAAGATCACCTCTTCACGCCAGTCGCCCAGGATATCGGCGCTGAGCGTCGGCGAGCTCTTCGTGCCGTTGTTCGAGGCACACCCGGCGGCCGTGAAGTTCCCCCCTTGGCCGTCGGCCTGGCGGATGCCGTTGCCGTCGAGGAGCTCCCGGCTCGGGTCCGCGTCCCACCAGATGAGGAAGTTGCTCGACGCAGGGCGGCTCCCGACGCCATCGCCGTCCGAGCCGCGCAGCAGCTCGCTGTTGTTGACCCACGCCTCGCTGCCAGGGCTGCGCGGATCGACATCCGCCGCCACGCCCCGGCCAGGGCCCTCCTCGCCGCCGTTGCCTGGCCCCTTCCAGACGACCTCGCACGTGCGGGCGTCGCGCATGGCGTAGGCGGGCGACTCGCTGCCCTCGTACGGCTGGAACACCTCGAGACCAGGGCGCGACGGGATGTGATCCGTGACGTGCAGCGCGTCGCCGTGAGCGTAGTAGTCCACCGCGCAGAGGCCCGTGCCGTCGTTGTCGAACGTGGCGCCCCCGTTGATGATCTCCTGCTGCGGGTCGTCGTCCACGTTCGCGACGCTGATGGAGTGGCAGCCCTTGCCGCCGAACGCCTCGTTGGCGCGGCTAGAGCTGGAGTCGAACGTCCAGAGGCTCGAGAGCGCGCCGTCGCGGTAGTTCCAGGCCGAGAGCGTCGTGCGCGCGTAATAGCCGCGCCCGAATACAACGCTCGGGCGCCCCGTGTCGTCGAGGAACGCGATGGTGCCGACGAAGCGGTCGACGCGGTTGCCGTAGCACTCGTTGTTGCCCCAGCTGCACGGGTCGCCGCGCCCGACCTTGAACTCGGTCGTTGCGAGCTCTGCGCCGGTGTCGCCGGCGAACACGGTGAGGTACTCCGGGCCGGTGAGGATATAGCCGTCGTTGTTGCGGTAATCCTTGGAATCGTCATCGCCGGCCGCGGGCCCCTTGCTCAGGTACTCGCCCCTCCCATCGCGCGTCCCCGGCGCCGTCTTGACGGCCACCTCCGCCTTTCCGTCGCCGTCGAGATCGTACACGAGGAACGGCGAGTAGTGCGCTCCGGCCCGGATGTTCACGCCGAGATCGATGCGCCAGAGCCGTTTGCCGTCGAGCGAGTAAGCGTCGAGGTAGGTCTTGCCGGTGCGGCCGGCCTTCGAGTTGTCCTGGAGGTTCGACGGATCCCACTTGAGGATGATCTCGTAACGCCCGTCGCCGTCCACGTCTCCCACGCTGCCATCGCCGCTCGAGTACGTGTAGCCGTCCCCTGCGGGCGGCGGTGTCGTCGGGATGGACAGGGTTCCATCCTTCCACACGGGCGCGGACTCCGACTCGCCTTGCTCGACGCCGCCGATGACGGCGCGCACGGTGTAGACCGAGCTCGGAGAGCCGTCGCGGTCCACGAGGTTCGTGGAGTCCGCGAGCGGCGCGGCGTTGACCTTGGCGCCGTCGCGGTAGACGTTGAACGCGATGTCGTCGGGGTCGTAGCCGAACAGGCGAAAGCCCACGTACGTGCCGCCGTCCGTGGGCACGGCCACGACACCGCGGTCGAGGTCTTCCATCTGCGCGAACCCCGTCGGCCCGCCGGCGCCCGCGCCGCCGCCCGAGCCGCCGCTGCCGGTCGCGGCGCTGGTCGCAGCGCCGCCGCTGCCGGACGCAGCGCTGGTGCCCGCGCCGCTGCCGCTACCGCTACCGCTGGACGCCGCGCCGGTCGCGCCGCCGCCCGTCCCGGCGCCCTCCCCGCCGGCGCCGTCCGAGCCGGTTCCGGGTTCACCGCTCGATCCGCATGCCAGGTGAGCGGCGGCGAGCGAAAAGCAAATCAAGAAAATAGGTCGTCTCATGCATACCTCGCGCGGCCCCTCATCGTCCGGTCGGCGCCTCGCCTCCCGGCCGCGAGCGGAATGGTGGCCTCGTTTCTCACCCAGGTTGTGAGAGCAGGACGAAGTCAGTCACAAGAATTGCACGGGACGCACGATTTCTCGGGCATTGAAAATTTACCGCCCCGCACCTGAGGACAACGGGCTCGACTGGCCCGAGCCCCATCAGGGCAGCAGGAGCTCGCGCTCAAAACGGCTCGTCGCGAGACCTGTCGTGGCGGGGATGGGGATGGCGCTGCTGCCGTAAAGGTGCGCGGAGGCGCTCGCGGCGCCCCTAGCCCTGCCGAGCGACCGTGAGGACGCGGAACGTCTGGTCGGCGGCGGCGCCCGGCTTGCGCCGGGTGCCCCACCCCACCGCGGCCCGGTAGCTCCCGAGCAGCCCGGACGCCTCGAGCCGTCCCTCGTCCACGGCGACCGGCCGCTCCGCCTCCGGGGCCACGTAGAGCGCGTCCACCGGGCAGTAGGCCTCGCACATGAAGCACGTCTGGCAGTCGCCCTGCCGGGCGATGACCGGCGCGCCGCCCGGGACGCGCTCGAACACGTCGGTAGGGCAGACCTCGACGCAGAGATCGCACCCGATGCACCGGGCATCGCTGACGAGCTCGATCATGGCGCCTGCGCCTCCGCCGCGGCCGCGCCGATCGACGCCGGCGCGGCGGACTCGGGGCGCACCCACACGTGGTCCAGACCGCCGGTGATCAGCCGCCGCTGCTGCGCCGGATCGAGCCCGGGATGGTCCGTGTGTTTGTGCATGCCGCGCGTCTCGGTGCGCGCGCGCGCCGCGTTGAACATCCAGCGCGCGGTGGCCACCATCGCGGCGCTCTCCCGCGCCCGCACGGCCCCGCGCACCGCCGCCCCGGGCGAGGCCTGCCGCACCTCCCGCCACAGCCCATCGAGCCTGTCGAGCGAGGCCGCGAGCCCCCGCGCGGTGCGGAAGAGGTTCTTGTCGTACGGGAACACCTCGTCTTGCACCGACCGGATCACCCCCTCCGCGTCGAGCGGCCTCGTCCCGCCCGCCGCCGGGAGCGCGGCGCGGCCGGCCCCCTCGACGACCCGCCGCCCGGCGCGCGGGCCGACGCTGCGCGCGAACAGGGCTGCTCCCTCGCCGGCCCACTGGCCCGAGGAGATGGCCCACGCGGCGTTGTGGCTGCCGCCGCCCGTGAATCCGCCGCAGATGAGCTCTCGTGTCGCGGCGTCTCCGGCGGCGTAGAGCCCCGGCGCCGATGTGGCGCAGCCGTGACTGGTGATGCGGATCCCGCCCGTGCCGCGCACGGTGCCCTCGAGCCGCAGCGTGACGGGGAACCGCTGCCGGAAGGGATCGATGCCGGCGCGATCGAAGGGAAGGAAGAAGTTCGGCTGGGCCGTGCGCATCCACGCCTGGAGCGCCTCATCGGCCTTGTCGAGCCGGGCGTAGACCGGCTGCGTGAGGAGGGTCTCCGCGATCACGGACCGGCCGCGCCGCGAGCCGGCCCCCTCGATGACGCGCCCGTCCTCGTAATAGAACGTCGCCCAGTTGTAGAAGAGGGTCTTGGTGACCGACGCGAAGGCCGGGGCGATCGCGTAGGCGTTGGAGAACTCCATCCCTGACATGTCGGCGCCCGCCTCGGCGGCCATCAGCCCTCCGTCGCCGGTGAGGACGTTGGTGCCGAGCGCCTTGCTCAGGAAGGCGCAGCCGCCGGTGGCGATGACCACGGCCCCGGCCCTCACCACCCACCTGTGCCCGAGCTGCCGGCAGATGCCGGCCGCCCCGGCGACCACGCCGCTCGCGTCGACGAGGAGCTCGATCGCGGGGCTGTGATCGAGGATGCGGACGCCCGCGAGCTTCACCCGCTTGCGCATGAGGCGCATGTACTCGGGGCCTTGCAGGCTGCGGCGGACGGGCTGCCCGCTGTCGTCGACAGGAAACGGATAACCCCAGGTCGCGAGGTCGTTCACGCTGGCCCACGTCTTGTCGAGCACGCGGTCCATCCAGCCGCGGTCCGCCAGGAAGCCGCCCAGCCCCTCTCGGCTGGCCTTGGCCGCCTCGCGCATCTCGGGGACCGGGGGCACGTACCACACGCCGACCCCCGAAGGCGCCGTGGCGCCGCTGCTGCCGCAATACCCCTTGTCCGCGAGCACGACGCGCGCGCCCTTCGCCGCCGCGGCGAGCGCGGCCCAGGTCCCGGCGGGCCCGCCGCCCAGCACCAGGACGTCGGCCTCCAGCGCCAGCGTGTCGCTCCCGTCGAGGACGCGTCCGACCTCGCCCTCAGGCTCCAGTTCCTCGCTCATGATGGGAAGGCTCCCTTGTTCAGGCCAGCTGCCTTGTCCGCCCCTCTTCACTTCACTGCGATTGCAGCCGACATGCCATGGCCCGTTTCCCTGCGTCGAGCCGGCGGGCGGTGCCCTCGTTGCTGGCGAGGCACCAGGGCCTGCTGCCCCGGTGCTGCTCCGGGCGCACCTCCGCGGGCCCCGCGCGCGCCTCCGGGCGCACCTCCGCGGCCCCGCGCGCGCCTCGACCCCTGGGCCGCGGCTACTGCAGCCGGAAACCCATCGCCAGGAGCGCCGCCAGAAAGAGCAAAACCGCTGTGTTCGCCGGGTGAGAGGAGACCCGTGCGGGCGCGGGACCGCTTGCGGTTAGCCGATCGTGGCCCAACGCCAGACTTATGAAAGTTTCCACTATAGCTATATCCGGACTCGGCCTCGCTGCGCTGGCGACGGGGTGTGGCAAGGAGGAACGTGCGCTCGCGGAGGAGCGCCCGGCACAGCCCGCCATGGTCGAGCGGCAGCCCGCCGAGCCGCCGCTCGTCGCCACCGAGGTGCCCGTGCCTGGCGATCTGCCGGCGTTCGTCGTCACCGGGCCTCTCGGCGCGTGTCCGCGGATGGTGTTCCTTCACGGCATGTGCGGGCATGGGCTGGGCTACGTGCAAGCTTTCGCGAGGGCGGCGCGGGAGCACGGCGGTGTGCTCGGGCTCCAGGGCAACGTGCCCTGCGGCGCCGGCGGGGTGTTCAGCAAGTACTCGCCCGACGCCGAGGAGCAGGACGGCCGCATCCGGAGCGCGCTGGCGGTGTGCGGCGGCGAGGCGGAGGACCTCGTGGTCATCGGTTACTCGCAGGGTGCCTATATCGCGGAGCGGCTCGCGGAGCGGTGGCCGGAGCGGTACTCGCGGCTGGTGCTGCTCGGCGCCCCCACCACGCCCTCGGCCGCGCGCCTCCGGGACATCCGGGGAGCGGTGATGATCAGCGGCGAGCTCGACGCCACGTACCGCATGAAGGAGGGCGCGAGCGGGCTCCTCGCCGCGAAGATACCGGCGGTCTACCGGGAGATGCCCGGCGCGCACCACGGAGAGCTGCCGGACGCCGAGCGGGTGATGGACGAGGCGCTCGACTGGCTCGACGAGAACGCGCGGCCCCGCCTATGACCGGGGGCCCGGCGCGCGTGTGTTATGGATCTCGCGCAGAGCGTCGAGCGCGCGCCCTCCGAGGCGCCGCGGGGCGTGGCAGGCAAGGAGAGCAGCCGTGGAGCGAAAGAACTATCCTGCGCTGGGTGATCCGGCGGGTCCGTACGTTCATGCCGTCGAGCACAACGGCCTTCTGTTCCTTTCAGGGCTGACGGCCTTCGGCTCGCCCGCTCAGAAGGGCAGCGTGTCCGAGCAGGCAGAGGCGATCTTCTCCCAGATCGCGAGCATCGCGCGCGCCGAAGGGGTCGGCCTGGACGCGATAGCCAAGGTGACGATCTTCGTCACGAGCCTCGACGAGCTCGTGGCGTTGAGAGAGACCCTGTTTCGAATCTATGGCGCCGCGCTGCCGGCGAGCTCTCTGGTCCGTGTCGCCGGGCTCTTCTCCCCTGATCTGACGATCGAGGTGGAGGCAGTGCTCGCCCTCTCTTGAGCGCCTGTCCGGCGGCGCGGGCCGGGATCACACCGCGGGCGCCGCGCCTGCCGCGCGGGAGCACCCCTCGACGTCCTCCCAGAACGTCGGGTACGTCTTCGCGACGCAGGCCGGATCCTCGATGGTGATCCCCGGCCGGCACAGCCCCAGGATCGCGAAGCTCATCGCCATGCGGTGGTCGCTGTAGCTGCGCACGAGCGCGGGCGTCAGCGGCCGAGGCTCGATACGGAGCCAGTCGTCGCCGTGGGTCACCTCCTGGCCCAGGCGGCGGAGCTCCGCGACCGTGGCGGCGAGGCGGTCCGTCTCCTTGATCCGGATGTTCGCCACGTTCCGGATCGTCGTCGGCCCCTCGAGGAGCGGAGCGATCGCGGCCAGCGTCATCACGGTGTCCGAGATGTGGTGCATGTCGACGTCGATGCCGCGCAGGCGCCCGTCGCTGCGCACGGTGGTGGCATCGGCCTGCCGGCTCACGCGCGCGCCTGCCTGCTCCAGGAGCTCGACGAACCGGTAGTCTCCCTGCAACGCCCCCTCGGAAAGTCCGGGCACGGTGATGGCGCCGCCCGCGGCCGCGGCGAGCGCGAACGGATAGCTCGCGGACGACGCGTCGGGCTCGATCGGGTACGCCCGCGGGCGGTACCCCGCGGCGGGATGGACCGTGAACCCGCCCGCGGCCTCGTCGATGCGACCGCCGAAATCCGCGACCATGCGCCGCGTGATCTCGACGTAGGGGCGACTTACCAGCTCGCCGGCCACGCGCAGGTCGATGGCGGCGTCGGCGAAGGGGCCTGCCATCATCACCGCCGAGAAGTACTGGCTGGAGCGATCGCCGCGCATCGTCAGCGTGCCGCCCTTCAGCCGGCCGCCCCGGATCCGGAGCGGCGGGCACCCGGTCGCGCACTCCACGTCCGCCCCGAGCTGCCTCAGGCCGTCGACCAGATCGGCGATCGGCCGCTTGGCCATGTGCTCGTCGCCGACCAGCACCACCTCGCCCGGCACGAGGCACGCGAGCGCCGCGAGGAACCGCACCGTGGTGCCGCTGTTCCCGATGAACAGCTCGCGCCCCGGCGCGCGCAGCCGGCGCCGCCCTCCCTTCACCACCAGCGTGTGCGGCCCGGCGTCCTCGATCCCGATCCCCAGCGCTTCCAGGGCGGATCGCATGTGCCGCGTGTCGTCGCTATGGAGCACCCCCTCCAGCGTGCTCTCACCGTCGGCGAGCGCAGCCAGCACGAGCGCGCGGTTCGTGATGCTCTTCGAGCCAGGGACCCGCCAGATCCGATCCGGCGGCGAGGACAGCGGGGTGATGGGCAGTGGACCGGCAGGGATCATGGGGGCGGCGGACTATAGCGGGGCGCATCTTCGTGCGCCACGGGCTCATCGCGCCGCGCGACGGAGCCCGGATCACACGAATCTGCGCGGCGCCGCGCCGCCGCGCCTCACTGCGGCGCGTACGCCTGGAACTGACCGCCCACGTGCAGCAGCGCCATGAAGTACAGCATGCCGTCGTAGTAGCGGTACTGCCCGCTCGGGGGCTCGAGGTCCCAGAGCGCCTGGACGAAATCGGCGGACCGCGGGCCTTTGGCCGCCAGGCTGGCGGCCGCGTTCATGGCGACGAGCCCCGAGGAGTGGTCGGCGCTCAGCGCCTCGCCGTCGAGAGAGAACTGGTTCCCGTACTCCGCTCCTTGCGCCTCGAAGAACGCCTGGATGCGATCGCTGAGCTCCTGCTGGCGCTCATCCTTCGCCCACCACGCCCAGTCGACGGACCAGTTCATCGCGGTGCGCCACGCGTCGAAGCGGAAGTCCACGGACTCGGGCTTCCACGACGCCGCCTTGGGCGTGCCGTCGAAATTCGCGTAATCGGGCGTGAGCCCCGTCTCCGGGTGGGCCGCGAGGTGGAAGTAGCCGCGGCTCACCTCGGCCGCCTCGCTCCAGAAGGCGCGGTCCGCTTCCGGACCGTACTTGGCCCAGATCTCGTAGAAGGCCGGCAGGTGATACGACGGATCGGTGTGGTCCCCGTTGGTCTCGAAGTTCCCCGTGTCCGGCGTGAAGCGGATCTGGTGGTTCTCGGTGTTGAAGAGCGTCGACCCGGTCGTCGTGCGCGTCTCCCCGTTCCCGAAGGACTCCCCGGTGATCTCCGGTCGGTTCTTCATCAGGTCGAGCAAGCGATCCGCTTCCGCCCGGTAATTGTAGATGCCCTCACCATTGCCCCAGCGCCCCGACGCGAAATAGAGCGCCGTCGCGAAGTACTCCTCGCCGTCCGGCGCCGGCATCTCGTCCAGCGGGGTGCCGTCGAAATTCATCTGCCACGAGAAATACCCGTACGCCGGGTGCGTCTCGTCGGCGTGGAACATGTAGGTCTTCGCCCAGTTCCAGAGCGCGTTGAACTCCGCCTGATGGTCTGTCTGGACGGCGATCATCATGCCGTAGCTCATGCCCTCCGAGCGCACGTCCTCGCTCGCGATGTCGCGGATCTGCGCGAGCGGGCCGTTGTCGTTCTCCTCTTGCGCGAAATAGACGGCCTCTTCGGCCGGATCACCCTTGAAGAGATGGTCCCAGGCGGCCGCGATCTTGGCATTCACCTCGTCCTGCGTGCGCCCGTTCTCGACGAAGAGGTTGCGGTACTCCCCCGTATCGACAGCACCGCTCCCGCCAGGCGTCGACGCGCCGCCCCCGCCGTCGCCGCCCCCGCCCCCACTCCCGCCTCCGCCATCGGCAGAGCCGCCGGTCCCCCCTGCTCCGCCCGTGCCCGAGGACACGCTCCCTGCACCGCCGGAGCCACCGTCGTCATCCCCGCACGCGACGGCCGCCAAGAGCAGACCCACCGAGAGAAACCGCAGCGAATTCCGATTCATAAGATAGACCTCCTGTGACGAAGCCCAGCGTGATCCCCGTGGATCGGGCACCGTTCAGGCCGCCTCGCCGTGCATGACACGCCATGATCCGACGCGCGCAACAGCGCCGCGGCTCGGTTGCGAACACCCCAGCTCAGGACGAACGCTGTTTGACAGTGATGCTCACGACCGCAGACGCGAGAGCGCCCGGGGCGTCACGCGATGAACAGTGACCATGGAATAATCTGGGCTCTCTGTAAAGACAATTCACACACCGCTTTCCTCGCCCCAATCACCGACCGCCGCCCACGACATGGTCGCGGTCGATCGCGCCAGCCCGAACCTCCCAGTCCGATCGAGCGCGATGACGCCCCCGGTGATGTCGAGGCGCTCCGCCAGGTGCGCGATGATCCCGCTCGCCGCGTCGACCGCGCCGATGCCCGCGCGCATCCGCTCCACGGCCGAGTGCGCCACGGCGAGCCGGATCATCCCCTCGCCGTGGCCGGTCGTCGACACGGCCCCGGCCTCGTCGTCAGCGTACGTCCCTGCCCCGATGAGGGGCGAGTCCCCCACCCGCCCGACCCGCTTGTTGACCGTGCCGCCCGTGCTCGTCGCCGCGGCGGTGAGCCCGCCCTCGTCGAGCGCCACCGCGCCGACCGTGTTGCCCGCCCAGGAGGTCGCGCGGATGCCTTGCTGGGCCGCCGCGAGCGCCTCCCGGGCCGCCTCCGTGACGAGCGCCGCCTCGCCCACGGGCGTGAACCCCTTCATCCGCGCGAACCGCGCGGCGCCGTGCGCGGCGTACAGCACGTGCCGGCCGTCCTCCAGCGCCGCGCGCGCGATCGCGATCGGCTCGGCGAAATCCGAGAGCGCGCAGACCGCGCCGGCCCTGAGCCCGCGGCCCTCCATGATCGACGCGTCGAGCTCGATGTGGCCTTCCTCGTTCAGGACCGCGCCCGTACCCGCGTTGAAGAGCGGATCGTCCTCGAGGACGCGCACCGCGCGCTCGACCGCGTCGAGCGCGCTCCCTCCCTCGGAGAGCACGCGCGCTCCCTCGCGCGCCGCGCGGAGGCACCCCGCCGCATGCAGCGGCCGCCGCTCCGGAGCGACGTTGCCCGCGCCGCCGTGGACCAGGACGGTGCGCCGCCCGCCGCGCCCGCCCAGAGAATGGATGACGTGCTTCACGATCGTGGCACCCTACCGCGGCGCGCGCCCGGAGGTCCACGCCCACCCGACGCTCACTCGGGCGGGAGCGCGCTCCGCTTGGCCTTGAGATCGTAGGCCATGCCGCACGGCAGCGCCGCGACCACCGGCGCGACGCTGAGCTCTCCGGCGACGAGGTCCTCGCACCGAGACCCCGCCGTGGGCACGAACTCGAAGGACATCGTCGCCTTGAACCCCGCGACGTCATCCCCTCTGCCGCCGAGCTGCCCGAGCGCCCGGTCGCGGCGCTCGACGGAGCACGGCGGCCCCGGGGGCGCGTCGCCCGCGCGCATGTCCACCACCACGCGCCCGTCGATCGAGAAGCTCACCTCGTCATCGTCGATGACGCCTTCGATCACGCTGGCGCCGTTGTTCCAGTAGAGGGCGCCGTCGCCGCGCGCGAGCTCGACGTCGAACTCCCACAGGCGCTTCGCGCCGAGCGCCCCCTCCCCGCACGTGTTCGCCGTCTGCGTCCCGACCACGTGGAACGCGCCGAGCGCGGCTCCCAGCTCCGGCGCCTCCCGATCCCCGAAGGCGTCGGCGCACGCTGGAAGCAGGGGCAACGCCGGCAGCAGCGCGAGCAGCAGCATCCGCATCGAGCCCGCGTACCAGACAGGCACGGCGCAGGACAAAAAAGCGCTCGCGGGCAATGGAAATAAAAACGGGTCGGGTGCTTCGCTCGCACCCGACCCGTCCCGTGGGCCTCTACCGGAGGCCTTCTGGACCCCGCTTGATCCCGCCTGTGCGGCGCCCCCCCTGTCCCATCGCGACGAGCGTTCAGCCCCGAAGCGCCGGTGAGAATCGTTGCCGGAAGACCTGAGTCTTCCTCGATTCCCTCTCTGCCGGCCTCGCGGAGGTCGCGATGGCAGTCAACAGGTTATCGAGCGCCGGACCTGGCCGAGCGCGGTAGCGTTTTGCAAGGCCCCGATGACCCTGCGTCCACGCTCCACGAGGGTCAGCCGTTCCCAGCCTCCGGTATAGAAGAGCCACTGGTACTGTGCATGGTGTCCATCCCTCCTCCGGCTTGCCGGCACCCCGCGCCGGATCGAAAGAGATCGTCCGGCATGGCAAGGGTGTTCGATTGCGGATCAGCGGAGAGCCCGCCGATCTGGTGTCGACCCCAGCACCGTGGTGCTCCACGGCAGGACCATCCTGGAGCTGATGCTCCGTCCGAGGCCGAGGACCAGCGTATCACCGCTGTTCAGGCGAGCAAGGGGCTCACGCACCGAAACATCGAAAGCGATTCTCTTCCATTCCATCCATGTCCACCCACGGTCCGCCTGGTCCCACCGCTCCCACCGCGTCTCGCAGCGCAGCCGGGCAGGCGTCGTTCGACGGCGCACGGCGCACGGCGCACGGCGCACGGCGCACGGCGCACGGCGCACGTCGCACGCGGGCAAGCAGGCGTCACCGGAGGAGCAGCCAGGCAGGGCGAGGTGCAAGGCGCGTCTCGGCAGGACGAGGCGCAGCGCGCTCCAGCGAGACGACGTGCCGGACGCAAGCGCGCAGCTGCCGGAACAGGTCCGGTGGAACGACGGCGAGGACGTCGCGCGGCGGGCCGGCGCGCCGTGACCGGGCCCCGCGCGCGTCAGACGTGTGCGAACCAGCTCGCCTCCTCGCCCTCCGGCAGCGCCGTGGCGAGGACCGCGAGCATCGCGTCGATCTCTTCCTTCGTGTGGACCCCGCTGCGCAGGATGGCCGCCGGGCCGTCGCCCCCGGGCACCACGACCGACTCCACGGCGAGCGCGGTGTTGACTCCGTAGCCGTAGGACGCCAGCGTCACGACCGCGGTGGCTTCGCGGTCGTCGAGCAGCCGGCGGATCGTCAGCGTGCGGCGCACGCGCTCGCTGTCTTCGGCCCACGACGCGAGCCACGCGCGCGCCGCCTCGTCGAGGCCGACGAGCACGAGCTG
This sequence comes from Sorangium sp. So ce302, assembly GCF_051530145.1. Taxonomy (GTDB): domain Bacteria; phylum Myxococcota_A; class Polyangia; order Polyangiales; family Polyangiaceae; genus Sorangium; species Sorangium cellulosum_B. The sequence continues at coordinate 4,486,579 of NZ_CP150326.1, read as the reverse complement.
CGCAGGAGGCAGCGCGTCAGGATCGGCCGCCGCGACGGCGGCGCGGTGGAAGCCCCGCACCTCCCGGCACCAGAGCGGCGGCGCGCCGTCGACCCGCACGAGAAAGCCGTAGGGGCCTCGGGCCCCCTCTCGCTCCGAGCCCCCCGAAGAAGCGGAAGAGAAACTGTCGTTCGACACGAAGGGAGACGATACACGAGCTCTGCTCGGCGGAGGAAGCCCGCTCAATTGCGCAGCACGTCGAGCCGACACGGCTCCGCCCCGGTCACACCGGTCACACGCACGCCACCTGGGTACGCCCACCGATGCCCATGGCGCCCACAACGAGAGCGCCACACTCCTGGGATTTCGGCTAAGGTGGCCCCGCCTCCCCCGTGGAGCCCGTCCGGGACGGGGTGCGTCCTGCACCTACGGCGTCTCCCCGGCCGACGGGCTCCGGCCCGCAGCGACGGGTCGGGGCGGCAGCAGCGCCCGACGCCGGGCGCGCTGCCGCGGAAGGCCGGCGAAGAGGCCCGCCGGCGCATCCCGCGTCACCTCGATCCCGATCCGAACCGCAGGCAATGAAGCTCACGTCACAACAAGTCATCGAGATCGTCATCGCGCTCTGCGCCTACTTCGGCGTCGCGTTCGCGCTCAACTGGTTCGCCCCGTCGCGGCTCCGCATGCTCGCGCGGTACAGCACGGTCGCCGCGGGCGTCGCGCTCTTCTTCCATGGTCTGGACCGGTACATCGACGAGCACGCCCGCGCCGTGGACATGGCGAAGGTGGCGATCGCGATGGGCGCCGCGCTCTGCGTCTTCTACGAGACGCACCGCGAGGGGATGCGCCGGCCGATCGCGGAGCGCTGGAAGCGGTTCGCCGGCGTGGCGCTCGGTGTCGCCGCCATCATCGCGTACTTCAACGGCTTCCGCTTCGGCTATCCCAAGTATTACCACCGCTGGGATCAGTTCCATTATTACATGGGGGCCAAGTACTTCCCGGAGATGGGGTACGACGGCCTCTACAAATGCGCGCTGATCGCGCAGGACGAGCTGGGGCTCGTCACGTACACGAACGAGGACACCGGGCGGCAGGTCAAGCTGGACATGTCGAAGGAGGTCCGCCACCCGGACAAGAAGATCCGGAACCTCGGTGGCGACAACCTCCTCATGCCGGCGAGCGAGGTGCTCAGCACGCCCGAGATGTGCAAGGCGCACTTCTCACCGGAGCGCTGGGACGCGTTCAAGGCCGACGTGCAGTTCTTCCGGACAGCCTCGGACAAGGGCTACTGGGAGGACATGCAGAAGGACCACGGCTACAACCCGCCGCCGGTCTGGACGATCATGGGTAAGTTCTGGGCGGACCTCCAGCCGGCCAGCACCCGCTACCTCCAGTTCCTCGCCAGCTTCGATATTTTCTATCTGCTCGGGATGTTCGCCGCCCTCTACTGGGCCTTCGGGTGGCGGGTCTTCGCCGTCGCGGCGATCTTCTGGGGCTGCCAGTCGTCGGCGCCGTTCTACTGGACGGGCGGCGCGTTCCTCCGGCAGGACTGGCTCTTCTACCTGGTCCTCTCGGCCTGCCTCATCCGGAAGCGCTACTTCAAGCTCGCGGGCGCGAGCATGGTCTACGCGGGCCTCCTGCGCATCTTCCCGGGCCTGCCCGTGATCGGCTGGCTCACCGTCGCCGGGATTCACCTCGTCCGCCACAAGCGCATGGCGAGGTCGCACGTGCAGGTGCTGATCGGCGGCGTCCTCGCGGCCGCCGTGCTCATTCCGGTGAGCATGAAGGTCTCGGGCACGGACTCGTACCGGCAGTTCTACGAGCACACGCTCAAGGTGCACGACCAGACGCCGCTGACGAACCACATGGGCCTCCGCGTGCTCGTCGGCCACGAGCCCGGCACGGGCGTCGAGTCCGGCCGCATGAAGTACACGAAGGATACGAAGCTCGTCGATCCGTTCGAGGTCTGGAAACGGATGCGCAACGAGCGCTACGCGAAATACCGCTGGATCGCCTATGGGATCATCGCCGCGAGCCTGGCGGGCTTCGTCTACGTGTGCCGGCGGGTCCGCTCGCTGTGGGTGGCCCAGTGCCTCGCCCAGATCTTCGTCATCCTGCTCTCGCAGCTCACCTGTTATTACTATTCATTCATGATCTTGAGCGCGCCGCTCACCCGGGTGAAGCGCCAGATCGAGGTACCCCTGTTCGGCCTGGCGGCGCTCAGCCAGTTCATCTGGATCACGTTCAACTACAACGACGACAAGTACACTGCGCTCACCGCTGTCTCACTCGCCTTCTGCTATTACCTGCTCTGGATCTTCTCGGGTAAGACGATGCCGTGGGCGCGGCAGCCCGAGCCGGCGAGCGAGGACGGCGGAAAGCCGACGGCCCAGCAGGCCTGAGGCGCTCGCCTCCTGCTGGGTCGCCACGGCAGCGCCTCCCATGCCTGGAAACAAACGATGACAGAAGCAGAGCGAGAGCATCCCGACGAGCGAAGCGACCTCCAGGGAGACGAGGCCCGGCCCAGCGATCCTGGGGCGGCGGCCGACCGGGGGAACACGCCGGCTCCGCCGCGCGGCGACGACCGGGCGGTCCACGCTTTCCGGAAGGTCCCGCGGACGGGCGTCATCTACGTGACGACCGAGGCCGCGCGCCTCGGCTTTAACCCGGGTCGGGACTCCGCGTCCGCGGGTCCCTCCGAGGCAGGCGCCGACGAGGGGACGGACGGCTGGTGCAACCTCGGGCAGGGCCAGCCGGAGACGGGCCCGCTCCCGGGCTCGCCCGCGCGCTGCGCGGCGGTGCCGATCTCCGGAGACGACCAGGAATACGCGCCCGTGGCCGGCCTCTGGGAGCTGCGCGAGGCGATCGCGTCGCTCTACAACCGCGCGTACCGGCGGGGCATGCCGTCGCGCTACACGGCCGAGAACGTGGCGGTGTCGGGCGGGGGTCGCATCGCCCTCACCCGCGCCGCGGCGGCGCTCGGGCAGATCAACCTCGGCCACTTCCTCCCCGATTACACCGCCTACGAGGAGCTGCTCGACGTCTTCCGGCTGTTCTCGCCGATCCCGATCCTGCTCGAGGGCGAACGCGGCTACTCGTTCTCCGTCGGCGACCTGCGCCGCGAGATCCTGGGCCGCGGCCTGAGCGCGATCCTCGCCTCGAACCCCTGCAATCCGACCGGGAAGCACGTGCGCGGCGAGGAGCTCGCCGCCTGGGTCCGCACCGCGAAGGAGCTCGATTGCGCGCTCTTGCTCGACGAGTTCTACTCGCACTACATCTACGGGATGGGCGACGTCGCCCCGATGGAGAGCGCCGCGCGCTACGTCGAGGAGGTCGACCGCGATCCGGTCGTGATCTTCGACGGCCTGACCAAGAACTGGCGCTACCCCGGCTGGCGCGTCACCTGGACGCTGGGGCCGCGCGAGGTCATCGAGGCGGTGGCGAGCGCCGGCAGCTTCCTCGACGGCGGCGGCTCCAAGCCGATGCAGCGCGCCGCGGCAGAGCTGCTTACCATCGAGCACACCCGCGCCGAGACGACGGCCATCCACCGGACGTTCTCACACAAGCGCGAGATCATGCTCGAGGGGCTGCGCAGGATCGGCGTCACGGTCGACGCGGAGCCCGAGGGCACGTTCTACGTCTGGGGCTCGGTCGCGGATCTGCCCCCGGGGCTCTCCGACGGCTACGGCTTCTTCCGGGCGGCCCTCGGGGAGCGGATCATCGTCGTGCCGGGCGAGTTCTTCGACGTCAACCCCGGCAAGCGCCGGGCGGGGCGGCCGTCGCGGTTCCGTCACCACGTCCGATTTTCTTTCGGCCCGAGCGAGGACGTCCTCGTCCGGGCGCTCGGGCGGCTAGAGCGCATGGTAGGCGAGCGTCGCCGGGCCTGACACCGGCGGCGCCGCGCAGGGGAGCGGGAAGACGGGGCCGAGCGCCAGGTCTTGTCGCGCTGCACGTCTTCCGACATGGTGGGGGAGCGCGTGGCCAAAGATCCGTGGAGTGATTGGAACGACGACGACCCCGGTAACTTCCAGCCGGGCGATACGATCGGCCCCTACGAGCTGCTGTTCCCTGCAGCCGTGGGCGGCATGGCCGCCGTGTGGGCTGCGCGGCTCAGGCGGCCCAACGGCTCCGTCCAGATCGTCGCCGTCAAGCTGCTGTCGGACGCGATGCGCGGGGATGACGACGCGCGGGCGATGTTCCTCGACGAGGCGTGCACCGCGTCGCGGATCCTCCACCCGAACGTCGTGCACATCCTCGCGTACGGCGAGGTCCGCGATCGGCCGTACCTCGCGATGGAGTGGATCGACGGCGCCCCGATCGCGAAGATCTTCTCGAACCAGAAGGCGAAGCGCGCGCTCTTGCCCCTCGGCTGGGTGCTCCACGTGATGATCGACGCGTGCGCCGGGCTGCACGCGGCGCACGAGGTCCGCGACGACACGGGCGAGCTCCTCAACCTGATCCACCGCGACGTCACGCCGGAGAACGTGATGGTGACGTTCGACGGCATGGTCAAGGTCGTCGACTTCGGCGTCGCGAAGACGCGGGCGCGCGCGCAGACCAGCCGCGTCGGCGCGATCAAGGGCAAGACCGGGTATTTCTCGCCCGAGCAGGTCATGGGCGGGGCGCTCGACCGCCGCAGCGATCTCTTCTCGATGGGCGTGCTGCTCTACCTGCTGGTGACGGGCCACACGCCGTTCCGCGGCAAGGGCCCGCTGGAGGCGATGCAGCAGATCGCCAACCGCAACCCGCAGCCGCCGCGCGAGATCATGCCCGAGGTCCACCCGGAGCTCGACCGCATCATCATGCGGGCGCTCGCCAAGAACCCGAACGAACGGTACCAGACGGCCGCGGAGCTGCGCCGCGATCTCGAGCAGGTGAGCGCCGCGGTCCGCGAGAGCTACACCGACAAACAGGTGGGCCAGCTCGTCCGCGATCTGCTCCCCGGGGTCGCCGAGGCACGCAAGGAGCGGATCGATCAGGCGCTCGACGAGCTCGACCGGATCCTCGCCGAGCGCGCCCACCCTCAGAAGCCGCAGGCCTCGCGCCCCGAGGACGCGACCGAGGTGATGCTGCGGCGCATCTCCATGCTGCCGATCCTGCAGGACGGCCCGGAGGCGACGGAGGGCGGCGGCGCGGCCGACGCGGCGCCGCCCTCGTCCCCGGCAGGCCCCGCGAGCTCGCGCATGTCGGGGCCGGCCAGCTCGCGCATGTCGGGACCCGCGAGCTCGCGCATGTCGGGACCCGCGAGCTCGCGCATGTCGGGGCCGGCCAGCTCGCGCATGCCGGCGCCGACGAGCCCGCGCCGCGCGAACGCCGACCCGATGCGCAAGTCGAATCCGGACGCGACGCGCAAATCGACCCCGGATGCGACCCGCAAGTCGAACCCCGACGGCGCAGGCTCGCCGCTCGATTTCCCAGCGGGGCTTTCGCCGCTGCCGCTGCTCCCGCCGCCGCTGCACGTGGGGCCGCCGGTGCCCCCGGGGCCGGCGGCTTACGTCGGTCCGGCGGCGCACGCGAGCGGCCCCACGAGCGCTGTCGCGTCCGCGCCCGAGCGCCGCGCGTCCCCTCCCGCGAAGGGGTCCTTCGTCCGCATGGCGTTGCTCGCGCTGATCGTCCTGGGCGTGGTCGCGGCCGTTGCGTTCCTGCTGCTCGCGCGTTCCGGCCGCATGCCGCTCGGCGGTGTGGTGGTGCCTTCCGCCAGCCCCAGCGCGTCCGCACCGACGGTGCAAGCGCCCGATGCCGGCGCCGATGCCGCGGCGACGCCGAACGCGGCAGCGACGGCGTCGACGGTCGCGAGCGACGCCGTCGCGGACGCCGCGGCCCCGACCGATGCAGCCGCAGCCGAGCTGATCGCCGACGCGGCCGCCCCGGCCGACGCGTCCGCCCTGGCCGACGCGGCCGCGGACGCCGCGGTGCCCGCCGATGCAGCCACCCCCGGGCAGCCGGCGTACGTCCCCGGCGCCGCACCCGCGCCGGGGACGCCGTACCCGGGCTCCTCGGTCACCCCTGCGCCGCGCGTCCCAGGGCCTCTGCCCACGCCGTCCGTCACCGGGTGGCCTCCGCCACGGCCCGCGAGCCAGCCCGGACTGCCGGCGACTCCGCCCGCCTCCACGCTGCCGCGCGGGCCCGTCCCCGGCCAGGCGCCGCCGCGGCCGCGCCCCGCTGCGCCCCCCCTCGACCTGGCGCCGCGGTAGCGCCTCCGGACCGGGCGCGGCTGCCTCCCCCGCAGCCCGCGCGGCCGGCGCATCGCGCTCAGTCCTCCTTCGGCTTCTCCGGCTGCGCCTCGCCGGGCGGCGGGGGCGGAGTGGCGCGGGCCGCAGCTTTCTTCAGCGACGACTCCGCGAGCGACACCAGCATGGCGAGGTTCACCGGCTTCGAGAGCAGGAAGATCGCGTGCCGTCGCAGCGCGCGGATGCGAGCCTGCTGCGACTCATCTGCCGTCACGACGAAGACGGGCGTGTCGCGGTTCAGCGCTCCCTTGGCCGAGAGCGACTCGAGCACGCTGAAGCCGTCGATCAGCGGCATGTGCAGATCGAGCACCACGAGATCGAACTTGCGCGCGGAGAGCCGGCGCAGCGCCGGCGCCCCGCCGTTCGCCTCCTCGACGTCGCCCAGCGTACGGAGCGAACGCGCAAACATGGCCCGGATCGCGGCGTCGTCGTCGATGACGAGGATGCACGTCACAGCGTCATGCTCGCACGGCCGCAGAAGCGCTGGAAGCCCGCCGCCAGCCCCCGCATCGCCCGGAGCGCGCGTACGCAACCGTGCGCAGCGCCGGTCTCCAACTCGCGGCGTCGCCTCCAGTCCCGCGGCTGCTTCGCGCCCCCGCGTCCGCCTGCGCTCGGCGTGACCTCGCGCGCCACGCGATCGGGGCGACGAACGCCCGGCGCGCGCAACGCAGACGGACGCGTCGCCAGCGCAGATCCCGTGTTCAGCGGTCCTGGTCGAGACATGGACGCCACGTACGGGCTGCGGTAAACGCGGAGCTGGACGTCATCGACCCCGCGCACCGCAAAGGAACGATCCCATGGGCAAGTTCACCCTCACACACGAGATCAACTGCAACCTCGAGACGTTCTGGAAGCTGTTCCTGGACAAGACATTCAACGAGGAGCTCTACAGGAAGGAGCTCGGCTTCCCCGAGTTCACGATCACGGAGCAGGTCGAGACGGCGACGGAAATCATCCGGAGGTCGGCCGGGAAGCCGAAGATGAATTTGCCCGGCCCCGTCGAGAAGCTGCTCGGCTCCGGGTTCCGCTACACCGAAGAGGGCAGGCTGAACAAGGCGACGAACGTGTGGACCTTCAAGCTGACGCCAAGCACCCTGGCCGACAAGATGCGGAACGAAGGCGTGGTGCGCGCCGAGGCCATCGGCGACAACAAGGTGCGTCGGATCGCCGAGATCACGATCGAAGCGAAGGTGTTCGGCGTCGGCGGCATGCTCGAGAGCAGCGCCGAGAAGGAGCTGCGGCAAGGGTGGGAGGTCAGCGCGGTCTTCATGAACAAGTGGATCGCCCAGGGCAAAACGGCTTAGCCGGGCCGGTGGCGATCGGCTGGCCCCTGCCGCGCACCGCCTGGGGCGCCTGACGCCGGCGCTGCCCGACGAACGGACGGCGACGCCGACGAGAGGGGGACGAGAGGGGATCGCGAGCGGCCGTCTCGCGGCCTCCATCCCGCGAACAAGCGAGGGCGCACCCCTGCACGTCCAGGGTCAAAGCGGGAGATCTGCGGCTCCCGCTCTTGCTGTGGTGGCGTACGGGAACCAGGGCCACGGCATGGAGCACGTCGTCATCATCGGTGCCGGCTTCGGCGGCCTCTACGCGGCGCGGGCGCTCCGGCGCGAGCCGGTACGGGTGACCGTGATCGACCGGCACAACCATCACACGTTCCAGCCCCTCCTGTATCAGGTCGCGACGGCGGGCCTGAGCGCGAGCGACATCGCCACGCCCATCCGCCACGTGCTGCGCAAGCAGAAGAACACGAGCGTGATCCTCGCCGAGGTGAAGGCGATCGATCCCGTCCAGAAGCGGGTGATCTTCGAGGACGGCGAGCTCGGCTACGACAAGCTGATCGTCGCGGCCGGGGCGTCGCATTCGTACTTCGGGAACGACGCGTGGGCGGCCGTCGCGCCCGGGCTCAAGACCATCGAGGACGCGCTCGAGATCCGCCGGCGCGTCCTCCTCGCCTTCGAGGCGGCCGAGCGCGAGCCCGATCCGGCGCGGCGGAGCGCCTGGATGACGTTCGTGGTGGTCGGCGCGGGCCCGACGGGCGTCGAGCTCGCCGGCGCCCTCTCGGAGCTCGCGAGGCACACGCTCAGGCGCGAGTTCCGGCACATCGATCCGAGCAAGGCCCGCATCCTCCTGCTGGAAGGGGCCGGGCAGGTGCTGCCGTCGTACGTGCCGGAGCTCGGCGAGAAGGCGCGACAGCAGCTGGCCGCGCTCAACGTGGAGGTGCGGACGAACTGCCGCGTCACCGACATCGACGAGGAGGGGGTCTCGATCGGCGACAAGCGGATCGAGGCCAGGACCGTGCTCTGGGGGGCCGGCGTGGCGGCCTCGGCCATCGCCCGCACCCTCGGAGCGCCGCTCGACCGGGCAGGGCGCGTGCTGGTGGCGCCGGACCTGACGGTGCCGGGTCACGAGGACATCTACGTGATCGGCGACCTCGCGTCGCTGAAGCAGGAGGACGGGACGCCCGTGCCCGGCGTGGCGCCCGCGGCGATCCAGGGAGGGCGCCACGCCGCGCGCTGCATCGCGCGCACCCTGCGGGGGCTGCCGCGGCTGCCGTTCCGGTACAACGACCGGGGATCCCTGGCGACGATCGGGCGCGCCGCGGCGGTCGCCGACTTCGGCAAGCTGAAGCTCTCCGGGTTCCTGGCGTGGCTCGCGTGGCTGTTCGTCCATATCCTCTTCCTGATCGGCTTCCGTAACCGCTTCCTGGTGCTGTTCTCGTGGGCCCTCTCCTACGTGACCTACCAGCGCGCCTCGCGGTTGATCACGGGCGAGATCCCGCCGCTCCTGGAGGACCATCACGCGCCGGAGCTCGAGGCGCGCATGGACGGTGGCGCCGTGAGGAGGCACCAGCCGATGGAGCCCGCGCGCACGCGCGCATAGGCGGCGCCAGAGAGCACACACGCCGCCCGCCGGCGTCCTGCGCTCGTCTGGACCTCGGCGACGGAGCTGCGTTAGCGTCATTGATCATGACGACCCATCCCGGACAGGGCGCCTCGACGCACCCGTGGCGAGCGCTCCTCGCCAGCGCAGCACCTCTCGCCGCACTCCTGCTCAGCGCCCCCTCCGCCTTCGCGCAGGCGCCTCCTGCTGCGTCCTCGCCGCGCGCAGGCGCCCCTGCCGGCGCCGAGCCGCAGCCCGCGCCCCACGGGGCCCCTGCGCCGTACGGCGCGCCTGCCCCGTATGGGCAACAGCCCGGCTACTACCCGCCTCCGGGATACGCCCCGCCTCCGGGATACGCCCCGCCTCCGGGATATGCCCCGCCTCCGGGATACGCCCCGCCTCCGGGATACGCCCCGCCTCCGGGATACGCCTCGCCTTCCGGCTCGTATCCGGTTGGCCCGAGGATCATGAACTACGAGGAAGGGCAGGCCGTCCCGGAAGGTTACCGCGTCGAGGAGAGGGCGCGCCGCGGCCTGGTCATCGGCGGCGCCGTGACGTTCGGCGTCACCTACATCCTCTCGGCGATGGTCGGGCTCGTGGCGGAGAGCGCTGACAGGGCGAGCGGCGGAAGCGGCGAGAGCTACCTCCCGCTCTACATCCCGCTCGCCGGCCCCTTCATCACCGTCGGCACCGCCGATGCGAAGGGCGGCGGCGTCTTCGTCCTCATGGTCGACGGGCTGGCTCAGGTCGCCGGGGCCGCGATGTTCATCGGCGGCCTCGCCGCGCCGGAGAAGAAGCTCGTCCGCAACGACGTCGCCCTGTCGGTGAAGCCGATCGTCACGGGCGACACCGTCGGGCTCGGCGTCTCCGGCTCGCTCTGAGCGCGCGCCGCCCGCGGCCCGGCGTCACGGCACGACGGGCGGCGTCTCATCCATCGTCTTGACGGCGCGCTTGGCCCTGCGGCGCACGTCGACGTGCAGCGACTCGTCGAAGTTGATGGCCGAGAACGCCGCCCGCGCCTCGATGTTCTTGCCGAGCGCGGCGTACGCCTCGGCCTCGTTCCATCGCAGCTTCCAGTCGCGCTTCGCGAGGTCCGAGAGCTTCGCGGCATCGGCGATGATGTCCGGGTACCGCTGCTGCTTCCCGAGCTCGGTCCAGTACTCGGCCCGGAGGTCGTCGTCCCCGGGCGCGAGCGCGACGGCCGCCGCGAAGCCCGCGAGCGCGTCGTCGATCCGACCTGCGACCAGCTCGGCGCGGGCGAGCGAGCGGCGCGCGCCGGCGCTCTCGGGGTGAGCCGCGACGAAGGCGGCGAGCGCGGGGATCGCCTCGTTGACCTTCTGGATGTCCGCGGGATCGCTCGGCCAGAACCGGAGCGAGAGCGCGGCGAGGTCGCCTGGGTCGCTCTCGAGCGCGCGCTCGACCGCGGCGGGCACCTCCGCTCCGCGGCCCGCCTGGGACAGGCACTTGGCGAGCTCGACCCAGGCGCCCGACGAGGACGGCGCCGTCGCGACGAAGGCCTCGGCCGCGGCGAGCGCCTCGTCGGTGCGCCCGAGCGATCGGAGCGCGGCGATCCGCGCGAGGTGCGCGCGCTCGCGGCTCGCCCCTTCGCCCGAGGCGGCGACGGCGCGCTCCGCTGCGGCCAGCGCGACGTCGTGGCGGAGCTCGCGCTCGTGGTAGGCGAGCTGCTCGAGATAGAAGGCGCCGTCGCGCGGCGCCGCGTCCCACTGGCCCGCGAGGTACTCGAGCACCGCGTCGGAGCGCACGTAGACGAGCGAGGCCGCGTCGCGCGGGTTCTCGTAGATCGGCAGGAGGACCCCGAGCTGGACCATCGCGTCCAGCGCCGGCTGGCAGTCGGGCTTCGCCTCGAGCGCGAGCACCATCTCGTCGAGGGCGGCGTCCTTCTTCTGCATCGCCAGGTGCACTTGCCCGAGCGCCACGTGGTAGTCGGCGTCCCCCTGGAACGTCTTTCGGATCGCCTGGAAGCTCTTCAGCGCCGCGGGGTGATCGCCCATGTTCGCCTGCGCCGAGGCGAGGTTCAGCCGCGCGGCGTGATCGTCGGGATCCATCGTGATGATGCGCTTGAGCGCCGAGATCGCCTTCTCGTAATCGCGCTCGCCGAACGCCTTCTGCGCGCGCTCCCAGACCGGAGCCTTGTCGAGGAACGCCTCGAACTGCGAGACGAGCGTGCTGTTCTGCTTGCGCCAGACGCCGCTCTTGCCGGGCTCGGAGTTCGTGAGGAAGTCTTTGATCCACTTGCGGGCGGCGTCGATGCTGAGCCCCTTGTCAGCCAGCCCTTCGAACTCCCCTCGAGGCACCGGCATGCGCGCGGGGATCCCCTGCCGGCGCGCCGTGGTCTCATCCAGGCCGATCAGCACCCAGTCGCTTTGCTCGCTCATGATCCAAGGACGGTAGCCGCCGTGCCCCGCCGGGATCAAGCGACGTCTCGGCGCGTCGGGTGCGCTCGCGCGCGCGCGCAGCGGCGCTTCAGGAATAGAACCAGGCCAGCAAGACGAACGCCATGAAGGCCGCCGCCGCGACGGCGAGCGCGAGCGCGCGCGGCACGCCGAGGAGCATCGGCCGGAGGCTGGCCTGAAACGCGACAGCGTCCGCGGCGGTGGGCGGGCCGATCGCGTCGCCCGCAGCGTCACCCCGGACGGCGAGCGCGGCGGATGGCACGCCTGCCGCGTCGCTCCTCGCGGGGTCGGCGCCCATGAACGGCTGGGCCGCGCCCGCATCCCCGGGCGTCGGAGTGAGCCGATGCTGGGCCGCGCTCACGTCCCCGGGCGCCGGAGTGAGCCGATGCGGGGGCGCGCCGAAATCCGAGGGCCTCGACGCGGCCGGTGACGCCAGGTGCTCGAGGCCGAGCTGGGCGAGGATGGCCCGCTGCTCGTTGCCCCACGCGACAGGCAGCGCCGTCGTCTCGGGCGCGAGCGTGAGCGGCGCGGACATCACCTTGTGCATCGCCCGCTCGAGCGCGAGCGCCTCGTCGAGGCGGTGCGACGCGCGCTCCGGGGCGGCGCTCGCGGAGAGGCGCAGCGCCTCGGTGGCCATCTCGGAGAGGTGAGCAGCCACCTTGGCCAGCGCCAGCTTGCGCTCGGCGTGGGCGACCGCGAAGCGCGCCTCCTCGCGGAGCCGGAGCGCCTCGGTCGTGAGGCGGTCGACCTCCGCGTGCAGCGGCCTCGCCCCTGCCGGCACGCCCTGCGCCGTGAGCGGTGTGTCGGCGTCGTGATCCACGGAGAACGCGGCCACGGGAGAGATCGAGGGCGTCGCCTCGTTCCCGGACGTCGCGCGCAGCTCGTTCCCCGACACCGGCAGCGGCTCGCTGTCCCGATCGGTGAGGGATCCGTACGAGGGCAGGCTGCTGCGGCGCCGTCCTCCGCCCGAGCTGGAGGACCCGGGATCTGCGCGCACCCTGCCGTTGCTGCCGACGACGACCGTCGCCTCGTCGGCCGTCTCGGAGGCCATCGGTCCGCGCCGGCCGAGGTCGTCGTCCGCGGCGTCCGCCTCGCGCGGCGTGAGGCCGGTCGGCGACGGGGACAGCGTCCCGCGGCGCGCCTCGATGTCGGTCGCGTCGTCGTTCTGAGCGCGCGCGCCCCCGCTGCCGCGGAGCCGACCGGGGGCGTTCGCCCCCCTGCCCCGCGGATCGGCCGAGGGCCGGCGCGGGATCGCCTCGGCTGTCGAGAGCGAGGGGCGCGGCGCCTTGGCGACCCCGGCGAAGCCGCCGGTGACGGCGCGCTCGAACCAGCGCATCTGTCTCATCGCGTTGCGCCGCACGAAGCGCCCGAGCGCCTCCTCGTTCCCCTCGTGGTACCCGTGGCTGTGTAGCCAGCCCTCCAGCCGAGCGAGGATCTCGTCCGCGCTCTGGAAGCGCGACGGCGGGTCCCTCTCGAGACAGCGCATCACGATCGACACGAGCTCCTTGTCGATCTTCGGCCGGAGCTCCCGCAGGTCGGCCGCTGGCTGCGTCGACATGCTCCGCAGGAGCTCGTAGTCGCTCGTCGACGGCCACGGGTGCTTGCCGGTGAAGAGCTCGAACAGCACGACGCCGAGCGAGAACAGGTCGGAGCGCCTGTCGGCGGCGCCCCCGCGGGCCTGCTCCGGCGCCATGTACGTCGTCACGCGCCGGCGCGCTCCGACGGCCGTCGTCATCACGCGGAGCGACGATTTGGCGAGCCCGAAATCGGCGATCTTCACCTCGCCCTGGAACCCCACGAGCACGTTGCCCGGCGTCAGATCGCGGTGCACGAGGTTGAGCAGCGCGCCGGCAGGCGAGCGGAGCTCGTGCGCCGCGCTGAGCCCGCGGCAGAGCGTCGCGCCGACGTGGACGACGAGCCGCTCGGAGAACATCTCGCCGGTGTCGAAGACGGTCTTCATGAGCCGCGCGAGGCTCACGCCCTGCACGAGCTCGACGGCGAAGTACCACCCCTGCTCGTCCGTCCCCCAGCCGGCGACCTCGACCACGTTCGGGTGCTTGAGCGCCGCGGTCGTGCGCACCTCGTCGAGGAACCGGGTGGAGACGTTCTGATCCTCGGCGAAGTGCGGGTGCAGCCGCTTGACGGCGAGCAGCTCCCCAGGCCGGTGCGGACCTGCCGACCTGCAGAGATCAACGCGGGTGGTGGCCCCGGACGCAATCTCGGCAAGGAACTGGAACGAGAGCGCAGCCGGCGCGGGCTCGGGGAGCCGAGACATGCACGGAGAAGTCTAGCGGGCGACGGCCCCCACCGGAAAGAGCCTCAGAGACCCGCGCGCACCGCGGCGATCGCGGCGGCGACCCCGGAGGGGGTGGCCTTGAGGTGCACGTCCAGGTGGTCATCCTTGGTCTTGAGCGCACGGACACCGAGCACCGGCGCGCAGATGCGCAGCGCCCGCACGACCGTCGGATTCCCGCCGAGGGCCGGGATTTTGAGGAGATCCAGGGTAATCCTGTCACCCTTCGCGTCGATCAGCGCGGCGGGCCGCTTGGGCATGAAGGAGACGAGATCGCCCGGCTTGTTCAGGTCGATCGCCCCCGAGCCGATCAGCCCGGCGATCGGCGAGGCCTCGTCGCCCAGCACCTGCAGCTTGAGGTCGGCGATCCGCAGGCCGACCTGGATCGCGTCCGCGCGCACGTCGAGCTCCTCGGCGAAGGCCGTGAACGAGGCCCGGATCGGGGCGCCCATGATCTTCACCGTCAGGGCGAGGCGCAGGCCCGGGGGCGCGGCCTCGATCACGATGTCCTTCGGCGCGCGCTTGCCGCCGCTGAGCTCTCGCGCCAGATAGCGCAGCGCATCGATCGGGACGCCGAACCGCAGGCGGAGCGCGCCGCGGAGCGCCCTCGCGATCTCCTCGGGGTGCGCCTTGAGATAGTCACCGGTGTGGCGAAGCAAGACCTTCGGATCGGGCTTGGGCATCGTTGGGGCCGCTACGATTGCCCGGAGTCGGGCCAGCGCGCAAGGGGCGAGCGCGGTCCCCCGGGAGGCCCTCGATGACCGGAGGTCGCTGTTCGAACGGGGGCGACTCGGTCACACTCGGGCCCGATGCAGACCAGGATCCTACTTGTCATGGCGACAACAGCGCTCGCGATCGGCTGCGGATCGGCCGACGCGACGCTCGAGTGGGCGCCGAGCGGAGGCGGGGGCGGTGGCCAGGGAGGCGATGACGATGGCCGGGGCAGCGATGGCGACGGCCAGAACAGCGGCGGGGGCCAGAATGATGGCGGCGGCGGCGCGCCGAGCGGCGAGGACGGCGGTTCGAGCGGCGGCGGGGCGCCGGGAGCCTCCTGCAACCCACCTCCGGCGTGTGACGCGGCGCCGCCCGATCCGGGCGAGGAGCTCGCGTGGAATCACCCGTCTTCGTACCTCATCGCCGGCGCTGGGAGCCCCAACCACCGCGGACGCGACCTCTACCTGACGCCGGACGACCCGCAGTGGATCATCGGAAAGTTCGCCTACGGGATCACGGACAAGGACCTGAAGGATGAGCGGGTCGACATCTATCTGCTCCGCGGCTGCGGCGGCGCGTGGGAGCGCCTCGGCTCGGCGACCACGACGGAAGCGGACTCGGCGCACCGCGCGGTCGAGGGTGTCAGCGATGACGGCGGCCGCGTCTACTTCGAGATCCCCGCGGCGCAGCGGCTCGGTCCGGGCCGGCACCGGGTCCACCTGGTCGTCCGCGGCGACCTCTCGAGCACCGATCTCTTCATCGAGGTCGTCCCGCGGGGCGCGCCGATGTTCGTCAGCGACATCGATGGGACGCTCACCGGCACGGAGACCGAGGAGTTCACCTCGCTCCTCCTCGGCGAGCTGCCCGACGCGCACGCGCACGCCGCGGCGGCGCTCCACCGGCTCACGTCGAAGGGCTACCGCCCGATGTACCTGACCGCGCGGCCGGAGTGGCTCGTCCAGCGCACGCGCGATTTCCTCGAGGCGTACGGCTTCCCGCCTGGCATCGTGCACACCACGCTGGGCCTGACGGGCGCGACGGGCGACGGCGCCGCGGAGTACAAGACAGCGGAGCTGGAGCGGCTGTTCGACGGAAGGGAGATGCTGCCCGCGTGGGCCTTCGGCAACACGGCGACCGACGCCGAGGCCTACGACAACGGCGGCGTGATGCCGGTCGCGCGGCGCGTGTTCTACCGGTTCGACGATGAGGCGCACGGTGGCCGTCGCATCGACGGCTACGACGAGCTGTTCGCCGAGATCGACGCGCTCCCCAGCCTCTGCGATTGATCCGCCCCGCCGGCGCGTCGACCCGTCAGCCGGACGCCTGCTCGGTCCGGGCGCCGCTCGCCGGCGCCTCCGATGCGGCCACGGCTCCGTCCGGCGCTTCGACGCGACCGCCGATCGAGCGGAGGAGCTCGCTCACCGCGGCGTGGGCGCGCTCGCGCAGCTCGTTGACCCGCGCGCCCTCGCGGCCGTCCGGGCGCACGGCGATCGGCGCGCCGACCCGGACACGGACGATCCGCAGGGTGCCGTCGCCGGTGTCGAGGGCACCCTTCTTCATGAGGAGGTGCGTGCCGTCGATGGCGACCGGCACCACGGGCACGCCGGCGCGGACGGCTGCATAGAAGCCGCCGTTCTTGAACTGCCGGAGGATGCCGTCCTCGCTCCGCGTCCCCTCGGGGAAGACGAGCAGCGGCTTGCCGCTCTTGAGCACCTCTTCGAACCGCGAGATCGCCTCGACCGCGGCGCGGGAGCCGACCGTGCGATCGACCGGCACATGGCCCGCGAGCCGGAGGTGCCAGCCGAGGAATGGGATCTTCATGAGAGAGCGCTTGGCAGCCCACTTGAAATCGCCCGGCAACGCGGCGCCGAGGGCCAGGATGTCAAGAAGGCTCTGGTGGTTGGAGCAGTAGACGAACACCCCGGGAGGGACGTTCTCGAGTCCGCTCGCCTGGATCTCGATATCGAGCCCTCGCGCGCTCGCCTGACACCAGCGGCGCATCGCCCACAGGCTCGCCGAGCGCTGCGGCGTGAGGGGGCCCAGCGTCAGAGACACGGTGCCGTACGCCATGGTCCTGAGGGTGAAAGGGACCCACTGGCGCGTCGCCAGCCATGCGCTCCTGAGATCCATACTACAGCGCTTACCACTCTCCATATCGGGCGAAAACGCGTAGCGTCTTGCGCACCGGCGCTGCGTGCAAGCGGCGTTGCTCGACTCCGGATCGCCGCTTTGCGGCGCGGCGAGATGCGCGATCCGGCGCTCGCCCACCTCGGAAGTTCGCCATGGGCCAGGCGCGCTCCTCGGGCCAGGGTAGAGGCTCGATCGACGCGCTCTTGCGGTGCCGTGCGGCTACTACAGATCGAGCGGCGGCGTGAGCAGCCCCCAGCCGACCGTGGCCGGCCGCCCGGCGCGCTCGAACTTGACCGTGTACAGGCCTGTCTCTTCGGCGCTCTGCACGACGGCGGGGCGCAGCGCGCCGACCCATTCGGCCCAGACGCTCGCCCCGATCTTGAGCTGCGGCTTGACGGGGAGCGGACGGAGCGCCGACTCGTCGGCGAGCAATGCGGCGCCGCCGTAACCGAGGGCAAACCACCGCGCGGAGCTGGTGGGCAGCGACGTCAGGACGGCGCCTGGCTCGGCCGGAGGACCGCCGAGCCGCGACACGAGCAGCACGTGGCGCCACGTCTCGCCGTCCTTCCATGCGGCGAAGTTACCGGGGGCGAGCCCCGCGGTCTGCACGACGAAGCGAACCCCCTTGAGCTGCGCGAGCGGAGTCCGCGGGTCCATGTCGGTGTAGCGGACCTCGATCTTGTCCTTCACGAAGCGGGTGAGGACGGCATGCTTCATGACGCCGTTCCACTCCGTGAGCAGCGGGTCGTGGGGCCGGAGGCGGGGCGCGTCGGGCACGGGGATGACGTAGCCCGGGTGAACCTTGTACGACGGTCCGCCCCTCCCCTCGACGATGAGGTCGTCGCCGTCGAAGCCGACCACGGTCGCCGCGTACAGCACGAGCGTGGACCCGAGCTTGGCCCCGGCGAGCATCCGGTCCGAGAAGGTGAACACGCGGCGGCCTGGCTCTAGCTTGATCGGGTACGGGGGGAGGCCGAGCGGGTTCGACGCGTGCGCCGCGCCGGTCGGCGTCGAGGTCTCCGCGAACGCAGGCCGCGGCAGCGCAGCGACGGGCGGGCTCTGAGAGGGCATCGGCGTCGGGGTCGACACCGGTGCCGACTCGCACGCGGCCGCGAAGCTCGCTCCCAGGAGACAAGCGAGCGCCACGAGCACGCCGCGGGAACGCGGCGCTCGGGCCCGGAGGCATCGCATCGCGCGGCGCTCGCGATCCTTCGAGGTGGCGCGACGCAGCCTGCGGGACCCGGCCCCGAGACCGCCGGGACGTCGGTCAGCCATCGCGGGCGAGCATGGACTGCGAAACGGACGACGGCGAGCAGAAAGGGACAGCAGAACGACCCGGCGAAGCGTCGGCGGTAAGACCTGACCGCCCGCGTCAGAGCTGGAGAAGGAGGGCGCCGCGGTGCGGCGGAGCACCGCGCTCCTCGCGACGTGCTCGGCGCCTCTGCGCTAACCTGCGGCGCGATGAAGCGCGCGTTCAGCGTCGATGAGCTCAAGCAGACCGCGCCGCGCCTCGCCGTGGAGCGCCGCGCCGTGCGCTTCCAGGACGTCGATGCGGCCGGGATCGTCTTCTATCCGCGCGTCCTCGAGTATTTCAGCGACGCGTACATGATCGCGCTGAAGGAGCGAGGCATCGATCTTCCTGCGATGATCGCGGGCGGCACGATCAAGCTGCCGCTCGTCCACGCCGAGGCGGATTACCTCCTGCCGCTCCGGTTCGGTGACACCATCGAGGTCGAGGTGCTCGCGCCGAAGCTCGGCGACACGTCGTTCACGGTGGGCTACCGCGTGACGATGACGACGGCGGGCCGCGTCGCCGCCATCGGGCAGACCGTGCACGTGTGCATCGACGGCGCGCGCTTCACGCCGTGCCCGCTCCCGGACGATCTGCGCAGCGCGCTCGCCTAACCGCGCCGAGCGACGGCCGCCGGACGGCGCGCCGGGCGCTAGCGTGGTGGGAACGGGGCGAGCGCGGCCGCGAGCTGCGCCGCCGCGCCGGCGCGATCGAGCTTGCCGGCCGCGGTGAGCGGCAGCGCCGCGACGGCGCAGAGGCGCCGCGGGCGCTTGTGCGGGGCGAGCCGCGCCGCGACGACGGCCGCGAGATCGCCGAGCCATGCGGGGGAGGGTGCGGCGCCGCCCGCCTCGCAGGGCGAGGCCTGATCGGGGACGATCGCCGCGGCGACGACCTGACCCCAGCGATCGTCAGGCACGCCGAACACCACCGCGCCGGCGACGCCCTCGCAGGACGCGAGGACCTGCTCCACCTCGGCGGGGTAGACGTTCTCTCCACCGGTCACGATGAGATCGCTTCGGCGCGCCGCGACGTGCAGCCGCCCGGCGGCGTCGAGCGCGCCGAGATCGCCGGTGCCGAACCACCCGGCGCCGTCGACCGAGAGCTCCGGCGCGCGGTCGGGGCCGCGGTAGTAGCCGCGGAACAGCACCGGGCCGCGGATCTCGATGCGGCCCACGCCGTCGCTGCCGGCGCCCTCGACGCGAAGCTCGACGCCGGCGATCGGGGAGCCGGAGCCCGGCTCTCTCGCGCGCGGATCGCGCGGGCGCTGCACGGTGACCTGCGAGCACGCCTCGGTGAGGCCGTACGTGGTGAGCGCGGGGACCCCGCGGCGCGCGCACTCGTCGAGCGCCCGCTCCGGAGCGCCCGCGCCGCCGACGAGCACCGCGCGGAGCCGGGCGAGGACGTTGTCGCGATCGGCCTCCAGCAGCGCGAGCAGCATCGTCGGCACCACGGAGAGCAGCGTCGCGCGGTCGCGGACGATCGAGGCGAGCACCGAGGCGGGCTCGAAGCGAGGCGCGAGGATGACAGCGCGGCGCGCGAGCAAGCAGCGGGTCACGATCGAGAGGCCACCGACGTGGCAGAGCGGAAGGCAGAGCAGCCAGCGGTCGTCGTCGCGCACGCCGAGGTTGGCCGCGCTCCCCTCGGCGGCGGCGAGGAACGCGCGGCGCGAGAGCACCGCGCCCTTGGGACGCCCGGTGGTGCCCGAGGTGTAGACGATCGCCAGATCGCCGGAAGCGTCCGGCGGCGGGACGCGCGCGGCCTCAGCGGCGCGCGCCCCGCGCTCGCGGAGCGCGCCGATCTCCGGCGCGGCGTCGTCGAGCAGGGCGGCGAGCGCAGGCTCGCGCAGCACGAGGTCGGGGCGCGCGTCGTCGATCAGGAGGCCCGCCTCGCCGGCCGTGAGCCGGGGATGGATCGGGACGAGCACGGCGCCGAGCGCGAGCAGCGCGTGGATGACGACCACGGTCCCGAGCGCGTTCGGGGCGACCAGCGCCACGCGGGCTCCCTGCCCTACCCCCGCGCGGGCGAGCCGGACGGATACGGCCGCGACCGCGGGCGCCAGCTCGCCGAAGCGGAGGGCGCCGCCGGGGCCGACGCCGAGGGCGGGGACGTCGATCGCGCGCGGCGCGTCGTCCTCGGCGCCGCCGAGGACGATCGCTGTCCGGGCGGCGAGCGCGGGATCGCGCGCGGCATCGAGGAGGCTCAGCCCGTCCATGGCCGGATGCCGAGGCCGGGCTGATCGCTGGCCGCGACCAGGCCGCCCTCGCGGAGCTGCGGGATCCGGATCGCGGGCCACGCCTCCAAGCCGGCGTGCGCGTCGAGGCCGCACGCGAGCGGCGCGCGCGGCAAGGCGAGCGCGAGCTCACACGAGGCGGCGAGCGCGATGGGCCCGTCGAAGAGGTGCGTCACCACGGCGTCGAGGCCGCGCGCCTGTGCCCTGCAGCCGAGCGTGTGCGCGCGCAGCAGGCCGAGCATCGCGGGCTTCAGGATGAACGCGGCGCAGCCTTCCGCTTCGAGCAGGCGCTCCGGCATGCCCTCGACCGCGAGCGACTCGTCGGCCGCCCACGGGACCTCGCGCGCGCCGAGGTGGTGGAGGAGCTCCGGCGCGACCGGCTGCTCGACGAAGCGCGGGCCGAGCGGCGCGAGGAGCGCGAGCCGGCGGGGCGCCTCGTCGAGCGACCACGCCGCGTTCGCGTCGAGCCGGAGCTCGACGCCCGGGTGCTCCCGCCGCAGCGCGCGCAGCGCCTCGAGGTCGCGCGCGAAGCCGTCCTCCCCGCGCGAGCGGAGCTTCACCTTGATCGCGCGGACGCCGCGCGCG